>NZ_JBIFFJ010000001.1:0-648767 GCF_043556915.1 Sulfitobacter sp. 1A15299 | reverse complement strand
AGCGTTGAGACAAAAGAAACTGAGATGCGCCCTAACTTAACGGCGCGCCCCGCCTCGATTACCTCGAATTCTTATCCGCCTCGTGATCCGAACATCCGCGTCTCCGCTGCCGTCCGCCCCGCCTGGCGCCCCGCCGTGCGCCTCAGCGCCGCCGGTGAAGGGGGTTCTAAGGCGAGTGGCGCAAAGCCGCAAGCCGTTTTTTGAAGTTTTGTGCAGTTTTTATGAAACCCGCAGATCAATACTTAAAAACAATGGTTTAGACACCCAGACATCCAGCAGAATTCAGCCGAAGACGGCGCGCGGCACCGCCATTATGTTAACGCCACCAGTTATCCACATGCCACGGGCCGGAATCGCGCGTTTCAGACATGTGAATCACGACCCCTGCTGCTTCCTCCGAGCCGTCCATCCCCGTGGGTCTTTCTGCCAAAGACGCCCAAACGGCAGCCGATAGATCAGAAGCACCGCGACAAGACCTGCATAGACCAGCGGCTCTAGCTGAAATCCTTTCGCCAGCCAGACGAAGTGCAGGGCCGCCAAGACCGCGGCGGCGTAGGTCAGCCGGTGGAGCTTGCGCCAACCTGACCCCAGCTTGCGCAGCGACCAATTGTTGGATGTGGCCGCGAGCGGCACAAGGCAGAGAAACCCGGCCATACCGATGGTGATATAGGGCCGTTTGAGAATATCCGCCCAGATTCGCGAGAGCCCCTGCACGTCCAGCAGCGCCCAGACCATCAGATGCGCGAGCGCATAGACGAAGGTCATCACACCGATCGCCCGGCGAAAGCGTAGCAGGTTCACCCCAAACAACCGGCGCAACGGGGTGACCACCAACCCGGCGATCAGCAGGCGCAGCGCCCAAAGGCCATAGAGATGTTCGAGCCCCTTTACCGGATCACGCCCCAGCCCGCCGGTAAGCCCTTGGTAAAAGAACCACGGGATGGGCAGGGCCAGCAGGAGATAGACAACCCAGACCGGAATGCGCCGAGCCGCCCGGTTCATGGCATCGGTCAGGCGCGTCATGCTGCGGCCACGCCAGACAGCGGCGCTTGAGCCAAAGGAAGGTGTATATATATTGCGGCAGGCATCAGAAGTTCGCCGTCAGGTCCATGCCCTCGTAAAGCGATGCCACCTCCTCTTCGTAGCCGTTGAACATCAGCGTCGGCTGGCGTCGCGCGAAAAGCCCGCCGCCGATGAGGCGTTCATCGGCCTGCGACCAGCGCGGATGGCTGACCTTGGGGTTCACGTTGCTGTAGAAACCGTATTCCCGCGGGGCGGCCTTGTTCCAACTGGTCGGCGGCTGCCTCTCGGTGAGCGTGATGCGCACCACGGATTTGATGGATTTGTACCCGTATTTCCACGGCACGACCAACCGCAGCGGCGCGCCGTTCTGGTTCGGGATGTCCTTGCCATAGATGCCGGTGGCCATGATCGTCAGCGGGTGCATCGCCTCATCCAGCCGCAGCCCTTCGACATAGGGCCAGTCGAGCACGGGGAAACGCAGGCCCGGCATCTCTTCGGGGCGGTAGGCAGTCTCAAAGGCCACGTATTTCGCGCCGGATTGCACCCCGGCCATATTGAGCAGATCGGCAAGCTCGAACCCGTTCCACGGCACCACCATCGACCACGCTTCGACACAGCGCAGGCGGTAGATGCGCTCCTCGATGGTCATCGCCTTCATGATATCCTCGAAAGCGTAATCGCCGGGCTTGTCGACCATCCCCGCGATGGTCACGGTCCAAGGGGCGGTGGTCAGCGCGCCTGCGTGTTTCGCGGGATCGCCCTTACCGGTGCCGAATTCGTAGTAGTTGTTGTATTGGGTGATGTCTTCGTAGTCATTCGGGGTCAGCCCCTCCTGGGCCGCGGCCCCCTGCCCCAGCCCGGCAAGGCCCAGCCCCGCCATCGCGCCGCCCATGATTTGCCGCCGGTTGAGGTACTGCGCCTCATCAGTCACGTCACGGTCCGTCAGTCGATTGATCCAGCGATTGGCCATTTCAGCGCTCCCTACTATACTCATGCAGAGTTAGCGCCCGCCGGAAGCCAGACCAAATCCTTTCGCCCGGATTTCAGCCAGCACACCGGAATGTCAGGCGCCGTTATTCAAAGGAGTGCCGCCATGATCCGTTTTCTTCTCGCCGCCGGCCTGATCTGCGCAAGCGCCGCCCAAGCGGATGAAATGGTCACCTATACCACCGACCAGAGCTTCGGCGATGTAACCTTCGGAGTGGAGAATGCGATCCTGAACCAAGGGCTCATCCCCGAAAACGTCAGCCATGTCGGTGAGATGCTCGACCGCACCCGCGCCGATGTCGGCTCTGACGTGGTGCTGTTCGAGGCGGCGGAGGTGTTCAGCTTTTGCTCGGCCGCGCTGTCGCGCAAGGTGATGGAGGCGGATGTAATGAACATCGGCTTTTGCCCCTACGACATTTTCGTCATGCAACGCCCCGAGAGTGAGGAAGTGACCATCGGCTACCGCGCCTTTCCCGACGGCGCGATGCAGGAGGTGCAGAGCCTGCTCGATGAGATCGTGAAAGAGGCGATTGGCGAATAATGGACGCCTTTCGCGGGTTTTAGCCCAAGCAAAAAGGCCGGGAAAACCCCGGCCTTTCTCAATGTTGTGGGCGTTTAATGCACCGTGGCATCATCCGGTTTGGGCCGGTTCGACGCGGCCACCTGATCGCCGATGATCAAGCCATCGGCCCCGGCGCGAACGGTAACGGTGTCGCCGTCCTTCACATCCCCGGCCAAGAGCATCTCGGCCAGCGGATCCTGGACGGTACGCTGGATCACCCGCTTCAAAGGCCGCGCCCCGAAGACCGGGTCATAGCCCTCGTCCGCCAACCACTTGCGCGCGGCATCATCCAGATCGAGCGTGATCTTCCGCCCGGCAAGTCGCTTGAGCAGCCGCGCCATCTGGATATCGACGATCCCATCCATGTCCTTGCGGCCCAGACGGTCAAAGATGATCGTCTCGTCCAAACGGTTCAGGAACTCGGGCCGGAAATGCGCCCGGACCGCATCCATCACGTCACGCTTGGCCGCCGCCATATCGCCGCCCTCGGGCAGTTGGCTCAGCGCCTGCGCCCCGAGGTTGGAGGTCAGCACGATCAGCGTCTGCTTGAAGTCGACCGTGCGGCCCTGACCGTCGGTCAGCACACCATCGTCGAGCACCTGCAAGAGCACGTTGAAGACATCGGGATGCGCCTTTTCGACCTCATCGAAGAGCACGACCTGATAGGGCCGACGCCGCACCGCTTCGGTCAGCACGCCGCCTTCGTCGTAGCCGACATAGCCCGGAGGCGCGCCGATCAGACGGGCCACGGCGTGTTTCTCCATAAACTCCGACATGTCGATGCGCACCATCGCACTGTCGTCGTCAAAGAGGAACTCGGCCACGGCCTTGGTCAACTCAGTCTTGCCCACGCCGGTCGGCCCGAGAAAGAGGAAGCTGCCCAAGGGGCGGTTCTCGTCATTGAGCCCCGCCCGCGCGCGACGCACGGCATTGGCCACCGCCTTCACGGCGGCGTTCTGCCCGATCACGCGATCATGCAACTGCTCTTCCATCCGGAGCAGTTTGTCGCGCTCACCTTCCAGCATTTTGCCCGCCGGGATGCCTGTCCAACGCTCGACGACGGAGGCGATCTGGTCGGGGCGCACGGCCTCTTCCACCAGCATGTCGTCCTCGCGGCCTTCGGCGGCTTCGAGGTCACGCTCCAACTGCGGGATCACGCCATAAGATAGCTCGCCCGCGCGCGCGAGGTTGCCTTCGCGTTTCGCGATGTCGAGTTCGGCCCGCGCATGGTCGAGCTTCTCTTTGATGTCGCGCGCCCCGGCCAGCTTGTCACGCTCGGCCTGCCACTGCGCCGTCATCTCGGCGCTGCGGTCTTGCAGATCGCTTAGGTCTTTTTGCAAAGCCTCCAACCGATCCTTGGACGCGGCATCGTCTTCCTTCTTCAACGCCTCCGCCTCGATCTGAAGCTGTAGGATCTGGCGATCCAGCGCATCCAGCTCTTCAGGCTTGCTGTCGACCTCCATCCGCAGACGGCTCGCCGCCTCATCCATCAGGTCGATCGCCTTGTCGGGCAGGAAGCGGTCGGTGATGTAGCGATGGCTGAGCGTCGCCGCCGCGACCAACGCGGTGTCGCTGATGCGCACGCCGTGGTGCAGCTCATACTTCTCTTTGATACCACGCAGGATCGAAACAGTGTCTTCCACTGTCGGCTCCTGCACGATCACCGGCTGGAACCGCCGCGCAAGGGCTGCGTCCTTCTCGACATATTTGCGGTACTCTTCGAGGGTGGTGGCACCAACACAGTGCAATTCCCCCCGCGCCAACGCAGGCTTCAGCAGGTTCGACGCATCCATCGCGCCATCGGCCTTACCGGCACCGACCAGCGTGTGCATCTCGTCGATGAAGAGGATCACCTCGCCCGCGGCTTCGGTCACCTCGGTCAGCACGGCTTTCAAACGCTCTTCGAATTCACCACGGTATTTCGCGCCGGCGATCAGCGCCCCCATGTCGAGTGCGAGCAGACGCTTGTTGCGCAGGGATTCAGGCACGTCACCATGCACGATACGCAGCGCCAAACCTTCGGCGATGGCAGTCTTACCAACGCCGGGTTCACCAATCAGCACCGGGTTGTTCTTGGTGCGGCGGCTCAACACCTGCATGGCGCGGCGGATTTCTTCGTCCCGGCCAATGATCGGGTCGATCTTGCCCTCTTCGGCCCGCGCGGTCAGGTCGAGGCTGTATTTCTCCAGCGCCTCATAATTGTCTTCGGCGGTGGCGCTGTCGGCCTTGCGGCCCTTGCGCACGTCATTGATGGCCGCATTCAGCCCTTGGGCGGTTACCTGCCCCGCTTCCAGCGCCGTCTTTGCGCCGGATTTCACCATGCAAAGCGCGGTCAGAATGCGCTCGACAGTGACGAAACTATCGCCTGCTTTCTTGGCAATCGCTTCGGCCTCGGCCAGCACCTTGGCGGTGGTGCCTTCCAGATAGACCTGCCCCGCATCGCCGGTGACTTTCGGTATCTTGCCAAGTGCCAGATCAAGCGCCTGCACCACGCGCGCTCCGTCGCCGCCCGACGCGGCGATCAGATTCCGCGCGAGCCCTTGGTCGTCGTCCAGCAGTGCTTTGAGGACATGTTCCGGGGCCAACCGCTGATGGCTTTCCCGTGTTGCAATGGTCTGCGCCGCCTGAATGAAGCCGCGCGATCTTTCCGTGAACTTGCTCAAGTCCATGGGTCTCTCCTTTTCTACAAGCGCTCCAAAATGCCGCGCCCGATATGTGGCACGCGGCGGTCTGAGCCTCGCTCTCAATTTGGGAAGCGGTGCTGCGGGTTCAAGACCATCCAAGCGCAAAATACCGCCGAGAGACCGGCCGCCAATAGGAGAAAATCAGCCAATGAGGCGAAAATACGGCAACTTTGAGACATTAAATACATCCCTAGGACATTAAAATAAATACATTGTTAACCTTTATCCACAGAAGCTGTAACCATAATGAAACCATTTTGCCGCCTCTCGCGTTTACCCAGCAGAGGAGAGCAGGACAAAGCAGCCTGCAAAGGTTCAGAAGAACGCAAGAGGTGAAACGATGCAGACGCGCCCGATCCAGTTGACAGATGTCACCTATAATGCGGCCACTCAGTGTTTCGAAGCGCTGGTGACCGTCCAAGACGGGGAGCAGCTGCGCCGCTATGCCTGTGCGATCGACGCCCCCATCACCATGTCATATCGCGATGCCGCCGACGGGCTCTCCCGTCAGGCGCTTCGTCGCCACGCACAAAAGCGTGGCCTGAGTTCTGAAGTCCTGCGCCACGTCCCCGCACAGCGGGCCGGACGCCGCAGCTTCGATCCGCTGCGCTGGCTGGAAGAGGTCATGCACCTCCCCGGTCGCGACGCAGCTTGACCCCCTTCCGCGCGGCGCCTGCCTGCCGCGCGGCTGCCCGCGGACCTGCCGCCACCTCATCTGTCCCGATGTGGCGTTCCGCACACCAGAGACCAGTGCCTGCCTGCTAAGTCTCTGATTACTTGGCCCGGACCCGCTTAGCGGCGTTCGGGCCTCTTTTTTGCGCCCTCCCCGCATGAATGATGGACTTGCCCCGCGCCGCAGCGTAGGTCAAAGCCGTTTAAAATTTGGCAGGAGCCCTCGCATGTCTGATGACCGTCTGATTGTCGCCATTGATGTTCCCCATGCGGTCGCGGGGCTGGAACTGGCCGAAAAGCTCAGCGATGCCGTGGGCTTTTACAAAATCGGCCTGGGCATGCTGACCGGCGGCGGCTTGGCCTTGGCGAATGAGTTGAAGCAAGAGCATGGCAAGCGCATCTTCCTCGATATGAAACTCTTTGACATCGGCGCCACTGTCGAGGCGGCAGTGCGGGGCCTTGCGCAGTTCGATCTGGACTTCCTGACCGTTCACGGCGACCCGCATGTGGTGGCCGCGGCCAAACAAGGGGCCGCGGGCACCGATATGAAAATCCTCGCCGTGACCATCCTTACCTCGCTGGACCGCGCCGATCTTGACGCCGCGCTGATCCAGCCGGGCGATCTGGGCGATCTGGTGCTGACCCGCGCGGGCAGGGCGCTGGACGCGGGCGCGGATGGGGTTATCGCCTCCCCCCAAGAAGCCGCGGCGATCCGCGCCCTGCCCGAGGCGGGCGGCAAGCTGATCGTCACCCCCGGCGTGCGCCCCCAAGGGGCCGCTTTGGGCGACCAGAAACGCGTCGCCACACCGGGGCAGGCCATTGCGGACGGGGCCGATCATATCGTGGTGGGCCGCCCGATCTGGCAGGCCGAAGACCCCGCCGCCGCCGCCCGCGCCGTGCTTCAGGAAATTTCCGAAGGTTAACAACGGGCTTGCCCGCGCCTGTAGCAAATCGACCACAGCGCGCCGGGATGCGCCTTGGACTCGGCCATCAAGGTTAGGGAAAAACCGCCGGATATGTTATGTTGAACTCAGGTGATACTCCCCGACGAACTGGTTCTTCCTGATGTTCGTCACCTCCCCCCGCTCACGCAGGCGGGGGGCCTTTGTTTGCCCGGCATCCTCCCATTAGCGCGCTCTGCAAGATAGACCCGCAAGCGGTCTTGAAAGGCGGGAACGGCGCGGGGATGGTTGAGAAACTCCGCCTCGGTCATCAAGCGCCAGCGCTGCCCCTCATCGCCAAAGACGATCTGAGCCTCCGACTCGGCCGGTAAGCGCGCGACGAAGAACCACTTGATCCGCCCGCCCTCGTCAAAGCAGCCCTCCCAGACCACGGCACCTTCAGGCACCACGATCCCCAATTCTTCGCGGCATTCACGCAACGCGCAGGCCAGCGGGGTCTCGTCCCCCTCGCGGCCCCCGCCGGGCAAATCCCAGTGATCGGCAAAGAGCAGCCCCGGCAGATCGTCGCGCAGGATCACGGCCAGCTTCTCCCCTAGGTAAAGCGCAAGCTTTGCGCCATCAAAGACCATGTTCAATCCCTCGCGATCTGGTTAGAATCGTCGCCCGAACCCTGCCCATCCGGTGTACCCATGGCCACCCTCTGTCGCGACTGTCTGTCTGAAATCCCGCCGGCGCGGCGCTGCCCGCGCTGCGGCAGTCCGCGCGTGCTGTCCCACCCGGAACTCTTCGACCTCTCCATCGCCCATATGGATTGCGACGCCTTCTATGCCTCGGTCGAAAAGCGCGACAATCCCGAACTCGCGGGCAAACCCGTCATCATCGGCGGGGGGCGGCGCGGGAGGTCTATGCCGAAGCCTCCCGCGCGATCCGCGCCATGATGGAAGAGATGACCCCTGCCATCGAGCCGCTGTCGCTGGACGAAGCCTTTCTCGATATGACCGGCACCGCGCGGCTGCACGGCCAGCCTCCGGCGATGATGCTGGCACGATTGGTGCGGCGGATGAAAACCGAACTGGGGCTGACCGGCTCCATCGGGTTGAGCCACAACAAGTTTCTGGCCAAAGTCGCCTCGGACCTCGACAAACCGCATGGGTTCTCTGTCATCGGCGCGGGGGAAACGGCGGACTTTCTGCGCGACAAACCAGTGGGCATGATCTGGGGCGTCGGTGCCGCCACGCAAACCGCGCTGGAAAAGGCCGGCATCCGCAGCTTTTCCGATCTCTTGCGGTGGGAACAGACCGACCTCATCGCGCGCTTTGGCAGCATGGGCGAGCGGCTGTGGCATCTGGCACGGGGGCAAGACGCCCGCCGCGTCTCACGCCACCGTCCGGTGAAGTCGATCAGCAACGAGACGACATTCTCTGACGATACGGGCGATGCAGAGATTCTGGACGGCCATATCTGGCGCTTGGCGGAGAAGGTGGCAGACCGCGCCAAGGCGAAAGAGATGGCGGGCCGGGTGGTGACGCTCAAGCTCAAACGGGCCGATCATACCGTGCTGTCGCGCCGCCTGTCGCTGCATGACCCGACCCAATTGGCCGACCGGATTTACCGCACCGCCCGCGCCCTCTTCGATCAGGTCGATCACCAAAGCGCCTATCGGCTGATCGGCGTGGGCCTGTCCGAGTTGTCGGGCGCCGAGGGGGCGGATATGGCGGGCGATCTGCTCGACCCCGGTGCGGCACAACGCAGCCGGGCCGAACGCGCCGCCGATCGCATCCGCAGCCGTTTCGGTGAAAAAGCCATCGTCAAAGGCCGCGCGCTGCGCTGAGCCTACTCCGCGGCGAGCGGAAGCCGCTCCTGACCGATCTGCGCCACCTCGGCCACCACACGTTGCAGCGCCGCCTGAACCGCCTCGAAAGCGCCATTAGGGCGAATCAAGCGTTCGTTCATATAAAGCGCGCGGTCGATTTCCACCTGCACCGCATGTTGCCCCCGGGACGGGCGGCCATAGGCTTGGGTGATATAGGCCCCTGCAAAGGGCGAATTGCGCGTCACGACGAAACCCGCGTCGACGAAGGCCGCTTCGATCCGGTCGACCACCTCGCCCCCCGCCGCCGCGCCGAAACGGTCACCCAGAACGACATCGGGCCGCCGCATCCCACCACGGGCCACGCCGTCCATCGCCTCATGCGGCATGGAATGGCAATCAACCAGCACCGCTTGGCCATGACGGCGGTGCGCCCCGCTGAGCAACTCCTGCAATTTTGCGTGATAGGGTCGCCAATAACTGTCGATTCGCAACTGCGCCTCTTCTTGGGACAGTTTGCCGCGATAAATCGCCCGGCCATTGGCCACGACGCGGGGAATCACCCCCAGCCCCGAGGCCACGCGCGGGTTATGCCCCTGCCGCGGAATGCCTTCGATGACAGATGGATCGAGTTCCTCCGGCGCGCGATTAAGGTCGATATAGGCCCGCGGGGCCCCTGCCTTGATAAAAGAAGCGCCATACAGCGGTGCGCAGTCGAACAAAAGATCGACAAAAGCATCCTCGGATGACCGGATTGCATGTTCGTCCAACACCGACCGCCGCAGGAAAGACGCCGCATAATCCCGCCCCGAATGAGGCGACGCAAAGACCACGCAGGAGTGGTTTCTGTCCGGATGCAGTACTTCGTAAGCGGTCATCGGCATAATAAATTCCTCTAAGTCGAACATAGCGTGTTTATTCCGCGCCAAAAGCCCTTGATCCCGCCGCCGACTCCTTTTATAGCACCCCAACGGCGCGAAATTTCGCGCCCCATTTAGTTTTGGGGCCGATACGGAAACGCTGAAAAGTGGGTGATTAGCTCAGCGGTAGAGCACTTCGTTGACATCGAAGGGGTCACTGGTTCGATCCCAGTATCGCCCACCATTTATTCATCGACCCGCCCTGCGCGGGTTGCCCGCAACCCAGGCGCTGGCCCGCGCCACGACATGAGGAGACGACCATGAAGGTTCGCAATTCGCTCCGCTCGCTCAAGAATCGGCATCGCGATTGCCGTGTTGTGCGTCGCAAAGGCCGCGTTTACGTCATCAACAAGACGCAGCGCCGGTTCAAAGCCCGTCAGGGCTGAGCTTCGCAGCTATTCGATTTAAAGGCCGCCCCTTCGGGGGCGGCTTTTTTCGTTGCGCCTAACTGCTTGCAACCCCGGCGCAAAACCCCACCTTCAAGGCAGGCTTGAATAACAAGGAAGACCATCATGTCGGACACGCCCGAATATACGCCCCCCAAGGTTTGGAAATGGGAATCAGAGAGCGGCGGCAAATTCGCCAGCACCAACCGCCCCATCGCCGGGGCGACCCATGACAAGGAACTGCCCGTTGGGGAGCATCCCTTTCAGCTTTACTCCCTCGCCACGCCCAACGGGGTCAAAGTCACTGTGATGTTCGAAGAACTGCTGGCGGCAGGTCACAAGGCGGCGGAATATGACGCGTGGTTAGTTGATATTTCCGAGGGCGATCAGTTCGGCTCCGGCTTTGTCGAGGTGAACCCCAATTCGAAAATTCCCGCGTTGATGGACCGCTCCGGCGACACGCCGCAGCGGGTCTTCGAGTCGGGAGCGATCCTGCTCTACCTTGCCGAAAAGTTCGGCGCCTTCCTGCCCCAAGACCCCGCCCGCCGGACCGAGGCGCTCTCATGGCTTTTCTGGCAGATGGGCAGCGCGCCTTACCTTGGCGGCGGCTTTGGCCATTTCTATGCCTACGCGCCGGAGAAGTTCGAATACCCCATCAACCGTTTCGCGATGGAGACCAAGCGCCAGCTTGACGTGATGGACAAACATTTGGCCGAGCATGAATATTTTGCCGATGAATACTCCATCGCCGATATCGCGATTTGGAGCTGGTATGGGCAACTGGTCCTCGGTCGGCTCTACTCCGCGGCGGAATTCCTCGATGTGACCTCTTACAAGAACGTCATGCGTTGGGCCGAGGCGATTGACGCGCGCCCTGCCGTGACCCGGGGCCGTATGGTCAATCGTGCCTTCGGGGATGACCTGTCGATGCAATTGCATGAGCGTCACGACGCCAGTGATTTCGACACCAAGACCCAAGACAAGATCGGCAGCAAGGACTGACGGCACACCCCCCGGCGCCGCTTCGCCGGGGGCTTTCCAACCAATTCTATCGGAATTGGTTGCAGGACAGGGTGAAATCTGTTTCTTACTGTTTCAGTCAAGTTATACCAATGAGACAGGACCCTGATATGACCTTCTGCAAAACATCGACTGCCGCCGCCGCGCTTATGGCGCTGGCCCTGCCCGCGCTGGCCGATGGCGAG
Organism: Sulfitobacter sp. 1A15299; assembly: GCF_043556915.1. Lineage (NCBI taxonomy): Bacteria > Pseudomonadati > Pseudomonadota > Alphaproteobacteria > Rhodobacterales > Roseobacteraceae > Sulfitobacter > Sulfitobacter sp. 1A15299. The sequence goes on along the minus strand of NZ_JBIFFJ010000001.1, from coordinate 637,616 downwards.
TTGAACCTCTACTCTTCGCGTCACTACGACACCGATGAGCGGCTCTACTCCGACTTTACCGAAGCAACCGGCATCACCATCAACCGCATCGAAGGCAAGGCCGACGAACTGCTGGCCCGTATGGAAGCCGAAGGCGCGAATTCCCCCGCCGACGTCCTGCTGACCGTGGACACAAGCCGCCTCAAGCGCGCCAAGGACTTGGGCCTGCTGCAAGCTATTGAGAGCGAGACACTGGAAGAGCGCATCCCTGCCAACCTGCAGGACGACGACAACCAGTGGTTCGGCCTGTCGCAGCGTGCGCGGATCATCTTCTACAACAAAGAGACGATGGACAACCCGCCCGCGACCTACATGGACCTCGCCGATCCCGCGTACAAAGGTCAGGTCTGCATCCGCTCCTCGACCAATACCTATAACCAGACCCTGCTGGCCTCCATCGTGACCCATGAGGGCGAAGAAGCCGCCACCGACTGGGCGCAGGGCGTGGTCGACAACATGGCGCGCGCCCCGCAGGGTGGTGACACCGACCAGTTGCGCGGCATCGTTTCCGGTGAGTGCGACATCGCGGTTTCCAACAGCTACTACTTCGCCCGTGCGATCCGCACCGATGTCGATGGCGTCAGCGCCGATATTGGCAAGATCGGCGTGATCTGGCCCGATCAGGAAGGCAACGGCGCGCATATGAACCTCTCGGGTGGCGGTGTGGCCAAGAACGCGTCGAACCGCGAGAACGCGGTGAAATTCCTTGAGTATCTCGCCTCGGATCAGGCGCAGGTCTACTTCTCGGCGGGCAACGACGAATTCCCCACCGTGGAAGGTGTGGAACTGGCCGACAGCGTGAAGCAGCTGGGTGAGTTCAAGGCCGACGAGGTGAACCTGTCGGACGTGGCCGAGAACATCGGCACCGCGCAGAAGATCTTCAACTCGGTCGGCTGGGAATAATCAGCAAGACAATCGAGCAGGAGGCGGGCTTTCGGGCCCGCCTTTTTTATTGCGCTGCGCCTCCCGCAAGCGCCCCGCCCGTGGGAACCACGGGCATCGCCCTCCCTCCCCCCGGAGGGCGATTTTGCAAGGCCACCGCATGACGCCGCGCCTGCGCCCTTGGCAATGACATTGCAGAAAGCAGGCCGATCATCGCCCCCCAGGGAGGGCGCTGCCCTCATCGTTCCCGGCCCGGTATCAAGCCGCAGGCGCCGGGCCATCGCCTGCCCGTCCCGTCACGCCAAAGGCGTGCCGATCAATAACGGCGCACCTCTGGTGCGACGGGCTGGCGATTTGGTGAGGCTGGGTGGAAGTCATCTGAGTCACGCCAAGGCGGCACCATAAAGCGGCACAAACGCAGGTCTGGTTCGCCACCCCACGGGCAGGCGCTGGCCCTCGGGATCTACCGCTGCCGCCCCACCTGCCGGCAGATCAGGATCACCGGCAACAACCCCATCGCCACGATCACGAGGCTCGGCACCGCGGCCCCGTTCAGCCGCTCGTCGCTGGCCAACCGATAGGCCTGCACCGCAAGTGTGTCATAGTTGAACGGCCGCATGATCAGCGTCGCGGGCAGCTCCTTCATTACGTCGACAAAGACGATCAGCAACGCGGTCAACAGGCTCGGCGCGAGGATCGGCAGATGCACCCGACGCAGCGTGCCCAGAGGCGTCTGCCCCAGCGAGCGCGCGGCGGCATCCATATTGGCATGCACCATCGACTGTCCGCCCTCATAGGCGCCAAGCGCCGCGGCGAGGAAGCGCACCAGATAGGCCAGCACCAGAAGCCAGATCGAGCCGGTGATCAACAGCCCGGTGGAGATGTCGAAGGTCTCGCGCATCCAGGCGTCGAGCGCGTTGTCGAAGGCCGCAAAGGGCACCAGAAGCCCCACCGCAATCACCCCGCCCGGCACCGCGTAGCCGAGCCGCGCCACATAGGCCGCGCCCTGCGAGACCCGCCCCGGGCGCAGCCGCCGGTAGAAGCCCACGCTGATCGCCGCCAGCACCGTCAGCAGCGCCGCGACCCCGGCAAGCGTCACCGAGTTGCGCATGAAGCCCAAGTAGCGCGGGCTCAGCAGGCTCTGCTCGCTGTCGAGCCCCATGGTCACGAGGATCACCACCGGCAACACCGCGCCCAACAGCACCGGCACCCCGCAAAGCACGATCGCCGCCGCAGCCTGCCAGCCTTTCAACTCGGCTGGCGGTGCCGACTGGGTCCGGCGGGAGGGGTCGTGATACTTGGCCTTGCCGCGCTGCGCCCGCTCCAGCATCGCCAGCAAGAACGCGAAGCTCAGCAGGCAAAGCGCCAACTGTGCCGCCGCCGCGCGGTCGAACATGGAAAACCAGCTGGTGTAGATACCGGTGGCGAAGGTCTGCACGCCGAAATAGGCTACGGTCCCGAAATCGGCGATGGTCTCCATCACCGCCAGCAGCACGCCCCCGGCAATCGCGGGCCGCGCCAGCGGCAGGCTGACCTTGAAGAACGCGGCCCATGCGCTGGAGCCAAGCGCGCGGGCGGCCAGAAAGGTCGTCCCGCTCTGCTGCAGGAAAGCGGCGCGCGCCAGAAGGTAGACGTAAGGGTAGAGTACCAGCACCAGCATCGCCGCCGCCCCGCCGAGCGAGCGGATCTCGGGGAACCAGTAATCGCGCGGCCCCCAGCCGGTGGCGTCGCGCAGCACGGTCTGCACGATGCCGGGATGGTCCAGCACATGGGTGTAGGCATAGGCCAGAACATAGGCCGGGAAGGCCAGCGGCAGGACCAGCGCGATCTCGAGAAGTTTCGCGCCCGGAAAACGCGTCATCGTGACCAGCCACGCGGCCCCCACACCGATGGCGAAGGTGCCCAGAGAGACCAGCAGCACCAACAAGAGCGTGGTGGCCGTGTAGCGGCCCAGCACCGTGTCGATCAGGTGCTGCACCGTCTCGGTCCCGCCGCTGAGGGCGGCGATCAGCACCGCCAGCATCGGCAGCGCGCAGAAGAGGGCCACGGTCAGGGCAACGCCCGAGAGCGCGCGCAGCCCGTCGCGGGCGCGGCGCAGGTGGGGTGTCTCGGTGGAGGCGGGGTTCAGCGTCATGCGCCCTATTTCGACGATTTCACTCGGAAATGCCAGAGGGCGCGACGCTGCGCCTCAGTCGTAGCTGCGGGTATCCTCGATCACCAGCCCGTCACGCGGCAGGCTGCCGGGGGCGACCAGTTCGACACGGCCCTTGAGCTTGAGCAGATCGGCCACGGATTGGGCATAGGCGTCCTTGTCCTCTCCGGCGGTCTCGATCTGCACGGTCATGACATCGGCCTCGCCCTCGCGGCTGGCGATGACGCGGGCCTTCTCGATCTCGTCGTGCTGGGCAACCAACGCGGCGACCTGCTCGGGCCGCACGAACATGCCCTTGATCTTGGTCGTCTGGTCGGCGCGGCCCATCCAGCCCTTGATGCGCATATTGGTGCGTCCACAAGGGCTTTCGCCCTCCAGCACGGCGCTGAGGTCGCCTGTGGCGAAACGGATCAGCGGGTAGTCGGGATTGAGCGTGGTGACCACGACCTCGCCGACCTCGCCCGGGGCCACGGGGATGCCGGTGCCGGGGGTGACGATCTCGACGATGACTTGCTCGTCGACGATGAGCCCCTCCATCGCCGGGCTTTCATAGGCGATATTGCCCAAGTCAGCGGTGGCATAGGATTGCAGGCAGGTAATGCCGCGCTCCTGATAGAAGGCCCGCAGGCTGGGGAAAAGCGCCCCGCCGCCGACTGCCGCCTTGGTGATGTTCAGCTTCACCCCCATGGCATCGGCTTTCTCGAGAATCACCTTCAGGTAATCCGGCGTTCCGGCATAGGCGGTGGAACCCACGTCGCGGGCGGCGGTGACCTGAAGCTCGGTCTGGCCGGTCCCGGCGGGCAGCACCGTGGCCCCCACGGCCCGGGCGCCGGACTCAAAGATCATGCCGGCCGGGGTCAGGTGGTAGCCAAAGCAATTGTGCACCACGTCGCCCGCGCCAATCCCGGCGGCATGCAGGAACCGCCCCATGCGCCACCAGTCGGGCGCGTTGCTCGACGGCTCGTAGATCGGGCCGGGGGATTGGAAGACGTGGCTGAACTCGGTCACCGGCTTGGTGGTGAAGCCGCCGAAGGGCGCCTGCGCTGCCTGCGCCTTGCCGAGCTCGGACTTGCGCAGCACCGGCAGGTCGGCCAGCGCCTCGGTAGAAGTGATCTGCGCCGCATCCACCCCCTTGAGCGTCTCGCCATAGCCCGGCAAGCCCTGCGCGCGGGCGATCTGCTGCGGCAAGGCCTGCGCCAGATCGGCCGCCCGTTGGTCGGCGCTGCGGGTTTCCAGATCGTCGAAATGGGGCTTGGTGAGCATCCCTGTCACTTTCCTGCTATGGCATCACTTGAGAGGGCATAGGCCCGCTCTGGTCTCATCATGGTCTTTCCTTCGGGTCCGGGCGGTGCCGGCTTAGCTGAGCCAGCGCTTGCGGCGGCGGTAGCTGCGCACGTCGCGGAAGCTCTTGCGGCCTTCGTCGGACATGCCGAGGTAGAATTCTTTCACGTCCTGGTTCTCGCGCAGATCTTTGGCGGGACCGTCCATCACCACGCGCCCGGATTCGAGGATGTAGCCGTAATGCGCGAAACGCAGGGCGACGTTGGTGTTTTGCTCGGCCAGCAGGAAGGTCACGCCCTCCTGTTCGTTGACCGATTTCACGATCTCGAAGATCTGCTCCACCAGTTGCGGCGCGAGGCCCATCGAGGGTTCGTCCAGCAGGATCGTCTCGGGCCGGGACATCAACGCGCGGCCAATGGCGCACATCTGCTGCTCACCGCCCGAGGTATAGCCGGCCTGCGAACGGCGGCGCTCCTTCAGACGGGGGAAATAATTATAGACCATCTCGAGGTCGCGCTGGATCGCGGCATTGCCGTCGCTGCGCGTGTAAGCGCCAGTGAGCAGGTTTTCCTCGATGGTGAGGTGCTCAAAGCAGTGCCGGCCTTCCATGACCTGCACGACCCCCTGTTTCACGATCTCGGCGGGGTCTTGATGCTGGATCGCGCCGCCCCGGTACTTGATCGAGCCCTTGGTGACCTCCCCACGCTCCGAGGCCAGCAGCCCCGAGATCGCCTTGAGCGTCGTCGTCTTGCCGGCGCCATTGCCGCCCAGAAGCGCGGTGATGCCGCCCTTGGGCACGTTCAGGCTGACGCCCTTCAGCACGAGGATGACGTGGTTGTAGATCACCTCGATATTGTTGACCTCGAGCAGGTTGTCGACTGCGACGTCATTGGTGTTGGCGGCATCCAGCATGTGGTGGACCTTTCCTGGGGTTCGAAGATGTCCCCGGCCACCCGATAGGTGGCCGGGAGCAGGGTTCTTAGCAGTTGCCCTCGATGGCGTTCTCGCTGGCGTAGGCCGAGCTGTCCTCGTCGATCAGCGGCTGGATCACGTCCTGATCCGACTGCATGAAGTCCGACACGAGGTTCCACTCCTTGGCCTCGGCATCCCACTGGGTCACGGCCACAAAGCCTTCGCCGCCGTGGTTCTCGCAAGAGACGGAGAACTCGGGGCCGAAGTCCGGCAGGCCAAGCGCCGCCATCTTCTCTTCGGTGATCTCGAGCTGTTCCATCCCGTCGCGCATCTGGCCGCTTGTGATGTCGCTGACGCCATGGATTTCCTGCGCGGTGCGCGCGGCCTCGGCCACCAGCATCGCGGCATAGATGCCACGGTTGTACAGAACGGAGCCGACCTGATCGCCCGCGCCTGCGGCCTTGCCCGCGTCCACGACGTATTTCTGCAGATCGTCATAGAGCGGATAGTCGGAGCCGACGTTGTGGAAGGTCAGCGCCTTGTAGCCATCGGCCTTGGCACCGGCGGCCAGCACGTCGTTCTCGGAGCCGGACCACCAGATGCCGATGAACTTGTCCATCGGGAAGCGGATGTTGGCGGCTTCCTGCACGGCGACCTGGTTCATCACGCCCCAGCCGTACATGATCACATAGTCGGGCTTGTCACGGCGAATTTGCAGCCACTGGGATTTCTGCTCCTGACCGGGGTGGTCGACGGGCACTTCCTTCAGCTCGAAACCATGTTTCTTGCTCAGTTCCTGCAGGGTGCGGATCGGCTCCTTACCATAGGCGGAGTTGTGATAGACCAGCGCGATCTTCTTACCTTCGAGGCTGCCGCCCTCTTCTTCCATGATGTGCTTGATCGCCACCGAGGCACCGTCCCAGTAGTTGGCCGGGAAGTTGAACACATGGCTGAAGACATTGCCGTTCTTGGCCGAGGTACGGCCCAGACCGGAGGTCAGCATGGAAATGTCGTCAGCGGTGACCTTGGGGATCAACTGGTAGGTGATGCCGGTCGAAAGCGGCTGGTACACCAACGCGCCTTCACCCTTGGTGGATTCGTAGCATTCCACGCCCTTCTCGGTGTTATAGGCGGTCTCGCATTCCGGCACGCGGATGGTCTCGCCACCGATGCCGCCGTCACGCTCATTGAGCAGGGTGAAATAGTCGGCATAGCCGTCGGCGAAGGGGATGCCGCCCGCGGCATAGGGCCCGGTGCGATAGCTCAGCGACGGAAAGACGAGGTCCGCCATCACGGGGCTTGCCGCCATCAGGCCAGCTACGGCCAGTGTTCCCAGTTTGTATTTCATCGGTGTTTCCTCCCTTGGATTGTCCGACTTGGGTGTTTGGGCCGGGTTTCCTCCCTCCGGCCTCGCTTTTCATGGCTCCCGCTTAGTGCGGGAAGGGCCACAATCTCAGTTTTTCCTTGGCGACGCGCCACAGCTGCGCCAGCCCGTGCGGCTCAGCGATCAGGAAGACCACGATCAGCCCGCCCACGATCACCAGCTGCAAATGCGCCACGATATCCGTGGGCCAGCCCAGCCAGTCCACGCCGACGATCTTCAAAAGCACCGGCAGGAGCACGAGGAAGGCCGCCCCGGCGAAGCTGCCGAAGATGCTGCCCAATCCCCCGATGATGATCATGAAGAGCACGAGGAAGGATTTGTTGATGCCAAAGGCTTCGCCCACTTCCACCGCGCCGAGGTAGATCGAGAAGAAGAGCGCGCCCGAGACCCCGATGAAGAAGGAGCTGACCGCAAAGGCCGTGAGCTTGGCACGCAGCGGGTTCACCCCAATGATCTCGGCGGCGATGTCCATGTCGCGAATGGCCATCCACTTGCGCCCCACCGAGCCCCGCGTCAGGTTACGCGCCACCAGTGCGCTGCCCACGGTGAAGATCAGGCAGAACATATAGGTCGCCCAGGCTTCGGTATTGGGGCCGGTGATCAGGATGCCGAAGGTGTCCCGCTCGGGCGCGCTGATCTGGCCGGAGGCGGAGTAGTTGTAGAACCACGGCACCCGGTTGAAGAGCCAGACGAGGAAGAACTGCGCCGCCAGCGTCGCCACGGCGAGGTAGAACCCCTTGATCCGCAAGGACGGCAGGCCAAACAGCGCACCCACGGCGGCGGTGATGCCGCCCGCCAGCAGGATGTGGATGAACATGCTGACCTCGGGCATCGCCGTCATCAGCTTGTAGCAGGCATAAGCTCCCACCGCCATGAAACCCCCGGTCCCAAGGCTCACCTGCCCGCAGTAGCCGACGAGGATGTTCAGCCCGATCGCCGCGATGGCGTAGATCAGGAAGGGCAGGAACAGCGAGTTCACCCAGTAGTCATTCACCACGAAGGGCACGACGAAGACCGCGATGAAGAGCACCAGATAGTAGCGGTACCGGTCGAACTTGATCGGGAAGGTCTGCTGATCTTGGGCGTAGGACGTGTTGAAATCGCCCGCTTCACGATAGAACATTAGACTGCTTTCCCTTCTGCGGTAGTCATTTGCACTGCGCTCTCAGCGGTCAGTGCGCCTTGGGCTGCGCGCGCGCCGCGCAGCATGGCATTCTCAATCCGGGGCTTCGCCCTTTGAACAGGCGAAACTGTCCCCCGGACAGTTTCCGGGTAGCCTGTATCAAACCCGCTCAATGATCTTCTCCCCGAACAGGCCCTGCGGGCGGAAGACAAGGAAGACCAGCGCCAGCATGTAGGCGAACCAGTTCTCGGTCGCGCCGCCAAGGAAGGGGGCACCGATCAGGAACTCGAAGAGCTTTTCGCCCACGCCGATGATCAGCCCGCCGACGATGGCACCGGGGATCGAGGTGAAACCGCCCAGCATCAGCACCGGCAGCGCCTTCAGCGCGATGAGCGAGAGCGAGAACTGCACGCCCGACTTCGCGCCCCACATGATGCCTGCGACCAGCGCCACGAAACCGGCGAGCGACCAGACGAGGATCCAGATGAAGTTCAGCGAGACACCGACCGAGAGCGCGGCCTGGTGATCGTCCGCCACGGCGCGCATGGCGCGGCCCTGCTTGGTATATTGCGCGAACATCACCAACCCGATCACGAGCACCGCCGCCACCACAGAGGCCACGATATCAAGGTTGTCGATGAAGAAGCCGTAACCGGTGGCGTTATAGGTGAATTCGTCGATCCAGACGTTGATGCCCTGCGGCAAGCCGACGTCGAGGGTCTTGATCTCGGACCCCCACATCAGGTCGCCCACCCCTTCGAGGAAATAGGCCAGACCGATGGTCGCCATGAAAAGGATGATCGGTTCCTGCCCCACGAGGTAGCGGAACACGAAGCGCTGCACGCAATAGGCCAGCACGATCATCACGATCATAGTCAGCACGATGGCAAGGAACGCCGGAATGTGCCAGCCGAAGTGATGCACCTCGGTGCCAAGGATCGCGTTGATCAGATGGCCGAAAGGCACCTGCCCTTCCATGATCCCCACCAGCGTCAGCGCGGCAAAGAGCGCCATGACACCTTGGGCGTAGTTGAAGATGCCCGAAGCCTTGTAGATCAGCACGAAGCCAAGCGCCACAAGCGCATAAAGCACCCCGGCCATCAGCCCGTTGAGAAAGACCTCGATCGTAAACGCCAGTTGCTCAGGCATCATTGGCCCTCCCCAAAGTCAGAACGGCAGTGTCATTGCGGGTGATCGTGCAGCGCTCAGTCATGGGCCACCCCCAGATAGGCGTCGATCACCTCTTGGTTGTTGCGCACCTCATCGGGCGAGCCGTCACCGATCTTGCGGCCGTAATCCATCACCACGACGCGGTCGGACAGGTCCATGACCACGCCCATATCGTGCTCGATGAGCGCGATGGTGGTGCCAAACTCGTCGTTCACGTCAAGGATGAAGCGGCTCATGTCCTCCTTCTCCTCGACATTCATGCCGGCCATCGGTTCATCCAGCAGCAGGATCGTCGGCTCGGCGGCCAGCGCGCGGGCCAGTTCGACCCGTTTTTTCAGACCGTAGGGCAGACGCGCCACCGGGGTCTTGCGGATCGCCTGAATTTCCAGAAAGTCGATGACCTTCTCGGCGATCTCGCGGTTCTCGATCTCTTCGCGCTCGGCTGCGCCTTTCCAGAAGGATTGCGCCAGCATCCCGGTCTTCATCTGCGTCAGACGCCCCGTCATCACGTTGTCGAGCACTGACATGCCCTCGAAAAGCGCAATGTTCTGGAAGGTCCGGGCGATGCCCTGCTGGGCCACCTGATAGGGTTTCATCGGGGGCCGCTTGGCGCCCTTGTACCAGACCTCACCCTCTTGGGGGACATAGAAGCCACTGATCACGTTCAGCATCGAGGATTTGCCCGCCCCGTTCGGCCCGATGATCGCGCGGATCTCGCCCTCGCGGATGTCGAAGGAAATATCCTTGATCGCCTCCACACCGCCAAAGCGCAGGGTAATGTTCTTCATCTCCATCACCGTCGGGCCGATGGTGCGGCCGTCGTCGGTGACATAGCTGTCAGCCTGATCTTTCACGCTGTCCCTTTCCATAGTTCCCGCCTGCCCGGCACTGACCGCGCTCATTCCGCCGCCATCCGTGCGCTGGTCGGCTGCACGGCAGCCTCCCGAATTTCGAGCGTCGCCTTGATCGAGCCCTTGCGGCCGTCCTCGTAGGTCACTTCGGTCTCGGTGCTGACCTTGTCGGAGCCGTCGTAGAGTGCGGCGATGATGTCGGCGTATTTCTCTTCGATGATCTTGCGGCGGACCTTGCGGGTGCGCGTCAACTCACCGTCGTCGGCATCGAGTTCCTTGTGCAGCACGACGAAGCGGTGCACCTGGCAGCCCGAAAGCATTTCGTCCTCAGCGACCGAGCGGTTCACCTCCTCCACATGGCTCTGAATCGTGTCCATCACCTGCGGATGCCGCGCCAGTTCCTGATAGGAGGCGTAGCCGATGTTGTTGCGCTCGGCCCAGTTGCCGACCGCCGTCAGGTCGATGTTGATGAAGGCGGTGCATTCGCTGCGGCCGTTGCCGAAGACCACGGCCTCGAGAATGTTGGGGAAGAACTTGAGCTTGTTCTCCACGTATTTCGGCGCGAACAGGCTGCCGTCGGCCATCTGGCCCACGTCCTTGGCGCGGTCGATGATGCGCAGATGGCCTGAGCTTTCCTCGATGAAACCCGCGTCGCCGGTGGCGACCCAGCCCTCGACATCCTTGGTGTCGGCGGTGCTTTCGGGGTTCTTGTAGTATTCCACAAAGACGCCGGGCGAGCGGTAGAAGACCTCGCCATTGTCGGCGATCTTCAACTCCACGCCCGGGCAAGTCACGCCCACGGTATCGCTGCGCACCTCGCCATCGGGCTGGGCGGTGATGAACACCGTCGCCTCGGTCTGGCCGTAGAGCTGTTTGAGGTTGATGCCCAAGCTGCGGTAGAAGTCGAAGATTTCCGGCCCGATCGCTTCACCAGCGGTATAGCCCACCCGCACGCGGCTGAAGCCGAGCGTGTTCTTCAACGGGCCATAGATCATCAACTCGCCGAGCGCATATTTCGCGCGGTCCATGAAGGAGACCTTCTTGCCATCCAGAATGGCGGGGCCGACCTTGCGGGCATGGGCCATGAAGGTGTCGAAGAGCCATTTCTTGAACCGGCTCGCGTCCTCCATGCGGATCATGACGGAGGTCAGCTGCGTCTCGAACACGCGCGGCGGGGCGAAGTAATAGGTCGGCCCGATCTCGCGCAGGTCGACATGCATCGTGTCGGCGCTTTCGGGACAATTGGTGCAGAACCCGGTCCAGAGCGCTTGGCCCACGGAGAAGATGAAGTCGCCGACCCAAGCCATCGGCAGATAGGCGAGGATTTCGTCGGTCCGCTTGAGATTGTCGAACTCCGAGGAGGACTTCGCCGTTTCGATCACGTTGCGGTTTGAAAGCACCACGCCCTTGGGTTTGCCGGTGGTGCCCGAGGTATAGAGCATCACGCCAGTGGAATCGTAATCCAGCTTGGCCTGACGGGCTTCCAACTCGGCGATATGTTTCTCGCGGTTGGCGCGGCCCATCTCCTGCACGGCGGTATATTGGTCGAGCTTGGAGTGGTCGTATTTGCGCAATCCGCGCGGGTCGAGGTAGATCATCCGCTCGAAGTCAGGCAGTTGGTCCTGCACCTCGATGATCTTGTCGACCTGCTCCTGATCGCCCACCACGGCAAGACGCGCGCCGCAATGGCCCATGACATAGGCCATCTCTTCGGCATTGGCGTCCTGATAAAGCGGCACCGGCACGGCCCCGGCCATCTGCGCGGCCATCATCGCCCAGTAGAGATAGGGACGGTTGCGCCCGATGATGGCGACGAAATCGCCCTCGTTCAGCCCCAGTTCGAGAAACCCGAGGGCCAGCGCCTCGACCTCGTCGCGGGTCTGCGACCAGGTCCAGCTTTGCCAGATCCCGTATTCCTTCTCCCGGTAAGCGGGGGCGTTTGCGAACTTACTTGCGTTGCGGTGCAACAGCGCCGGCACGGACTGAGATCCGTCGGCACGCGTCAGCGGCTTGGCCAAATTGTCTTCCTCCCATGCCCGCCCTCCCCGGCGGGTTCGATCGCTTGTACGATTCTATGATCTCACAAGTGACGTTCTCTTTTTTGTGGAGGTCAACTTTTTCCTGATCTTTTCCGAATTCTAACGAATTGTTACAGCGCCGCCGCGCCCCATTTTCCGCTAGTCGATCCCATTGGCGCGCTGCACTTCGCGCACATAGGTCACGATGGATTTCACCTCTGCCGGGGTAATCCCTTCGACCGGGGGCATGTTGCCGAAAGACCAGTGATGCTGGCGCACGCCATTGGTGGCGGCGACCATGAAGGATGCGTCGCCGTGATGACTGGGCTCATAGATCTTATGGATCAGCGGCGGACCACCCCCCTCGCGCCCGGCGGCGTTGACCCCGTGGCAGGCGGCGCATTTCGCCTCGAACGCCCGCGCGCCGATCTGCGCGGGGCCGCTCAGGCTTTCCGGGACGGTGACCTTTACCATGGCCGCGCCACGCACGGCGGGGGCCGGGGCTTCTTCGGTCTGCCACCAAATATACCCGCCTGCCAAGACCAGCGCCGCCGCCGCGCCCGCTCCGATTTTCTTGTTCATGCTCTGCCTTTCCGGTTTCCAATCGGCGCGCTTCTCGGGGCCTCCAGCGCAAGAAGGTCAAGCGCGATTTGCGCGCGGCTCTTTGCCTTTCGCCCGCGCGGTGCTAGCCCTATGCGAAAGGATGACGATGCAGATCACCGACGACCAAACCAAAGCGCTGACCAATGCCGGTCTGAACCTGATCGCTCAGGCGCTGACCATCTATGACAGCGACCTTCGGCTCGCGGTCTGCAACGCCCCGTTTCAATCCATGTTCGACCTGCCGGACCGGCTGGTGACCCCCGGCGCGCCCTTTGAGGATACGATCCGTCATCTGGCTGGCACCGGCGAATATGGCGAGGTGGGGGATGTCGACGCCTTCGTGGCCGAGCGGGTGGAACAGGCCCGCGCCTTCGTGCCGCATTACATGGAGCGGACCCGCTCGAACGGGCGCACGATCAGTGTCGAAGGCTCGCCCCTGCCCCAAGGCGGCTGGGTCACCGTCTATACCGACATCACCAACACCAAGCGGCAAGAGGCGCTGTTGCGGGCACGCTCAGACGCGCTGAGCGATCAACTGTTGTCCCATGCCGAACAACTGGCCGCCACGAACCGCCAGTTGGAGGCGACGATCACAGCGCTGGAGGAGGCCAAACGACAGGTCACCGAAAGCGAGGCCCGCACCCGGTTGACGACCGAGATGATGCCCGCCCACATCGCCCATGTCGACGCGAGCGGGCATTACATCTACTCCAACCGCCGCCTCAGCAGCGTGATGCCGGGGCGGCCCAGCAACATCTACGGGCTGCATATCAGTGACGCGCTTGGGGCGGCGGCCTATGCGCGGATCAAGCCCGCGCTGACGCAAGCCTATGCGGGCAGCCCGGCGGTGATCGAATTCACCCATGACGAATCCGCCCGCCGCATCCGCGGTGCCTTTACCCCCGACGGGCGCGGCGGGGTCTATATCCTGTCGATGGATATCACCGAAGAGACCCAGACCCGCGTGGCCCTGCAACAGACACTGAAGCGCGAGTTGGCCTCGCGGATGATCTCTGGGCTGGCGCATGACTTCTCGAATCTTTTGACGATCATCCTCGGGATGCAATCGAAACTGGCCCGGCTGCCCGACATGCCGCCGCAAGCGGGCGAATTGATCGAAGGCACCTTGGCCGCCGCGCGGCGCGGCGGCACGCTGCTCAGCTCCATCGCCGATGTGACCGAACCCCGCGCCCTGCGCCCCGTGGCCACCGACCCCGCCGCCCTGATGAGTGAGCTTTCGACCCTCGCCGCCCCCACCCTGCCGCCGAAATGCGCGCTGGTGGTGCGCAATGACGTGCCCGAAGGGGCGGTGCTGCTCGACAAAGGCCGGGTGCAGGATGCGCTGTTGAACCTCATCCTCAACGCCCGCGACGCCTGCGGCGCGCGGGGCACGATCACGCTGACGCAGCGGCTGGTGCATGACACATGGATCGAATGGGTGATCCACGACACCGGACCGGGCTTTGCGCCCTCCGCGCTGGAGCGTGGGGTCGAGCCTTTCTTTACCACCAAGGGCAGCGAGGGGTCGGGGCTGGGCCTGTCGATGGTCTATGACATGACCAAATCCTCAGGCGGTGATCTGCGGCTGAGCAATGCGCCTGAGGGCGGCGCGCAGATCAGCCTGCGTCTGCCCTACCGCGCCGCCGTGCCCGCCACCACCGGGCTGGTGCTGCTGGTCGAAGACACCACCGACATCCGCGCCGTGGTGCGCGACATGCTGATGGATCAGGGCCATTCGGTGATCGAGGCGACCAGCGCGGATGAGGCCACCGCCCTCATCGCCGATCTGCCCGACATCGCGCTGGTGCTGTCGGACATCCAGCTTTCGGGCGAAGGCACCGGGATCGACCTTGCCCGCCGCGTCGGCAGCAGCCTGCCGCTTTTGCTGATGACCTCCCTGCCCCCCGATCACCCGCTTTTCGTCGAGGCGCAAACCCTCGCGCCGGTGCTGCGCAAACCCTTTGAAAAAGACGATCTGCAAGCACTGATCGCCCCATTGAAAGCCACCGCCCCATGAGCCGTGATACCGCCCCGCGCCCGCTGGTCACCATTCTGGATGACGAACCCGAGATCCGGCAGATGCTGTCGGATACGTTGGAGGAAGCGGGGTTTGACACGCTCAGCTTTGGCCGCGCGCGGGCCTTCGAGGCCGCATTGGCCAGCCATACGCCCGATGTCTGCCTTGTCGATCTGTCGCTGCCCGACACCGACGGGCTGACGCTGGTGCACCGTCTGGCGCTGGAACAAGGCGCCATCGTCATCATCATTTCGGGCCGCGCGCAGGTGCAGGACCGGGTCACGGGGCTGGAGCTTGGCGCCGACGACTACATCATCAAACCCTTCGACCCGGCCGAAGTCGTGGCCCGCATCCGCGCCCGCCTGCGCAGCGCCAAGCCCACGCCGCAGGCCGGCACCACGGCGCGGTTCAACGGCTGGACCGCGCATTTCGACCGCTATGTGCTGCAGGATGCCACGGGCGCCGAGGTCACTTTCTCCCATGCCGAGGGCGAGGTGCTGCGGCTCTTCCTCGACGCGCCGAAGCGGCTCATTAGCCGCGCGCAGATGCAAGAAAGCCTCGGCGGTGTCGCCTCGGAAAGTTTCGACCGAGCGATGGACGTGCGCATCTCGCGGCTGCGCACGAAGCTTGGCGAAGACCCGAAGAACCCACAGTTGATCAAGACGATCTACGGCGCGGGCTATATCTTCCTCGGCGATGTGGCCTGGGACTGAGCGCGTTTAGAGCGCCGCCACCGCCCGCCCCAGCACCTCGACTGCCGCGACCAAATCGGCTTCATCCGTGTCTTCCTCGAAGGCATGGCTGATCCCGCCGATCGACGGCGCGAACAGCATCGCCACCGGCATCAGCCGCGCCACATTGGTCGCGTCATGCAGGGCACCCGAGGGCATCTTGCGCCATTTGCCCGGGGCCACAGCTTCAGCCGCCTTCGCCAGCGCATCGCGCAGCCGCGCGTCCATGGCAACCGGCTCAAGCCCCAGCATCGGGCCAAAGGACAACTCCATCCCGCGTGTCTCGGCCACCTCTTGCGCGGTTTCGCGTATGATCTTCTCCATCCGCCCCAGACGGTCGCTATCGCCGTCGCGCCATTGCATGGAAAACACCGCCTTGCCCGGCACGATGGACGAAGCATTGGGGTGCAGACTGACATGGCCGATGGTCCAGACGGTGCTCGGCGTCACCACATTGCGCAGCCGGTCGTTGAGTAGGCTGTTATACTCCGACACCGCCTGAAAGGCATCGCGCCGCACCGCCATCGGCGTGGTGCCCGCGTGGTTCTGCTGGCCCTTGAAGGTCACCTTCATATCGCGAATGCCGACGATGTCAGTGACAACACCGATCTGCTCACCACTGTCATCCAGCGTCGGCCCTTGTTCGATGTGCAACTCGATATAGCCGGTGAACTGCGCGGGATCGACGGGGCCGGTGACCATATCCGTCATCGCGCGGCGCGCCTCGGCCAAGCTGACCCCGGCATGATCGGTGAGGCCGTCAGCATCCACCTGATCCAACGCGCCGGACCAGACGGTCGAACCGGTGGTCACGCCAAAGCGCCCCTCTTCGTCCTGAAAGGACACGACCGAGACCACAGGCCCTCCGGCCTCACCCGCTGCGCGGGCGACTTCAAGCGCGGCAATCACGCCCAAGGCCCCGTCAAGCCAGCCGCCTTCGGGCTGGCTGTCGGAATGCGACCCCAACAAAATCGACGGCCCCGCGGCCAGACCAAAGAGGTTGCCCATGGCATCGACCTCGACCTTCAGCCCCGCATTGCGCATCCGCCCGGCAAGCCATTCGCGTGCCTCCACATCGGCAGCGGAATAGGCGGGGCGCACCACACCCTTGCCCACACCCGCCGCGCCGATGGCGCGCAGATCGTGCAGGTCTTTCAAGAAACGGGCGGCATCAATCTTCATTCTTCCAAACTTTCCTTACTCGGCGGCGACGGCTCCTTTCGCCGCCTCCACCCTGACGGCAGAGAACTTAAACTCCGGGATCTTGCCATAGGGGTCAACCGCCGGATTTGTCAGGATATTCGCCGCCGCTTCGACATAGGCGAAGGGCAGGAAAACCATGTCGGGCGCCACCGCGCGGTCCGCGCGGGCCATGATCTCGATACTGCCGCGTTTGGTCGACAGCCGCACATGCTCCCCCGGGGTCACACCAAGGCGGCGCAGGGTCGACGGGTGGAGCGAGCAATTCGCCTCCGGTTCCAGCCCGTCGAGCACTTTGGACCGCCGCGTCATCGAGCCGGTGTGCCAGTGCTCCAACTGCCGCCCGGTGGTCAGGATCATCGGATAGGCCTCATCCGGCGCGTCATCCGGCGCCACGATCGCGGCGGGGGTGAATTTGGCGCGGCCTTCGGGCCGGGGGAAACCTTCGCTAAAGACAATCGCCTGCCCGGGATCGTTTTCGCTGAGCGACGGGTAGGTCACTGCATTCTCCTGCGCCAGCCGGTCCCATGTGATGTTGTCGAGCGAGGCCATGTTGCGCTTCATCTCGGCAAAGACCTCTGCCGGGCTCTCGTAGTCCCAGCCCAGCCCCAGCCGGTTGGCCAGTTCCACCTCGATCCACCAATCCTCGCGCGCCTCTCCGGGCGGCGTCACCGCCGGGCGGCCCATCTGCACCTGCCGGTTGGTGTTGGTCACCGTGCCTGCTTTCTCGGCAAAGGCCGAGGCGGGTAGGATCACGTCGGCGTAATTCGCCGTCTCGGTGAGGAAGATGTCCTGCACCACGAGGTGGTCGAGTTTGGCGAGCGCCGCGCGGGCGTGATCGACATCCGGGTCCGACATCGCCGGGTTTTCGCCCAGCACATACATCGCCTTGATCTCGCCCTCGTGCACCGCATCCATGATCTCGGTCACCGTCAGCCCCTTCTCGGCGCTGAAATCGCCCGAGCCCCAGACCTCGGTGAAGGCCGAGCGCACGCCATCGTCCTCCACCGGCTGGTAGTCGGGCAGAAACATCGGAATGAGGCCCGCATCCGAGGCGCCCTGCACGTTGTTCTGCCCGCGCAAGGGGTGCAGACCGGTGCCGGGGCGGCCGACATGGCTGGTCATCAGCGCGAGGCTGATCAGGCAGCGCGAATTGTCGGTGCCGTGAATATGCTGGCTCACCCCCATGCCCCAGAAGATCATCCCCGCCTTGGCCCCGGCGAAGGTCCGCGCCACGTCGCGCAGCACCTCGGCCTCGATGCCGCAGACGGCGGCCATGGCCTCGGGCGGGAAGTCCTTCAGATGCGCCTTCTCGGCCTCCCAATTCTCGGTATAGGCCTTGATGTATTGCTCGTCGTAGAGACCTTCCTCCACGATCACATGCATGATCGCGTTCAGCATCGCCACATCGGTGCCGGGGCGGAACTGCAGCATATGGGACGCGAACCGGCGCAGGCCCTGCCCGCGCGGGTCCATGATGATGAGCTTGCCGCCGCGTTTGCTGAACTGTTTGAAATAGGTCGCGGCGACGGGGTGGTTCTCCACCGGGTTGGCGCCGATCACGATGGCCACGTCGGCATTCTCGATCTCGTTGAAGGTGGCGGTGACGGCACCGCTGCCCACATTCTCCATCAGCGCCGCGACCGAAGAGGCATGGCAGAGCCGCGTGCAGTGGTCGACGTTGTTATGCCCGAACCCCTGCCGGATCAGCTTCTGGAACAGATAGGCTTCTTCGTTGGTGCATTTGGCACTGCCGAAGCCCGCCACCTCGCGCCCGCGCCCTTTCAGACCCTTGGCGGCAAAATCCAGCGCCTCGTCCCATGTCGCCTCGCGAAACACCTCGCCCCAGTTGCCGGGATCGACGTTCAGCCCCTTGGCGGGGGCGTCGTCGCGGCGGATCAGCGGTTTGGTCAGACGGTGCTCGTGGTGGATATAGTCAAAGCCGAAGCGCCCCTTCACGCAGAGCCGCCCCTCATTGGCCGGGCCGTTGATCCCTTCGACATATTTGACCTTGTTGTCCTTCACCTTCAGCGAGATCTGGCAGCCGACACCGCAGAAGGGGCAGACGCTGGCGACCTCGCGGTCAAAGTCGGCAGAATCGCCAACCTGTGCCTCGTCGACCACGCTGGCGGGCATCAGCGCCCCCGTCGGGCAGGCCTGCACACATTCGCCGCAGGCCACGCAGGACGAGGCGCCCATGGGATCGTCGATGTCGAAGACCGGATAGGCGTCATGGCCGCGCCCCGCCATGCCGATCACGTCATTGACCTGCACCTCGCGGCAGGCACGGACGCAGAGGTTGCATTGGATGCAGGCGTCGAGATTGACCCGCATCGCCACATGGCTGTCGTCCAAGAGCGGCACGCGGTCGCGCTCCAACTTCGGGAAACGGCTTTCCTCTACGCCGCTCTGCGCCGCCATCTCGCGCATGTGGCTCGACCTGTCATGCGCCACCTCCTGCGCGGGTTGATCGGCCAGCAGCAATTCCATCACCATCTTGCGCGCATTCTGGGCCCGGGGGTTGTTGGTGGTGACGACCATCCCCTCGGCAGGCTCGCGGATGCAGGAGGCCGCCAGCACGCGCTCGCCCTCGATCTCAACCATACAGGCGCGGCAGTTGCCGTCGGGGCGGTAGCCGGGGGCGGGTTTGTGGCACAGATGCGGGATTTTCAGACCCCGACCGTTCGCGACCTCCCAAATGGTCATGCCGGCCTCGGCCTCGACGGTCTGCCCATCAAGCGTGAATGTGATCCTCTCGGCCATGGCTGCCTCTCCCCTTGGCTATTGCCCAAACTATAGGCAAAATCCGGCGCTTGTCAGGGGCCAATCCCGACACCCCGTCACGGATAAACGCCGCGCCAGTGCATTGCGGCGCATCGCATTGTATGGCCCGGCAAGCTGCCCTATCACTTGGGCGAACAGTGAAAGCCATTTGATGTCCCACATTACCCTGATCCGCCACGGCCAAGCCAATTCCACCGCCAAGGACGAACTGAGCTATGACCAACTCAGCCCGCTTGGCCATGAGCAAGCCGCCTGGCTAGGGGATCATCTGCGCCAGAGCGAGACCTATCACACAAGGCTCTATACCGGCACGCTGACCCGCCATATCGAAACCGCGGAGGGGATGAACACCGGGCTGGAGCCGATCCGCGACGCGCGGTTGAATGAGCTGGAGTATTTCACCCTCGCCAATCTGATGGAGCAGCAGCACAAGGTGCCCTTCCCCCGCGAGGGCGAGTTCGTGCACCACCTGCCGCAGGTCTTCGACTATTGGAAAGCGGGCAAGCTTGCCGATACGCCAGAGACCTATGAAAGCTTTGAGACGCGGGTGCAATCCGTCCTGACCGAGATCGCCGAGGGCGAAGGCCCGGCGCTGGTGGTGACCTCGGGCGGGCTGATCTCTTTGGCGATGGCGCAGGCGATGGGCGTGGGGATCCCAGCGATGGCGCGGCTGGCGCTGGCGATCATGCATACTTCGATGCACCGGCTCTTTCCCATCGGCGGGCATTGGTCGCCCGTGCTGTTCAACGCCGTGCCGCATCTTGACCGTCCCGACCGCCGCCTTGCACAAACGCATATGTAACCCCCCTCGCCCGCGAAAGGCTGACCCATGCTGAAACTTCACTACGCCCCCGGCACGATCTCGGTCGCCGTGGCCATCGCCCTTGAAGAAGCGGGGCTGGCCTATGAGCCGGTAAAGGTCGATTTCGCCAGCGCCGAACAGACCGCCGCGCCCTATCTGGCGCTGAACCCCAAGGGCCGGGTGCCGACCCTCGTGACCGAAGCGGGCAGCACCCTGACCGAGACCGGCGCGCTCTTGGACTATGTCGCCGCCCGCGCGCCCGAGGCGGGGCTGGTCCCTGCCGATCCTGAACGCGCGGCCCATATGCGCGGGGTGATGTACTACCTCGCCTCCACCATGCATGTGGCCCATGCGCATAAAATGCGCGGCCACCGCTGGGCCGATCAGCAATCCAGCTTTGACGATATGAAAGCCAAGGTGCCGCAGACCATGGCCGATTGCGCGGCCTATCTCGAAAACCACGCCTTCCGGGGTGATTTCGTGGCGGGCGATGGCCTGTCGCTGGCCGATCCCTATCTCTTTGTCGTTTCGGGATGGCTGGCCGGTGACGGGGTCGACCGCGCGGCCTACCCACAGCTTGATGCCTTCGCCGCCCGCATGGAAAACCGTGCCAGCGTCAAGGCCGTGCGCGCGAAAGGATTCTACGCATGACCCATCTATGGCTCCGCGCCGAGCAGCGCGACAATGAGACCCGCACGGGGCTGACGCCCGAGGGGGCCGCCGCGCTGATCGCTTCCGGCATGAAGGTGAGCGTCGAAGACAGCGACAGCCGCGTGATCCCCACCGCCGCCTATGCGCAGGCGGGCTGCGAGATCGTTCCGGCCCATAGCTGGCCCGACGCCCCGCGCGCTGCGGTGATCTTTGGCCTCAAGGAACTGCCCGAAGACGGCACGCCCCTGCCGCATACGCACATCATGTTCGGCCATGCCTACAAGGGCCAATCCTCGGGCCGCAAACTACTGGAACGATTCAAGGCCGGCGGCGGCGCGCTGCTGGATTTGGAGTACCTGACCGATGACAATGGCCGCCGCGTTGCCGCCTTTGGCTATTGGGCGGGTTTCGCGGGGGCAGCCGTCTCAGTCAAATGCCGCATCGCACAGCTGCGCGGAGAGACCTGCGGCCCCGTCGCGCCCTACCCCGACGCCGAAGCGCTGAAAGCCGCGCTGGCCGAAGAACTCACGCGGGTTGACGCAAGCGGCGATCGTGCGCTCGTGATCGGGGCCTTGGGCCGGGTGGGCCGTGGGGCCAGCGATCTTTGCGCGGCTCTGGGCATCCCCGTCACCGGCTGGGACATGGCAGAGACGGCCCATGGCGGACCCTTCCCCGAAATCCTCAACCACGCCTATTTCTTCAACTGCATCCTTGCAGGGCCAGACACCCCCGCCTTCGTCCGCCCCGATGCCCCCGAAGCAGAGCGTGCCCTGCGGGTGATCGGCGACATCGCCTGCGACCCCGACAGCGCTTTCAACCCCGTGCAGGTCTATGACCGCGCGACCACTTGGGCGGCGCCCGCCCTGCGCGTGCATGACACTCCGCCACTGGATGTGATGGCCATCGACAACCTGCCGTCCATGCTGCCGCGCGAAAGCTCTGAGGATTTCGCGGGCCAGTTGCTGCCGACCCTGCGGTCGCTGCCAGAGACGGACAATGCTGTCTGGCAACGGGCGCGCGACCTGTTCGATCAGCATGTCGCCGAGGTCTGACCCTCAGGAAAAGAACCGGTAGTACAGCCAATCCGGCAGAAAGCGCCCCAACCGGAACAGCAGTGAGAAGCCGTAAGGAAAATCCAGTTTGAAACTGTCGCTGTTCATATGCTCGAAGACGCGGCGCGCGGCGGCGTCCGGCTCCATCAAAAAGGGCATTTTGAAATCATTCTTGTCGGTCAACCGGGTCTTAATAAAGCCCGGGTTGATCGCCTGCACCTGCACGCCGGTCTTGCGCAGATCGGCATGCATGCATTCCGCCAAGGACAGCGTCGCCGCCTTGGAGGCCGTATAGCCGATCGAGCCGGGCAGCCCGCGATAGGCGGTCAAGCTGGAGGTGATGACGATATGCCCGTGATTCCGCGCGACCATCTGCGGCACCACCTGCCCCAAGACGCGCATCAAGCCGGTGAAATTCACATCTGCCATGGTCACGCCATGCTCTGCCTGCCACTCCCGCGCGCCAAAGGGCCAATAGGCCCCCGCCAGATAGACCAGCCCGTCGATTGGCCCCACATCCTTAGCCGCCTGCGCGACGTCTTCGTCGTCGGTCACATCCATGACCCGCACCCGCGCCCGGCCCGGCAGGGACTGCGCAAGTTCGGTCAGCTTGTCTTCGGACCGGGCAGAGAGGATCACCTCGGCCCCGGTGCGGCTCAACTGATGCGCCAGCGCCGCGCCAAGCCCGTCGCTTGCGCCCACCAGCCAATAGGTCTTGCCTTGCCAGTCTTTCATCTTTCCTCCGCCGGTCGCAGGGTGGCGACCAATTCTGCTACTTTGATCCCGAATTTCCGAAACTGACTGCGATTGACGATGGTGCCATCGGGGGTGAGATACATCCAATCGACGGTTTTCAGCACATGGCTGCCCAGTTCCTCGGGCAGTTGGATACGATAGCGCAGCTGCAATGTCGGGCCAGCCTGAACGCCCTGCCCCACCCCGATCACATCCGGCGCGGTGCTGGTGAAACGGCCATTCTTCCCCAGCGTCACGGTCCATTCGCGCTGCTGACGCGAGCCGTCGTTATAGCGGAAACTCTCGGCCACGGTGGCGACATCGCCCTCCCAGGACACGTCGAACTTGGCCGTAAAGCTGCTGGTGACCCGGCCAAGGGGGCCGAAAATCACACCCTCGCAGATCATCTCATCGCGCAGATGCAAGCGCAGGTCGAAGACGGGGAAGGAATCCACATAGTCGCTGGGCGATTGGCCATGAAACTCCCCCAACCGGCGGCGCAGGAAAGTGAGCAATAGACCAAGGCCCAGCCCGACAGCGATAAAGATCAGCGGCTCTGTCACGATGTCTCCACGTCTTTGGCACCGGCGAGAAGAGCGATCGCCAGCAATTTCAGGGCGCAAGGTACACCGGCATAGAACCAGATCAACAGGGAGATGGAGGACCTGGAACTGGTTCCCGTCGCGGTCTGCAACCCTGCGCCTTCTAAGGCGGGAAGTAGGGCCGCCGCCGCGAAAGCCAAGGTCAGTTTGGACACGAAAGACCAAAGGCCGAAGCCTTCGGCCGCCGAGGGGGAAATCTGCGCCATACGGCTGGCGAACATGGCAGGCAATAGGGTCAGATCAGCCCCCAAGACCGCGCCGGAAGCCAGACAGACCAAGGCGAAAAGCATCACATCCCCCGGCCCCAGAAACAGCGCCCCGCCGAAGGCTGCGATGCCCAAAGCCATCGCAACCAAGAGCACCCGGCGTGGGCCATGGCGTTCGGCCAGCATCCCCCAAAGCGGTGCCGCCGCCGCTGCCGCGATGAAAACCAGCAGCAAGAGCGGCCCCTCCCATCCCGGTGCCTCAAGCGCCAGTTCGACGTAGAAGAGAAACAGGGTCGAGGTGACGGCCACCGGGGCGGCATTGACCAGCGCGATGAGCAACAGCCGCCGCGCCTGCCCGTCGCGCAAGACGGTGCCGAAACCGCTGGCGCCCGGCAGCCCTGACGCCCACCACTCTCTGCGCATCGCCACCACGGCCCAGAGCGCCAGAACCGCGAAGCCCACCGCGAAACCGGCAAAAGGCCGATCCAGCGCCAAGCCCAGCAGCAGCGGCGCGACCGAGGCGAGACAGACGCCCAAAAGCGCCCCGGTCTCGCGCCAGCGGGCGAGGGTCAGATGCCCGGCACCCGCCAGGCTGTCAGCCTTGGCCACGCCTTGGGCATAGAAACAAATGGTCAGAAAGCTGAAGGCCGAGAAGACCAGCGTCAGCATCAGGGCGAACCACAGCACGGGCGCCATCGGCGCGGGCACCGCGAAAAGCCCCAGCATCGCCAGCGCCATCACCGCCCCCGCCACCGTCACCGCCAGCCCGCGTTTGTAGCGGAGCGCTTGTGCCAGCCACCCGAGTGCCGGGTCTTGCACCACGTCCAACAGCCGCAGACCAAAAAGGACAGAGCCAAGCGCCGTCAGCGAAACCCCGTATTCATCGACATAGAACTTCGGCGCGTGAATGTAGATCGGCAGCCCCGCCGCGGCGAGCAATGCGGCGAAAAGCGCATAGGCGGGCAGCCGGGCCGCGCGCGCCCTCATCGCCCGCCCGCGCCATGGGCCGCATCACGGGAAACCTCGGCCTCAGGCGCCTCGGGGCGGTTGCGGAACCCCGCCCCCTTGAGCCAGAGCTTCAGCGCCTGCCAGTGGATCAGCGCCAGCACCCGCCGCGCCCCAAAGGGGCGGCGCAGCAGCGACCAGAGGATGCGGCCATTGGTCAGCGGCGCCCGCGGACCGGTCAATGTGGCGATCAAGCCGTTCTCCCCATCCGAGAAATCGATCCAGATGCCGATTCGCTCAGCGCGGATGTCGAAGCGAAAGACATAGCCGCCCGAGATGTCCTGAAAGGGCGAGACATGCATGAGCTTTGCGGCCCGCAAGCGATCCTCGGGCGCGATGGGGCGCAGGTCGGGGTGGTGGCAGAGATAGGAATGCCGGTCGCCATAGGTATTCGTGACCTCGGCGATCACGGCAATCAGCGCGTCATCGGCCCGACGGCAGAGCCAAAAGCTGACCGGGTTGAAGACATGGCCCAGCACCCGCGGCTGCGCCAAGAGTTCGATCCGCGCGACCCCTGTGATGTCATGCGCCGCCAAAACCTCGCGCACCCAAGGGGCGCCGCGCCCCTGCCCCGGCGCGCCGCCGTGGTCGCTGTCGTGCAGGCTGGTCACATTCGCACCATTGCGGGCGAACAGAGTGGGCGCAGTCAGCGCCTCGGCCTCGGCGTCGCAGATCACATAGTCGACCGAATAGCGGAAACGGTTCTCGACCGCGCCCTTGCGGCCATGGAAGGTCTGGCCGCGGATATGATCGACCTGCGCCGTCACTCCGCCGCCAGAGGCGCCGCCCGCGCGGCCTGCATCCGTTCGACCACATCCACCGCGCTGGCCAGCCCGTCTTCGTGGAAGCCATTGCGCAGCCATGCCCCGCAGAACCATGTGTTATGACTGCCGTTGAAGGCGCGCACCTCGTCCTGTGCGGCCAAGGCGGCAAGGTCATAGACCGGATGGCGCAGGGTCACTTGGTCATAGATCAACTCCTCGCGGATGCTGCGTTTGGTGTTGAGCGTGACAAAATGCGGATCATCCTGCGGGATCGGTTGCAGCGAGTTCATCCAATAGGTCAGGTCGATCCGGTCGGACTTCTGCACACGATCCTCGGTATAAACCCACGACGCCCAAGTAGAGCGCCGCTTGGGCATGATATTGGCATCGGCATGTAGCACGATGTCATTGGGCTGGTAACGGATTGCGCCAAGGGCGCGTTGCTCGGCCTCTGTCGGATCGGCAAGCATCGCCAACGTGTCGTCGGAATGGGTGGCAAAGATCACCTCGTCGAACGCCTCCCATTCGCCACCATAGGCGCGGACCTCGACCCCCTGCGCCGTGCGGCGCACCGCCTGCACGGGGCACTCGGTGCGCAACGCGACACCCTTCGCGCGCAGGGCGCTTTCCAACCGGTCGACATATTGGCGCGAGCCGCCCTTGACCGTGTACCACTGATGCTGGCCGGAATAGTTCAACAGCGCGTGGTTTTCGAAAAAGTTGACCATGGCATGGGCGGGGAAATCCATGATCTTTTCCGTCGGGGTGGACCAGATCGCGCCCGACAGGGGCGAGAGGTAGAAGTCGCGGAAATAGCGCCCGGTGCCCAGTCGGTCGAGAAACTCCGCGATGGTCATCGACGGGTCACGCGACACGGCCAGCGCGTTCTTGTTAAAATGCAGAATGTCCCGCAGCATCCGCAGGAAAGGCGGGCTGAACATATTACGTTTCTGGGCAAAGACCGCGTTGAAATTGGTCAGCGCATATTCCAGCCGCCCGCCGTCGATCGACGCGCCAAAGCTCATGTTCGAGGGCACAACCGGCACGTCCAGTTCAGCAAAGAGCGCGGCAAGATGCGGGTAGTTGGCATAGTTGAACACGATGAACCCGGTATCGACCGGCTGATCGCCATTCTTGCCCGCGATCACCGTCCGCGCATGGCCGCCGATCTTGGCCCCTGCCTCGTACAGGGTCACATGATCCGCAGGCGCCAGCATATGCGCCGCCCCCATGCCGGAAATCCCACCGCCGATCACGGCGACACGCCGCCCAAGCGGCTGTTGGGGGAGAGTGCTGTCGTTCAGAGCTTCAAAAGGCATAGGGGTCCTGCTTTGGTCCGGAACTTTGGATATGGGGCACCCACGGGTAAAGGGGAGTTAAAGTTGCAGCGCCCGATAGATTTTCTTGGAAGACGTCACGCAGCATCGCGACCGCGTGAACAGCCCTTTGGGGGGCACTAGGACAGCAGGCTATCGAGCGCCGCTTGCCCGCGGCTGAGCTGGCCCAGATAACTGTCGGTGTCGATATTGGCCCCGCAAACGATCACCCCGACACGCCGCCCGGCCAATTGGCTGCGCAGAGGGCCCAGCGCGCCGGCCATCGCGGCCCCGGCGGCAGGTTCCACCGCCAGTTTCGCCGCCTGTTGCAGCACCACCATTCCGGCGCAGATCGCATCGTCGCTGACCGTCACCACATCGTCGACATAGACCGCGCAAAGCGCATGGCCGAAGGGCAGCGCCATCGGCGGGGCAAGGCTGTCGGCGATTGTGTTGACCTCAGGGATGGTGACCGGCGCGCCGGAGGCGAGGCTTTGCGACATGCTGTCGGCGCCCTCGGGCTCTACGCCATAGACCCGGCAGGCGGGGTTGACCGCCTTGACCGCGGCGGCGACACCGCTGATCAGCCCGCCACCGCCGACCGAGACAACGACCGCGTCCAACTCCGCCACCTGCGCCATCAATTCCAACCCTACCCCGGCGGTGCCGAGCGAGGTGTGCAGCCCCTCGAAAGGATGGATGAAGAACCGCCCCTCTTCGCGCACCAACCGCTCGGCCTCGGCAAAGGTTTCTTGCCCGGCGGGTTTCAGGATGACCTCGGCCCCGGTGGCACGGGCAAGAGCGACGCGAAAGGGATTGGCGTTGTCCTGCATCACCACCTTGGCGCTGATGCCGAGCTTGGCCGCGGCCCAGCCTGCGGCAATGGCGTGGTTGCCCGCACTGGCCGCGGTGATGCCGCGCCCGCGGCTGTCATCGTCAAGCTGTCGCGCCACCGACAGCGCGCCGCGAGCCTTGAAGGTGCCGGTATGCTGGAAACACTCCAGCTTGAGCGTAACCCGCGCGCCGCCCAGCACCTCGTCGATCATGGGAGAAGACAGCGTCACCACCGGCGTTTGCAAAATATCGCTGCGCAACGCGGCGGCCCGCGTCTGCATCGCCTCCAGCGTCATCCCGGTAATGTCCACGTCATTCATTCAGCCGTTCCCTTCGGGTGTCCTTAGGGGAACAATAGCCTCGGTTTTGGCTTCTGCCAGTTCTTCGAAGTCGAAATTATGCAAGCGCCCCGCGCGTTTGGCGGCTTTTTCGCTGCTGACTTTGATCTCTTCCACATCGCGCCGCGCTTGGCTGAAATGCCGGTCGAGGTTGCCCACCCGGGTCGCCAGACGTTCGACATCCTTGTTCAGGTTGCCCAACTCCTTGCGGATCGCGCCTGCCTGTTCACGCATCCGCGCGTCCTTCAGGATCGCGCGCATGGTGTTGAGCGTGGCCATGCAGGTGGTCGGGCTGACGATCCAGACGCGTTTCTCGAAACCTTCGCGGACGAGTTCGGAGAAATTCGCGTGCAATTCGGCATAGACCGCCTCGGAGGGCAGGAACATCAAGGCGCCTTCCGCCGTCTCCCCCTCCAGAATGTATTTGTCGGCGATGGCATTCAGGTGCACCCGCACGGCGACCTTCATCTGCTGGGCGGCGGCGCGGGTCTCGGCTTCGGTCTTGGCGCGGCGCAGGGCCTCATAGGCTTCCAGCGGGAATTTACTGTCGATCACGATCGGCCCCGGCGGGTTGGGCAGATGGATCAGGCAATCGGGCCGCTTGCCGTTGCTGAGCGTGGCTTGCAGCGAATAGCTGTCCGAGGGCAGCGCCTTCGACACGATATCGCGCAGCTGAATTTCACCGAAGGATCCGCGCGTCTGCTTGTTGCTCAGAATGTCTTGCAGCGACAGCACGTCGCCCGAAAGTTTGGTGATATTGTCCTGCGCCTTGTCGATAGAGGCGAGCCGTTCCTGCAACTGCGCAAGGCTTGTGGTGGTGCGTTTGGACGAGCCGTGCAGCGTCTCGGTCATGCGCTGCTGCATCTCGGCCAGCGAGCGCGCCGAGCGGGCGGCGTTGTCGGCCAGACGGTCCTGCATCTGCTGTTGCACATAGGCCAGCCGCGCTTCCATCGTCTGCATCATCTGCGCTTGGGTATTGCTTTGCGTGTCCGAGACCATTTGCAGCCCCCCGCGCAACTGCTCCTGCCCCTGTCCCAACTGCTGCACATGCCCGCCAAGCACCCGCATCTGCTGCGCCAAGGGGGCAGCCACACGGGCCGAACGGCCCGCGGCGCGGACCGCCATGATCAGCAGGATGATTATGAGTAAGAGCAGCCCGCCCCCGGCAAGGGCGGCCAGCGTGACAGGGTCGGAGAGGGTCAGGGTCGTACCGTCAAACGCCATCAAGTGCGCCCGAACAGCCGTTCGATATCGGCAAGTTTAAGCTCCACATAGGTGGGCCGCCCGTGGTTGCACTGGCCCGAATGCGGCGTCGTCTCCATCTCGCGCAGCAGCGCGTTCATCTCTTCGGCGCGCATCCAGCGGCCCGAGCGGATCGAGCCATGGCACGCCACCCGGCTCAGGATCGCTTCGATCTTGGCCTGAACGATGTTGCTGCTGTCGCCCTCGGCCAATTCGTCGAGCACGTCGAGGATCAGCGCCCGGGCGTTCACGGTGCCGAGGATCGCAGGCGTCTCGCGCACCGCGATGGCGCTGCCGCCGAAGGCTTCGATGCCAAGGCCGAGCTTGGCCAGTTCCTCGGCCAGTTCCAGCAGGCGCGCGCAGTCATTGGCGGATAGTTCGACGATTTCGGGGATCAACAGCGCTTGGGCCGCGACGCCGTTCTCGTTCATCTGCCGTTTGAGTTTCTCATAGACCAGCCGCTCATGCGCCGCGTGTTGATCGACGATGACCATGCCATTGGCGGTCTGGGCGATGATGTAATTCTCATGCACCTGCCCCCGCGCGGTGCCCAAGGGGTAATCGGGCGCGGGGGCGGCCTCTTCGGCTTCGGAGGCGGCGGCGGCGGCATGGCTCGGCGCGGGCATCTCGGGCAGCGGCGTGCCCTCAACCCGGCCCCAAACGCCTGCGGTCTCGGCAAAGCCGGGGGCCTGTGCCTGATAGGCAGCTTGCCGCGCGGCCGGGCTGGGCCGGTCCATGCCCGCGCGGTCCATCTGGTAGACCCGCGCGCCCTGCGGCTGGGGCTGCATTGCGCCCAAGGTCGCCTGCGCCACGGTGGTCGAGGCGCGGTGGCCCGCTTCGGCCAGCGCGTGGCGCAGGGCCGAGACGATCAGCCCGCGCGCCAGCCCCGGATCGCGAAAACGCACTTCGGATTTCGCAGGATGCACATTCACATCGACCAGCGTTGGCGGGCATTCCACGAAAAGCGCCGCCGCCGGGTGGCGGTCCCGGCTGAGGAAATCGAAATAGGCGCCGCGCAGCGCGCCTGTCAGCAGCTTGTCCCGCACCGGGCGGCCATTGACGAAGAGGTATTGCGCCACGGCAGAGCCGCGCGAATAGGTCGGCAGGGCGGCAAAGCCGGTCAGATGCAGCCCCTCGCGCATGGCGTCGATGGGCAGGGCATTCTCGGCAAACTCCCGGCCCAGCACCTGCGCCAGACGGCCATGCAGCGCCTCGAAGAGATCGCCCTGCTCGGCCTCGGCGCGGAACACATCGCGGCCCTTGCCGTCACCCGAGACATCGCGCAGCACGAAACGCACGAAAGGCTCGGCCATGGCCAGCCGCTTGATGACATCGCCGATCGCCTGCGCCTCGGCCCGGTCGGTGCGCAGGAACTTGAGCCGCGCGGGCGTGGCGAAGAACAGATCGCGCAGGGTGACGATGGTGCCGCCGTTCAACGCCGCCGGGCGCACCTCGCCCATGCGGCCCCCGTCGACGGTGATCTCGGCCCCGTCGAACCCAGCCGCGCGGCTGGTGATCGTCAGCCGCCCGACAGCACCGAGCGACGGCAGCGCCTCGCCGCGGAAGCCGAAGGTGTGGATATCCAGCAGGTCAGAGCCGTCGATTTTAGAGGTGGCATGACGCGACAGCGCCAGCGGCAAATCTTCGGGCGCGATGCCGCAGCCATCGTCCGTCACGCGGATCATCGTCTTGCCGCCGTCGGCATACTCCACGGTGATGCGCCGCGCGCCCGCGTCGATGGCGTTCTCGACCAATTCCTTGACCGCCGAGGCGGGGCGTTCGACCACCTCGCCCGCGGCGATGCGGTTGATCGCGGAATCGTCCAATTGACGGATGACGGGGCGATTTTCGCTTATATTGGGGGTCGGGCTGGGCATACCGCAAGACCTAGCATGGCGGCTTTTGATTCTGCCAGATGTGAATGCGTCTAGTGAGGGCTGGGTATCAGAGGTTCTGCGCAAAGTCAGCGGACCGCCGCCAAAGGTGGGGCGATCCGCTGCTGGGTCGGCTACTCGGCGCACTGGTGCTTTTGTTATTCCGGTCTTATCAGAGCGGCGGGCGACCCGGGTGGAGGTCGTCTCCGGCGGAGCTTGCCACCTGTATAGACGCAGGACGATTCGCAGGTCAAAGCAAAATCGAATCAGTCGCCGAGAAAACGAATCGCTGCGATTCGGTCAAACGTTGGGCGCGGCGGCGCCTCTATGCCGATGTGGGCCCATCAAGGCCGCTGCGCCAAGGATCAGCCCGGAGACGGTCGCGATCATCCCCGCCGCCGAGACCGAATCCCGCAGCCCGATCCACAGCGGCCCGTATCCCGCGAGGACATAGCCTAAAATCGCCGCCACGGTGGCAAAACCCACCGACCATGCGATCTGATGCTCGAGCCGGTTGGTCATCATCCGCGCGGCGGCGGGCGGGCAGATGAACATGGCGATCACGATGATGCTGCCCACCGCGTCAAAGGCGGCCACGGCGGCAATGGCGGCGACGATCACCAGCCCAAGGCCCAAAGGGCCGGTCTTCATCCCGATGGTGCGGGCAAAGCCTTCGTCGAATGTGCTGATCTTGAGCGGGCGCCAGAACACCGCCGTGAAAAGCGCAACGAAAAGAAGCGTGACCGCCATGCGCGGCAGCTCCACCGGGATGGTCGCCAACGCCTCGGGGTCGAGCAGCGACGCCCAGCCGGTGGCATCCAGCCAGATCAGGCTTTCGAGGTTGCCATAAAGCGCATGTTCCACGTCGAGATGCACATTGCTGGTGTCGGATTGTTCCAGCAGCAGCACGCCGCCCGCGAACATCGCGGTAAAGACGACCCCCATGGCCGCCCCGGATTCGATCTTGCCCAAACGCCGCACGCCTTCGATGGCCAGCACGGCGGCCAGCGCCGCGCCCGCCGCGCCCAAGAGCATCGGCCAAGTGCTGACCACGCCGGTCAGCAGGAAGGCCACGACGATCCCCGGCAGCACCACATGGCTGATCGCATCGCCGATCAGCGCTTGGCGGCGCAGGACAAGGAAGTTCCCCGGCAAGGCACAGGCCACGGCCACGAAGATGCCCGTCAGCATCGGCACCAAAGACAGGGGGACGAATTCGGAACCGTTCATGCCATCACCCCGCCGCGCATGTCGATGCGGCTGTCGATTTCGCGGATTTGGTCGGCGGTCAACACCGTTTCGATAGGGGTCAGACCGTCATACTGCTGGGCTGCCGCCTCGTAGGCCGGATCGCGGCGGATCAGTTGCCAGCGGGTTTCATCGCGCAGCGCCTTGGCGGCGCGGCCCCGGCCCGCCTTGGTAGCGACCCCATCGGGCAGGGCGTAGCCCTCGGCCCGTAACAGGCGCAGGGTGCGTTGTTCGTAGATCGGCTGCCCATGAGCCAAGGCCAAGAGCCCCTGCCGCAGATGGACCCGACGCTGATAGCGCCGGTGCCGCAGCAGCGCCGAGAGCGCGCCGCGCCGGGGCGCCAAGAGCAGCGACAGGGCAAAGAGCGCGAAACCCACCAGCACGATGATCGGCCCCGTGGGAAGGTTCGGCGCCGCCGCCGACAGCGCGGCACCGACATAGGCGGCAATCCCGCCCATCAGGCCCGAGATCAACACCACGTGGTCGGTCCGCTCGCTCCAGAACCTTGCGGTCACCGGCGGGATGATCAAAAGCGCCACGATTAGGATGAGACCGACGATCTTAAGCCCCACGACCGTGACCGCCAGCACCAGCCCCATCATCGCGAGATCGGTGCGCGGCACGTTCTGGCCGATGGCGGTGCCGTATTCGGGATCGAAGGAGGCCAGCGTCAGCGGGCGGCGCAGCAGCAGCACCAGTGCCAGCGTCAACGCCGCGGCAGCGGCGATGATCAGCGCATCGTTGCGCAGCATCCCGGCGGTGGAGCCTAGAAGGAAATCCTCCAGCCCCGCCTGCTGCCCGGCGCTCATGGTCTGGATCACCGTAAGCAGCACGATGCCAAGGCCAAAGAAGACCGACAGGACCGAGCCGATCGCCGCATCCTCGGCCAGCCGGGTGCGGTTGCTGAGCCATGAGACCAAGAGCAGCCCCGCCGCCGCCGAGAGTGCGGCCCCCAGCAGCAGGCCAATCAGGTTGCGCCCATCACCGCCCAAAGCGACCATCACCATAAAGGCAAGCGCCACCCCGGGCAGTGTCGCATGCGAGATCGCATCGCTCACCAACGCCCGTTTGCGCAGGAAAAGGAAGGTGCCGCCAACGCCCGCCGCCATGCCCAAAAGCGTGGCCCCCAGCGTCACCAAGGTGGCGTTATAGCCCAGTTGCAGTGTCAGCGCGTCCCAGATCATGACAGTTGCAAGGCATCCATCTGCGCGCCTGCCAAACGCCCGCCATAGGCGTCTTGCAGGTGGTTGGACTTGAAGACCTCCGCGACGCTGCCCTCGGCCACGCGGTGGGTGTTGATCAGGAAGACATTGTCGAAATACTCAGGCACCGTTGACAGATCATGGTGCACGGCGACGACCGTCTTGCCCGCATCCCGCAGGGATTTCAGCACCGCGATGATCGCCTTTTCCGTCGCCGCATCGACCCCGGCAAAGGGCTCGTCCAGCAGGTAAAGATCCGCATCCTGCGCCAAGGCCCGCGCAAGGAACACCCGCTGCTGCTGGCCGCCGGAAAGTTGGCCGATCTGGCGGGTGGCGAAATCCTGCATCCCGACGCGGGCCAGACAATCGGTGGCGCGGGCGCGGTGCACGGGGCGGATGCGGCCCAGAAGGCCCAGTTGCGGGTAAAGCCCCATCAGCACCACGTCGATCACGCGGGTTGGGAAGTCCCAATCCACGCTCGCGCGCTGCGGCACATAGGCGATGCGGTGGCGCTGCTCGGCCACGGGTTTACCATAGACGGTGGCGGTGCCCGCCAGCGGGGTCAGGATGCCCAACGCGGCCTTGAGCAGTGTCGATTTCCCCGCCCCGTTCGGGCCGATGATCGCGGTCATCTTGCCCGGCTCGACGGTCATATCCACCGAAAAGACCGCTGGCTTCTGCCCGTAAGAAACGGTCATGCCACGCAGGGCGAGCGGGCTGTCGGTGCGAGCGGTCGGCGCGGTCCCGCGCGTGCTGGCGAGTTCAAGTGTCATGGATCAGCTTCCCTGTGCCAGCTTGCCGGTCATCCCGCCCGCATCCACCGGCGCGCCAAGCGCGCGGGCAATGGTCGTGACGTTGTGATCGATCATACCGATATAAGTGCCCTCATAGCTGCCCGGTTCCCCCATGGCGTCACTATAGAGCGACCCGCCGATCACGACCTCATGACCGCGCGCCGCCGCGCCTTCGACCAGCGCGCGCATGTTACGGTCAGACACCGAGGTTTCGACGAAAACCGCGCCAATCCCACGTTCGACAAGCTCATCAACCAGCGAAGAGATGCGATTGAGCCCCGCCTCGCTGTTGGTCGAGATGCCTTGAATGCCGATCACCTCGAAGCCAAAGGCGCGTCCGAAGTAGCCAAAAGCATCATGGGCCGTGACCAGAACGCGTTGGCCCTCAGGCACCTGCGCCACGGTCTCGGCGGCATAGGCGGCAAGCTGATCCAGTTCCGCGCGGTAAGTCTTGGCATTCGCGGCAAAGGTCTCGCCCCCCGCGGGATGCGCTTCGCTCAGCGCGCGGGTCACCTCATTCACCACGGCGATCCATGTGTTGGGGTCCATCCAGACATGCGGGTCATAGCGGCCCTCGTAATCCGGGTGGCTGAGCAAACCGTCCTTGGGCAGCGCATCGGCCACGGCGATCACGGCGCGTTTGCGGCCCAGATCTTCAAAGAACCGCTCCATCTGCGCTTCAAGGTAAAGGCCGTGCCAGAGCACCAGATCGGCCCGCGTCAGCGCCACGATGTCGCTGCGGGTCTGGCGGTAGCTGTGCGGATCGACCCCCGACCCCATGAGCGAGCGGACCTCGACCAGATCGCCACCGATACGCCGGGCGGCGTCGGCGATCATGCCGGTGGTCGCGACGACATTGAGCTTCTCCGCCGCGAAGGCGGCGGGCGCGGCCCCGAGCAGGGCAAAAGCGCTCAGGCTGCCGATCAAAGCGGTACGGCGGGACGGGCGAAAGGGATCAGATGCATGTGTCATGGGGTATTAGTGAGAACGATTCTCAATTAAGTCAACAGTTGAGAATGGTTCTCATTAACAATTTCCGCATTTCGCCTGTTTTTCAGGCATTCGACCGGTGACGCGGGGTTAGCGTCGCTTGCTTTGGCCCCTGCCTCATGCCATTTTGCGCGCCTGACCAAACCGGAGAGACCCCGATGGCCACCCAGACGACCCCGCAGCACCGTGAGACAGAGACCGACGCGCCGGGCCATCTGCCCCAGGTCACCGAACCCCGCGTCGAACCGATGCCGCTTGATATGGATTGGCTGCGTTCGGTGCAGGCGAATACCTCGGCGATCGAGCGCCGCGCCGCCGCCCTGCCCGCCCGCCGTTCGCTGAAAAAGGACCACCAAGCCGCGTGGTTGCTGCGCGCGGTGACCTGTATCGACCTGACGACCCTCTCGGGCGACGATACCGCGCGCCGGGTCGAGCGGCTTTGCGCCAAGGCGCGACAACCGATCGCGCCCGATCTGCTTGAGGCGCTTGGCATGGCGCCGATCACCACCGGCGCGGTCTGCGTCTATCACGAGATGATCCCCGCCGCGCGGCGCGCGCTGGAGGGCACGAACATCCCCATCGCCGCCGTCTCAACCGGCTTCCCGGCGGGGCTGTCGCCCTTGGAACTGCGCATTCGCGAGATCGAAATGAGCGTCGAGGCCGGCGCGAGCGAGATCGACATCGTGATCTCGCGCCGTCATGTGCTTTCGGGCGACTGGCAGGCGCTTTACGATGAGATGCGCGCCTTCCGCGAGGCCTGCGGCGAGGCTCATGTGAAGGCGATCCTCGCCACCGGCGAATTGGGATCGCTGCGCAATGTGGCACGCGCGTCGCTGGTTTGCATGATGGCCGGGGCCGATTTCATCAAAACTTCGACCGGCAAGGAAAGCGTCAACGCCACCCTGCCCGTGAGCCTCGTCATGATCCGCGCGATCCGTGAGTATTACACGCGCACTGGCGTGCGCGTGGGCTACAAGCCCGCGGGCGGCATCTCAAAGGCCAAGGATGCGATCACCTATCTAGCGCTGATGAAGGAAGAGCTGGGCGACCGTTGGTTGCAGCCCGACCTGTTCCGCTTTGGGGCATCCTCGCTCTTGGGCGATATCGAGCGGCAGTTGGAGCATCATGTGACCGGCAATTATTCGGCGGCTTACCGCCACGCGACCGCCTGAGCCCGTTGCAGGCTGCGGGAAGGTATTTGGAAAAGGATGAAGGCATGAGCGTGTCCGACATATTCGAAAGCATGGAATACGGGCCAGCCCCGGAATCTGCGGCAGATGCGCTGGCGTGGATCGTCGATCAGGGCGGGCGGTTTGGCCATTTCATCGATGGCGCCTTCACCGCGCCGGGGGCGGGTTTTGACAGCACAAACCCGGCGACGGGTGAGGTCTTGGCCAGTCTGACGCAGGCGTCTCAGGGCGATGTGGATGCCGCCGTGAAGGCAGCGCGCAAGGCGCAGCCCAAGTGGGAGAAGCTGGGCGGCCATGGCCGGGCGCGGCATATCTATGGGTTGGCGCGGCTGTTGCAGAAACACGCGCGGTTGTTTGCGGTCTTGGAGGTCTTGGACAACGGCAAGCCCATTCGTGAGGCGCGCGATATCGACGTGCCCTTGGCGCAGCGGCATTTCTATTATCACGCGGGCATGGCGCAGTTGATGGAGAGTGAACTGCCCGATGCGCAGGCGCTTGGGGTTTGCGGGCAGATCATCCCGTGGAACTTCCCCCTGCTGATGCTGGCGTGGAAGATCGCGCCAGCACTGGCGATGGGCAATACCGTGGTGTTGAAGCCTGCGGAATACACCTCGCTGACCGCGCTTTTGTTTGCGGATATCTGCCGTCAGGCGGGCCTGCCCAAGGGTGTGGTCAATATCGTGACGGGCGATGGCAGCGTGGGCGAGATGATCGTGGGCCATGAGGATATCGACAAGATCGCCTTTACCGGCTCCACCGCCGTTGGCCGCCGCATTCGCGAGGCGACGGCGGGGTCCGGCAGGGCGCTGACCTTGGAGTTGGGTGGCAAATCGCCCTACATCGTTTTCGACGATGCCGATCTGGACAGCGCTGTCGAAGGATTGGTCGATGCGATCTGGTTCAATCAGGGTCAGGTCTGCTGTGCCGGGTCGCGCTTGCTGGTGCATGAGCCGGTCGCGGATCGGTTCTATGCCAAGCTGCGTGCGCGGATGGAGAAGCTGCGCGTCGGCGATCCCTTGGACAAGAGCATCGACGTGGGCGCGCTGGTCGACCCGGTGCAATACCAGCGGGTGAGCGAGATGGTCGAGGCCAATACCGCCGGCGAGCGTTTCGTGACGCCGGGGGCGATGCCCGAGAATGGCTGTTTCTATCCGCCCACCTTGATCACCGGGCTGAACCCTGCGGACCGGTTGATGCAGGAAGAGATTTTTGGGCCTGTGCTGGTCTCGACCACATTCCGCACGCCCGGCGAGGCGGTGCAGTTGGCCAATAACACGCGTTACGGTCTAGCGGCGACGGTCTGGACCGAGAATGTGAACCTCGCCCTCGACATCGCACCAAAGCTTGAGACAGGGATCGTCTGGGTCAATGGCACCAATATGATGGATGCCGCAGCCGGGTTCGGCGGCAAGCGCGAAAGCGGCTTTGGCCGCGAGGGCGGTTGGGAAGGTCTGGCGGGCTATACCAAGCCCAAAACGGCGGGCAAGCCTTTGAAGGAGATCGAAGCCTTCGCCGGTGAGGGTGCGCCGGAGGATGGGATCGACCGCACCGCGAAGCTTTATATCGGTGGCAAGCAGGCGCGGCCCGATGGCGGCTATTCCGCGCCGGTCTGGGGCAAGTCCGGTGGGCTGTTGGGGCATGTGAGCCTTGCCAATCGCAAGGACCTGCGCAATGCGGTCGAGGCGGCACATGCGGCGAAGGGTTGGTCGAAAACCACCGGCCATCTGCGGGCGCAGATCCTGTACTACATTGCCGAGAACCTTTCCGCACGCGGCGATGAATTCGCCGCACGTCTGGATGCGATGCAGGGTACGAAGACGGGCCGTCGGGAGGTCGATGCGGCCATTGACCGGCTTTTCACCTATGCCGCTTGGGCCGACAAATACGACGGTCAGGTGCACGGCGTGCCGATCCGCGGCGTGGCGCTGGCGATGAAGGAACCGGTGGGCGTGATCGGCGCGCTGTGCCCTGCCGAGGCGCCTTTTCTGGGGCTGATCTCTTGCATGGCGCCGGCCATCGCCATGGGCAACCGGGTGATCCTCTCGGCCTCCGACCCCTTCCCGCTGGCAGCGACGGATTTCGTTCAGGTGCTGGAGACATCGGACGTGCCCGCAGGCGTGGTGAACATCCTGACCGGGCCGCAGGCGGATCTGGCCGAGGCGATGGCGCGTCATATGGATGTGGATGCGGTTTGGTCCTTCGGCGCCGCGGCGCTGTCCGGCATTGTCGAGAAAGGGGCCGCGAGCAACATCAAACGCAGCTGGGTCAACCACGGGATGGCGCGGGATTGGTTTGGGGCCGAGGGTGCGGGGCGCGACTTTTTGCAGGCCGCGACCGAGGTCAAAAATATCTGGGTGCCCTACGGCGAGTAACGTCCACCGCCCGACCGATGCAGAAGCGCCGCCCCCTTTCGGGCGCGGCGCTTCTTTCATTCCTGTGCCGTGTCTGTGGCCTCTAGCCCCTCGGGCTGACCGACGACGACGAAATGCAGGTTTTCAGGCTCCAACAGCTCGGCGGCGACACGTTTGACATCTTCGAGCGTAACCGCCTCGACCCTGTCGTTGCGGGTGGCGATATAGTCGGTCGGCAGGCCCAGCATCTGCATGCCGACGAGGATGTTGGCGATGGGCGTGTTGCCGTCAAAGCGCAGCGGATAGGCACCGGTGATATAGGTTTTCGCGGCATCCAGTTCCTCTTGCGTGATGCCTTCGGCGGCGGCCTTGGCCCATTCGGCGCGGATCACCTCGATCGCCTCGGCGATGCGGTCATTGGCCGAACTGACGGAGCCGAGATAGGTCTCGGCCAGATCGCGCGGGGCGAGGTAGGAATAGACGCCATAGGTCAGGCCACGTTTCTCGCGCACCTCGGTCATCAGCCGGGATTCGAAACCGCCGCCGCCGAGGACGTGGTTCAGCACCGTCGCGGTGAACCAATCGGGATCGTCCTGCGCGAGGCCGGGCTGACCAAAAAGCGCGACGGACTGCGGCGTGGCGAAATCGACCACCGTGGTGCCGCTGGGGATATCGACCTCGGCCCGGGGTGGCATCGGCGCGCCTTCGGCGGGCAGCCCGCCCAACAGTTTGTCGAGCATCTGGCCCAATTCCTCGGGTGTGATGTCACCCACCGCGCCGACGATGATGCGGTCCCGCGCCAGCACCGCGCGATGCGCAATGCGCAGATCGTCACGGGTCAGGCCCGCGACGCTTTCCAACGTGCCATTCAGCGAACTGCCATAGGGGTGATCCCCAAAGGCGATCCGGTCAAAGGTCTGTTGAGCGATCTTATCGGGGTCTTTCTGGTTCGACTGGATGTTCGATATCACTTGGCCGCGCACCCGCTCGATAGCGTCTTCGTCGAAACGCGGTTCCAGCAGGGCCGCGCGCAGAAGGTCGATCGAGGGCGCGCGGTTCTCGGTCAGGAAACGCGCGGACACGGAAAGCGCATCGTCCGAGACGTCAAAGCTGAGGTTCGTAGCCAGCGCTTCGGTCGCGCGGCTGAAGGCGCGGGCGTCCATCTCGCCCGCCCCCTCTTCCAAGAGGCCGGTCATCAGGTTGATCGCGCCGCGTTTGCCGGGGGCATCGAGAGACGCGCCGCCACGGAAACGGATTTCCAGCGCCACGAAGGGGATCGAATGTTCCTCGACCAGCCAAGCGGTGATGCCGCCGGGGCTGGTCACCTCCTGAATATCGACTTCGGCGCGGGCGGGGAGTGCGGCAATTACCGTTAGGATCAGGGCGTAGATCAGTCTCATTGCGCGTCCTCCTTCATCAGCCAACCGGTGACCGATGTGCGTTCGTCGAACAGGTCGCGGGCGGCCTGCATGATGTCCTCGGCGGTGACGGCCTGAAGCACATCGGGCCAGACCTGCACGTCTTCGACCGTGAGGCCGATGGCGAGGGCCGAGCCATAGCGATGCGCCACGCGGTCCGCGTCATCGCGGGCGTAGATTTGATCGGCGCGCAACTGCGCCTTGAGACGATCAAGGTGTTCCGGGTCGACACCGGCCTCCATGAATTGCGCGAGCGCCTCGTCCAGCGCCTCTTCGGCCTGTTGCAGGCTGACGCCGGGCACGGGCAGCACGACAAGGTCAAAGGTCGTGTCGTCCAGCGTGTCGGCCTTGTAGAAGGCGCCGGTGTAATTGGCGATCTGCGCGTCGAACTGCAGTTTCTCGGCAAGGTAGGACGTGGTGCCGCCGCCCAGCAATTCACTAAGCAGCAAAAGCGCCGCCGCTTCCTCCTGTTCGCCACTGTCGCGTTCCTGCGCAAGGTACGACCGCCGGACATAGGGCTGGGCCACGCGGGCGTCTTTGTAGATCAACCGGCGTTCGGCGATCTGGGGCGGCTCTTCGGTGCGCAGACGTTCCGGCAAGGCGGGGTTGGCGGGGATTTGGCCATAGGTGGCCTCGGCCAGTGCGCGCACTTCTTCCGGTGTCACATCGCCCGAAACCACGAGGATCGCGTTGTTGGGCGAGTAGTAGAGTTCGTAAAACGACAGGGCGTCTTCAAGGTCCAACCCCTCCATCTCATGTTTCCAGCCGATGATCGGCACGCCGTAGCGGTGGTTGAGATATTGCGCGGCGTTAAGTTGTTCGCTGAACAGCGCGGCGGGGTTGTTCTCGGTCCGCTGGTTGCGCTCTTCGAGGATCACATCGCGTTCGGTTTCGATGTTCTCAGGGGTCAGACGGATGTTCTTCATCCGGTCGGCCTCCATCTCCATCATCAGGCCAAGGCGGTCTGCCGCGACGCGCTGGTAATAGGCGGTGTAATCGTAGCTGGTGAAAGCGTTGTCGCGTCCGCCATTGGCGGCCACGGTGGCGGAAAATTCGCCCGCTTCCAGCTTGTCGGTGGCTTTGAACAGCAGGTGTTCGAGGAAATGCGCCACGCCGGAGGCGCCTTTGGGCTCATCCGCCGATCCTGCGCGGTACCAGACCATTTGCTGCACGACCGGGGCGCGGTGGTCTTCGACGACCACGACCTCCATGCCGTTATCAAGGGTGAAATGGGTGACCGCTTCGTTCTCGGTCTGCCCCGCCTGCGCGGCAGGGGCGGTGAAAAGCGTCGCCACCAGGGCCGCCATCATCGGCAGTCGGATCATTGCTTACCTCGAAATATATCGCC
Source organism: Sulfitobacter sp. 1A15299 (assembly GCF_043556915.1). Lineage (NCBI taxonomy): Bacteria > Pseudomonadati > Pseudomonadota > Alphaproteobacteria > Rhodobacterales > Roseobacteraceae > Sulfitobacter > Sulfitobacter sp. 1A15299. The sequence goes on along the minus strand of NZ_JBIFFJ010000001.1, from coordinate 596,507 downwards.
TGCCGCATTACCTACGCGGTCTGGCGCTACTTTCAAGAAGCCTAGCGAAAACGTGTGTCTTGTGGCGGGTAAGACGGCGTGCGCCCGCCAGCCCTGCGCCAGCGCTCCGCCTCGTTATGGGGGTCGAGGATTTGGTTCTTGTAGGCTTGGCCGTAGCGGTCGACGGGCACGATGCGGAACTGAGTAAACCGGCCCTTGCGCTTGCGGAATTTCGCGTCGGCCTCGGCCAAGCTTGCGCGGATGCCGGGCTGCACGCCCATCCGGCTCGCATGTTGGACCAGCGCTGCATCCCCCGCCGGAATGCCAGCAGAGGTATCCAAACGCCCGCCGAATGCCGCGACCCCTTCGGCCACTGCCGAGCGGTCGGTCAGGTTCGCCTGCCCCGGCGCAGGCGTGGGCAGGGTGTTCAGATCGTCGGGACGTTCCAGAGGCTTGACCGGTTGGATCAGGAACTCGTCCGGCCCGTCAGAAGTCGGCTGCAAATCGCGAAGGCCCTGATTGCTGCAGGCGGCGAGGGCCAGCGGGATCAAGCTGATGAGGGCAATGCGGCGCATGGTGTCTCCTTTCGGGGTCTGCTTGTTCAATATCGCAGGCAAGCGGGCAATGTCACTGACCTTTTTTGCCCCGGTGTTTGGGCGCGTTTTTCGGCTCTCCGGTAAAGAGGATCAGCCCCAAGGCCCCGGCAAAAATAAAGACATCCGCCAAGTTATAGACGAAAGGGTTGTCGATGCCGCAGCAGGAGTTGTTCAGAAAATCCAGCACATAGCCGTAGACCAGCCGGTCGGCCACATTCGCCAGCGCCCCGCCGACCAGCAGGCCACCGCTGAGCTGCGCCCAACGCCCATGCGGGCTGCGCCAGAGCCATAGGGTGACGCCCGCGCAGATCGCCAGCGCCACCACGATCAGCACCCATTGGCTCATGTCGCCGCCGAGGCCAAAGTTGATGCCCCGGTTTTCCCCATAGCGGAAATTCAGCACCGGCGGCAGCACCTCGATGGAGCGGACACGCGCCAGTTCCATCATGTGAATGACCACATATTTGCTGATCTGGTCGATCAGAAAGGCCACGAAGGCCGCGATGCCGAATGTCCGCATGGGGCTTCCCTTCGCTTAGTGCCGGAAGTGGCGCATGCCGGTGAAGACCATGGCAAGCCCCGCCTCATCCGCCGCCGCAATCACTTCGTCGTCCCGCATCGAGCCGCCGGGCTGGATCAGCGCCGTGGCGCCGGCCTCTGCCGCGGTGATCAGACCGTCCGCGAAGGGGAAGAAGGCATCAGAGGCCACGACCGAACCTTGGGTCAGCGGGGCGTCGATCTCCATCACCTCGGCCATGTCTTGGGCCTTGCGCGCGGCGATGCGGGTGCTGTCCACGCGGCTCATCTGACCCGCGCCGACGCCTACGGTCGCGCCGTCCTTGACGTAGATGATGGCGTTGGATTTGACGTGTTTCGCCACGGTCCAGGCAAAGAGCATGTCGTCGAGTTCCTGATCCGAGGGCTTGCGCTTGGTCACCACTTTCAGGTCGTCGCGGGTGATGCGGCCCACGTCCTTGTCCTGCACAAGGAAGCCGCCCGAGACCTGACGCACCGCCAGTTCGGCGGCGGTCGGATCGGCGAGCCCTTCGGTGGTCAGCAGGCGCAGGTTCTTCTTGGCGGCGAAGATGCGTTTGGCATCCTCGTCCGCGCCGGGGGCGATGACGACTTCGGTGAAGATCGCGGCGATGGCCTCTGCCGTCGGCCCGTCCAGCGGCTGGTTCAGCGCGATGATGCCGCCAAAGGCCGAGGTGCGGTCACAGTCGAAGGCGCGGGTGTAGGCTTCCAGCAGCGTCTCCCCGCGCGCCACGCCACAGGGGTTGGCATGTTTGATGATGGCGCAAGCGGGGCCATCCTTGGGGTCGAACTCGCTGACCAGCGCAAAGGCCGCGTCGGTGTCGTTGATGTTGTTGTAGGACAGTTCCTTGCCCTGATGCTGCACCGCGTTGGCCAGACCGGGCGCGGTGGAACCATCGGTGTAGAAAGCCGCCTGCTGGTGCGGGTTCTCACCATAGCGCAGGGTTTGCGCGAGCGTGCCGCCAAAGGTCCGGCGGCGCGGGGTGCCTTCGACTTGCTCGGCCATCCATGTGCTGACGGCGGTGTCATAGGCGGCGGTGCGGGCATAGGCGGTCTGGGCCAAACGCTGGCGCAGGGCATAGGTGGTCTGGCCGTCGTTGGCCTCCAGTTCGGCGATGACCTCGGCGTAATCCTCGACATCCACCACCACATTGACGAAACCGTGGTTCTTGGCCGCCGAGCGGATCATCGCCGGGCCGCCGATGTCGATGTTCTCGATCACCTCGGCGTATTCCGCGCCCTTGGCGACGGTCTCCTCGAAGGGGTAGAGGTTCACCACCACCAAGTCGATCGCGCCGATGTTATGTTCATTCATCGCGCCAACGTGTTCGTCATTGTCGCGCAGGGCCAGCAGACCGCCATGCACGACCGGGTGCAGCGTTTTCACCCGCCCGTCCATCATCTCGGGAAAGCCTGTCACATCGGCCACATCCAGAACCTCAAGCCCCGCGTCGCGCAGCGCTTTCGCGGTGCCGCCGGTGCTGAGCAACTCAACGCCCCGCGCCGCCAAAGCCTTGCCAAGGTCCAAAAGACCGGTCTTGTCGGATACGGAAAGCAGGGCGCGTTTGATGGGATAGAGGTCGGGCATGGGGCTGGTTCCTTGGTCAGTCTTCATCAGCATAGGGATCGTCGATCGACAAATCTCGCACGCCAATCGCAGTTTCCTGCGCTTTTGACAACGACCAGCGCACCCGTGTGGCATAGTTCATGGCATAGCCCGAGAGCACGATCTGCTGCGCGGCGCGCGGTTTCAAGCGGGTCGTCTCAAGGTAAACCCCCGGTTCCAAAGACAGATTATGCGTGCCGTCATGGCGAAACACCCAAATCTCCCCGCTTTTGAGCGCCATGGATATTGCAGCCCCGCCAAGGTCCAGCGTGGCATCCACATCCGGATGCAGGTGAAAACGGATGTCGAAAGGCACGCCCTTCGACTGGGCGGCGCTCAGCACTTTGTCAAAGCGCCGCTTCTCCGCCGCCTCTATCGCCAGCAGCATATCCTCCCCCGAAAGGCCGCGCCCGTTTGCGGTGAGGTCGAGCCGCCGCGCATGGGTCAGCCCGTGGCTGCGCAAATAGGCATCATGCGCGCCCTCGAAACGCAGCCCCTCCGCCGCCTCTCCAATCTCGACGGGCACATGGCGCGGGCCCGCGATCAGCGCCTCTGCCCCGCTATGGGGGTCGGGCTCTGCCAATCGCGCGCTGGAATGGCCGACGAGCGACAGGGCCGAATGCGACGGCGTGGCCCGCCCCGCCCGCCGCCATTCCAGCCCGAAAGACGCGCCGGAGCCGCAGTTCACCACCAAGGGCCGCCGCCCCGAGGTCAACTCAAACGCCAATGTCGAGGCATGGGCGTTGCCCGAGGCCGCGCCCCCCGGTGGAGCCGCCGCATCGACGATCACGCTGGTGCGTCCTGCCGACAGTCTTGCAAAGCCCATGGCCAGCCCATCGGGCTGCCGCGTCCTGACCTTAGCCGCCGCCAGCGCGTGGTCCAACCAGCCCTCCATGCCGCGCCCGCCGCCATGAAACCGCGCCAGCGCCCCATCCGCATGGCGCAGGCTGCGCAGGGTCGGCGCGATGCGCTCGATCGCGGTGAGTTGCGCCTTGGGCGTGCTGCGTCCCGCATCGCTCAATGCGGCGGCGGCCCATGTCAGCAGGGTGAAGACGGCGAGCAGTTCCTCGGGGTTGCGCGTGGGCAGCCCCCCTTCGGCGTCGATCTGGCTGGCGCATTCCCGGGCGAGGGCTTGGACAGCCGGATCGGCCAATTCCGCCAGCCCCTCCAGCGACAGGCTGGCATAGATCAGCCCGGTCAGCGCCTCGAAACGCGGCAAACCGGGGGCCGCCCCGCGCCAGCGTTTCGACAAGAACCGGGTCTGCCGTTCGAGGGATCGGTAGAAGGCATCGCTCTGCTCGGTCTCGGTCCCGCGCAGCAGGAAAAGCGCGTGGTTGATCCAACGGATCAACCGCCGCCCGGTCAGCGCCGGGGTCCAGCCCGGCCCCTGTCCGCGCCCGAAGCGGTCAATCCAGCCCCAAAGCCACGCCTGCGCCGCCCCCCGCGCCCGCGCATCACCCACGGCGGCGAGGTCATCGAGCCACGCAAAACCGTGCAGCTCTGCGGCAAAGGCGGGGTCAGGCGGGGTCAGATCCCACATGGCGGTTTGTGGCGCGGTCAGCAGGCTGCCGGCAAAGAGGTAATTGCCCGCCATCAACTGCCGCCCCCGCGCGAAAGAGCCAATGGTCCGCGGCTCGGGCGAAGAGGTGAACGCGACGACCCGCCCCCGGCCCCGGGTCGCACGCCAAGCGTGGAAGCGGTTCAGAAACCGCGCCCTGCGGGCCATGACGCTGGAAAGATTAATCATATCAAGCTGCCCCTGACGCTCTGCTGGCGTTTGGCGGCAGCATAACCGCGGCCCCACAATGAGTCACCGGATTTTCCCCGCGCGCCGGGGGATCGGCGGGGAACCGACGCTTGCCCCGGCGCGGCGGCGCGGCCTAAAGTTGAACACCCCCAAGCGGAGCCGCCGATGATCGCCAGCCTGATGATGTACCTGCGCCCCGAGACCGCCGAGGCGACAGGCCGCTACTGGGCCATGATCTCTGACGCGCTGCGCGCGCAGGGCACCCCGGCCCCGGAAAGGCTGAGCAATGATGCCGAGGAATTCGCTGTCTGGACCGCGCCCGACCTCGTGCTCTCCCAGACCTGCGGGATGCCTTACCGCCTTTGGCTGCACGACCGCGTCACGCTGATCGGCACGGCGGACTTTGGCGTCGAAGGCTGCCCGCCGGGGTATTACAACAGCGTCTTCGTGGTCCGCGCCAATGATCCCCGTGAAACAATTTCCGATTTCCGCGCCGCGCGTTTCACCTACAATCAGACATTCTCGCAATCAGGCTATGCCGCGCCACACGCGCATTGCCGGGCGCGGGGCTTTTGGTTTGAAAATCGCAGTCAAAGCCATGGGCACCGCGCCTCGGCCAAAGCCATCGTCGAGGCCCGCGCGGATATTGCGGCGCTGGATGCGGTGTCTTGGCGGCTGATCGAAAGCCATGACGCTTTCGCGGGCGACCTGCGGGTGCTGGAACGCACGGCCCCTACCCCCGGCCTGCCCTATATTGCAGCGGCGAATGCCGATGCGGTGGCGACCGCCGCGGCGGTGCGCGCCGCCATTGCCGGGCTCATGCCCGAAGACGCGGCCACGCTGGGGCTGCGTGGGCTGATCGACATCCCAAAAGCGGCCTATCTCGCCATGCCCTCCCCGCCCGACGGGGCATGAGGATTAGCTCTTGCGCAGACAGGCGATGTAGAACCCGTCCATCCCACCTTGATCGGCCCAGAAATCCGGGCGCAGGCGCAGCCCGCCCTCTTCGGTGTGCCAATCGGCCTCGACGCCGGGCACGTCCAACGCGGCGGTGTCGACGGTCATGTCGCCTTGGCGCTCCAAGGCTTCGTCGACCTGCACCTCGCCCTCGTCCGGCAGCAGGCTACAGGTGCAGAACACCAGCCGCCCGCCGGGTTTCAGCAAGCTCCAGGCATGGTCGATCAACTCGGATTGCAACTCGATCAGATCGCCGAATTCCGATCCATCCTTGGCATAGGGCAGATCAGGATGGCGGCGGATGGTGCCGGTGGCGGAGCAGGGCGCGTCCAGCAGGATGGCGTCGAATGTGCCCTGCACGGCGCGCGCGTCTTTGGTCAGCGTCTTGGCCTTCAGCCCGACGCGGGCGAGGTTTTCCTTCACCCGCTGCATCCGGGGGTGCGACTGGTCGACGGCGGTGACGACCGCCCCCGCAGCGGCAAGCTGCATGGTCTTGCCCCCCGGCGCGGCGCAGAGGTCCAGCACCGTCTCGCCCTCTTTCGGGGCCAGCACCCGCACCGGGATCGCGGCGGCGGCATCTTGCACCCACCAGTCGCCCTCGGCAAAGCCCGGCATGGTGGAGACCTGCCCGGCATCCGTCACCCGAACGGAGCCTGTCGGCAGCAGCGTGCCGCCCACCGCCTCGGCCAAGGCGGCAGCATCGCCCTTGGCGGTCAGATCGAGCGGTGCACCCGCGAAATGCGCCTGTTCCATCGCGGCCATGGCATCGGTGCCCCAAGCCTCGGCCAGCGGTCCGCGCAGCCATTTGGGCAGGCGCGGCGCGCGTAGGGCATCCCATGCCTCGGGCCCCTGAGCGGCGATCTTGCGCAGCACGGCATTGGTCAGCCCCTTGAGGTGGCTCAGCGTGCGATGTTGCGACACGAGGTTCACCATCGCATTGACCACCCCATGCGCGGCCCCGCCCTGACAAAGCTCAACCGTGCCGACGCGCAACACATTGCGCACGGTCAGCGGCGGCGCCTTTTGCAGGTGCTTTTGCAGCAACCGGTCCGCCCGTTCCAACCCGCGCAGCGTGTCCTGCGCCAGACGTTGGGCACGGGCGCGGTCATCCGGGGGCAGCTTGTCCAGCGCCCCTGCGGCAAGAAGCTCGGACATCAGCCGCGGCTCATCGCCCAAAATCTGATCCAGCAGATATACCGCGCTTCTGCGGGCCTGAACGCCTGTGTCTGCCATGGTCATGTCCTATCTGGGTCTCGCTTGAGGGGTTGCCGGGTTGTCTGGGCCAGCGGGCGACGTATATCAAGGGAGAACTTGGCTCAAGAGGACCATGATGCCCGATCAACGCCCCATTCCCGACAGCAAACCCGGCCCTGATCCCACGCCCAGCCCCGCGCCGGACCTGCCCCCGCAGCCCAAACCGGGGCCGAAACCGATCCCCGACACGCCGCAAGACCCGACGCCAGCCCCCGGCCCCGACCTGCCTGCCGCCGCCCAGCGCGCTTTGGCCGAGGCCGCCGCCCGGCGTGAGGCGGCAGCCGCGCTCGACATGCCCACCGAACTTGGCGGACGCGATGGGCCAGAGCCTGTGCGCTATGGCGATTGGGAAAAGAAGGGCATCGCCGTCGACTTCTGAGCGCCCTAGCGCAGGGTCAGCACCGCCGCCTCTCCCGCGCCCCTGTCAGAGGTGAAGCGGAGTTTCGCACCATCGCGGGCAACCAATTGGCAGTTATAACCCAGATCCTTGCCGCCCCAGACCAGCGTGCGGCAGAAATAGCCGTCTTTCCACGACCACTTGCCGGTGACCTTCCAAACCGCGCCCTTGCCGGAAATGCTCCCACCAGAGGTGACCCGCAGATCGACCAGCGGGCGGGTCAGCCTTTTGCCATTCACCGCGGCGACGAAGTCTGACTTGTTTTGAATACGGGCATATTCCGCCGCAGCGGGCAGACCGACAGCCGCAAGCATCGCTGTCACGGTCAGTGCAAAGGTAATCTTCATCGAAACCTCCCTTGGGGGTGAGTTGCCTGAGGCACTCACGTAGCCGAGGAAGGTAAAGTTTCAGATAATTTGCCTGCGCCTCAGCCCTTCAGGCCCAGCACATCCAGCATGTCATATTCACCTGGCGCTTTGCCTTGCCCCCAAAGCGCGGCCTTGAGTGCCCCGCGGGCGAAAAGCGCGCGGTCCGAGGCGACATGGCGCAGGATGATCCGCTCTCCGGCGGCGGCGAACATGACATCATGTTCCCCCACGATATCGCCGCCCCGGATTGCGGTGAAACCGATATCGCCCTTTTGCCGCGCGCCGGTGATCCCGTCGCGGCCCCGGTCCGAAACATCCGCCAGCTTGACCCCGCGCCCTTCGGCGGCGGCTTCGCCCAGCATCAATGCGGTGCCCGAGGGGGCGTCGACTTTCTGATTGTGGTGCGATTCGATGATCTCGATGTCGTAATCCACGTCCAGCGCGGCGGCGACCTGTCGGGTGAGCTGCGTCAGCAGGTTCACGCCAAGGCTCATATTGCCCGCGCGGACAATCACGGCCCCCTGTTCGGCGGCGGGGGCAAGCTGCGCGATCTCATCCTCGGTCATGCCGGTGGTGCCGATGACATGGACGATCCCGGCCTTGGCGGCCTCACCGGCGAAAGCGATGGTGGCCTGCGGCGCGGTGAAGTCGATCACGGCCTGCACCTTGCCAAACGCCTCTGCCGCATCGTCTGTCACGGTCACGCCCAAAGCCGTGCCGCCCATCGCCTCGCCCAGATCGCGGCCGATCCAGTCATGGCCCGGACGCTCCAACGCCGCGGCCAGATGCATTTTGTCGCTGGCGATGATCTCACGGATCAACATTTGGCCCATGCGGCCAGAGGCGCCGGTGACGGCAATGCCGGGGGTCTGTGTCATACTCGGTCTCCTGCGGTTCTGGCCGTGACTGGCAGGGCCGGTTTAGCCCGTCGCGGAGCGCTTGGCAAAGTGCAACCGAAGCTCTAGATGGGGGGCATGGCAAAGAACAAGTTTCATGAGGGCCCCGGCCCGTCACAACGACAACTCCGCGTGGGCGAAACCGTCCGCCGCGCCTTGTCCGATGTTCTCGCACGCGGGGATGTGCATGACACCGATCTCAATCGGATGTCGATCACCGTGGGCGAGGTGCGCATCTCTCCCGATCTCAAGATCGCCACGGCCTATGTGCTGCCCTTGGGCGGGGAAGGACAGGACGAGGTTCTCAAACTGCTGGCCCGCAACAAAAGCGAATTGCGCCGTCAGGTCGCCAAGAAACTCACGCTCAAGTTCTCGCCCGATCTGCGCTTTCAGTTGGACCAGACCTTTGACCGGATGGACGATACCCGCCGCATGCTGAACCAAGAGGTGGTGCGCCGCGATGCGGAGGCCCCCGATGACGACGGCGCCGGCGATAGCGCCGACGGCGCGCCGGAACAGTGATCCGCGCGGGCCTGATCGCATTCGCGCTTCTGGCGCTGAAAGGCACGCCTGCGGACGCTGCCGAATGCCGCAACATCACCTTTGACGGCAGTTCCTACACGATCTGCGAAGTCGATCTGAAGCGGGATGACCTGCGGCTCTTTCTCAACAATGACGCGGGCGCGCCCTATGGGTTCTTCGGCTCGCTCGACGAGGCGCTGAAGGCGCAGGGGCTGCGGCTTGGCTTTGCCATGAACGCAGGCATGTACCACGAAGACCGCTCTCCGGTCGGGCATTACATCGAAGAGGGGGTCGAGGCGCGCGGCGTGATCGACAGTGCTGGCCCCGGCAATTTCGGCCTGCTGCCCAATGGGGTCTTTTGCCTGCGCGAAGGCCGCGCCGATGTGATCGAGACCAAGCGCTATCTCAAGGCCAAACCGAACTGCCGCTTTGCCACGCAATCGGGGCCGATGTTGGTGATCGACGGGGCGCTGCACCCGCGATTCCTGCCCGACAGCACTTCGCGCTATATCCGAAACGGGGTTGGCACAACGGCAGATGGCAAACGCGCGGTTTTCGCGATTTCCAACGACGTGGTCACCTTTCACGAATTCGCCCGGCTCTATCGGGATGAGTTGGACCTGCCTAACGCGCTGTATTTTGACGGCAATATCTCGCGCCTGCGGGCACCGGGCCTGCGCCGCAGCGGGGCGGGTTTTACCACCTTGGGGCCGATCGTAGGCATCGTCACGCCCGCAAAGTAAGCTTTTCCGCGCATGGGGGCTGGGCAGCGCGGCGCGGCTCCGATAGAGGGCAGCACCACAAAAGCGAAGGGGCAAGACATGGCACGCAAACGCAAGGGTCGCGATATTTCCGGTTGGCTGGTGGTGGACAAACCCGCTGGCCCCACCTCGACCGCCGTGGTCAATAAGGTCCGCTGGGCGCTGGAGGCTAAGAAGGCGGGCCACGCAGGCACGCTCGACCCCGAAGCGACCGGTGTTCTGGCCATTGCCTTGGGCGAAGCAACCAAGACCGTGCCCTATATCACTGACGCGCTCAAAGCCTATGAGTTCACCGTGCGGCTCGGCATCGCGACCAATACCGACGACGCCGAGGGCGAAGTCATCGGCACTTCCGACCTGCGCCCAGATGATGCCGCGATCAAGGATGCGCTGAACGGCTTCATCGGTGACATTCAGCAGGTGCCGCCGCAGTTTTCCGCTGTGAAGATCGACGGACAACGCGCCTATAAACGCGCCCGCGACGGCGAGGAGATGGAAATCGCCGCCCGCCCCCTCTGGGTGGAAAGCCTGCTGCTGGTCGACCGCCCCGATGCCGATCACGTTACGCTTGAAATGGTTTGCGGCAAGGGCGGCTATGTCCGTTCCATCGCGCGTGATCTGGGGCAGAAGCTTGGCTGTCTCGGCCATGTGCGCGAATTGCGCCGCACATGGTCCGGCCCCTTCGAGGCGGCCAACGCCCTCACGCTGGCGCAGGTGGACGAACTGGCCCGCTCGCCGGAACTCGACACCTATCTGTTGCCGCTGACCGAAGGGCTGGCTGAGTTGCCCGAGGTCAAAGCCACCCTCGAAGGCGCCACCCGCCTGCGCAACGGCAACCCCGGCATGGTCATCGCCCATGACGTGGAATATGGCGATGAATGCTGGGCCTCGCTCGACGGGCAGCCCGTCGCCGTGGGCCGCTTCAAGGCGGGCGAGCTGCACCCCAGCCGGGTGTTCAACCTGTCACCGGATGCGAATGAGGGCTGAATGGCCCTGATCACCCGCAGTCACACCAAGGGCGACGCGCCTTCGACCGCGGTCTACTCGGCGTGTGAGCAATACCGCTACAGCCTCACCCGGGTCTGGGAGACAGGCGCGCCACGGGTGATGTTCGTGATGCTGAACCCCTCTACCGCGACCGAGATGCAGAACGACCCGACGGTCGAGCGGTGCGAGCGTCGGGCGCGGGTGTTGGGCTTTGGCGGCTTCCGGGTGACCAATATCTTCGCTTTCCGCGCCACCGACCCGCGCGACATGCGCGCCGCCCCCGATCCCGTCGGCCCCGACAATGACGCCACGCTGGTCGAGGGGGCCGATTGGGCCGACCGCATCATCGCCGCATGGGGCGTGCATGGTGCCCATCTGGGCCGCGGTCTCGCCGTCGCGGCTCGGCTGGCTGAGGGGGCAAAACCGCTCTATCACCTCGGCCTCTCCAAGGCCGGGCATCCGCGCCATCCGCTTTACCTGCCCTACACCCAAGAGCCGGTTCTGTGGCAGCCCGAGCCCCCGGCGCGGGCAGGCATCGGTTAACCATTTCCACGCTATTCCTTTGATTTTACGGCTACGACATGCCCTTTTGAGGGAGGGATGATGTGTGGGGCATCAAGCAATCAACGGTGGAACGGCGGATGTTGTGGCTGGCTGGAGTAATGGGTCTGATGGCGGTTGGCGCCGTCACTTTCGTGGAAATCGAAACACCGCCGGAGGACGCGTTGCCGGAGGGGGACAGCCCGCGCGGCGACACCACCACGGTCGGAGATATCCTGTCGGGCAGCGATGACGGTGAGACGGTGCAGGGCGGCCCCGGCGACGACCAGTTTGGCGGCTACGGCGGGGATGACCTGCTCCATGGCAGCGACGGGAATGATGACCTGCACGGCCATGGCGGCAACGATACGCTTCAGGGCGGCGCGGGCGGCGACATTCTGCATGGGAATGACGGGGATGACGACCTCTTCGGCGGGGCGGGCAACGACAGCCTCTTTGGCCATAACGACGATGACTTTCTCTATGGCGGGGCGGGCGACGATGCGCTGCAAGGCTCGGCGGGGGATGACCTGCTGGAGGGCGAAGCCGGAAACGATGCCCTGCAAGGCGGGCTTGGCGACGATGCGCTGCGCGGCGGCGCGGGCGAGGATACGCTTTTTGGCGGCTGGGGCGACGACACGCTCACCGGGGCGGATGACCTACAAAGCCCCGATTTCCTGAACGGCGGCAGCGGCGACGACCTGATCGTCGCGGGCGCCGGGGATGTGGTGACCTCGGGCGACGGCACCGATCAGATCGCCTTGGGAGACTGGATCGGCCAAGGCGGGGCGGCGGAGATCACGGACTATCACGCGGCGGACGATTCGCTGCTCTTCGTCTGGGACGACAGCAGCGCGGACGGGGCGGAACCGCCGCTCTCGATCCTGCCCGACCCGGAGGATGCGGGCCAAACCCTCGTCCTGTTGGACGATATCATTGTCGCGCGGGTGGCGGGGGACAGCGTCACGCTGGACGATATCGCGCTGATCCCACTCTCTGCGGCCTTCGACCTCGGCCTCGCGGCCTAAGGCGGGCCGAAGCCCATGCGCAAATCACCCTTTGCCAAAGGCGGAAATTCCTCCTATACGCCCCCATCGCCTGCTGATTCCGTCAGCGGGTGATATCTCCATGGGCCTGCGCTGGACGACATCCCGGCCTGTGCCATCCACTTTAACTCTTTTCGAAAGGAGACCCCGATGTCGATCACTGCTGAAGAAAAAGCAAAAGTCATGAAAGAATTCGGCACCAAGGAAGGCGACACCGGTTCGCCCGAAGTTCAGGTTGCCATTCTGACCTCGCGCATCACCACGCTGACCGAGCACTTCAAGACCCACAAGAAAGACAACCACGGCCGCCGTGGTCTTTTGAAAATGGTCGCGACGCGCCGCAAGCTGCTGGATTACGTTAAGGCCAAAGACGAGTCCCGCTACCAGGACTTGATCAAACGCCTCGGCCTGCGCCGCTAATCGCGCGCAAGCCGCCGGAAGTTCCGGTGACAGGACGACCAAAACCTCCCGGCCCCCGCCGGGAGGTTTTTTGTTGCGACCAGACCGGGGAGCGCTGCGGCGGAAAGAACCCGCCGCTTATGGCCCCGGGGCGACAGAACGCTTCCCATTTGCCATGAAAACATGTATGCCCGCGCAATCTGAAATCCGGCGCCCGGACTCCAGCGCCTGAAAAAGAAGATACCGGAGTCAGGGGCAATACGGCCCCTATGCAATGGCCAATGGGCCAAAAAGGAAACGTAGATGTTTAATGTAACGAAAAAATCGATCCAGTGGGGCGAAGAGACGCTGACACTGGAAACCGGTAAGGTTGCCCGTCAGGCGGACGGGTCGGTGATTGCCACGCTGGGTGAGACCAGCGTCATGGCCAACGTGACGTATGCACGTCAGCAAAAGCCCGGGCAGGATTTCTTCCCCCTGACCGTGCACTACCAAGAGAAATACTACGCCGCCGGTAAAGTACCGGGTGGCTTCTTCAAGCGTGAGGCCCGCCCGACCGAGAAGGAAACCCTGACCGCGCGTCTGATCGACCGTCCGATCCGCCCGCTCTTCGTCCCCGGCTTCAAGAACGAAGTTCTGGTGATGTGCACCGTGCTGAGCCACGATCTGGTCAACGACCCCGACATGGTCGCCATGATCGCCGCCTCCGCCGCGCTGACGCTTTCGGGCGCGCCCTTCATGGGTCCGATCGCGGGCTGCCGTGTGGGCTACGAAGGTGGCGACTATGTGCTGAACCCGACCATCGACGACATGCAAGACCTGCGCCTGAACCCCGACCAGCGCCTCGACCTCGTGGTCGCCGGCACCAAGGACGCGGTGATGATGGTCGAATCCGAAGCCTATGAGCTGTCGGAAGAGGAAATGCTGGGCGCGGTGAAATTCGCCCATGAGCAGATCCAGCCGGTCATCGACCTGATCATCGATCTGGCCGAGGAAGCCGCGAAAGAGCCTTTCGACTTCCAGCCCGAAGACTACTCCGATCTGTCGGCTGCCGTGAAAGCCGCTGGCGAAGACGAAATGCGCGCCGCTTTCGCGATCGTGGACAAGCAAGAGCGCACCGCCGCCGTTGCAGCCGCCCGCGAAACCATCAAGAGCAAGCTCACCGAAGAGCAGCTTGAGGACAAGAACCTCAGCTCCGCGATGAAGGGTCTTGAGGCCAGCATCCTGCGCGGTGACGTGGTGAAAACCGGCAAGCGCATCGACGGCCGTCGCACCGATGAGATCCGCGACATCGTGGCCGAAACCGGCATCCTGCCGCGGACCCACGGCTCAGCGCTCTTCACCCGTGGTGAGACCCAAGGCCTCGTTGTGACCACGCTCGGCACCGGCGACGATGAGCAGTTCATCGACGCGCTGCACGGCAACTTCAAATCGAACTTCCTGCTGCACTATAACTTCCCGCCCTACTCGGTCGGCGAAGTGGGTCGCGTGGGCCCTCCCGGACGCCGCGAAGTCGGCCACGGCAAGCTCGCATGGCGCGCCCTGCAGGCGGTTCTGCCCGCGGCGACCGACTTCCCCTACACCATCCGTCTGGTCTCCGAGATCACCGAATCCAACGGCTCCTCGTCGATGGCCTCGGTCTGCGGTGGCTCCCTGTCCATGATGGACGCGGGCGTGCCACTGAAATCGGCCGTGGCCGGTGTGGCCATGGGTCTGATCCTCGAAGATGACGGCTCCTACGCGATCCTGTCGGACATCCTGGGTGACGAAGACCACCTTGGCGACATGGACTTCAAGGTTGCGGGCACCGAAGCCGGCATCACCTCGCTGCAGATGGACATCAAGGTCGCCGGCATCACGCCCGAGATCATGGAGAAAGCCCTGGCACAAGCCAAAGAAGGCCGTATCCACATCCTTGGTGAGATGAACAAGGCGATCTCCGGCGCCGCGGACTTCTCCGTCCACGCCCCGCGCATCGAGACCATGCAGATCCCGACCGACAAGATCCGCGAAGTGATCGGCTCGGGCGGCAAGGTGATCCGCGAGATCGTCGAGGTTTCCGGCGCCAAGGTCGACATCAACGACGAAGGCACCATCAAGATCGCCAGCCCCAACGGCGAAGCGATCAAGAAAGCCTATGACATGATCTATTCGATCGTGGCCGAGCCCGAAGAAGGTGCCATCTACACCGGCACCGTCGTGAAGATCGTCGATTTCGGCGCCTTCGTGAACTTCTTCGGCAAGCGCGACGGTCTGGTGCATGTCTCCCAGATCGAAAACCGCCGCCTGAACCACCCTTCGGACGTTCTGAAGGAAGGTCAGGAAGTGAAAGTCAAGCTTCTGGGCTTCGACGATCGCGGCAAGGTGCGCCTGTCGATGAAAGTCGTCGATCAGGAGACCGGCGAAGAGATCACTGCCGAGAAGAAAGAAGCGGCAGAAGGTTAAGTAAAACCTGCTGCGGACCCTCACCGGGGTCCGCAGTTCCCCCCTCAGGGCAGTACGAGACATGCGCGCAGAAGATCTGGTCACGATTTGCATCACCATGGGGCTGCGCCCCGATGTCTTGCAACAAACACTCGAAAGCCTCGGCCCCGAGCTGCGCAAGCTTCCGATCATTGGCATCAATGACTTCGGCGATGCCGAAACCAGCGCGGTCTTCGACCAGCTTTGCCCCCACGGGCAACGCATTGACCTGGGCAAACAGGTCGGCCATCACCCCGCCGTCGATGCCATGTATGCCAAGGTGCGCACACCTTATGTCTTTCACATGGAAGACGATTGGAAGTTCACCCGCCACGATTTCCTCGACGATGCGCTACGGCTGCTCGAAGCGCATCCCGATGTCTCTTCGGTCTGTTTCCGCGACACCGATAACTTCTTCATCGAAGACGCGGCCCGCGCCCAGATCGTCAGCGAGGAATGCGCCGGGATCCCCTATGCCCGGATGGATGCGCTCAGCCCCAAATGGTACGGCTATACCTTCAATCCGCATCTGGCCCCGCTCTCCCTTTGGAAAGAGGTCGGCGGCTTCAGCGGTTTCAAACGCGAAAGCCACATCTCGCGCCAATTGCGCAAACAGGGTAAATTCACCGCTTTCCTGAAACCCGGCGCTTGCCAGCACATCGGCTTTGTCAGCGTCGCCCACAAACCGCCCTCCGCCTTCAAACGGTTCAAGAACTGGCTGCGCGGCAGACCCACCCCCAAAGTTTAATCCGCAAAGGCCTGTCATCGCCCCGCGCGCCACAGGAATGAGGTCATAACGATGCCACAGCGCCCGAAGGGATTCGTCATCAATCTGGCCGCCTCCCCCCAGCGACTGGAGAGCGCCAAGGCCGAACTGCACGCCGCGCAGATCGAAGCCGTTCGCGTGGATGCCTTCGACGGGCGCGAGATCGATCTGGCCCAATTCGCCCCCTATGACGATGGCAAAGCCCGGCGCTTCATGGGCCGGTCAATGACCCAAGGCGAGGTCGGCTGCTACGTCTCCCACCAACGCGCCGCCACAGCCTTCTTAGAGAGCGGCGATGAACTTGGCTTCGTCTTCGAAGATGACATCGCCTTGCAGCCCATATTCCGAACCGTCGTGCCAGAACTCATAGAATGGCTGCGCCCCCGCGCCGATTGGCACTGCGTGAACCTGGGCGCGACACGCCTGAAAATCACCAGCCCCATGGCCGAAGTCGCAGGCGTGTCGCTGCTCCGCGCCCATTACTTTCCAATGCTCGCCCATGCGCTGATCTGGAACCGTGCCGGGGCCGAGGCCTTCCTCGCCGCCTCCGAACCTATCTTCTGCCCTGCGGATAACATGCTCAGACAGGTGCTGACGCGCTCCGACATGGGGCTCGCCACGGCCCAAAGCCTTGTCACGGCGGGCCGGTTCGACAGTGACATTTCCGCACGCTCAGGGGGAAACAGAGGGCAATTCCGCCGCTCCCCCCTCTACGGCCTGCGCAAACAGCGCCGGCTATTGCATGAAAAAGCGATGGCCTTCGCCCATAAGCTTCGCCATCGCTAACGACACATCAGCCCGGCAGCTGCGCTTTGCGCAAATAGGGCAACACCGTCTCAAACGCCCCGAACTTCGCCTTGGCGTCCTCATCCGACACCGTCGCGGGGATGATCACATCCTCACCCACCTGCCAATCCGCAGGCGTCGCCACAGCGTTCTTCGCCGCCGTCTGCAACCCGTCCAAAGCCCGCAGAACCTCGGCAAAATTCCGGCCTACGTTCATCGGATAGGTCATGCTCAGCTTCAACTGCTTATCCGGCCCGATGATAAAAACCGACCGCACCGTGGCGCTGTCATTGGGCGTGCGGCCATCGGGCAAATAGGCCTCCGCAGGCAGCATATCAAAGGCCTTCGACACCTCCAGCCCCGCATCCGCGATAATCGGAAACCCGGCCTCGGCGCCTGCAACCTGCTCGATATCGCCCTTCCACTTCTTATGCTCTTCAACACCGTCGACACTGACGCCGATCACCTTGGTGCCGCGCTTTTCCCACTCTTCGGAAAGCCGCGCCACGGCGCCGAACTCGGTGGTGCAAACAGGGGTGAAATCCTTGGGGTGGGAGAACAGGATCGCCCAATTGTCACCGACGAACTCATGCAGGGAAAAACTGCCCTGATCGGTTTCGACTGTAAGATCGGGAATAGTGTCGTTGATACGCAAGCCCATGATATCCTCCGGGTCAATCTGTGAACAGATAGATCAGAGGTAATCGCAAACCCCGCCGGTTTCACCCCCCCGATCGCCACAAAGCCCAACTTCACCGCAGAGCCACGGCCCCCCTTCTCCTTCATCCTTTCTCAAATACCAATCCCGCCCCCACCTCACGGCGCAAGGCCGGGCACGGAGCACCCCTTAAAAAGGCGCCTTGGCGCGCACCTTCGTGGATGCGCCCCCCTGCGGATGGTTGAACCGCAATTCCTCGCTATGCAGCATCAACCGCGGGAAATCCCGTGCAGGCCCCGTGGCATAGAAAGGGTCGCCCAAAATCGGATGCCCAAGCGCCAGCATATGCACGCGCAGCTGATGGCTGCGCCCGGTCTTGGGGAACAGCCGAAGGCGCGCGGTCTCCCCGTCGGTCTTGACCCTCTTCCAATCGGTCTGCGCGGGTTTGCCGGTCTCATGGCAGACCTTCTGCCGGGGGCGGTTGGGCCAATCGACGATCAGCGGCAAATCGACACTGCCGGATTTCTCCTCCGGCACGCCCCAGACCCGCGCGACATAGGTCTTGCGCGTCATACGCTTTTCGAACTGCAACCCAAGGTGACGCTGCGCATGGGGCGTCAGGGCAAAGATCATCACGCCCGAAGTGTCGCGATCCAGCCGGTGCACCAGCAGCGCTTGGGGAAAGACCGCCTGCACCCGTGCGATCAGGCAATCGGCCAGATGTTCGCCCTTGCCCGGCACGCTGAGCAGCCCTGAAGGTTTGTCGACCAGCAGAACTTCGGCATCTTCATGCAGGATGACCAACGGTTCCTGCGGCGGGTTGTATTCGCTATCCATCACTCCCCCTCGCAGATGCGGCCCCGCGGATCAAGCGGGGCGTGGCTGTCAGCCGACGGCGGCGAAACTCGCCTTGAGGATCGCGCTTAGAGCATCGGCGTCGGCTTGGGTGAAGGCATTCGGCTGGTCGCTGTCGATGTCGAAAACCCCCAGCAACTCCCCCGCCCCGTTCCAGACCGGCAGCACCAATTCCGAGCGTGTCGAAGAAGCACAGGCGATATGGCCCGGAAAGGCATCGACATCCTCAACCAATTGCACCTCGCCAGTCCGCGCCGCAGCCCCGCAGACCCCGCGCGAAAAGGGGATCACGAGACAGCCGTGGCCGCCCTGATAGGGGCCAATCTTCAACAGTTCGGGCGCGGTCACCCGGTAAAAGCCGGTCCAGTCAAAGCGGTCATCCGCGTGATGCACCTCACAGGCGATGGTGGCCATCAGGGCCACGGCATCGTCTTCGCCCTCGGTCAGGGCGGCGATGGTCTTGGCAAGGGTTTGGTAGTCGACAGTCATGGCGATACTCTTATTTCAGACGGAAAAAGGGAGGCAGGCCGCCCCCCTTCGATAGGTAAAATGACCCGAAGGCTCAGGGGCGTTCGATCGCGATGGCCGTGCCCTCGCCGCCGCCGATGCAGATCGCCGCGACACCGCGCTTCAGCCCACGTTTTTCCAGCGCGTTCAGCAGGGTCACCATGATCCGCGCGCCCGAGGCGCCAATGGGATGGCCAAGCGCACAGGCGCCGCCGTTGACGTTCACGATGTCATGGGAGAGATCCATCTTATGCATGAAAGCCAACGGCACCACGGCGAAGGCTTCGTTGACCTCCCACAGGTCGACATCTTCTTTCTTCCAGCCGATCCGCTCCAACAGTTTTTGCGCGGCGGGGACAGGTGCCGTGGTGAACAGCCCCGGCGCTTGGGCGTGGCTGGCGTGACCGACGATGCGCGCGCGGATGTTCAGCCCCTTGCGCTTGGCGCTCTCCTCATCCGCCAACACCAGCGCCGCCGCGCCATCGGAGATCGACGAGGAATTTGCCGCCGTCACCGTACCGCCCTCGCGGAAGGCCGGTTTTAGCTGGGGGATCTTCTCGGGCCGGGCGCTGGCGGGCTGTTCGTCGGCGCTGACCGTCGTGCTGCCGCGGCGCGAGGTGACCTCGACCGGGGCGATTTCATCCGCGAAGGCGCCGCTTTCCTGCGCCTCGATGGCGCGCGACAGCGACGCCAGCGCGTAGTCGTCCTGCGTCTCGCGGGTGAATTGGAACCGCTCGGCGCAATCCTCGGCGAAGGTGCCCATCAGGCGGCCCTTATCATAGGCGTCTTCGAGCCCGTCGAGGAACATATGGTCGATCACCTGACCGTGGCCGAGCCGCGCGCCGCCGCGCATCTTGGGCAAGACGTAGGGCGCGTTGGTCATGCTCTCCATGCCGCCCGCGACCATCACATCGGTCTGGCCAAGCGCGATCTGGTCGAAGGCCATCATCGCCGCCTTCATGCCCGAGCCGCACATCTTGTTCAGCGTCGTGGCAGGCACCTCTTCGCCCAGACCGGCCTTGAACCCGGCCTGACGTGCGGGCGCTTGGCCCTGTCCGGCGGGCAGCACGCAGCCCATCAGCACCTCTTGCACCTCGGCAGGATCCGTCTTGCCCAAGGCCGCCTTGATCGCGCTGCCGCCCAATTCCGCGGCACTCAGCCCCTCGAAGGCTCCTTGAAAACCGCCCATCGGGGTTCTGGCTGCACCGGTTATCACGACATTGCGCATCACGTTCTCCTAGAGTTGCACCGCATACCAGTTGGTAAGGTTTTACGGTTAATCACGTCTCGAACTTCAAAGTCTCGGGGCATGTCTATGGAAGTTTCCGCCAAAACAGAAGACCGCTTTTGCGTGGTCAGCGTGCTGCATGACCGGATCGACGCCGCCGCGGCGTTGGAGTTCAAGGATGCATTGCGCCGTGCCGCGGCCCATGCGCCGCCGGTCGTGATCCTTGATCTGCAGCGGGTCAATTTCATCGATTCCAGCGGCTTGGGCGCGATCGTGGCGGCGATGAAACATCTGGCACCGCAGCGCGCGCTGGTGCTGGCCGGGCTGACCCCGGCGGTGGAAAAGGTCTTTACCCTCACCCGGATGGATCGGGTCTTTGGCATTTTCCACACGCTTGACGCCGCCCTCACCGCGCATCGAGAATAGCGCCATGCGGCTCTCCGCCGCGCGGTCCGCGCTCTGCCCGTTCGAGATCACCGTTCACAGCGGCCCGCAGGCCGCGCGGGAGGCGCTCACGCTTTTGCTGGATGCGCTCAGCTGCCTGTCGCTCGGGGCCGAGGAGGTCTGCGTGGTGCGTTTGGTGGTCGCCGAGATGCTCAACAATATCGTCGAACACGCCTACCCCGATCCGCACCACCCCGGCCCCATCCATATCGCCTGCCATCACGCGCCCGACGGCCTGCACCTTGCCGTGTCGGACGAAGGGCTGCCAATGCCCGATCTGCAGGTGCCCTTGGGCCTGCCGCAAGAGATCGACCGCCCGATTTGCGACCTGCCCGAAGGCGGCTTTGGCTGGTTCCTGATCCGCGATTTGGCGAAAGACCTGACCTATCGCCGCTTGGCGCAAGAGAACCGGATCGACCTGCGGCTCCCGGTCGGGTTACCGCTGCGTTAACACCTGCGGCAGGGCGTCCCGCATATTTCTCAAAACAGCCCCGCTGGGATCACAATTGCGCCTTGGTTGTGGGTCATAAACGGGGCTGTAGCTGCATATGGCTTCCCTCGGTGCCGTGTTTAATAGCCCCCACCCAGTACGCGGTGCCGAGGAACTTTCCCCCGCATTGGCAGAACCGAAATCTCGGTCTAGGGTCACGCTGATACAATTCAGCGAGGGGCAGCACATGCGCGATTTTCACCTTCCCGGCCGGTCACCGGTCTTGGCCACCAACGGCATCTGCGCCACATCGCATCCGCTGGCGGCGCGGGCGGCGGTCGATATCCTTGCACGGGGCGGCAACGCGATGGACGCGGCCATCGCCGGGGCGGTGCTGCTGGGGATTTGCGAGCCGCAGATGACCGGGATCGGCGGCGACTGTTTCGTGCTCTACTCCCCGGCAGGCAGCGAGGAGGTCCATGCCCTCAACGGGTCTGGCCGCGCGCCGGCGGCGCTGGACGCCGCCAAACTGCGGGACAAGGGCGAGCAGACGGTGCCGCTCCGCTCGGCGGATGCCGTGACGATCCCCACGGCCATCGACGCCTTCTGCCACCTCTCCGAGAGCACCGGCAAACTGGGGTTGGACGCCCTGCTCGCCCCCGCGATCCACTACGCCGAGGCGGGGGTGCCCGTCGCCCCGCGCGTGGCCTTTGACTGGGCCACCGATGGCGGCACCCTTCAGGGGCGCGCGCGGGATCACTTCCTCATCAACGGCAAAACGCCCCGCACCGGCGACATCTTCCGCGCGCCGGGACAGGCCGAAGTGCTGCGCCGCGTGGCCGCACAGGGCCGCGATGCCTTCTACACCGGAGAGATCGCCGAAGACATGATCGCCAGCTTGCAAGCCGCTGGCGGCAGCCACAGCGCCGAGGATTTCGCCCAGGCCCGCGCCGAGGTCACGACGCCCGTGTCAGGCCAGTACAAAGACCTCGAAGCGGTCGAACATCCGCCCAACGGCCAAGGGGCGACCGCCCTGTTGCTGATGAATATCCTCGATCACTTCGACATCGCCGGAATGGACCCGCTGGGGGCCGAGCGGCTGCATATCGAAGCCGAGGCGACCAAACTGGCCTATGACGCGCGCAACCGCTTTCTGGCCGACCCGGATCACACCGCGCGGCTTGAGCACATGCTGGCGCCTGAGACCGCCCGCGCCCTTGCGGCCCTGATCGACCCCAAACGCGCCATGGCCGCCGCCGCCCCGATCAGCGAGGCGGTACATAAAGACACGATCTATATCACCGTGGTCGATGGTGACGGCATGTCGGTCTCGCTCATCTATTCGATCTTCCACGGCTTCGGCTCTGGCATCGCCTCGGACAAGTTCGGCATCCTGCTGCAAAACCGTGGCGCGGGTTTCACGTTGGAGGAAGGCCACCCGAATGAGCTGAAAGGCGGCAAACGCCCGATGCATACGATCATCCCCGGCATGATCCGCGAGAATGGCCGGGTGACCATGCCCTTTGGCGTGATGGGCGGGGCGTATCAGCCCTGCGGCCATGCGCGCTTTGCCTCGAACCTCACCGATTTTGGCGTGGATGTGCAAAGCGCCATCGACGCGCCGCGCGCCTTTGCCGATGGGCAGGTGATGAAGGTGGAGCGCGGCTTTGGCGATGACGTGCGCCAAAGCTTGAGCGATCTGGGCCATAGGGTCGAGGTGCCCGAAACGGCGATCGGCGGAGCGCAAGCGATCCGCATCCGCGAAAATGGCGTTCTGGAAGGCGCGAGCGACCCTCGCAAGGACGGCTGCGCCCTGGGCTATTGATGAAACGCCTGCGCGGGCGGGCAACGGCCCGCCGGGCTTAGTTCATCTGAAAATGCAGCGGATAGGCACCGTCGGTGAAAGGGCCGAACAGATCGGGGATATCGGGGTGGTCCACAGGCTCCCCCGAATAATCGGCGACGAGGTTCTGCTCGGACACATAGGCCACATAGTAGCTCTGATCGTTCTCGGCCAAAAGATGATAGAACGGTTGATCTTTCACCGGCCGGTTCTCTTCGGGAATCGCCTCATACCATTCTTCGGTGTTGGCGAATTCCGGGTCGACGTCAAAAATCACGCCCCGAAAGGGATGCTTCTTGTGACGGACAATCTGCCCGAGGTGATATTTTGCGCGTGTTCGTATCATAACATGCTGCCCCTACCCCTCGACGGTAGCCCTTTCAAGGGGCTTTTGTCCAATCACAGCGGCCCTGTGCGGGGAAACAGACTGTGAACGCTGCGCCGACAGTGGGTTTGCAGCAGCTCACCGCCCGGGGGCGCAACTGCTTTACCGGCCTCCCGCGAAATACCGCCTGCCCGCCGATGCGCTGTCAGCGCAATACCGCGCAGACCGCCGCGCATTTTCCCAATTTAGTGATGTGATGGTGAGGGTGAATCGGTTAAACTCCTCCGAAAAAACGTCCCCTAACAAAAACGAGAGGCGAGAGGCAGATGAGCAAGCATCTTTGCGCAATGATGATCGTACTGCTGGTGGCATCCTGCGGCGGCGGGCCTCAAACGGCCCCGCGTGATCTGGATAACGCCTGCACGATCCTGAAAGAGCACCCCGAGTACCTGCGCGCATTCCGCGCGACCGAGCGGAAATGGGGGGTCCCCATTCACGTTCAAATGGCCACCATCCACCAAGAGAGCAAATTCGTGGCGGATGCCCGGACGCCGTTCAAATATGTGCTGGGCGTGATCCCAATGGGCCGCCAATCCAGCGCCTTTGGCTATTCGCAGGCTCTGGACGCGACATGGGACGAGTATCTGGAATCCGAGGGCCGCTGGCGTGCCAAACGCGACCGGATTCGCGACGCGAGCGATTTCATGGGCTGGTACATGAACCTGACGCGGGAGCGGAACGGCGTCTCGCTGCATGACGCCCGCAATCAATACCTCGCCTATCACGAGGGGCACACGGGTTTTTCCCGGCAAAGCTACAACAGCAAGGCGTGGCTGGTCGGCGTCGCGGGCAAGGTCGAATCCCGCGCCAAGCTTTATGAAAACCAGATCGCAGGCTGCCGCTTGAGCCGCTGGTAATCGCCAGCCGCTCCAATGCAAAACGCCCCGGCCTGATCAGCCGGGGCGTTTTTTGTTTCAGCAGGGCCGCTTAGCGTTTGCCGCCAGCCCGTGCGCCGCCGGTGTCGAACAGGCTGTTAGAGATATTGCCCCCCACCTGCATGTCACCCAGCACGACGGTAGTGGCGCTGCCATTGCCATCGTTGATGATCCACTGACGCAGCTGCACCGGGTTGCCGGTGAACTTCATCTGGATATTGCCATACTGCGGGTTGGCGGGGTCTTGGGCCGTGACCGTGGTGGCGGTGCCGTCGTAGCTGTGGCCTGTCACCATCTTGGCACGGCCCAGATTGACGTTATCGGCCAAGATGATCGACAGCGGGGTCCGCGCCAGCGGATAGGTTTCCGCCGGTTGGTTCGACTTCTTGTCGTAGATCACGACCGTATTCGCCCCGGCGACGACCAGCCCGGAATCCGGCGCGTTATATTCGAAACGTACCTTGCCGGGGCGTTTGATATAGATCGTGCCCGTGCTGATAGACCCATCGTCATTGATCTGGGTAAAGTCGCCCTTGGCCGTGCGAAGCTGGTTAAGATAGCCCGAGATCTCGTTCAGCGACAGTTGCTGCGCCGCTGCCGCGAGGGGGGCCGATACGGCCAGTCCAACCGCCAGAATCGCAGAAGTAAGTTTACGCATGTTGTTCGTCCTGTGTTGCCTCACGTTCAGACATAGGGCGGGTGGCCGTGATATTCGATATCAGGGGGCGGTTTTTCGCTATCGCCGGCCTCCCCCCATAAAAAAACACCGCCGGGAGGGTGGCCCGGCGGTGTTTTCTTATGATCACCCCCGGCAGGGGAGGGGGCGGGTAGCTCTATGCTTGCTCCGGGACCAGAATCTCACGCTTGCCGACGTGGTTCGCCGGAGAGACCAGCCCCTCTTCCTCCATCTGCTCGACCAGACGCGCGGCTTTGTTATAGCCGATCGCCAGTTTGCGCTGGATGTAGGAGGTGGAGCATTTGCGGTCTTTGATCACCACCTGCACGGCGGTGTCATAAAGCGCGTCTTCGCTATCGGTATTGCCGCCGAGGCCCAGCACCGCGTCGATGTTGCTTTCCTTATCCTCCGACGGCCCTTCGACCACGCCCGAGACATAATCCGGCTCGCCGAATTGCTTGAGATGGTTGACGATCTCTTCGACCTCTTCATCACTCACGAAGGGGCCGTGGCAGCGGGTGATCTTGGCCCCGCCCGCCATATAGAGCATGTCGCCCATGCCCAGAAGCTGCTCGGCCCCCATCTCTCCCAAGATCGTGCGGCTGTCGATCTTCGAGGTCACTTGGAAGGAAATCCGCGTGGGGAAGTTCGCCTTGATCGTACCGGTGATCACGTCAACGGAGGGGCGCTGCGTCGCCATGATCAGGTGGATTCCGCTCGCCCGCGCCATCTGCGCCAGACGCTGGATGCAGGCTTCGATCTCCTTGCCCGCGACCATCATCAGGTCGGCCATCTCGTCGACGATGACGACGATATAGGGCAGCGCCTCGGGGGTGTTCTCCTCGGTCTCGAAGATCGGCTCGCCGGTGTCCTCGTCAAAGCCGGTCTGCACGGTGCGCGAGAACATCTCGCCCTTGGCCAGCGCCTCGCGGACGCGGCCGTTGTAGCCTTCGATGTTGCGCACGCCCATCTTGGACATCTTGCGATAGCGCTCTTCCATCTCGCCCACGACCCATTTCAGCGCGACGACGGCCTTCTTGGGGTCGGTCACAACCGGGCTCAGCAGATGCGGAATGCCGTCATAGACCGACAGTTCCAGCATCTTGGGGTCGATCATGATCATCCGGCATTCTTCCGGCGTCAGCTTGTAGAGCAGCGACAGGATCATCGTGTTGATCGCCACGGATTTGCCCGAGCCGGTGGTGCCCGCGATCAGCAGGTGCGGCATCTTGGCGAGGTTGGCCACGACCGGGTCGCCGCCGATGTCTTTGCCAAGCGCCAGCGGCAGGCGATGGTTGCCGTCGCCGAAGTCGCGGCTGGAGAGGATTTCGCGCAGGATCACCTTCTCGCGGTTTTCGTTGGGCAGTTCGATGCCGATGACCGAGCGGCCCGGCACCGTCGAGACAC
This sequence comes from Sulfitobacter sp. 1A15299, assembly GCF_043556915.1. NCBI lineage: Bacteria > Pseudomonadati > Pseudomonadota > Alphaproteobacteria > Rhodobacterales > Roseobacteraceae > Sulfitobacter > Sulfitobacter sp. 1A15299. The sequence continues at coordinate 570,595 of NZ_JBIFFJ010000001.1, read as the reverse complement.
GGGCCGAGAGCGCCGCCATCGAGCGGGCGATGTCATCCGCCAGACCGATCACGCGGCTGGCCTTGAGGCCCGGGGCGGGTTCCAACTCATACATTGTGACGACCGGACCGGGGCGCACGGCGACGATCTCACCCTTCACGCCGTAATCGTCGAGCACGGTTTCCAGCATCCGCGCGTTTTCCTCCAAGGCCTCGTCGCTCAGGTGCAGGCGCTGCACGCTTTCGGGGCTTTCGAGAAGGCTCAGCGGCGGCAGTTCGAAACCGGGATGCGTGTCATCGAAGGTCAGGGTGGGCTGCGCTTCGACCTGCGCCTGTTTCGAGGGCTGGACGGGTTTGCGGGCGGGCTGCTGCACCACTTTGCGCGGCTCCGCCACGGGGATTTTCATCGCCTCAGGCGCGGGCGCTTGCTGCAATGGCAGGGTCTCAGACGCCACGGTGTCTTCGTAGGGCGCGGCCATCGGCGCCTGCGCTGCCGGTTCCTGAACCATCGGCTCGGGCGCCGGAGCGGGCGCGGGCTGGGCCTGCGGCCTGCGCAGCAGCGGCTCGGGGCGCAGGGTGGCGGCTTCGGCGGTCAGGGGCGGCTCGGCGCGCAGCGCGGCGGGCTGGCTGGTGTTCAACACCAACGGGTCCGGGCCACGGCCCCGTCCCTTGGTCAGCGGCGCGGTCGTCGGCGTGTGAATGGCATTGGCATGACGCACGCGGTTCTTGATCACATCGGCGATCTTGCTTTTGATGCGCTCTTCGCCCGGTGTCTCATCCACGATGGCATCGCTGTAGGTCTCGATCAGTTCCGGCTCGGGCATGTCGTCTTCGGCTGCGGGCCGTTTGATCAGCCCGGGCATCCGACCGAACAAGCTGCGCGGCTCGGCTTCGAGCTCCGCCATCGGGGCGTGCTGCGCGGCATAGCTCTGCTCGGCCTCCTGCGCGGCCCAAGCTTCGGCGTCTTCGGCTTCCTGACGGCGGCGCTCACGACGTTCGGCCTGACGGGCCGAGAGGTTCTGCGCGGCTACGACGGCCCCATTGGCGCCACGGCCCAGAAGCGTCATCAGCCCGGCATAGGCCATGATCAGACCGACCAGCAGGAACCGCGCAATGCGGAACAACTCCGCCTTGGTAAAGCCCAGCACGAAGGCACCCAATGCGAGAATTGCGACACCCATCAAAAGCGACATCAGCTTGACCGTCAGGGTCGAGCCGATGGGCAGGATCGTCAGCAGCGCACCCATGACGGTATCGCCAAAGAGCCCGCCCAGACCGAAGCTATGGGTCAGCAGCCATTCCTGACCGGGGGCCAGTGTGGCGGCATAGATGGCCCCAAGCGCCACGGCGATGGGGGCAAAGATCAGCCGCCCAAGTGCGCGGTCATCACCCTGATGCAGCGCGAAACGCCCGCCCCAGAACAGCAGGACGATGGCAATGCCCCAAGCGCCCCAGCCGACGATCATGAACAGCGGTGCCGCGATGGAGGCACCGATCCGGCCCATCCAGTTTTGCACCGGCGCATCGGTCGAGACCATCCAGTTGGGATCGTCCGGCGTGTAGCTGCCGATCATCATGGCAGCCATGATGCCCAGCATGATCAGCGCCAGCCCCAGCAGTTCACGACCGCGCTTTTCGATTGCCTCGGCCATGTTGCTGTCTAGCAATGGATCGCGTCCCCGTGTCTGATATGCCATGTCGTCCCTCGCTTATGCCGAATACAGACAGTCGCGGATCGCTTCCAATCCGCGCGTCGTTTCGTCTTTTGGGGCCACCAAGGCGACCCGAATGTAATTCTGTCCGGGGTTCCCCCCGGCAACGTTCTGCGCCAGATAGCTGCCGGGCAACACCCGCACGCCGGTCTCGCGCCAGAGCTTCAGCGCCGCAGCCTCGTCATCCTCGACCGGCAGCCAGAGAAAGAACCCCGCCTCGGGGCTCGCATAGCCCGGCACATTGCCAAAGATGCGGTCGGCGATGGCGTATTTCTCTTGGTAGAGCGCGCGGTTCTCTTCCACATGCGCCTCATCCGCCCAGACGGCGGCGGCGGCCTGCTGCAAAGGCAGCGGCAGCGGCGCGCCCGCGTAATTGCGCAACTGTTTGATCTGGCGCATCGTCTCGGCCCCACTGGCGGCAAAGCCCGACCGCAGCCCCGGCAGGTTGGAGCGTTTCGACAGCGAATGAAAGATTACCACGCGGTTGCGGTCGGTGCCCAACTCTTTGACGACCTCCAGCGCGCCGGTGGGCGGCGTGTCGCGGTAGATCTCGGAATAACATTCGTCGGCGAAGATCAGAAAGTCGTACTTCTCGGCCAGCGCGATCAGATCGGCCCAGTAATCGCGCGAGGCGACCACGCCCTGCGGATTGGCGGGAGAGCAAAGATAGGCCGCCGTGGTGCGCCGCAGCACCTCTTCGGGGAGGCTCGCGAAATCGGGCAGATGTCCGGTCTCGGCAGTGGCGGGCACCATGATCGGGTCCGCCTCACCGGAAATCGCGCCGATCATATAGACTTGGTAGAAGGGGTTCGGCATCAGGATGGCCGACTTCTCCCCATTCTTGGTGGGCGGGCAAAGCGCGATGACGGCGTTATACAGCCCCTCGCGCGTGCCATTCAGGGCCATCACCTCGCTCTCGGGGTCCATCTCGACCCCGTAGCGGCGGGCGATCCATGCGGTAATCGCCGCGCGCAATTCGGGCGAGCCGTCGTTCGGCGGGTATTTGTTGAACCCTGCGGCATGTTTCGTGATCTCATCGGTTACCCATGCCGGAAAGGCATGTTTCGGCTCACCGATGGTCATATGAATCGGCGTGCCGCCGCCCTCATGCCCATCGAGCAATGCGCGCAGGCGCGGCCACACGTGGGCCGGAAGGTTCGAAAACCGCTCGGTATACATCATCAAAACTGCCTCGGATCGGGATCATTTTCGCCCCGTTTGCCCCAAGGTACCCAAGGGCGCCTCTCCCGTCCAGAAAAACCGGGGAGTTTTGCCGCCCTTGTGGCTTTTCGGTCGTGCGCTCCTAGGCCTCGCGCAGGGCCGCTTCAGCCGCCGCACCAAGGCGCAAAAGCTGTTCTTCGGCCCCCGGCGCGCACATTAAAGAAATGCCGCAAGAGGGCGTATCGGTCGGCAAGGTAAGCGCGCAAAGCCCCATGAGATTCGCGACCCGCGTGTTGCGCAAGGATAGGAGATTCTGCGCGAGGTAGTAGTCGTGATCGCTGTTCAGCCGTTCGATGTTCGGCGGCAGCATGGGCGCGGTCGGCACCAGCACCGCGTCATAGCCCGCCACGGCCCGATCATAGCCCGCCCGCGCCAGATCGAGCTTGGCCCAAGCGGCGACGTAATCGGGGCCGGAGAATCCCTTTCCCAATCGGAAACGCTCAAGAATTTCGCTGAACATCGCTTCCGGGTCGGCTTCGATCACATCGCGCCACAGCCCATAGGCTTCGGTGGTGTAGAGACAGGAACTCAGCGGCATCGCCTCTTCGACTTCGGGCACGGCGATCTCGTCAACCGTGGCACCGGCCTCCCGCAACCGCGCCACCGCCGCGTCAAAGGCTGCTTTGGGCTCATCGGATAGCTCGTCCATCACCACATTGGTCAGCACCGCGAAACGGCAGCTCTCCAACTCGCTCTCTTGCAGATCGGCGGGCTTGCCCCCCTCCAAGGCGGCAAGCAGCAGCGCCGCGTCTTCGACCGAACGGCAAAGCGGGCCAACCGTGTCAAACTTCGCCGCCAGCGGCACGGTCCCAGCAAGGGACACACGGCCTGCGGTGGTCTTGAGCCCCACCAGATCGTTCCACGCCGCCGGAATGCGCACCGACCCGCCAGTATCCGACCCAATCGCCGCCGCCGCCAAGCCAAAGGCAACCGAGGCCGCCGCGCCTGAGGATGACCCGCCCGAGACGCTGTCCGGCTCGTTCACACAAGGCGGGGTCGCGGTGCTGGGGTTGTGGCCGAGGCCCGAGAAGGCCAGCTCGCTCATATGGGTCTTGCCCAAGCAGACAAGCCCCAAGGCCGTCGCGCTTGCCAGCACTTCGGCGTCGCGCTCAGGCACTCGGCCTTCGAGCAGTTTTGAGCCCGCCTCGGTGGCCGTTCCGGCGGTATCGAAGAGGTCTTTCCAAGAGATCGGCACACCATCAAGGGGCGACAGGCGCTGACCGTCGCGGGCACGCTCAGCCGCCGCGGCGGCTTCGGCGCGGGCGCGGTCAGCCGTGACGCGGGCATAGATACGGTCGCGCATCGGATGTGCCTCGATGGCATCGAGATAGGCATCGCAAAGCGCCACCGGGTCGATATCGCCCGCCGCGATCCCGCGCCCCAGATCCGCCGCCGTCATTTCCAACCATTCTTGCATGTCCTGCCCCTTACCGCTGTTCTCGGCGAACCTAGCGACCGTTCGGCGCATGGACAATCCCCGCGCGCAGGTCATATCTAGGGCCATGGATTTTGACCACGATATCGCGATCATCGGCGGTGGGCTGAATGGCCCTGCCCTTGCCTTGGCCCTCAGCCGCGCGGGATTGCGCGTGGCGGTGCTTGACGCCCAGCCGGCACAGACCTTTGAGAACGCCGCCTTCGATGGCCGCGCCTATGCGCTTGCGCTGACCTCGGTCAGGTTGATGGAAGGCATCGGCATCTGGCCCGACCTCGCGGATGACGCCCAGCCGATGCTTGAGATCAAGGTCACCGATGGGCGCGCCGGAACCGGCCCCTCGCCCATGTTCATGCATTTCGATCATGCCGAGATCGAAGAAGGCCCGATGGGCCAGATGGTCGAAGACCGCCACCTGCGCCGCGCGCTGCTGAAAGCGGCTGCCGCCGATCCGGCGATTACCATGATGAACGACACCCGCGTTACGGGTCAGACAGTAACGCCGACCGGCATCACCCTGACGCTTGAGGGCGGCAAGAGCCTGCGCGCGCGCTTGGCCGTAGGGGCCGATGGCCGCGGCAGTGGCACGGCGGAGCGCGCGGGCATCAAGCGTGTCGCATGGTCCTATGGTCAAACGGCGCTTGTCTGCGTGGTGGATCACGAAAAGCCGCATCATGGCATCGCGCATCAATTCTTCATGCCCCCCGGCCCGCTGGCGATCCTGCCGCTGACCGGCAACCGCTCCCTGATCGTCTGGAGCGAGGCCAGCGCCAATGCCGCCGCGATCAACGCCCTGCCGGATGCGCAATACCTTGAGGTGCTGCGCCCCCGCTTTGGCAGTTTTCTGGGAGAGCTTTCGCTGACCGGCCCGCGCTACAGCTATCCGCTCGGCCTGTCGCTGGCCCATTCCATGACCGCCCCGCGCGTGGCGCTTTTGGGCGACGCGGCCCATGGGGTGCATCCCATCGCCGGTCAGGGGCTGAACGCGGGTCTGCGCGATGTGGCGGCCTTGGCCGAGGTGATCGCCGTTGCGGTTCGCCGGGGCGAAGACCCCGGAGGCGCCGCGGTATTGGCGCGCTATCAGGAATGGCGGCGGTTCGACAATGTCAGCCTTGCACTGGCGACCGACAGTTTCAACCGGCTGTTTTCGAATGATAATGCGCTCTTGCGGCTGGCCCGCGACATGGGCATGGCCGCGATCAACGCCCTGCCCGGCCTGCGCCGGACCTTTATCCGCGAAGCCGCAGGGCTGACAGGCGAGCTGCCCCGGTTGATGCGTGGCAAGCCCCTCTAACGCAGCCGCGCCCCTTTACAGAGGCCGGGCCTCGTCCGGCAGCATGACGGGAATGCCGTTGCGGATCGGATAGGCCAGACCGGCGGCTTTCGACACCAACTCTTGCTTTTCTGCGTCATAGGTCAGCGTCGTCTGGGTGCGCGGGCAGATCAATGCCTCCAGCATCCGGCGGTCGAATTGAACGGTCGCATCCGTCATTGCATCAAGCCCTCTTCCTGACCGCCGCGCATCGCGAATTCGATCAATGTCACCAATGTCTCCCGCCGGGTCTCCAGCGAAGGCGCTTCCAACAGCGCCTGTTTATCCTCGGCCTCGAACTCCAGCATCATCGACAGGGAGTTGATCAGCAACTCATCCTCGGCATCTTTCAAGGTGTCCCAATCGGCGGAAAGCCCGCGGCTGTCGAAATAGCGCCCCAATAGGTCAAGGAAGCGCGCCCGATCAAAGCTGTCGTCGACCTCATCTTCGCCCAAGTCGCGGTCAAAGCCCGACCAATTCACATCGCAGCGGCGATAGGGGGAAAAGCCTTCGATCTCCTCCACCACGCGAAAGCGCGAGACGCCGCCCAAGGTCACCATATAGCGGCCATCCTCGGTCTCGGAAAACTGGGTGATGCGGCCCGCGCAGCCGATCTGGTGCAGCCCATGACCGTCCCGGCCGGGAAGTTCGTTGGGCTGGACCATGCCGATCAACCGCGTGTCGGTCTTGAGCGCATCTTCGATCATCTGAAGGTAACGCGGCTCAAAGATATGCAGCGGCAGCCGCGAGCGGGGCAGCAGCAGCGCCCCTGCCAACGGAAAGATAGCAATAGTCTTGGGCAGTTCTGCTGGCTTGATCATGACAAGGGACTTAGCGCGACCGAAGCCTCAGGCAAATATCATTGACGACAGTTTGCGACGGCCATTCAGCACCACCGGGTCATTGGGTTTAAGTGCCTCGAAAATAGTGAAAAGCTGCGCCTTGGCGGCGCCCTCGTTCCACTCCCGATCGCGGCGGAAAAGCTCTAGCAGGTGGTCGACGGCAGCATCGGCATTGTTATGGGCATAGAGCGCTTGGGCCAGATCGAAGCGCGCCTGATGATCGTCGGGATTGGCCTCGACCTGCTCGGTCAACTCGGCCACGGGGCCGGCATCGGCGGCCTGATGCGCCAGTTGCAACTGGGCATGGGCGGCTTCGAGTTCGGGGGCCTTGGAGATTTCGATCGGCGCGCCGTTCAGCAGCGCTTCGGCTTGATCCAATGCGCCCATGGCGATGTGGGACCGGACCATGCCGCCATAGGCAGGCGCGTTCATCGGGTCTTCTTCGAGGATCGCGGCGAAAGTCTGCGCCGCATCCGTGGCGGCCCCTTCGGCAAGCATCTCTTCGGCGGCGGCAACGGCATCGGCCAGCGTGTCACCGGGCGCTTCGCCGCCCCCCGCTTTTACCACCCGGTCGACGAAGGCTTTGATCTCGGACTGCGGCAGCGCGCCTTGGAACCCATCGACCGGCTGGCCTTTGTAGAAGGCATAGACCGTGGGGATTGATTGGATTTGCAACTGACCGGCGATGTTCTGGGCTTGATCGACATTGACCTTCACCATCTTCACCGCGCCTTTGGCCGCGCGCACGGCGTCTTCCAGCATCGGGCCAAGCGTCTTGCAAGGGCCGCACCACGGCGCCCAGAAATCAACGATCACCGGCACCGTTTGCGAAGCATCGACCACATCAGCCATGAAGGTCGCCTCAGTCGTGTCCTTGATCAGATCGGCATCCGCAGGGGCGGCGGTGGAAAGGTTCAGGTCGGTCATGCTGTCATCCTCGCTAATCGCGTTTGGCCTTATATGGACGTGCAGGGGCGCGATTCAAAGGTCAAAACTGGCAAAAACCGGTGCGTGGTCGCTGGGTTTCTCCCAACCGCGCGCATCGCGGACGATATGGCTGGAGTGTCCGGCCTGCGCGATATCGGATGTGGCCCAGATATGATCGAGCCTGCGGCCCTTGTCGGCGGCATCCCAATCGGCGGCGCGGTAGGACCACCAGCTATAGAGATTGCCCTCAGGCACATCCTGCCGGGTGATATCGACCCAATTGCCCGCATCCTGCACCGCGCCAAGCGCTTCAACCTCGACCGGGGTGTGGCTGACAATCTTTAGCAGCTTCTTATGGTCCCAGACGTCATCCTCACGCGGGGCAATGTTAAGGTCGCCCACAAGGATCGACTTTTCGGGCTTTTCGCCATGAAACCAGTCGCGCATTTCCGAGAGGTAATCGAGCTTTTGGCCAAACTTCTCATTGATCTCGCGGTCGGGTTTGTCGCCGCCTGCGGGGACGTAGAAGTTGTGGATCGTGGCGCCGTTCTCCAGCTTGGCCGCGACATGGCGCGCGTGGCCCAGCATGGCGAAATCCTGATCGCCCGCATCCAACAAGGGCAGTTTCGACAGGATCGCCACCCCGTTGTAGCCCTTCTGGCCGCGCGCGACCATATGCGTGTAGCCCGCCGCCTTGAACGCCTCGACGGGGATCTTGTCTACCGGGCTTTTGCATTCTTGCAGGCACAGAACATCCGGCCCGTGTTCGGCGAGCAGTTTCAGCACCAAAGGCTCGCGCAGGCGGACGGAGTTGATGTTCCAAGTGGCGAGGGTAAAGGACATGGGGCAGGCTCCGGTCTGGGGGTGGTTCGGCACAGTAACGCGGGCGGCGCGGGGGTGCCATGCGGAAATGGGGGGCTTCCTTACGGTCACGGCCATCGCCTGCGGCTTGTCCCTGGCCGGGGCAGCCAAAGCCGCCCCCCCCAAAAAAAAGACCGGGCGCAAAGGCCCGGCCAGTCCAACAGGGAGGTATGTACCTTTACCCGGGTACAAAAGTCGGGCTTCAAACCGAGGTGCGGGTCATGAAAACCCCGCCTCTCAGGTATTCCAACCACGGGGGTCGGAATTGGTTCCCGGTTTTTACGCCATCAGGCGATAGCCACCGGATTCCGTCACCAGCAAACGGGCGTTCGAGGGGTCAGGCTCGATCTTCTGTCGCAGGCGGTAGATATGGGTTTCAAGCGTATGCGTCGTGACGCCCGCGTTATAGCCCCAGACCTCATGCAGCAGCACATCGCGCGGCACAACACCGTCATTCGAGCGGTAGAGGAACTTGAGGATATTGGTCTCTTTCTCGGTCAGACGCACCTTGCGGTCGTCCTCCGTGGTCAGCACCTTCATCGCGGGTTTGAACGTGTAGGGCCCCAACTGGAACACGGCATCTTCGGACTGTTCATGCTGGCGCAACTGCGCGCGGATGCGAGCCAGAAGGACCGGGAATTTGAACGGCTTGGTGACATAGTCATTCGCCCCGGCATCAAGACCGAGGATCGTGTCGGCATCGGTGTCATGGCCTGTGAGCATCAGGATCGGGCTTTTCACCCCCTGTTTGCGCATCAGACGGCACAACTCACGGCCATCGGTATCGGGGAGGCCCACGTCGAGGATGATGAGATCGTAAAGCGCTTCTTTCGCCTTGGCCATCGCCTCTGTGCCATTGGCCGCTTCGAAAACGTCGAAATCCTCGGTCATGATCAACTGCTCGCTCAGCGCTTCGCGCAGGTCATCGTCGTCATCGACAAGCAGGATTTTCTTAAGCTGGGCCATCTGTCTCTCCGTCTGTTGTCTTATACATGCGCCTTGGGCGGTGCCCGAACAAGGGATGTGACTGCTGTCTCACAGCCTCGTGTCAACAAAGCGTGAAATGTTTCAATTCCTTGCGATATAACCTAGATAGACGGGGAAGCCTTTGCGGAGTTGCAACAAACCATGAGTTTCGCCCCGGACATCACCGAACAACTGGCGCGTGCGCGGGCCGATCTGCGCATGGGCGTGCCCGTGGTTCTGGCGGATGGGGCGCAGGCCGCCCTTGTGCTGGCGGCCGAGACGCTGACGGCGCAGCGCCTTGCGGATGTGCTGGCCTTGGGCGGTGCGCCGGTGCTGGCGATCACCGCGCGGCGGGCCGAGACGCTCAAGGCGCGGGCCTATGATGGCAATCTTGCCCGGGTGCTGCTGCCTGAGGGAGCGACCCCGGCATGGGTGCAAAGCATCGCCGACCCGGCGGACGACCTGCGCGCCCCGATGAAAGGGCCGCTTCAGACTGCGCGGGGCGGTGATACGGCGGCGCATTGCGCCGCGCTCGATCTGGTGAAAGCCGCGCGGATGCTGCCCGCCGCGCTGGTGCTCGACCTGCCGCAGGGGGCCGATTTCGCGCGGACGCATGGGCTGACCTTGATTAACCTCAGCGCCGCCGCACCGATCCTCGCCGAGCGCAGCGCGCTGCATCCGGTGGTGAACGCCCGCTTGCCGATGGAGGTCTCCGAGGCCGGGCGTCTGCATATCTTCCGCCCCGAAGATGGCGGCGAAGAGCATTACGCCATCGAAATCGGCCGCCCCGCCCGCGACGCACCGGTGCTTTGCCGCCTGCATTCGGCCTGTTTCACCGGCGATCTGATGGGCAGCCTGAAATGCGACTGCGGCCCGCAGCTGCGCGCCGCGCTGGCGCAGATGGGCGGCGAAGGGCATGGCGTGCTTTTGTACCTCAACCAAGAGGGGCGCGGCATCGGGCTTGCCAATAAGATGCGCGCCTATTCCTTGCAGGATCAGGGCTTCGACACGGTCGAGGCCAATCATCGGCTGGGGTTCGAGGATGACGAACGCGACTTCCGCCTCGGGGCCGACATCCTGCGCTCTATGGGCTTCTCCGCCGTGCGCCTGCTGACCAACAACCCGCGCAAGGTGGGCATGATGGAGCAAAGCGGCATCGCCGTGACCGAGCGCGTCCCGCTGGCTGTGGGCGAGAACCGCCACAACAGCGCCTATCTGGCCACCAAAGCCGCGAAATCGGGGCATCTGCTATGACCCCGAACGACATGGTGTTGACGCCGACGGGGCTGCGGTTTCAGGGGCGGCGCTATGCCTGTAGCATCGGCAAGGGCGGGCTGACCGATGACAAACGCGAAGGCGATGGCGCCACGCCGCGCGGGGTGCATCGTCTGGTGGGGATGCTTTACCGGCCTGACCGCATCCCGGCGCCAAGCGCTTGGGCCCAGCCGATCGGTCCGGGCGATCTGTGGTCCGACGCCAGTGGCCAAGCCGATTACAACCACCGCGTCCGCGCCCCCTACCCCCATAGCCATGAGGCCCTGCGCCGCGCCGATCCACTTTACGATCTTGTAATCCTGACCGACTGGAACTGGCCTGATGCCACGGCAGGCCGCGGCTCTGCGATCTTTATTCACCAATGGCGGCGGCCCGGCTATCCGACCGAAGGGTGCATCGCCTTTGCGCGGAGCGACCTTCACAAGATCGCCGCGCATGTGGGTCCGGCAACGCGGTTGATTATCCGCTAACCCGCTCGCCAAAGATGGCGGAGCCCACACGCACATGGGTGGCGCCCAGTGCGATGGCCTGCTCGAAGTCGCCGCTCATGCCCATCGACAAGCCGGTCAGATCGTTGCGCGCAGCGATCTTGGCCAGCAGCGCGAAATGCAGCGACGGCGCCTCATCCACCGGCGGGATGCACATCAGCCCCTTGATCGGCAGGTCGAGCGCGCGACACTCGGCAATGAACGCATCCGCGTCGCGGGGCATCACCCCGGCCTTCTGCTCTTCCTCGCCCGTGTTTACTTGGATGAAGAGGTCAGGGCAGCGGCCAATCTCCTGCGCCAGCCGCGCGATGGTCTTGGCCAATTTGGGGCGGTCGACCGTGTGGATCGCCTCGGCCAGTTCCATCGCCTGCCGGACCTTGTTGCTTTGCAATGGGCCGATGATGTGCAGGTCGATGCCGTCAAAATCCTCGCGAAAACCGGGCCATTTGCCCGCCGCCTCTTGCACGCGGTTCTCTCCGAAAGAGCGGTGCCCCTCTTCCAAGACCGCACGCACACGCGCATCGGGCTGAACCTTGCTGACGGCGATCAGCTTGACCGACCCCGCCGCGCGGCCTGCATCAGCTTCGGCTTTCGAGATGCGGTTTTGGATGTCGCTCAGACTCATTTTCGGCCCTCCATGTCAGGCGCGCAGAAAACAACAGCAGTGGGCAAAAGAAAAGGGGCAGACCGAAAGGCCTGCCCCAATATTCACAGTCTGTCGTTCAACTTAGAAGTTGAAGCGAACACCCATGTCGGCAACGGTGTGACCCTGGAAGAGTTTTGCAACGCCACCACGGAGGGACGTGCCGCCACCCAAGTCATGGTTAAAGTCAACACCATAAGAGTTGTTGCTCGTGGGGTTACCGAAGTAGGTTTCCGCATCGGAGACATAGAACTCGATATTAGTCGCGTCGCTGACGTCGTAACGACCGGCGAGCGTCCATTGGTCGCCGTTCGCACCATTATCGGCATAGGCTAGGCTCACATCAACTGCGCCAAGAGAACCACCGGCCGACGCTAGCCACTCGGTGTCCGTTGCTGAGTTGGAGTCCTGGCCACCCAGCGCGAATGTCCAGCCGCTCCAAGTATAGGCGACATGTGCCGCCACGCGGTCGCGAGCACCCTCCGACGCCGAAACATGCACCGACAAGTCGCCGAAGGAATACATAACTTCAACAGCGTTCTGGAACGGCGCACCAGTACCGGCGCTGCCAGCCGATGCACCTGCGCCATCGGAATCGTAGAAGTCGGCACCGTACTGATAGGGCGAGTATTGGTACTCAAGACCGGTCAGGCCGAGGTCGATGGGATACATGCCGGGCATAGCTTCGATCGCGCCGTAAATGTTTCCAACGCCGACTTCTAAACCACCGGAGCGGGCGAAAAAGCGCGGTGCGTTGATACCGGTGCCAGAGTTGGCTGCATCGTCGACTTCATCGTTTTCTTGTTCGATGCGAACACGCGCACCAAAAACCACGCCGGTATCGGACTCTGCTGTTGCATCCAACTGCAGACGGAAGCGGTACGTCAGGTCGGTGGAGCTGTCTCCCGTTCCATCATCACCAAATGTTTGCGCAAGCCCATCTGGCCCTGCCGCACTGGAATACAGGATACCAAAACGGCCGTAGCCGCCGAATGTTACGTCTGCTGCTGCTACACCGGCGGTCGCAACCAGGGCTGTTGTAGCGAAGAGAACTTTTTTCATGAGTTTTCCCTCGGTTTGAATTCATATGCCCAGACCGGGGAATCCGGTAAGGGTATGAAGGGTGTTTGCCCCCGATGACCTGCACTTGGCAAGGTTCACGCAGCCTTCCCTCTCAATGTCGCCATGGTTGGTGCAGCTATGCCACAGTTTTTCCGACCAGACACCGGGTTAGGCCGTATTTGCCTCGGTTCAGCCGTGGAACGCAGACCCGACATAGACCTTGCCGATAAGGGCCTGCTTGGATAGACCGGAGCGCAAACAGGCAAAGGAAAGCTGCAATGGCCCTTCGTACCGCTTGCAAGATAGCGATCTCCGTTCTGGCGCTCAGCGCGCTTGCCGCCTGTGGTGGGGGCTTTGGCAGCCCTGCCACGGAACGGCCGGATCAGTACACCAACCCCAACAACCCCAATAACATCGAGACCAACCCCGAGAATACGATTTGGTCGATCTTTAACCGCGGCAATGCCGACACCAGTGTTTCGGTGAACAAATACCTATGGTCGGCCTCGCTTGAGGTGCTGAACTTCTTGCCTGTGCAGTCGGTTGATCCTTTCACCGGCGTTATCGTCACAGGTTACGGCACGCCGCCCGGCGGTGGCCAAGCGTATCGCGCCACGGTGCTGATCGACGATCCGGCACTAGATGCACGCTCGCTCAATGTCGCGCTGCAATCCAGCGGCGGGCGCCCTGTCGCCAAGGCCACCTCTCGCGCGGTGGAGGATGCGATCCTCAGCCGGGCGCGCGAGATGCGCATCGCTGACAGCAAGTTCTAAGCCCGCTGAACGCAACACGTTTCCAACGCCGGGCCTTGTGAAAGCAGCAGCCCGGCGTTTTTCATGTCACGAAGGTCCCCTCATGCCCCGCTATACCCCCGCCGAGATCGAAGCCCGCTGGCAGCAAGCCTGGGAAAAGGACGGCATTTTTCAGGCCGTTCGCAACGCTGATAAGCCGAAATACTATGTGCTTGAGATGTTCCCCTACCCTTCCGGGCGCATCCACATGGGCCATGTGCGCAACTACACGATGGGCGACGTGATCGCGCGCTACAAGATCGCGACAGGCCATAACGTGCTGCACCCGATGGGCTGGGACGCCTTCGGCATGCCCGCCGAGAACGCCGCCATGGCGATCGGCGGCCATCCGGCGGACTGGACCTATGACAACATCGCCGAGATGAAAAAGCAGATGAAGCCTTTGGGCCTCAGCATCGACTGGAGCCGCGAGATCGCCACCTGCCATCCCGGCTACTACGGCCAGCAGCAGGCGCTGTTCCTCGATTTCCTCGAAAAGGGCCTCGTCTACCGCAAGAACGCCGTGGTGAACTGGGATCCCGTCGACATGACCGTGCTTGCCAACGAGCAGGTCGAGAACGGCTGCGGCTGGCGTTCCGGTGCACCGGTGGAGCGGCGCGAGCTCACGCAGTGGTTCTTCAAGATCTCCGACCACTCCGAGGAGTTGCTCTCGGCGCTCGACAGTCTCGACAACTGGCCCGCCAAGGTGAAACTGATGCAGGCCAACTGGATCGGCAAGTCGCGCGGGCTGCAGTTCGCCTTCTCCACCGTGGACGCCCCCGAGGGGTTCGACCGGATCGAGGTCTATACCACCCGCCCCGACACGCTGCTTGGCGCCTCCTTCGTCGGCATCTCGCCCGACCACCCGCTTGCCAAGACGCTGGAGCGCGACGATGAGAAGATCGCCGCATTCTGCGCCGAATGCCGCAAGGGCGGCACCACCGAAGAGGCGATCGAAACCGCCGAGAAGCTCGGGATGGACACTGGCATCCGCGTGCGTCACCCCTTCGACACCGCGCATGAACTGCCGGTCTATATCGCCAACTTCATCCTGATGGACTATGGCACCGGTGCGATCTTTGGCTGCCCGGGCCACGATCAGCGCGACTTCGACTTCGCCACGAAATACGACCTGCCGATCATCTCGACCTTCCTGCCGTCCGAAGACGCCTCGCCCAAGCTCGACGCGGCCTTTGTCCCGCCGAAGACCGAAAAGGTGTTCTACAACCGTGGCTTCGCGGGCGATCAATGGCAGACCGGCGAAGAGGGCGTCGACGCCGCCATCGCCTTTTGCGAGGAGAACGGCATCGGCACCGGCGTCACAAAATACCGCCTGCGCGACTGGGGCCTCTCGCGCCAGCGCTACTGGGGCTGCCCGATTCCGGTTGTGCATTGCGACGACTGTGGTGTCGTGCCGGAAAAGAAAGAAAACCTGCCAATCGAGCTTCCTTACGACGTCAGCTTCGACACGCCGGGCAACCCGCTTGACCGGCACCCGACATGGCGCAACTGCGCCTGCCCCGCCTGCGGCAAGGATGCGCGGCGCGAGACCGATACGATGGACACTTTCGTCGACAGTTCGTGGTATTTCGCCCGTTTCACCGCGCCGCGTGCCGAGACGCCGACCGTCATGGAAGACGCGCGATATTGGATGAACGTCGATCAATATATCGGCGGCATCGAACATGCGATTTTGCACCTGCTCTACTCGCGCTTCTTTGCCCGTGCGATGCAGATCACCGGTCACCTGCCCGAAAGCGCGGTGGAGCCGTTTGACGCGCTCTTCACCCAAGGCATGGTGACCCACGAGATCTACCAGACGCGCGACGATAATGGCCGCCCGGTCTATCACCTGCCCGAAGAGGTGACCGACGGCAAACTCAGCGACGGCACCGAGGTTGAGATCATCCCCTCCGCCAAGATGTCGAAGTCCAAGAAGAACGTCGTCGACCCGCTGCACATCATCTCGAACTACGGCGCCGATACTGCGCGTTGGTTCGTGCTGAGCGATTCGCCCCCCGAGCGGGACGTGGAATGGACCGCCTCCGGGGCGGAAGCGGCCTATAAACACCTCTCGCGCGTGTGGAACATCTGCGACCGCGTGGGCGAAATGGACCGCGAGGCAGCGGGCACGGGCGACGACGAGTTGCTGCGCGCCATGCATAAGACGATCCATGACGTGACCATGGGCATCGAATCCTTTGGCTTTAATGCCGCGATCGCCAAGCTCTATGCCTTTACCGCGACCTTGCAGAAATCCAAGGCCGGCTACGCCGCGCAGCGCGAAGCGATCATGACGCTGGCGCAGCTTATGTCGCCGATGACCCCGCACCTGTCGGAAGACATCTGGGCGCATCAGGGCGGCGAAGGGCTGATCGCCAAGGCTCCATGGCCCAAGGCGGACGAGAAGATGCTGGTCGACGATACCGTCACCCTGCCGATCCAGATCAACGGCAAACGCCGGGCGGAAATCCAAGTGCCCGCCGATATGCCGAAGGAAGAGGTTGAAAAAACCGCGCTGGCGCATGAAGCTGTCATTCGAACGCTGGACGGGGCCACGCCGAAAAAGGTCATCGTCGTGCCCGGACGGATTGTGAATGTCGTTGCCTAAGACCACCCATATGCGCCGCCGCTTCCTGCTGGCCCTGCCCCTGCTGGCGCTTGCCGCCTGCGGGTTCGAGCCGGTCTATGGCCCCGGCGGCGCAGGCACGGCGTTGCAAAACCGTGTGTTGGTGGATGCCCCCGAAGACCGCTTTGGCTATTTTCTGGTGCGCGAGGTGGAAAGCCGCCTTGGCCGCGCCGCCACCCCCCGTTGGGGGCTCGCGCTGACCACCACCACGGTCGAAGACGGGCTGGCGATCGACAGCGAAGGCAATACCCGGCGCTACAACCTCGTGGGCACCACCGCCTATGCGCTGCGCGACCTCGACAGCGGGCAGATCGTGACCTCGGGCAAGGTCGAAAGCTTCACCGGCTATTCCGCCACCGGCACCACCGTGGCCACACGCGCGGCGGAACTGGACGCGCAGGAGCGGCTGATGACCATTCTCGCGGACCTCGTGATCAGCCGCCTTTACGCGGCTGACCTGCCCCAATGAAACTGACCCCGCGCGAGGCGAAACCCTATTTCGCGCGGCCCGATCCCGCGCGCACGGGGCTGTTGATCTATGGCAGCGACGCGATGCGCGTGGCGCTGAAACGGCAGGAATTCCTGAAAAACCTGCTCGGCCCCAATGCCGAAGAAGAGATGCGCCTCAGCCGGATGCCCGCAGGCGAATTGCGCCGCGATCCGGCGATGCTGCTCGATGCGATCAAGGCGGTCGGTTTCTTCCCCGGCCCGCGTGCCGCGCTGGTGGAAGAGGCGAATGACAATATCGCGAAAATCTTGCTCGACGCGCTGAAGGAATGGCAGCCGGGCGATGCGCAGATCGTCGTCACCGGGGGCGATCTCAAGAAGACCTCCAAAGTACTTAAGGCGTTTGAAACCCACCCCAACGCCTTTGCCACCGCGATCTATGACAACCCGCCCGACCGCGCCGAGATCGAGCAGATGCTGAAGGACGCAAAGCTCACGCCCGAGGCCGACGCCATGGCCGCCCTGACCGATCTGGCCCGCACCCTCGACCCCGGCGATTTCCGGCAGACGCTAGAGAAGATCACGCTCTATAAACTGGGCGACAGCAGCAACATCGGGCTGGACGACATCGCCGCCTGCGCCCCCACCTCGACCGAGGCCGAGGTCGACGACATCCTGCATGTCGTGGCCGAGACCCGCGCCGCCGAGATCGGCCCGGTGATGAGCAAGCTGCAAGGCCAAGGCGTGAACCCGGTGACCCTGACCATCATGGCCACCCGGCATTTCCGCACCCTCTACCGCATCGCCGCCAACCCCGGCGCGCCGATCTACGGCGTGCGTGACCGCGACCGTGCAATGCGCCAAGCCCGCAACTGGGGCGCGGTGAAGTTGGAAACCGCGCTGGCGGTGCTGACCGAGACGGACCTCAAGCTGCGCTCTGCGGGCCAGCATGCCCCGGCATTGGCGCTGGTCGAGCGGGCCTTTATCCGTCTGGCGATGCTGGGCGCACAACGTTGATTTTGGGAGAGGAAATTCAATGTACACAGTCATCGGCGGCACCAAGTCCCGCGCTTTTCGCGTCATGTGGATGCTCGAAGAATTGGGCCAGCCCTACGCTTTGAACCCCGCAGCACCCCGCTCGGACGAGGCGCGCAAATACAACCCTTCGGGAAAGATCCCCGCGCTTGTGGATGGCGATGAGGTGCTGACCGATTCCATCGCCATCATGACCTATCTCGCTGACAAACACGGGGCGCTCACCGCCCCCGCCGGTACGCCCGCCCGTGCGCGGCAGGACGCGATGACCTTTTGGCTGATCGACGAATTCGACGCCGTGCTCTGGGCCGCGGCGAAACACAGTTTCGTCTTTCCCGAAGAGGCCCGCGTGCCCGCCATCAAGGACAGCCTGAAGGCCGAGTTCGAGCGCGCCGCCAGCACCCTGTCCGACCGGCTTGAGGGGCCGTTCCTGATGGGGGATGAGATCACCCTGCCCGACCTTCTGGCGGTGCACTGCATCAACTGGTCGATCGGCGCGAAGTTTCCGCGGGTGGATGACAAGCTGAACCTCTGGGCGAAATCCCTACGCGAACGCCCCGCTTTCATGGCCGCGATGACCAAGGAAGACGGTTAACGCCGCGCCCAATCCGCAGCATGGCGGCCCGCCCACTGGCCGGTCGCCAGACAGCCGTTGATCAGATAGCCGCCCGTGGGCGCTTCCCAATCCAGCATTTCCCCGGCGGCAAAGACGCCCGGCACCGCGCGCAGCATCAGCCCTGCGTCCAGCGCGTCGAGCGCTATCCCCCCCGCCGTCGAAATCGCCTCATCCATCGGGCGCAGCCCGGCGTGGGCGATGGGCAAGCTCTTCAACAAGGCGGCCAGCGCCTCGGCCTCCTGCGGCAGCGGGCGGGCCATCTCTTGCAGCAGCGCGATCTGGGCGGGGCTGAGCTTCAACCGTTTGCGCAGATGGTTGGCCTGACTGTCCTTGCCGCGCGGCTTTGCCAAACGCGCTGCCACCTCCTGGGTCTGCAAGTCCGGCAAGAGATCGAGCGTCAGCGCCTGCCCTTCGCGCAGCCCGCGCGAGACACTGTAGATGCCGCCCCCCTCCAGCCCACGGGCCGAGATCACCGCCTCCCCGCGCGAGCGGTAGGGGCCAGCCTGCCATGCCACCCCCTTGAGCGCTGCGCCGAAATGGC
Source organism: Sulfitobacter sp. 1A15299 (assembly GCF_043556915.1). Classification (NCBI taxonomy): domain Bacteria; kingdom Pseudomonadati; phylum Pseudomonadota; class Alphaproteobacteria; order Rhodobacterales; family Roseobacteraceae; genus Sulfitobacter; species Sulfitobacter sp. 1A15299. Next base: position 551,814 of record NZ_JBIFFJ010000001.1, on the reverse strand, counting down.
GCGTCATATGCGGGGACCAATCGACCAACAGCCCGACATTGGCCGGGGCGAAATCCCGAAGGGCCACGCCGCGCGCCGCCAGCAGGGGCGCCCATTCGCCCGTCGCGCCAAGCCGCCGCCAACTCGCCCCGCCAAGGGCCAGCACCGTGACCTCAGCCTCGACCACTTCTTGCCCGCCGAGAGTATCGAAAGTGAATGCCTCCCCCTCCCAGCCCCGCCACTGCCAGCGGGTGTTGATCGTCACCCCGCAGTCCGCCAGCCGCGCAAGCCAGGCCCGCAACAGCGGAGAGGCTTTCATCGCCCGGGGAAAAACCCGCCCGGTGGAGCCGGTAAAGACCTCTTGCCCCAGCCCTTCGGCCCAGTCCTGCACCGCTTGGGCATCAAAGGCTTCCAGCATCGGACGCAAGGCAGGCTGCGCTTCTTCATAGGCGGCGAGGAAGGGGGCGAAGGGCTCGGACTTGGTCAGGTTCAGCCCGGATTTGCCCGCCATCAAGAACTTGCGCCCGACCGAGGGTTTCGCCTCGCAGAGCGTGACCGACAGCCCCGCCTGCGCCATGACCTCTGCCGCCATCAGCCCCGCCGGGCCGCCCCCAATGACCAAGGCGCGGGTCACGCGGCGCGCTCTTGGGTCTGCTTGTCTGACGGGGAAGCCATGGGCCTGTCCTTGCCTTGGGGAGGATTTGACACATCCTCTTGCCTGCCGTGGCCCTGCAATGCAAGCGAAAGGGGGGGACCGTGACCCAAGGCAAAACCGTGCCACAGTGCCCGCTCTGCCACCGGCCCATCCCTGAGGACGTGCCGCAGAGCCTGCATCACCTGATCCCCAAACTGCGCGGCGGCAAGGGCGGGCCGACGGTGCTGATGCATCACATCTGCCACCGAGAGGTGCACGCCGCCCTGACCGAGACCGAGTTGGCGCGGCACTATAACACGCCCGAAGCGCTGCGCAGTCATCCGAGGCTTGCCAAATTCGCCGCATGGGTGGCGAAACGCCCGCCGGGGTTCCGCTCCAAAGTGCCGGGCGGTACGCGCAAACGTTAGGCGGGGCCGCACATCCGTTTGATTTCCTGCGCGATGTCCGGACTGGCTGCGACTGTGTCGGCGGCCAGCGCCTGCGCGTGATCCTGCATCTCCTCCGCAGCGACGATGCGGTCGATCAGACCAAAACGCAGCGCCTCCTCCGCCGTGATCTTCTGCCCGCCCATCAGCAAAAGCTTGGTCCGCGCAGGGCCGATCAGCGCCGCCATCCGCGCCGGGTCAGAGGGCTGCGGCAGGAAGCCCAGCTTCATCACCGGATAGAAGAACTTAGCCCCCGGCACCGCAATGCGGAGATCGCAGGCCAGCGCCATGCCCATCGCACCGCCCGCCAGCGTGCCGTTGAGCGCGGCGATGCTCAGCCCCGGCAGGGCGGCCACCGCGCCCGACAGACGCTCCCAAACATCCGATTTCGCAAGGCCCGCGCGGGCTTCGTCCAGATCGGCCCCGGCGCTGAACACCTTGCCGCGCCCGGTCAGGATCACCGCGCGGGCGGCCTGCGCCTCTTCCATGATCTCGGCCAATTCGACCAGCATGGCATGGGTCAGGGAATTGGCCTTGTCGGGGCGGTTGATCGTGACGGTCCAGATGTCGCCCACGCGGCCAAACTCGATCATATCAGGCCCACCGCCTTGCGGATGCCTTCGTCCCGCAGGGAAATCTCATCGCCCAAGAAACGATCCGCCTCCGGGCCGCACATCCAAAGCAGCGCGCGGGCGGGCCATTCGGCAGGGATATGCACGTCCCAATCCAATTGGCTGACCGGGTTCACGCCGCTGTCCTTGATGTCGCGCTGCATGTCGGTGGCCACGGTGCCGGGAGACAGGCCGATGGCGCGGATGCCGTTGCCGCCCTCTTCGTGGTGCAAACACTGGGTCAGCATATTCGCCGCCGCCTTCGAGGCGCAGTAGTGGCTCCACGCCTCGACCGGGTTATGCGCCGCGCCCGAAGAGATGGTCAGCACCGTGCCGCCGCCGTTTTCCTTCATCAACGGCAGCGCCGCGCGCATCCCGTGAAAGACCCCCGTGACGTTGATGTTGATCGCCTTGGCCCAATCTGCGGGATCAGCCTCTCCCATGAGCGAGATCGGGTCGATCACGCCTGCATTGTTGATCAGCACGTCGAGCCCGCCAAAGGCCCGGCGCGTGGTCTCGACCGCCGAGGTCATCTCGTTATAGCGGGTCACGTCGCAGGGGATGGCGATGGCCTGTTTCCCCAGTTCTCCGGCCAATTCGGCGATGGCATCCTGACTGCGCGCCAACAGGGCGACATTGCCGCCCGCCTCTGCGAACACCCGCGCGGCGGCGGCGCCGATGCCCCGGCTGGCGCCGGTAATCATGATCGTCTTGCCTGTCATATCCATGGGAGGATCCTTCCGCTTGTTTTGTACATTGCTTGAGGGCTGTGGTAATCTGCCGATCAACCCGGGTCCAGCCTCGCATCGCTTGACCCTGCGCGGGGATTGGCAGACCCTATGCGTAACTCTTTGCCGAAAAGGATTTTCCGATGTCTCGCATTTCCACCGCGTCGCTGTTCCTCGCCCTGCCGGTCACGCTGACCTCGACGCCCCTCCGGGCCGATTTGACCCCTTCCGAGGTCTGGGGCGATTGGCGCCAATATATGGAGAGCATGGGCTATGAGGTCGCGGCAAGCGAGGCCTTCGACGGCGATGACCTGACCGTCAGCGATGTGACCCTGAAGATGGACATGGCCGAAGAGGGCGGTGATTTCTCCATGTCGCTCGGCACGCTGAGCTTCGAGCCCGAAGGCGACGGGGCGGTCAATATCCGTATGCCCACCGTCATGCCAATGACGATCAACGTCGCGCCCGAGACGGCAGAGGATGAACCGGTGTCGATGGTGCTGAACTACGCCCAGACCGCGCCGGTGATGCGCGCCAGCGGCAGTGCAGAGACGTTGCAATATGATTATGCCGCCGACAGCATTTCGCTCACGCTGGCCGGGCTGAAGGTGGGCGAGCAAAGCTATACCGAGGAAGAGGCCAAGTTCACCCTGATCGGCACCGGCGTCAGCAGCCGGACCGAGATGACCGGGACCGAGACGCGCCGCTATGACCAATCGGGCCGCATCGACAGCCTGCAATATGACGTGGTGATGAAAACCCCCGAAGACCCGGCCCGCGTTGCCGTGTCGGGCGGGGTCGATCAGGTGGTTTTTGACGGCAGCGGCACCTTGCCGATGATCGACGCAGGCGCCGACGTGGCCGCGATGATGCGCGAAGGTCTGGCTTTCGATGGCAGCTTTACCGCAGGCGCGGGCCGCACCGACATGCAGGTTTCCGACCCCGAAAATGGGGAGTTTCAACTGATCTCGAGCTCGACCGGGGCGAAGCTCGGCGTGGCCATGGGGCCGGAGGGGCTTTCCTATGACGGCGGCCAGCAGGACATCGAGGTCAGCGTGACCGCCGCCGACATGCCCTTCCCGATCCAGTTCAGCATGGCAAAGAGCGCCTTTAACCTCAAAATGCCGGTGTTGAAGTCCGAAGAGCCGCAGGATTTCGCCTTTGGCGTCACGCTCGACCGTTTTGAGATGTCGGACATGATCTGGGGCATCTTCGACCCCACCGGCCAATTGCCCCGCGACCCGGCGACCTTGGTCGTGGACCTCTCGGGCAAGGCCAAACTGCTGTTCGAACTGATGGACCCCGAAGTCACCGCCGCCATGGGCGATGAGGCACCGGGCGAGATTCACGCGCTGAACGTGAACGAAGTGTCGCTGGACGTGGCGGGGGCCGAGTTCGACGCCTCGGGCGCGATCACATTTGACAATGACGACATGCAAACCGTGCCCGGCATGCCGAAACCCGTGGGCGCGCTGGATCTGTCGTTGATCGGCGGCGTGGCTCTGCTCGACAAACTGGTGGCGATGGGCCTCGTGCCGCAGGAACAGGCGATGGGCGCGCGGATGATGATGGGCCTCTTCACCGTGCCGGGCGAGGGCGAAGACTCCCTGACCTCCAGAATCGAGTTCACCGAAGAGGGCGGCATCCTCGCCAACGGTCAGCAGATCAAATAACCGGCGGCGCGGCCCTGCGCCGCGCCCGCCCCGTCTGGGAAAATAGAGCCCAGCCCTTGCCCCTCTCGGGGCGGGGGATTACCCCTTTTTCAACCCCAAAAGGAGCCAGACCATGCCAGACGCCCTTGATGCATTGACCAAGTCCCTCCTTCACGCGGCCACCAAGGCCGGGGCGGATGCGGCCGATGCCATGGCGATCACGGCAAGCTCGGTCTCGATCGAAGTGCGCGGCGGGGCGCTGGAACAGGCCGAACGCTCAGAAGGGACGGACATCGGGCTGCGGGTCTTCGTCGGCCGACGCTCGGCCAATGTCTCGGCCTCCGACACGTCATCGCGCACGATCGAAGAAATGGCCGAACGCGCCGTCGCCATGGCCCGCGAAGCGCCCGAAGACCCCTATGCAGGGCTGGCCGATCCCGATCAACTCTCACCGCGCCGCGATGCCGAAGGGTTGGAGCTTTGCGACCCCGCGCCCGAACCCTCCCCCGAAGCATTGCAAGAGGGTGCCGCCCGCGCCGAGGCCGCCGCGCTGGCCGTCAAAGGGGTGAGCCAAGTGCAATCGGCGGGCGCGGGCTATGGCGCGCAAGAGATTTACCTCGCCGCGACAAACGGGTTCGAGGGCGGCTATGCCCGCAGCGAACGCGGGCTGTCCTGTGTCGCCATCGCGGGCAGCGGCACGCGGATGGAGCGGGATTACGACGGCGACAGCCGCATCTTTCAGGCCGATCTGCGCGACGCGCGAGTGATCGGCACCCGCGCGGGCGAACGCGCGCTGGCGCGGCTCGATGCCCGCAAGCCCCCCACCGGCAGCTACCCGGTGCTGTTCGACGAACGTATCGCCGCCTCGCTGATCGGGCATCTGTTGGGGGCGATCAACGGTCAGGCGATTGCGCGCGGCGCGTCTTTCCTGCGCGACGCCAAGGGCGAACAGGTGCTGCCCGAAGCCCTGTCCCTGATCGAAGACCCGACCCGCATCCGCGCCACCGGCTCGCGCCCCTTCGACGCCGAAGGGCTGCCGACCCAGCGGCGGGCCATCGTCGACAAGGGCATTCTGCAAGATTGGACACTCGACCTCGCCACCGCCCGCAAACTGGAACTCACCCCCACCGGCAACGCCGCGCGCGGCCCCGGCTCTGGCCCGCAGCCGTCGAACTGGAACATCGCGTTGACCCAAGGTGAAGCCAGCCGCGACGATCTGATTGCCGAGATGGGCACCGGGCTTTTGGTGACCTCGATGATCGGCAGCACGATCAACCCCAACACGGGCGACTATTCGCGCGGGGCCTCGGGCCTCTGGGTCGAGAACGGCGAGATCACCCATGCGATCAACGAATGCACCATCGCGGGCAACCTGCGCGACATGCTGCGGGCGATGATCCCCGCCAATGACGCGCGCATGCATCTCAGCCGGGTCGTGCCCTCTCTGCTGGTGCCGGGAATGACCCTTGCCGGTGCCTGAGGACGATCTCACCCTCCTGATCGACGCCGCCCGCAAGGCGGGTGCCCTGGCGCGCGGCTTTGTCGGGGCCACGGCGAAACGCTGGGACAAGCCCGATAACGCAGGCCCGGTGACCGAGGCCGATCTGGCGGTGAATGACCTGCTGCTGGCGGCGTTGCGCGGCGCGCGGCCCGACTATGGCTGGCTGTCCGAGGAGACCGAGGACAATACCGACCGGCTGGGGCATGAGCGGGTCTTCATCATCGACCCGATCGACGGCACCCGCAGCTTTGTCGAGGGGTCCGACACTTGGGCCCATTCGCTGGCGGTGGCCGAGGGCGGCGCGGTAACGGCGGCAGTGGTCTATCTGCCGATGCGCGACATGCTCTATGCCGCGCGCCGGGGCGGTGGCGCCACATTGAACGGCGCGCCGATCCGCACCTCCGAGGTCAGGGATCTGGCCGAGGCGACAGTGCTTGCCGCGCGGCCCGCGCTGGTGGCCGAACGCTGGCACGGCGGCGCGGCACCGGTGTTCAAACGCAGCTACCGCCCCTCGCTGGCCTACCGTATGGCACTGGTGGCCGATGCCTCTTTCGACGCGATGATCACCCTGCGCCGCACATGGGAATGGGACATTGCCGCCGGCACGTTGATCGTGGCCGAAGCGGGCGGCAGTTGCACCACCGCCAGGGGCGCGCCGCTCAGGTTCAACAACCCGGATCCGCGTGTCGATGGCATCGTGGCGGGTGGCCCTTCGGTGCAGCGCGCGCTGATCGACGCCCTTGCGTGACCGGCCCCATCTGCTAGGCACTATGCGCAGCACCGCAGCTTTGAAAGATCAAAGGACAGCTCCATGACCCAACGCCTGCACCTTGTTTTCGGTGGCGAACTTGTCGATCCCACCAAGAACGCGTTCAAGAATGTCGACGACATCCATATCGTCGGGATCTTCCCCAATTACGCCAGCGCCTATGACGCATGGAAATCCGAAGCGCATCGCACCGTGGATAACGCGCATATGCGCTATTACATCGCCCACCTGCACCGCCTGCGCGACGAAGAGACCTCGGCCTCGCCCACCGAAGAGCTGGAATAAACCACCATGGCGGCGCGGTCGCTGGGGCTTGCAGCCTATCGCGCCCTCGTGCGCCGGGGCGGGCCCCAAGACGCGCCGCCCTATGCCCCCCGTCCCGGGGGGGAGCTGGTCTGGATGCATGCCGCCGAAGCGGGCAATGTGCTGGCCGTGCTCGACCTCGCCAAACGGTTCATGGCGATGCGCGACCGGGTCGCGGTGCTGGTCACCCTCTCGGAAAGCGCGGCGGCCCAAGAGCTGCCCACGCCAGAGACGCGCGATCTGTTCATCTTCCCCGCCCCCAGCGAACACCCCGACAATGTGGCGCGGTTCCTTGACCACTGGCGGCCCGATTTCTGCCTGTGGACATGGGGCGGGCTGAGGCCCAACCTCGTGTTGGAGACCGCAGAGCGCGGTTGCCCCATGATGATGATCGACGCCGACAGCGCCGGTTTCGATGGCCGCCGGGATCGCTGGCTGCCCGATGTGACGCGTCAGTTGCTGGGGGTTTTCGAACAGGTGCTGACCCGTTCCCCCGCCGTGCTGCGCCGTCTGGTGCAACTCGGCCTGCCGCGCAGCAAGGGGCAGGCGACATCGCCGCTGCTGGGCGGCGGTCAGGCGCTGCGCTGCGCGGATTCGGATTTGGCGGATATGTCGGCCTGCCTTGTCGGGCGTCCGGTTTGGTACGCCACCCAAGTGCTGGCCGAAGAGATACCCGTCGTGCTGACCGCCCATCGCCAAGCGCTGCGCCTGTCGCATCGGTTGCTGCTCATCCTGCACACCCATGATTACCCGACCGCCGATATCGCCCATGAGCGCGCCCGCGCGAGGGGTTTCACCACGGTGCGATGGGGCGATGACCCCTACCCCGACGAGACCACGCAGGTCATGGTGGCGGACGATCCCGGCGACCGGGGGCTGTTCTTTCGGGTGGCGCCGGTGTCTTTCCTCGGGTCTTCGCTGGTCTCGGGCCACGGCGGCTGCGATCCCTTCGAGGCGGCAGCGCTCGGCTCGGCGGTGCTTTACGGCCCCAAGGTGCGCAACTTCCTACCTTCCTACGGGCGGCTCGCCACGGCAGGCGCGGCGCGGATCGTGAATGACGCGGGCGCGCTCGGCAATGCGGTGTCGCGGTTGATCGCGCCGGATCAGGCCGCCACGATGGCCCATGCGGGCTGGGACGTGATCAGCGAAGGGGCCGAACTGGCCGATAGGGTGATTGAGATCGTGCAAGACCGGCTCGACGAAGAAATGGGAGCATCCGATGCGCGCGCCTGATTTCTGGCATCTGCCCCGCCCCGATTGGCGCGCACGGCTGTTGCAACCGCTGGGCGCGCTCTATGCCACGGCCACCGCGCGGCGGCTGGCGGGCGGCACGCCGCTGCGGTTGGGGGTGCCGGTGATCTGCGTCGGCAACATCAACGCAGGCGGTACCGGCAAGACGCCCACGGTGATGGCTGTGCTGCAATATCTGCTGGAGCGCGGCCATCGCCCGCATGTCGTCTCTCGCGGCTATGGCGGCACGCTGGAGGGGCCGGTGCGGGTCGATCCCGTGCAGCACAGCGCCGAGGAGGTCGGGGACGAGCCGCTGCTGCTCGCCGCCTTCGCCGATGTCTGGGTCGCCCGGGAGCGCGCGGCGGGCGCGCAGGCCGCCGAAGCGGCGGGGGCCACGGTGGTGGTACTGGATGACGGTTTTCAGAACCCCGCGCTGGTGCAGGATTTGAGCATCGTCGTGGTGGATGCGGTCAAAGGGTTCGGCAACGGCCTCTGCCTGCCTGCTGGCCCCTTGCGTGAGCCTGTCGCGGCGGGGCTGGCGCGGGCCGATCTTTTGCTCTCTATCGGGGATGAGGCGGCGCAGGCGCGCTTTGCGAAACGGCTGCCCAAGACGGACCTGCCGCACGCCCGCGCCGAACTCGCGCCACTGCAAACCGGAATGGACTGGTCGGATTCCCAAGTCCTCGCCTTTGCAGGTATCGGCCATCCTGAAAAGTTCTTCGCCACGCTGCGCGGGCTGGGGGCGACGATCCTCCACGCCGAGGCGTTGGAGGATCACCAGCCGCTCACCTCGCGGCTGATGCTGCGGCTAGAGGCGGAGGCCGCGATGCGCGGCGCGCAGCTTGTCACCACCGAGAAAGACGCGGTGCGCCTGCCGATGGAGTTCCGCGCCAAGGTGCTGACCCTGCCGGTGCGCCTGTCCCTGCCCGAAGGCAACGCGCTGCATGCAGCGCTGGACAGGCTGACACCGCCTTAGGCCTTGTTGTCTTCGCCCAGTTTCGGCGCGGGCCGGTGCAACGAAAGCTCGGCCCCCGAAAAGGTGAAGGGCGAGCGCAGCCCCGGCACCCCGTCGAGTTCGATCTGCATGCCCCGCGCCACGACCTGCGGATCGGCCATGACATCGGCCATGTCGTTGATCGGACCGGCAGGCACGCCATGCGCTTCGCAAGCGGCCAAAAGGTCGTCACGGCTGCGCAGACGGGTGGCCCCGGTCAGACGGCGGATCATCTCGGGCCGGTTGGCGACCCGATCGGCGTTCTTGAGGTACTCAGGCGCGGTGGCCATATCCTCCAGCCCCAGCAACTGACACAGGCGCTGATACTGCCCGTCGTTGCCGGTGGCGATGATGAGATGGCCGTCGGAACACTCAAACACCTCATAGGGCGTCAGGTTGGGATGCGCGTTGCCCATCCGCGTCGGCGCCTTGCCGGTGGTGAGATAGTTCATCGCCTGATTGCCGGTGATCGCCACGGCGCAGTCAAGCAGGGCCATGTCGATATGCTGGCCCACGCCGGTTTGGTGACGCTGATGAACGGCGGCCAGAATCGCGGTGCTGGCATAGACCCCGGTAAAGATATCGGTGATCGCCATGCCGGATTTCTGCGGCTGGCCGTCCGGCTCCCCGGTGATCGACATCAGCCCGGACATGCCTTGGATGATGAAATCATAACCCGCGCGATGGGCATAGGGGCCGGTGTGCCCGAACCCCGTGATCGAACAATAGATCAGTTTCGGGAACTGGGCAGAGAGGCTGGCATAGTCCAACCCGTATTTCGCCAATCCCCCGGTCTTGAAATTCTCGATCAGAATATCCGCATCGGCCAGAAGCTCTTTGACCTGCGCCTGACCTTCCTCAGTGCGGAAATCCACGGTGACCGAGGCTTTGCCCCGGTTGGTCGAGTGGAAATAGGAGGCGGTGACATCCTCGTCCCGGGTGACGAAGGGCGGCCCCCATTGGCGGGTATCATCCCCCGCCGGGCTTTCCACTTTGATCACCTCGCATCCGAGGTCCGACAATGTCTGACCGGCCCAAGGGCCAGCCAGAACACGCGCCAATTCGACGACTTTCAATCCTGCAAGCGGGGCGGTCATTAGCCGGCCAGCGCTTCGTCGAGGATTTCCTTCATGTCCGCGTAGGACATGTTCGAATGTTTCTTGCCGTCGATGACAAAGCTCGGCGTGCTCGAGATGTCATCCTCTTTGGCGTTTGCGGTGTACCATGCCACCAGCGCCTCGGCCTTTTCACCGTCTTTCAGGCATTCATCCAGCATCTCATTGTCGAGCCCGGCCAGACGGCCAATCTTGCGCAGCTCCTCGACGATGGCGGCAGGTTCGCCCGCGCGGGTCCATTCGCTTTGCGATCTGTAGATCAGGTCGGCGATGCCAAAGAACTTCTCTTGACCGCCGCAGCGCGCCACCATGGAAGCCCAGAGACCGTAGCGGTCGAAATAGACTTCGCGGTAGATAAACTTGACCTTGCCGCTGTCGACGTAATCGGCCTTCAGCTTTTTGAAGGTGTCGTTGTGGAAGGTTGCGCAATGCGGGCAGGTGAAAGAGGCGTATTCGACCATCGTCACCGGCGCGTTCTCATCGCCCAGGACCATCTCTGTGATGCCGGAAGTGTCGACTTCGCCCTCGGTCGTTTGCGCGTTCGCGGCGCCGACGAAGGGGGTCAGCGCAGTGCTGCCTAGGGGGGCCGAGCCAAAGCTGCTCGCGGCAAACCAGCCGCCGACACCGAGGGTGGCAAGACCGCCAAGGATTAGGTTTCTGCGATTCATAGGATGTTCCTTCCGTTTGACCAGCTATCAGATCGTCAGCTTTGGTTCTTGTTCAATATGTTCTCGCCCAGACGTGCAAGGGCCTCGCGCAGCCCCGCATCGGCCACCGGCTTGGCGGCTTCGGCTGCTTTTTGTTGTAACGCGGGGTTGGGGCGAGGCTTCTCGCCCTTGGGTTTGTGATCGAAGGCCACGCGGCCCTCGGCAAATCCGGTCGCCGCCGTTTGGGTGATCCGCACCCGCGCGATGGCGTTATAGCCGTAGACCGCGTTGACCCGCGCGCGCAGTTGCTCTTTCTGCATTTCCAGCATGGGCGCATTGGCCCCGGTGGTCAGCAGGGTCAGGGTGGCACCGATGCCTTCCTTGCGGCCATAGCTGACCTCGACAGGGCGCGAGATGGCGGCGGTCGCCTCGCCCGCGATCTCGGCCCAATGGGTCAGCAGACGCGACTGCGCAAAGCCGCGCGTCTCGCTCGCCTTGCGGATCTGTTGCGAGAGCAGGCTGTTGGTGCGTTTGAACCCTTTTGTAGTCGTACGACGTGGCGGCATGGCTTTGTTTCCCGAATGTACTGACATACATAACCATTTGCCCCAGCGTCACCAGCCCCTGCCCCGTCGAAAGGCCTAAACATTGCGTGAGAAAACCCGCGTCAGCAAGCTGCTGCCGATCCTGCTAGAGTGGTACGACACCCACGCCCGCGCCCTGCCATGGCGGGTGCCACCGCAGGAGCGGATCGCCGGGGTCATGCCCGACCCCTACCGCATCTGGCTGAGCGAGGTCATGTTGCAGCAGACCACCGTGGCCACGGTAAAGGATTACTTCGCACGGTTCACCGCCCGCTGGCCGGATGTCGCCGCCCTCGCCGCCGCCGAGGATGCCGAAGTGATGGCCGAATGGGCCGGGCTTGGCTACTACGCGCGCGCCCGCAACCTGCTGAAATGTGCCCGCGTGGTGGTGGATGAGCATGGCGGCAATTTCCCCGCGGACCACGACGCACTGCTGAAACTGCCGGGGATCGGGCCTTATACGGCGGCGGCGATCGCCTCCATCGCCTTCGATCTGCCCCATGCGGCGCTCGACGGCAATGTGGAGCGGGTGATGGCGCGCGTCTATGACATCCACACGCCTCTGCCCGCCGCCAAGCCCGCGTTGATGGCCCGCGCCGCCGCCCTGACCCCGACGAACCGGCCCGGCGACTATGCCCAAGCGGTGATGGATCTGGGCGCCACGATCTGCACCCCGAAATCCCCCGCCTGCGGCATCTGCCCTTGGCGCGATCCCTGCGCTGCGCGGGCGGAAGGCACGGCGGCGCTCTTGCCCAAGAAGACGCCGAAGAAGCCGAAACCCATCCGGCACGGCACGGTCTATCTGGCGGAGCGCGAGGATGGCGCGTGGCTGCTGGAGACGCGGCCCGAGAAGGGGCTGCTCGGCGGCATGCTTGGCTGGCCCGGCTCCGACTGGGTCGATACATCCGAGCCGCGCCCCGAAGGCACGCCGCCCATGGCCGCCGATTGGCACGCCCTGCCCGGTGAGGTGCGCCACACCTTCACCCATTTCCATCTGATGTTGACGGTGCAGCACGCGCGGGTCGGCCATGATGCCGCGCCGCAAAACGGTGAATTCATCGGCCAGAACCAGTTCCGCCCCAGCGATCTGCCCACCGTCATGCGCAAAGCCTTCGACCTCGCGCGATAGCGCCGCGTCAGGCTTTGAGCCTCGGGCAAACTGCGGTATATCTGGCGCGCAACTATGAGGTGCCCTATGGCCAACCGCATCATCGCCGCCCAAGACCTCGCCCGTCTGTCGCGCGCCCTGCCTTTCTGGATGTCCCTGCTGCTGATCCCGCTTGCGTGGTTCTGTGCGGCGCAGGGCGGCTGGTCCATCGCGCTGCTGCCGCTGGTGACATGGTATCTGTTTTCGATGCTCGACGCGGTGCTGGGGCTGAACCTCGACAACGCCGATCTGGAGGCGACGGAGGATGATCTTTATTGGTACCGCCTCGTCACCCTGCTCTGGACCCCGCTGCAATGCCTGACCGTCTTTGGCCTGATCTATTACGCCACACGCGCCGGGCATCTGGACACGGCAGAGCGGATCTTTCTGTTCTTCGGCGTGGGCGTTATCACCGGCACCATCGGGATCAACTACAGCCATGAGCTAATGCACCAACGCAACAAGATCGAGCGGCGGTTGGCGGATATCCTGCTGGCCATGGTGCTTTATTCGCATTTCCGGTCAGAGCATCTGCTGGTGCATCATCGCCATGTCGGCACCCCGCGCGACACGGTGACAGCGCGCTACAACGAAGGGTTTCATCGCTTCTACCCCCGCGTGCTGCGCGAGTCGCTGACCTCGGCCTTCCAAGCTGAGAAGAACATGCTGGCCCGCAAGGGGCTGCCTTGGACCGATCCGGGAAATCCCTTTTTCAAATACTGGGCACTGCAAGCGGCCTTTTTGCTGCTGGCGCTGATCTTGGGCGGTTGGAGCGGGCTGGGCCTGTTCCTTGTCCAAGCCGGTGTGGCGATCTGGCAATTGGAACTGGTCAATTACATCGAACACTACGGGCTGACACGCAAACATCTGGGCGGCGGGAAATACGAACATGTCCAGCCGCGCCATTCGTGGAACGCGGCGCATAAGGCCAGCAACTGGCTGCTGATCAACCTGCAACGCCATTCCGATCACCACTACAAACCCGACCGGCGTTTCCCGGTCTTGCAGACCTATGGCACGGGCGATGCGCCGCAGCTTCCCTATGGCTATCCGGTGATGACCATGGCCGCTATGGTGCCGCCACTGTGGCGGCGCGTCATGAACCCGCGGGTGCGCAAATGGCGCGAGATGTACTACCCCGAGATCACCGATTGGAAAGCCTACAACAAGGCCAGCAATCCCCTGCCCCGGCTCTGAACACGGCAACGCAAAGTTAAACTTTGCTTGGCAGAAAAGCTGCGACTGTTACCTGTGGAGTGGTATTGATGCAGCACCAAGACGCGCCCGCGCGGGCGGCCTATGATGGCACCTGTCTGATCGTCGAAGACAGTGAGTTTGACCGAGAAAGGTTGCGCCGCGTTCTGGCCCGCGCCTATGGCGGGATGCAGGTTGAATTTGCCCCCAGCATCGAAGCCGCACGCCGGGCGCTCAGCGCCGGGGACAAGGCGTTGATCCTGCTCGACACAACCTGCCTGATGGACTGGGCGCAAATTTCGCGTTGGAACTGGCCTGCGACGACCGCCATGCGCAAACGCCGGTGATTATGGTCAGCGATTGGCCCTCCCCCGGCATGTGGGAAAAAGCCGCCTCTGCCGGGGTGCTCTATGTGGTGAATAAATGCGATTTCGATACCCGCTACATTGACGCCGTACTGCGAGAGTTTCAGGCCCGCAAACGGTGGGTGAATTAGGCCGGTCCAACAAAAAAACCCCGCCATCGGGCGGGGTCAAGGTAGGCACCCGTGCGCATGCCCCTCACGCAGAGGGGCCACGGGTGCCGGCGGTGTTCGATTGTCCGGGGTGGATCAGTTCGCCATCTCGGCTCTGATCTGCTGACGCAGAATGTCGATGGGGACATTCTTGCCGTCTTTCTTGTAGCACCAATAGGTCCAGCCGTTGCAGCTGGGGGCTTTCTCATAGGCCGCGCCCACCTGATGGATCGACCCTTTGACATCGCTGCCGATCAGGGTGCCATCGGCACGGACCTTGGCTTTGTGGCGGCCATTCATGGAATAGAGGTTCTCGCCCGGGCGCAGCATGCCGCGCTCGACCAACTGCCCGAAGGGCACGCGCGGCTCGGCGCGTTTGGAGGTGGTGGTTTGCAGCGCTTCGTTGTCGAACTTGCGCACCATCGAGATCCGCTTTTCGGCCACCTTGCGATAGGCTTCCTCACGTTCGATGCCGATGAAATCGCGGCCCAGCATCTTGGCCACGGCGCCGGTGGTGCCGGTGCCGAAGAACGGGTCGAGGATCACGTCGCCGGGGTTGGACGAGCCGACGAGGATACGGTGCAGCAGGCTTTCGGGTTTTTGCGTCGGATGCGCTTTCTCGCCCGCCTCATCCTTCAGACGCTCATGGCCGGTGCAGATCGGCAGCACCCAGTCGCTGCGCATCTGGATGCCTTCGTTCAGCGCCTTCAGCGCCTCATAGTTGAAGGTGTATTTGCTGTTCTCGCTCTTCCCGGCCCAGATCATCGTCTCATGGGCATTGGTAAAGCGCTTGCCGCGGAAGTTCGGCATCGGGTTCGACTTGCGCCAGACCACATCGTTCAGGATCCAAAAGCCCTGATCCTGAAGCGCCGCGCCGACGCGGAAGATGTTGTGATAGCTGCCGATCACCCAGATCGCGCCATCGGGTTTCAGCAGCCGCCGCGCGGCTTTGAGCCATGCGCGGGTGAATTCGTCATAGGCTTTGAAGCTGGCGAATTGGTCCCATTCGTCATCAACTGCATCGACCTTGGAGTTGTCGGGGCGATGCAAATCACCTCGCAACTGCAAGTTGTAGGGCGGATCCGCGAAGATCAGATCCACCGATTCTGCTGGGAGGGCGTTCATTGCCTCAATGCAATCGCCCGCAACAATAGTGTTCAAGGGAAGCGCCGCGGCGCCCTTTGTCATCGTTTTCATATCTCTGCCTCATTACCCGGCGCTTAAGCGCTCATTGGTTGTGGATAAAATGAGCCATCAGAGAATCGTGGTCAATTTCTTTTTTGAATCAATCGGTTAACAAATTGGCTTGATACAAGATAT
This sequence comes from Sulfitobacter sp. 1A15299, assembly GCF_043556915.1. NCBI lineage: Bacteria > Pseudomonadati > Pseudomonadota > Alphaproteobacteria > Rhodobacterales > Roseobacteraceae > Sulfitobacter > Sulfitobacter sp. 1A15299. Next base: position 536,446 of record NZ_JBIFFJ010000001.1, on the reverse strand, counting down.
TGTGTACCGGTTTGAACAAACGTCTATGGTGTGGGGTGACACCAAGATCCTGCAGGGCGGCGATGTGGCTTTTCGAGCCATAGCCCATATTGGTTTCCCAACCGTAACCCGGATGCTGTTGCGCCAAATCCACCATGAGGTTATCGCGCACGGTTTTCGCAACGATAGAAGCCGCCGAGATCGACAGGCAGCGCGCATCCCCCTTCACCACAGGTTGCGCGGGCAGCGCCAGATCGCGCGGAAGCATATTGCCGTCGATCAGCGCATAATCCGCCTTGCAGGCCAAACCGGCCAAGGCGCGGGTCATGGCCAGATGGCTGGCACGCAAGATGTTGTGTTCCTCGATCTCTTCGACCGTGGCATGGGCCACGCAGACCACGGCGACTGACATGATCTCTTCATAAAGCCTTTCACGGGCGCGGGCGGTCAGTTTCTTGGAATCGTTCAGACCCTCGGGGATCTGCCCTTCGGCAAAGACCACGGCGGCGGCGGTGACCGGCCCGGCCAGTGGGCCACGGCCCACTTCGTCCACCCCGGCGATGGTGCGAAAGCCGCGGGCAGCCGCCCCGCGTTCGAGTTCATAGTCAGGTATCATGGGGCCGGTGAAACCGCATGCGCCCCAAAGGTGCAACAAAAAAGAGAAAGGGGAGGCGCCCGAACACCCCCCCTTTCAAAACCCGAGCGACAGGGACGTGCCGCTCGGTCAAGGCACGCCGGGTTTACCGACGCGCCAAGCTGTAACCCGAGTCGCGCAGACAGCGGGCGTCATAGCCGTAGCGCGCGCCCTCGGCGGTACTGACGCGTTTGGCGCAGTAGCGGGGCAGGCGCTCGGCATAGGAGTAATTTTTCTCAAGGCAGGGCTCGCCGAACATCATGACCTTGCCCTCATCGCCCTCATAGCTGCGGAAGCACTGCTGCGGCAGCAGCTTGCGGTCCACGCGCTCAGGCAGGGGGCGCACTTCGCGCTCAGGATAAGTGGCACGGTCGCGCTCAGGGTAGGTCCGGGCGCTGCGGCGCGGCTCGGGGCGCGGATCGACATAGGGGCGCGGATGGGGCCGCTTTGAAACCGCGGGATAATAGCGTGGTGCCTCATAGACCGGCGCAGCACGGCGACGGGTCACGGTCTCGCGCTCTTTGCGCTCTTTGTTGTTGTCGTAGATCATCTTGCCCACGATCGCGACACCCGCAATCGCGGCGAGCGTGCGCAGCACTTCCTTTTCATCGGCAGCGGCAGGGCGGGCGCCAAAGGCAGTTATGGCAACCGACAGGGCGGCGATGGTAGCAATGAACTTGCGGTACATGGGTCTGGTCCCTTCTCGTTATCGGCGCGTTTCGCTGCGCCCTTGATCCTCTGCGGCCATAACTCGGGGGCCGCGTATCGGTTCGTGTGTCTGTTAGTGCCACCAAATTGGGATGAGCACCAAAGACAGGCAATAACAGGGGGGCGTTATCCAATAACAAGGCGCCTAGATCGCCTTGGTTATTGAATATCAACGGGCGAAAGCGCATTAAAAACATATGAAAAATCCATGTCTCTCCGTGCTGACCGCGCTGGCGGTCATTCTGGCCCTGCCCGCCGCGGCAACGGCCGGATGCTTTGCCGATTACAAGGCCAAGCAAGACAATCCGCTGCGCCTTCACTATGGGGTGGCGCAGATCTCCGGGGCCTGTGAGCCAGCCTCCGCCGAAACCGAACTCACGCCGCGTCTTGCAGCGGAGGGCTGGACATTGTTGAATGTGCTGTCTGTTTTCGGTGACGAAGGCTTGGATCAAAGGAAAGACAGTGCAGGAACATTCTACCTCCGCTTCTGACATGCGCAGATTTGGCGGGCGTTTCGTGATCGGCGGCATCGCCGCCGTGGTCGCCGTGCTTTTGGTCGGGGCGCTTGTCCTGCTTTGGGCGCTGCCGGATGCGAACGTCTTTAACGCGCGGGTTGAGCGGATCTTTATCGAAAATGACGATCTGACCACCCAGGCCGAGATCAAGCTGCTGGAAATCCTCGCCCAGTCCGGCACCGCCTTTTCCGAGACCTTGGCCAGCTACCGTATCGTGATCGTGGTGCTTTTGGTCTTCGCCAGCGCCATGCTGGTCGCAGCGATGGTGTTTTTGTTCATGCTCATCGGCTTCAACCGCCGCATGGCGCAGATCGAGCGGACGGGCATTCAGGTCAATTCCCTGCTGATCAGCCGGGAAGAGAATACCGTCTATCTCAACAACCTCGGCTTCAAGCTGACGGCCGCTGCGATGGAGACGATGTCGGTCCTTGCCGAGGCGCGGATGGATGACGACGTGCTCTCGGGTTCCGAGATCGAAGGCATGATCTCGGGCCGCAGCCCTGCCGACTGTGATGAGGCCGCGGGTGCCACGCGGATCAAACGCCTGCGCGACACGCTTGGCAACCAACTGGTGTCGGAACTGCTGGTCAAGAACATTGCCCGGCGCGGCTATATGCTGGCGATCAACAAGGACGTGATCAAGGTTCTCTGACCCCAGCAAGGCACCGCCTTGCCCTGCCCTTACGCGGCTGGCCCTAGCCAATGCCCCGCAGGCACGTTAAATGGCGTCAAACTAAATTGGACAGACTGGAGTAATCAAATGGGTTATCGCGTCGCCGTCGTCGGTGCCACAGGCAATGTGGGCCGTGAAATGTTGAACATCCTTGCGGAGCGTCAGTTCCCCGTGGACGAGATCGTGGCCCTTGCCAGCCGCCGTTCGCTCGGGACCGAGATCACCTTCGGGGACAAGACCCTCAAGACCAAAGACCTCGACACTTTCGATTTCGCCGGCTGGGACATGGCGCTTTTCGCCGTGGGCTCTGAAGCGACCAAGAAATACGCGCCCGCCGCGGCCAAAGCGGGCTGCGTGGTGATCGATAACTCTTCGCTCTACCGCTACGACAACGAAGTGCCGCTGATCGTGCCGGAGGTGAACCCCGAAGACGTGCACGGCTATTCCAAGAAGAACATCATCGCCAACCCCAACTGCTCCACCGCGCAGATGGTCGTGGCGCTGAAGCCGCTGCATGACCGCGCCAAGATCAAGCGCGTCGTGGTCAGCACCTACCAGTCGGTTTCCGGCTCGGGCAAAGAGGCGATCGACGAACTTTGGGACCAGACCAAATCGGTCTACAACCCGACCGACAATTACGAGGCCAAGGTCTACCCCAAGCAGATCGCCTTCAACGTGATTCCGCATATCGATGTCTTCCTCGAAGACGGTTCGACCAAGGAAGAATGGAAGATGGTCGCCGAGACCAAGAAGATCGTCGATCCGTCGATCAAGGTCACCGCGACCTGCGTGCGCGTGCCGGTCTTCGTGGGCCATGCGGAATCGATCAACATCGAATTCGAAGACCACCTTGATGAGGCCGAAGCCCGCGACATCCTGCGCGAAGCGCCCGGCATCATGGTGATCGACAAGCGCGAAGACGGCGGCTACGTCACGCCCGTCGAATGCGTCGGCGATTTCGCCACCTTCATCAGCCGCATCCGTCAGGACAGCACCATCGACAACGGCATCAATCTGTGGTGCGTCAGCGACAACCTGCGCAAGGGTGCCGCCCTGAACGCCGTGCAGATCGCCGAACTGCTGGGCCGCGAAGTGCTGAAAAAGGGCTGAGGTTCAGCCTTAGCATAGAAATAGGAAAGGGGGCCAATCGGCCCCCTTTTTCGTTCTACGACTTATCGACGGTCAGACCGGTTCGAACGCGCGCAACTCGGGCAAGTAATGCTCCAACCCGCCCTCGCCGATGTCGGTCCACAGACCGTGCAACGACAACTCGTCCTTCTCGACCGCCTCTTTCAGCCATGGGAAGGTCATCAGGTTTTCCAGCGAGGTGACAACGGCGAGCTTCTCGAGCTGACGCTCCTGCTCGCGCTTGTCCTTGATGCTGGACACGGAATCGAAGGTCGGGCGCAGGATGTCCATCCAGCGGCCCACGAAACTGTCTTTCTTCTCAAGTTCCGGCGCCTCGCCCCGGCACATGGCGGCACAGCCCGCCACACCGCCGCAGCTGGAATGGCCCAGCACGATCACATGCGCGACCTTCAGCGCCGTCACCGCATATTCGATCGCCGCCGAGGTGCCGTGCTGGTTGCCGTCGGGCTGGTAGGGCGGCACGAGGTTGGCGATGTTGCGGTGAATAAAGAACTCGCCCTGATCGGCCCCGAAGATCGAGGTCACATGCACCCGGCTGTCGCAGCAGGAAATCACCATGGCGCGCGGATGCTGTCCTTCGGAAGCAAGGCGGCGATACCACGACTGGTTTTCGGCATAGCCGGTCGCCTTCCACCCCTGATAGCGTTGCAACAGATACGACGGCAGAGCCTTGGCCTTGTCCATGTGTAAACGTCCCCTAATGCGTGATGCGGTTTTAGCGCAGATAGCGCAAATGCCATACGAATTCGAGAGAAAAGGAACAATCATCGCAACCCTTTGCACACCTTCATGCGCCATATTGCCCCAAGGCCGTGGGGGCGATCGAAGGATGACAGGAATGCAACTTATGCAAATTCGCCCGACCGAACAGGTCTGCGTCGATCAAGAGCGGCTGGAGCTGCTCTATACACAACTGGGTGAGGTGGGGGCCGAAGATGTCCTGTGCCGCGCGATGGAGGAATTGGCCCTGCGCCTGTCCCATTGCAAAAGGTTACATGAGGGCCAAGACCGCGCCGGGCTGCGCAAAAGCGTGCACCGTCTGATCGCCATCGCCGATCAAATCGGCATGGCGCTCGTGGCCCGGGTGGCGGCGGATGTGGTGGTCTGTATCGACGCCGGGGATGACATCGCCACGGCGGCCACGCTGTCGCGCCTGATCCGCAGCGGCGAACGGTCCTTGACCGCGATATGGGACTTGCCCGAGATCACGATCTGATCGCTTGCGGGTGGCGATGGAAAAGGTAGGCTGCGCGCAAATCCAGATTTGCAAAGGTTTGTCATGTCCGCCGAATTCGCCGCCCCCTCCGCCAATGCCCTGCCGCTTCATGTCTTGAGCGAGGCCGCGCTTGAAGGCTGGCTTGTCGATCAGCCCGGCGCGGTGCAGGCATGGGTGAGGGCCAGCGGCTTTGCCGGCGGCCTTGGGCAAGCGCTTGTGGTGCCGGGGGCCGAGGGCGCGCCGGTGATGGCACTCGCGGGCTACGGGTCCGAAGCCGCCCGCCGCCGGGGCCGCTTCCACCTCGCCGCCGCTGCGGCCAAGCTCCCTGCCGGGGACTACCGGATCGCAAGCGGCCTGCCCGACGATCAGGCGGCGACAGAAGCGCTCGGCTGGCTGCTGGCGGGCTACCGTTTCGACCGCTACCGCGACCAGACCCCGATGACCGCCCGTCTCGTCGCGCCCGAGGGGGTCGACGCCAATCAGATCACCGCACTGGCCACGGGCGAGATGCTGACCCGCGACCTGATCAACACCCCCGCCTCCGACATGGGGCCGCCCGACCTCGAAGCCGCCGCGCGCGAATTGGCCGAGCAACATGGCGCAAAGATCGAGGTGACCACCGGCGATGCGCTGCTGGAAAACAACCTGCCGATGATCCACACCGTGGGCCGCGCCGCCGACCGCGCGCCGCGCCTGATCGACATGGCATGGGGCGAGGCGGGGCCAAAGCTGACGCTGGTGGGCAAGGGCGTTTGTTTCGACACCGGCGGGCTGAACCTGAAGCCCGGCGCGTCGATGGCGCTGATGAAAAAGGACATGGGCGGGGCCGCCGCCGTGCTGGGGCTGGCGCATATGATCATGGCCACCGGCATGAAGGTGCGGCTGCGCGTGCTGATCCCGGCGGTGGAGAACTCCGTCTCGGGCAATGCCTTCCGGCCCGGTGACATCCTGACTTCGCGCAAGGGGCTGACGGTTGAAATCAACAACACCGATGCCGAAGGGCGTTTGGTGCTGGCCGATGCGCTGGCGCTGGCGGATGAGGACAAACCCGATCAAATCATCTCGATGGCCACGCTGACCGGGGCCGCGCGGGTGGCCGTGGGGCCGGACCTTGCGCCCTATTACAGTAATGACGCTGCCTTCGTCTCGGCCTTGGAAAGCGCCGCTGCCGGGTCTGCTGATCCGGTCTGGCGGATGCCTTTCCACGACGCCTACGAGGCGCTGATCGAACCCGGCATCGCCGACCTCGACAACGCGCCCAAGGGCGGCTTTGCCGGGTCGATCACCGCCGCGCTCTTCCTCCGCCGCTTTGTGACCGACAGCAAATACGCGCATTTCGACATCTACGGCTGGCAACCCGCCGACGCCCCCGCCCGCCCGAAAGGCGGCACCGGCCAAGGCACCCGCGCGATCTATGCCGCCCTGCCCGCCTTGCTGAAACCATGAGCGATCCGCGCCTCACCCCGGACCCGGCGCTGGCGACCCAGAACCGCCCCGCGCAGGTGGCGGTGCCGGTGGCCGACCTCTGCCGCCGCCCCGAGGGGCCGCGCGACCGGCAGCTGCTATTCGGCGAGCAGGTTCGCGTGCTGCATGAGGCGTCAAGCTGGGCCTATGTGCAGGCCGAGAAGGATGGCTATTGCGGCCATGTTCTGCAAAGCACCCTTGGCACAGCGCGCAAGGCCACCCATCGCGTTTGCGTGCCTGCCACCCATGCCTATCGCGACGCCGATCTGAAATCGCCGGACCTGCTCAGCCTCAGCTACGGCTCGCCCGTCACGGTCACGGCAGAGATGAAAGGTTTCGCCGAAACCCCGCAGGGGCACATCCCACTGGGCCATCTTGCCCCCCTCGATCGGCGAGAGGCCGACCCCGCGCAGATCGCTGCGCTGTTTCTCGGCACGCCCTATCTCTGGGGCGGAAATAGCCGTTGGGGGATCGATTGTTCGGGCCTAATGCAGGCCGCGCTTCTGGCCTGCGGCATCCCCTGCCCCGGTGACAGCGACCAGCAGGAAAAGACCGTGGGCACCCTCGTCAGCGGCGCCTATCAGCGCAATGATCTGTTGTTCTGGAAAGGCCATGTGGCAATGGTGGTGGATGGCGAGACGATGATCCACGCCAATGCCCATGCCATGGCCGTGAGCTATGAAAACATCGCCGAGGCCATCGCCCGGATCGAGGCGGGCGGGGACGGCCCGGTGACGGCACATCGCCGCCCCGGCCTTTAGTCCACCGCGCGGATCAGCTTGCGCTCCAACACGCGCAGCACGGCCTTCAGGTCATGGCCCCGGCGCAGCACCTGCCCGCCGGTGCCCACCACCGCATACATCCCCTGCCGGTTGCGCAGCTTGGGCCGCTTTTCGATCCGGTAAAGCGGTATCTCAGCCGTGCGGCGAAAGACGGAAAAGACGGCCACGTCCTTGAGGTGCGAAATCCCGTAATCCCGCCACTCCCCCGCGGCGACCATACGCCCGTAGAGCGATAGGATCAGCGACAGTTCGGTGCGGTGGAAAGCGACCTGTTCGGCAGGGCGCTCGAAAGCCGTGATCGGCGATGGGGGCTCTATGCTCATGACTTTACAGTTGACCCTGACGGGGGCCAAATCAAGCCCTGAGATGGCCGAAAGCGGCGCTCAAAATTTCTTGAAAGCGTTACAGAATTGTGCAACCAATCTGAAAAATGAAACACAAAGGCATGATGGTATGACCCCAGACGCCCGCGCCCGCAAATGTGCCGAGGTGATGTTCGCCCGAGATTCCGCCTCGGCCGGATTGGGCATGCGGATCGACGAGGTCACCCCCGGCGGCGCGGTTTTGTCGATGTCGGTGCGCCCGGAGATGCTGAACGGGCATGGGATTTGTCACGGCGGTTTCATCTTCACGCTGGCCGACAGCGCCTTTGCTTTTGCTTGCAACAGCTACAACCAGACCACTGTCGCCCAGCAGAACCAGATCACCTATCTCAGCCCCGGCCAGCCGGAGGAGCGGCTGACCGCCACCGCCCGCGAAGTGTCGCGCAGCGGTCGGTCGGGCATCTATGATGTGACCGTCACGGGCGAGGATGACCGTGTCGTGGCCCTGTTTCGCGGGCTCTCCCGCAGCATCAAGGGCCAGCTATTTACCGAGGAGGAGCCGACCTGATGAAAGACCTGACCCCCGCGAAGGATACGCTCGACCCGATTGAGATCGCCAGCCGGGACGAGATCAGCGCCCTGCAATTGGACCGTCTGAAATGGTCCCTGCGCCATGCCTATGACAATGTGCCCTTCTACAAGCAAAGCTTTGACGATGCGGGTGTGCATCCCGATGATCTGAAACAGCTTTCCGATCTTTCGCGCTTTCCCTTCACGGTAAAGACCGACCTGCGTGACAATTACCCCTTTGGCATGTTCGCCGTGCCGCGCGATCAGGTGGCGCGCATTCACGCGTCCTCCGGCACCACCGGGCAGCCGACCGTGGTGGGCTATACCAAGGACGATCTGGCGAACTGGGGGCACGTCGTCGCCCGCTCCCTGCGCGCGGCGGGGATGCGCCCGGGCGACATGCTGCACAACGCCTATGGCTATGGGCTGTTCACCGGCGGCTTGGGCATCCACCTCGGCGCTGATGCGCTTGGCCTGTCGACCGTGCCGATCTCGGGCGGGATGACCCCGCGCCAAGTGCGCCTGATCGAAGATTTCGCCCCCAAGGGCATCACCGTCACCCCGTCCTACGCGCTGTCGATCTTGGATGAGTTTGCCAAACAGGGCATCGACCCGCGCCAATCCTCGCTCGAAGTTGGTATCTTCGGGGCCGAGCCTTGGACCAACGCCATGCGGCAGGAGATCGAGCAGGCTTTCGACATGCATGCGGTCGATATCTACGGCCTCAGCGAAGTCATGGGGCCGGGTGTCTCGATGGAATGCGTAGAGAGCAAGGACGGGCTGCACATCTGGGAAGATCACTTCTACCCCGAGATCATCAACCCCGAGACTGGCGCCCCGGTCGAGGATGGCGAAATGGGGGAGTTGGTCTTCACCTCGCTCACGAAACAAGCCTTCCCGATCATCCGCTACCGCACCCGCGACCTCACCCGCCTCTTGGCAGGCACCGCGCGGTCCATGCGGCGGATGGAGAAGGTGACCGGGCGCAGCGACGACATGATCATCCTGCGCGGTGTCAATGTCTTCCCCACCCAGATCGAAGAGGCGCTGATGGCCACGCCGGGCTTGGCCCCGCATTTCCAGATCGAACTCTCGCGTCCCGACCGGATGGATCAGATGCGCGTGCTGTGCGAATGCGCTGACGCCAGCGTGACCACCGATGCCCGGGCCGCCGCGATCAAAGCGCTCTCGGCACAGATCAAACAGACCGTCGGCATTTCGGTCACGGTCGAAGTCATGGACGTGGGCGGCGTCGCCCGGTCAGAGGGCAAAGCCGTACGCATTCTCGACAACCGCCCCAAGGGCTAGGGAACGCCCCTAGCCGCAGGTGACCTTGGCAATTTTGCCTTCCGCGTCCAAGACAATGTTGGTGCGGTCGGGGTTGGCGTCCATCGTCACCGGATCACCCTCGGTATAGATGCGCTTGGGCTCGGATACGATGCTCGCCGCCGATTTCGGGCGACCGATCAGCCCCCACCAACTGCCCTCTTTGCAGGTGTTGGTCGGCGGCTCGGCGGCGGCGAGTTCTTCTTGCCCCTCGTCCTCAGAGGGGCTGGAGCTGTTGTTCACCGCATTCACAACCGATTCCGGCAGCGGTTTGGGCTTGGCCGGCGGGCTGCTGCGCGTTTCCGACTGCGCCGGGGCCGATGGCTCGGCTGCGGGGGGTGGTGGTGCGGGCGTGGTCGCCACAGGCGCAGGGGCCGGGATCGGGTTCTGCACCGGCGCTGTCGACACTTCAGCGCATCCGGCCAACACTAGGGGTGCCAAGAAAACTACTCTCATATTCCAAACCTCGTTCTTCGCGTGGCGTCCATCCCGCAACAGGTAGCATTCTGTACCGCTCCGCCAAGGGCCGGGGGCTTTGCGTTTGCCGGAACCTGCCGATGAGACTCCTTTAACGGCGCGAGCGCAGCGCCGCCGAGGCGGCCGCAACCGCCTAAGCGAACGCGGGGTGCCGATCGGTTCGGCCAAGGCCCACGCCCTTGGCCATTGCACCCCAAGGGCGGGCTGGCTAATGCTTGACCCATGGTCGCGATCTTCCTGCAAACCCTGCCGTTCTTTGCGCTGATCGGCCTTGGCTACTGGGCCGGGCGCACACGGTTTTTCTCTGCCGAAGCGACGGCCTATCTCACCAAATTCGTCTTCTACTTCGCCCTTTCGGCAATGCTGTTCCGCTTTTCCGCCAATCTGTCCTTGGCCGAGGTTTGGGACAGCCGCCTTGTCGCCGCCTACCTCTGGGGGACGGCCTTCGTCTATGCCATCGCCAGCCTCGTGGGTTTTTTGCGCGGGCTCGATGTGGCCACCAACGGGATCGAGGCGCAATGCGCCGTGATCGGCAACACCGGCTTTCTGGGCGTGCCGATGCTGACGCTGCTCTTGGGGCCAGAGGCGATCGGCCCCGTGCTGCTGGCGCTGACCGTCGACATGATCATCTTTTCCAGCCTCATCGTGATCCTGATTACCGGCTCCCGCGAGGGGCAATTGCGGCTGGCGACGCTTAAGATCGTTGGGATCGGCTTGCTGAAAAACCCGATGATCGTCGCCATCACGCTGGGGTTCCTCTGGTCCGGCTTCGGCATCCCGATCCCGGTGCCGTTGAACGAATTTCTGGCCATCCTCGGCGGCGCTGCCACCCCCGGCGCGCTGTTCGCCATCGGCGCCTCGCTGGCCTCAAAATCCGCCGAACGGATCGAGATCGCGGGCTGGCTGACTTTCTGCAAACTGGTGCTGCACCCGCTCTTCGTGGCCTTTGGTGCACTACTTCTCTTCGGCGTCGACCCATACAAAGCCGGGGTTATCATCGCCACCGCCTCTCTTCCGGTCGCGGGCAATGTCTATATGCTCGCCCAACACTACGGCGTCGCCCCTCAGCGGGTCTCTGCCGCCATTCTCGTTTCAACCACGGTCAGTATCGTGACCGTCAGCCTTGTCGTAGGCTGGGTCTCGGCCCTGTGACACACTCAAGTTCGAAAGGAACGCTGCCATGAAAACCATCTCGGAAAACGCCTGTTTCGGTGGCACGCAGGGGGTCTACTCCCACGCCTCCGACACCTGCGGCTGCGACATGACATTCGGCCTGTTTCTCCCCGCCGAGGCGCAGGACGGCCCCGTTCCAGTGCTGTGGTACCTTTCGGGCCTGACCTGCACCCATGAGAACGCCATGACCAAGGCGGGCGCGCAGGCTTGGGCTGCCGAACACGGGATCGCATTGGTCTTCCCCGACACCTCCCCGCGAGGTGAAGATGTGGCCGATGACGATGCTTACGACCTTGGCAAAGGGGCGGGGTTCTATGTGAACGCGACCCAAGACCCTTGGGCGGCGCACTACCAGATGTGGGATTATCTGGCCGAGGAGCTGCCCGCCCTGCTGGCCGAGAATTTCGCCCTCGATATGGAGCGTCAAGGCATCACCGGCCATTCCATGGGCGGGCACGGCGCGCTGACGTTGGCGATGAACCTGCCGGGGCATTTCCTTTCGGTCTCGGCCTTCGCGCCGATCACCCATCCGACGGCGAGCGATTGGGGCAAAAAGCAACTCAGCGCCTACCTCGGGCCCGACGAGAGCACATGGCAAAAACACGACAGCACGCTCCTGATGCGCGAGAAAGGCTTCGACGGGCCGGTGCTGATCGACCAGGGCGGCAGCGACCAGTTCCTCGACCTCCTGATGCCCGAAAAACTGGCCGAGGCCATGGCGGCGAAACGCCAGCAGGGCAGCTTCCGCATGCAGCCGGGCTATGACCACAGCTATTTCTTCGTGGCGAGCTTCATGGAGGACCATGTCGCCTTCCATGCCGACGCGCTCTACGCGGGCTGAGCCGTGACCGCGCTCTACATCGACGCCGACGCCTGCCCCGTGAAGGCCGAGGCCGAGCGGGTGGCGACCCGCCACAGGATCAAAATGTTCCTCGTCTCCAACGGCGGGCTGCGCCTGTCGCAGAACCCGCTGGTCGAGGTCGTGATCGTGCCCGACGGGCCGGACGTGGCCGACATGTGGATCGCCGAGCGCTGCGGGCCGGGCGACGTGGTGGTGACCGGGGACATCCCGTTGGCCTCGAAATGCGTCGAGGCGGGGGCGAGGGTGCTGAAACACAACGGCGAGGCGCTGACCGCGCGCAACATCGGCAACGTGCTGGCGACCCGCGACCTGATGGCCGACCTGCGCGCCGCCGACCCCTTCCGCCAAGGCGGCGGCAAGGGGTTTACAAAGGCCGACCGCTCCCGTTTCCTCGAAGCATTGGAGCGGGAACTGCGCGCGGCGGCGCGGGGGTAGGCCCGTGTTAAGCAATTGGTAGGGCAAGTGATATGACACCACAGGCGGTCGTTTTCGACATCGGCAACGTATTGATCGAATGGCAACCGGAGCGGTTTTACGACAGCGTCATCGGCCAAGATCGACGCCGCGCCATGTTCGACGCCGTGGAGCTGCACGGCATGAACGACCGCGTCGACAGCGGCGAAAACTTCCGCGACACGATCTATGCCATGGCCGAGGCGACACCCGAATGGGGCGATGAAATCCGCCTCTGGCACGACCGCTGGATCGAGATGGCGGCCCCGGTGATCGACCATTCGCTGCGGCTGATGACGGCGCTTCAGGCGCGCGGCGTGCCGGTCTTCTCGCTCACCAACTTCGGCATTCAAAGCTATGATCTGGCCGCGACCCACTACCCTTTCCTGCGCGAATTCGACCGTGATTTCATTTCCGGCCACCTCGGCATGATCAAACCCGCGCCCTCGATCTACGAGGCCGTGGAGCAGGGCAGCGGCCTGCCGCCGGAGGCGCTACTCTTCACCGATGACCGCGCCGACAATATCGCCGCCGCCGCCGCGCGGGGCTGGCAAACCCATCATTTCACCGGGCCGCAGGGCTGGGCCGACCGTCTCGTCGCCGCAGGGCTGCTGACCCGGGAGGAGGCCGCATGACCGATATCCCGAACATCTCCTTCGATGCGGGCGAGGCGCTTCTGGACTGGATCGCGCTCACCGACGCGCTGGCCGCGGGGCATAACCTCCCGAAGGCCGAGATCGGGGACACTTTCCTCTACCGCGGCAAGGACACGCTCTTGAGCCGGTCGGCATGGATCGACGGGCTGGGCATCGCGGTGAAATCCGCCACGATTTTCCCCGGCAACCCCGACCGCGAAGTGCCGATGGTCAACGGCGGCGTCTCGCTTTTCGATGATGTGACAGGCACGCTCTCCGCCATCGTAGACTTCCACCTCGTCACCAAGTGGAAAACCGCGGGCGACAGCCTCTTGGCCGCGCGCCGCCTCGCCCGTCCGGACAGTGAGAACATCCTGATCGTCGGCGCGGGCACCCAAGGCCGGGCGCTGCACGCCGCCTATTCCGCCGCCTTCCCGCAGGCGCGCTTCACGGTTTGGAACCGCACCGCGAAGAACGCCGAGGCGATGGCCGCAGAATGCAAGATCAACGTGGCGACCGATCTGGAGCAGGCGGTGCGCGCCGCCGATATCGTCACCTCCGCCACCATGTCGACCGACCCGATGATCAAGGGCGATTGGTTGCAACCCGGCCAGCACGTCGATCTCATTGGCGCCTACCGCCCCGACATGCGCGAGGTCGACGACAAGGCGCTCCAGCGTGCCCGCGTTTTCGTCGACAGTTTCGACACCACCGTCGGCCATATCGGCGAAATTAAGTTCCCGCTGGAAAGCGGCGCGATCTCACGCGATCACCTCCTGGCGGATTACTACGACCTCGCCGCCTTCACCCGGCAAAGCGATGACGAAATCACCCTTTTCAAGAACGGCGGCGGCGCGCATCTGGACCTGATGACCGCCAACCACATCCTCCAACGCTGGTGCGCGCGTTAAGCGGTCACCAGCCCCTCAAGCCGTTTCTCGCGGATTGGCAGGTGTACCACAGCGCTGAACGCCCCCACGGCCACGCCGACCCACCAGACCCCGGTGTAGCTGCCGTAGATGTCATACATTCGCCCGCCCAGCCAAACGCCGAGGAAACTGCCCAACTGGTGGCTGAAGAACACGATGCCGTAGAGCGTGCCCATGTAGCGCAGCCCGTAGATATGCGCGACGAGGCCGGAGGTCAGTGGCACGGTGGCCAGCCAGAGCGCGCCCATGCCCACCGAGAACAGGATCACCGTCATCGGCGTGATCGGGAACATGATGAAGGCGGCGGCGATCACCGTGCGCCCGACATAGATCCCCGCCAGCAGGTATTTCTTGGAATAGCGTTTGCCCGCCCAGCCCGCCAGCAGCGTGCCCGCGATATTGGCCAGACCAATGAGCGAGATCGCCACCGCCCCGAGCGCCGAGGTGGTGGTGATGCCGATGTTGTGCAGCACGCCGCCCGCGAGGATCGGGCCGCACATCTCGGTCACGAAGGCGGGGAAATGCGCGGTGATGAAGGCCAACTGGTAGCCGCATGAGAAGAACCCGAGGAAGATCAGCGTATAGGAGGGGTCGCGGAACGCCTTGCCGAGGATCTGGCCCATCGACTCCTCAAGCTCAGCCCGGCTCGCCATCGCCGGCGCGCGCATCATCGGCAGCGTGAGCAGCATCAACAGGATCACGCCCGCGAAACTCACGAAGGTCATCTGCCATGACATGAACCCCAGCATCCATTCCGCCACCGGCGCGCCGAAGACTTGGCCCGCACTGCCCGCCGCCGTGGCAATCGCCAGCGCCATCGAGCGGTTCTCGTCCGAGGCCGCGCGCCCGACCACGGCAAGGATCACGCCGAAACCTGTCCCCGCGATGCCGAAGCCCACGAGCCAAGCGTAGGTCTGGTGTTCGATCGGCGTCGCGGAATTGGCCGATAAGAGCAGTCCGACCGCATAGACCACCGCCCCGATGATAATCGCCTTGCGGTCGCCAATCTTCTCGGCCAGCGCGCCAAAAATCGGCTGCCCAATGCCCCAAGCGAGGTTTTGAATCGCGATGGCGAGGGAGAACTCGCTGCGCGCCCATGCGAATTCCTCGGCAATCGGGATCTGGAACACGCCGAAGGAGGCGCGCACGGCGAAGCTGACCATGATGATGATACATCCGACCATCAGGACCGGGGTGAACAGGGGCGCGCGGCTTTGCATGGAAGTGTTCCTTTCCGCGGCAGATTATGGGTTTCCCCGGCGTCGTCAATCGCACATCTCCAAAGACTGGCCAGCCCGCCCGCGCTGCCGTAAACATGGCCCCGTGCAAAAGACGGGAAGCTGATGGACGAGATCGACAACAAGATCATCGCGGAACTGCGCCGCGACGCGCGGATGTCCTATTCCGCGCTGGCCGCCACCACCGGCCTGTCGCGGGTCACGGTGCGGGCGCGGGTGGAACGTCTGGTCAGCTCGGGCGCGATTTTGGGCTTCACGCTGATCCTGAAGGAAGACATGCGTCATAGCCCGATCCGGGGCCATACGCTCTTGGCCATCGAAGGGGCGGGCACCGACCGGATCAAACGCATTCTTGCGGGCATGCCCGCGGTGCAGGCGATCCATGCGACCAATGGCAAATGGGATTTGATCGTCGAGACTGGGACAGAGACCGTCGAAGAACTCGACAGTGTGTTGGGCCAAATCCGCCGGATTCAGGGGGTAAGCTCAAGCGAGACGAACCTGCTGCTGGCCACTCAGATGACAGTCACCACCTAGGCTATTGCACCGAGAGGACGACCACCTCGACCCGCCGATTCTGTTCGCGCCCCGCTTCGGTCAGGTTGCTGTCACGCGGCGCGAGATAGCCCGCGCCCTGCGCCTCCAGCCGGTTGGGGGCCACGTCATAGCGCTCAACCAGCCGATCCCGCACCGCCTCTGCCCGCCTGCGCGACAGGGCGGTATTGGCCTCCAAACTGCCCACCGCATCGGTATGACCGACCAGCGCCACGCGCAGGCCCGGCTCGGCCTTGAGCAATTCGGCCAGCCGCGCGAGGGTCGCAAAGGGGCCGGGGCCAAGCGCGGAGGTGCCGGTCTCGAACTCCAACCGGTTGAGCACCAGATGCCCCTCGGCCTTGAGCACCGCTGCGAAATCCTCCGTGGCGGTGGCAAGGGGCACCGCGCCGGTCGGGGCGGGCGTGACGGGGGGGCTGTCGCCCTCCGGCGCATCGCCGCTGCGGGCTTGGATGATCTGCACATAGGCCGAGGTCGCCGCCGTGCTGGCAAGGATGCTGATCGCCTCGGTCGGTGTGCCATCCTCATCTCGCCGCAGGGCGGTGATGAAGTGGAAGGCGCGCAGGTTCACATACATGTTCGGCCCCGGCAGCACCTCTATCGTAAAGCGGAAATCGAACCCACCGCAGTCCCGCGCGGCGCAGTCGAGCACGATGTCAAAGCCCGCCTCTTCAAGCTGCCGCCGCAGCGGGCGCATCACCTGCAAGGCGGTCAGCCCCGGCGTGTCCATCCGCCAAGCGGCGCGGCGCACGTCGCCATCGACATGGACCCGCGCCACCTGCCCCTCGGCATAAACGCCCACGGGCGCGGCGTAGCGGTCCGGCGCGGTGTTGCGTTCCGCCGTCAGACGCGCGGTGCTGGGCAGCGCCAGTTCAAGCGCCGCCGCCGGGGCCGCCAGCAGCACCCCGACCAGAGCCGCCGCGACGCGCGCCCAGATCATCGCGCCTGCGCGTGGTAATCGTCGTTCGGGCGCATGTCGGTGGCGCTGGCCACCCGGTTGGTCATGTTAAAGAAACCCGCCACGCTGGCGATGTCGAAAATGTCACGGTCGGTGAAGCCTGCATCGCGCAGCGCCTGACGGTCGGCCTCCTCGACCTTGGCGCTGGCCTCGGTCAGTTTGACGGCGAAATCCAACATGGCGCGTTGTTTGGGGCTGATCTTGGCAACCCGGTAGTTCATCACCAGCGCCTCGCCCAACTGCGGATCGCCCGACAGTTCACGCACCGCCGCGCCATGAGCGACGAGGCAGTAGTAGCATTTGTTGACCGAAGACACCGCCACGGCGATCATCTCACGCTCAAGCTTGCTGAGCGCGCTGTCGCCCAGCATCAGATCGTTATACATGCCGGTGAAGGCGTTCAGCTTGTCGATGTCAAAGGCATAGGCGCGCAGCACATTGGGCACCATCCCGAGCTTTTCCTGACAGACGTCGAAATACTTCTGCGTCGCCTCGGGCAGCGGATCGACCATCGGCAGATCAAGGGCGGTGGGCATGTCGTTGGCCATGGTCTTATCCTTCACTCGGTGCTTTGACGGTAATGATAGTGCCCGACCGGTGCAAAGCCCAGCTTGGCATAGAGCGCCTGCGCACGGGTATTGGTATCGACGCAGAGCACCGATAGCCGCCTGGCCCCCTGCGCCTGCCCCCAATGGGCAGCGGCCCGCATCAGCCAAGTCGCCACGCCTTGGCGCTGTTGATGGGGCAGCACCTCGACCGCGTGAACCATGCAGATATCATTGTGCACCCCGGCAAAGGCCACGCCCGCCGGTTTCTCGTTCCAGCGGGCAAGGATGCCGGTCTTGGTTGCGGCACGGTCCATCACGGCAAGGCGGGCAGGGCCGACCTCTCCGGCGGCCCAGACCTCGGCCATGATCGCCAGCGGCTCCCAAATGCAAAAGGCGGTGACCGGGGGCATCGGAATATCGGTGAGGCGGGTGATCGGCAGGCTCAGCACCGTGACCGGATCGACCACGTCGTACCCCCGCGCGGCCAGGAGCGCGTCGAGGTCATCTTCCCCCGCGCGCACCATGAACAGCGGGCGCTGGTCCATCTCGCGCATCGCCGCTTCGGCGGTTGGAATGTCGGCGGCGGTTATCGCCCCGCGCGCCGTCGCCGCCGAGACGCGTTTGCCGCCGCCCTGCCCTTCGCGCAGGGTCCAGGGGCCGTGCTCGACGCGCCGCGCAGCGGGCCATGTCGCGTCGCCCGCGTCGAAAAACGCCTGCGCCTCGTTCATGCGAAGGCGGCCTTGAGCTTGGTCATCGCGGCTTCGACCATCCCCGGATCGCTGCCCCGGATCACCACATGCGCGCCAAAGACGCCGTCCTTTTGAAACGGATAGCTGCCCATCGACAAATGCGGATATTCCTCGGCCAGCGCCCCCAGCGGCCCGGCGATATCGCCCTCGCCCCGGTCGATGCGCAGCGTCTCACTGATCAGGGGCTGGCCGCCTGTCAGCCCCGGCAAGACACTGGCGACCATGGCCTGAAACACCGCAGGCACCCCGGCCATGACATGCACGTTTTCGACGATGAACCCCGGCGCGGCAGAAACCGGGTTCTCGATCAGCGTGGCGCCTTCGGGGATGCGCGCCATGCGCAGGCGCGCCGCGTTCATCTCGGTGCCTGCGCGGGCGTAGTGTTCGGCCAAAATCTCGCGCGCATCTGCGCGCACGTCGATGTCGCGGTTGAAGGCGGCGGCGATGCAATCGGCGGTGATGTCGTCATGGGTCGGCCCGATCCCGCCTGAGGTAAATACATGGCTATAGGCCGAAGACAGCGCCTGCACGGCGGCGATGATCGCCCCGTGATCGTCCGAGACCACGCGCACTTCGCGCAGGTCGATCCCCACCTTCGTCAACTCCCCCGCAAGGTGATGCATATTGCTGTCACGGGTCCGGCCCGAGAGGATTTCGTCGCCGATCACGATCATCGCGGCGGTGGGGTTTGACATGGGGCGGCTCCTTGAGGATGGCGTCCCTTCGGTATAGGCCGCGCCCCATGCGCTTTCAAACCCAACTTGTCCCCGCCCGGCTGATCCGCCGCTACAAACGCTTTTTGGCCGATTGCAGGTTGGAGGAGACGGGCGAAGAGGTCGTGGCCCATTGCGCCAACCCCGGCTCGATGATGGGCCTCGCCGACCCCGGCAGCCGCATCTGGCTGGAGCCGAACGACGATCCGAAGAAAAAGCTGAACTACGGCTGGCGCTTGGTCGACCATGAGAACGGCCATTTCACCGGCGTCGACACCGCCCTGCCCAACCGCGCGATGAAGGCGGCGCTGATCGCAGGTGAGGTCGCCCCCCCTCGCCGCCTATACCGAGGTGCGGCCCGAGGTGAAATACGGCGAAAACTCCCGCATCGACTTCCTGCTCAGCGGCGATGGGCTGCCCGATGCCTATGTCGAGGTGAAATCCGTCACCCTGTCCCGCGAAACCGGGCTGGTGGAGTTTCCCGACAGCGTGACCGCCCGCGGGGCGAAACATCTGGGCGAACTGGCGCGGATGGCTGAGGCCGGGCACCGCGCCGTGCTGCTCTATCTGGTGCAGCGCACCGATTCCACGCAGATGCGCCTCGCCGCAGATATCGACCCGACCTATGCCGCCGCCTCCCATGCCGCGCGGGCGGCGGGGCTGGAAATCTACGCCATCGCCACCCATATCACGCCCCAAGCCGTCACACTGGCGCAACCGATCCCCTTCGCGGGCTGAGCCGCTCTGGCCCTCGCCCGAAAGCCACGTTAAGTAGGAGCGAACACAAGCATGGAGAGAGCGGTGAACAACGCACACCGAGGCCGCCAGACGCGCGACGGCATTCGCATTTACGAGCCTTCCGATCACGCCGGGATGCAGGCAGCGGGCCGTCTTGCCGCCACCATCCTCGACGAGATCGCAGAGCATGTCTTCCCCGGCCAAACCACCGGTGAATTGGACCGCCTGATCGAAGAGAAGGTCAACGCCGCCGGGGCGAAATCCGCCACCATCGGCTACAAGGGCTACAAACACGCCAGCTGCATCTCGGTGAACCATGTGGTCTGCCACGGGATTCCCAGCGACAAGAAGCTGAAAGACGGTGACATCCTGAACATCGACGTGACCGTCATCGTCGATGGCTGGTTCGGCGACACAAGCCGCATGTATGTGGCGGGCAAGCTCTCGCGCAAGGCCGAGCGGCTGATCAACGTGACCCACGACAGCCTGATGCGCGGGATCGAAGCTGTGAAGCCGGGCAACACCTTTGGCGACATTGGCCATGCGATCCAGACATTTGTCGAAGGCCACCGCATGTCGGTCGTGACCGACTTTTGCGGGCACGGTCTGGGGCAGGTCTTTCACGCGCCACCCAACGTGCTGCACTACGGCCGCCCCGGCACCGGTGCTGTGCTTGAGCCGGGCATGTTCTTCACCATCGAGCCGATGGTGAACCTTGGCCGGGCCGAGACCAAGACCCTCGCCGACGATTGGACCGCCGTCACCCGCGACAAATCCCTCTCGGCACAGTTTGAACATTCGGTCGGCGTGACCGAAGACGGGGTGGAGATCTTCACCCTCTCGCCCGGTGGTTTGTTCCACCCGACCTACAAGACTGACTAAATGTGGCGGGGGCAGCGCCCCCGCCCGCCTATGCGTCGATGGCAACCAAATGGTTGTCCCACGCCCGTTTGGCCGTGGTCAGCCGCGACAGCGTCGCCTCTTGCAGCGACAGGATACCGCCCAGCCCATCCGTAGCCACAAAGCCGCCCCGGCCCGGTGCCAGCCCGCAGACATCGGCGCGGCGATGGCTGGCGAGGAATGCACCCTTGTTGTCAAAGACATGCAGCCGCCCGCCGCGCGGTGACGTGATCCCGACCGCCCCGCCATCCGCCGCGAATGCCACGCTGCCCGCGTAGCCCTGCATCGCGATTTGCTCGGCCAGATCGGCCTCGGCCAAGATCGGGTCTTCCCCGCGCCGGTGCACCCCCAGCAGCGGCACGCCGTCGCCCGGCTCCCCCTGCCATTGCATCGCAAAAGCAACCTGCCCATCTGGCGCCAAGGCCAGATGCCGGATCGAATTCTTGTGCAGATCAGCGGGCAGCGAAACCTGCTCCAACACCTCACCCGAAAGGCTGACATAAGACAGATTGGGCCGCATGACGTCGATGTTCAACTTCTCCCGCCCGCTGTCGGGATGGGTGCGGATGCCGCCATTGGCCACCACCAGCACATCCTCGGACCAGCGGCGGATTTCATGGGGCCCGACGCCGCCCGAGGCGATCTCTCCGACCCGGGCATAGCCCTTGGCGCGGGACCACAGGCCAATGCGCCCTTCGCCGCTGTCGATGTCATTTTCGCTGGTGGCGAGGATGGCCCCGCCCTGCAAAAATGCCCCATGCCCGTAGAAATGCCGCCCCTCCGGCGCATCGAGCCTGTGGGCCACACGGCCCTTCTCGCAGTCGATCACCAGCGCGAAACGTCCCGGACGGCGGGCAAAAGCGACCGCCTCGGGCGCGGTGGGATGGGCGGCAGCGGCATGGCCCCGGTCGGGCAGCGGGATGCGGAAAATGTCGTGGCCGGTCCCGTCCAATCCGAAAAGCGCATAGGCCCCCGAAGGGTCACGCGCGGCGGCAAGGTAGACGGGGCTTCCCGCGGCGGCCCAGCCCATCGCGGACAGGCTCGACGCGGCGGCGAGACCGGCAAGGAAATGGCGGCGCGAGGGCATCAATCGCCATCCGCCGAATTGAACCCGACCGAGACGCCAAGCGCCGGGGCGATCTCTGCCCCCACCGCCTCGGAAATGGCGCGCACATCGTTTTGCAGCGCTTCGACCCGGATACGGCTGATCGGATCGGCCACCCCGGCGAAAACGGGGTCTTCCAATGCACGCGCGGCGCTCAATGCGCGATCGAATGCGGCGTCGGTCTTGGGGGTGGGCGCATCCGACAGCGTGCCGGCCAGACCCTGCAATGCTTCGAGCGACAGGACCACATTGCGCAGGCTGCGGCCCGAACGGCGCGCCTCGGCCACCTGTGGTTTGGGGGCGTCGAACCGGCCCATCGGGCGACCCAGACGTTGGTCGGCCACGAACGCCAACCCGGTGGCGAGGGCGGTGTAAAGCGCCTGAGACGCTTCGCGCGGGCTGAGGAAACGGTCATTGCCCGCCTCCCCCGCGCTGCGGAGCGTGGCAGCGAAATCCTCACGCCAAGCGGTGTCGACCGCGCGCCCCAGTTCCGCCAGATCTGCTGCCATGGCGCGGGCCAGTGCGCAGCTATAGCTGTCTGCCCCGTAGCCCGCGAAGTCATCGTCATATAGCAGCCGTTCCAGCGCAAAGAGCCCCCGCGCGGCGATGGAAACTTCGGCGTAATCACCGCTTGTCGCGATCGGGTCTTCTTCGGCCACCATCCGCGCCACGCTGCGCCCCACCATGCCGCGCGTATCGGGCCAAAAGGCGATGGCCAGCCCGCGCCCGTCTTCCTCTAGCGGGCCAAGGGTCAGATGCGCGATGCCGAGCCATGCGTCGAAAGCCTGCTGATAGGCCGGGCGCAGGGCGGCATCGGTGCAATCCGCCTGCGCCGCCGTATCAAGCGCCGCCGTGGCCGAGGCGAAACGGGCGGTGCCGGGCAGCGCGTGGTCTTGGATCACCTCCTCCACCCCGGCAAGGGCGGGGGCGGCGGTCAGAAGGAAGGTGGCGGTTAGCAGGCTGCGCATCAGAGGCTCTCCAAATAGCGGATCAGGGCGTCACGGTCGGCTTTGGGCATGTCGACGACGGCATCACGGGCGGGCTGGGCTTCGCCGCCGTGCCAGAGCACCGCTTCGAGCAGCGACCGCGCCCGCCCATCGTGCAGGAATTGGGTATGCCCGTTGACCTGCTCGGTCAAGCCGATGCCCCAGAGCGGCGCGGTGCGCCATTCGCGCCCATTCGCGCGGCCCTCGGGGCGGTTGTCGGCCAGCCCTTCGCCCATGTCATGCAGCAAAAGGTCGGTCATCGGCCAGATCAGCTGGAAGCTCTGCTCGGGCTGGCCCTCCAACCGTTCGGTCACGAATTTCGGCTGGTGGCAAGCGGTGCAGCCGACCTCATGGAACACCGCCTTGCCGCGCAGCACCTCAGGCGCGCCGACATCGCGGCGCGCGGGCACGGCAAGGTTGCGGCTGTAGAAGGTCACCAGATCCAGCCCCTCGGCGTCGATCTCGGTGCCACGGTCGTCACCATCCCCATGGGGTGCCGCGCGGCAGGCGGTCTGCTCCGCCGTGCAATCGCCCCATGCCGCGTCGAAGATGGGGGAGGAAATGCCAATGTCGCCTGCAAAGGCGCTGGCGGATTGTTCGCGGATCGTCGGCGCCCCGGCTTTCCAGCCGAAACGGCCCAGCATCGGGCGCGCGTGCTCAAAGGACCAGACGATCTGCGCCCGGCCCGAAATGCCGTCGCCATCGGCGTCATCCGGGTCGGCCAGCGCCAAGATATCCGCCGCGGGGATCGCCTCCAACAGGCCCAAGCCGATCATCGGCGGGGCGACGCGGGGGCTGAGCATCGCACCCTCGGCCAAGGGGCCATAGCCGAGGTCTTTGGCGCTGTAGGTCGGGCGGCGCAGGTTTGCTGTCTCCCCCTCCGACAGGGCGACTTCCACCTCTTCATAACGCACGCCGAGACGGTACTCCGCCGGATGTCCCGCCACCCCGAAATCCTGCAATTGCCCGCCATAGACCGGATCGGGCCGCGTGCGCGGGGTCTCATCGCCCACCGAAAGCAGGAAGGCCTCGATCTCGCTCATTGCCTCTTCGGGGGGCGTGGGGACCGAAATGCGCAGGAACATCGACACCGCGTCATCTTCTGCCCCCTCGGGCGGATGGCCGCGCCCGTCTTTCAGGTGGCAGCGCTGGCAGGAACGCGCGTTGAAGAGCGGCCCCAGCCCGTCAGAGGCCAGCGTCGACGAGGGCGAAGAGACCCACAGTTTTTTGAACAGCCCGTTGCCGACCTTGAAGTCCAACTCCCGCTCAAAGGGGATATTGCCCGAAGGCAGCGAAAAAGCATCGGCATTGCCGCGCGGGGTGACTGTGGCGGCCCCCGCCGGGTTCGTCTCAAAAGGTTCGGGCCTGTCGAAATCGGTCGCCGGCGCGGTGACCTTGGCGATCCGGGCGGCCTCTTCCGCGGTGCGGGGGATCACCTTCAGATGCGGTTCCTCCAAGGCTTGCGGGGCGGCGACGGCCATGCTCGCGGCGGCCACCGTGAGCATCGGAATGAGGAATCGCATGGGGAATGCCTTGGATAAGCGGCAGGCCCGAAACCGGGCCTGCCCGTCGCGGTTACTTGCTCTCGTCTGTCGGCTTGGCCTGAAGTTGGCCATAGACGGCCTCGCCCAGTTCCGCCTGAAGCGCCAGTTGGGTTTCGAGGAAGTCGATATGCCCTTCCTCATCGGCAATCAATTCTTCGAACAGGTTCTTCGAGACATAATCGCCCACCTGATCGCAGTGATTACGCGCTTCGATATAGAGGGTGCGGGCCTCATGTTCGGCGGCAAGATCGGATTCGAGGCACTCCTTGACCGTCTCACCAATGCGCAGCGCGTCCAGCTTTTGCAGATTGGGGTGCCCTTCGAGGAAGATGATCCGCTCGATCAGCTTGTCGGCGTGGTTCATCTCTTCGATGCTTTCCTCGCGCGATTTATCGGCAAGCCGGCCATAGCCCCAGTCTTCTTGCAGGCGGTAATGCAGCCAATACTGGCTGACCGCCGTCAATTCACTGCGCAATGCCGCGTTGAGATATTCGATGACCTTGTCGTCGCCCTTCATGAACCTGTCTCCTTGTTTGGTTTTGCCTGACATAGAGTGGTTGTCAGCACCGGCACGGAAAAGTTGCCATTTCCGCGCATGGTAGACAAGAACAGAGGCATACAACCCCCACAATCGGCCGCTTTGCCCAAAGCGCGGTAGACTTTACCGGCCGTGATGACCGTACGTGCGTCAGAGGCGCGCATCCAGTCGATGGCATTGTTGATGTCGCGATCGGTGATGTTCTGACAATGACAAACAATCATGGTGTTGCGTATTCCTTGGCTGGCCCCGGGCCGCGACAGCGCGCCCCGGGGGATAGTTTAGGATTACTGGAAGACGGCCTCCGGCGCGTCGAGGCTATCGGAGCCTTCGAAGGCGATCTCGTCACCGCCCAGAGCCGTCACCGCGCGTTCGATGGCGCGGGTCTGGTTCACCAGCGCGTCGACCGCACCCATGATCAGCGCCTCGCCTTCGGCATTGCCGCGCTCAAGCATCATGTCATAGCTGAAACCCGCTTCAGCGGCAGTCTTGATCTGGCCCAGCTCCACCATGGAGGCGTTCAGCTTGGCGCGCAGGTCTTCGTCGACACCCGCGTCAGCACTGGCCACCAGATCGGACAGCGACGCGCCCGAGACCACGCGCCCATCGACACGCAGGTATTCGCCCAGATAGACATTCCGCACGCCCAGCCCGTCGTAGTAGTGGCTGTTGTGGGTGTTGTCCGAGAAGCAATCATGCTCTTCCTCGGGGTCGTTCAGCATGACGCCCAGCTTCATCCGCTCCCCGGCCTGTTCGCCGTAGGAAAGCGAGCCCATGCCGGTCAGGATCGCGTCGATCCCCGCGTCTTCGTCGGCCAGCACGGCGGCGCGTGCCTCACCGCCTTCGGCCCATTGACCGGCCATCCACTCCAGATCGCTGACCAAAAGATCGGTGGCGGCCTTGAGGTATTGCCCACGGCGGTCGCAATTGCCGCCGGTGCAGTCGTCACCCGCCGCGTAATCGGTCCAAGGACGGTCACCCGCGCCGTGGTCGGTGCCGTTCAGGTCTTGGCCCCAGAGCAGAAATTCGATGGCATGGTAGCCGGTGGCGACATTGGCCTCGACCGCCCCCGCCTCATGCAACTGCCCTTCGAGCAGGTCAGGCGTGATCTCGGTGGCGTCCACCTCTTCCCCGCCGAGCGTGAAGCTCGGGTTGGCGATGACGTTCAGAACCGCCAGTTGGTTCTCATCCGTCTCACCACCATAGGAGGCGTCGACATAGTCGATCAGACCTTCGTCCAGCGGCCATGCGTTTACCTTGCCTTCCCAGTCATCGACGATGGCATTGCCAAAGCGGAACACCTCGGTCTGCTGATAGGGCACGCGGGCGGCCAGCCATGCGGTTTTCGCGGCCTGAAGCGCCTCGGCAGAGGGGGAGGCGATCAGCGTCTCGACGGCGGCTTGCAGGGTCTGCGCGGTGGTCAGACTGTCTTCGTATCCGGCCTGCGCGATGTCGGCATAGGTGTCCAGCACCTCGGCCTTGCCTTGGGCGAATGCCGGGGCGGCGGCGAATGTGACCAGCGCAATGGCCGTGGACGTTTTGAGGCGCATCGGATGTCCTTCCTTGAAAATCACCATGGTCCCGGCGCGGGGCGCGGGGCCTTCTCGCAATAGGTGACTTATTTGGTCGGAAAAGACAAGGTGCAACCTCAGTCGGGCTGAACCTGCGAAATCCCGTTAGTTGGTGGCCCGTTCCAGCAGGGTCACATGGGTATCGCCATATTTGCGCGTGTCGATCCGGGCGAATCCCTCAGGCGCCTGCATGGGAGCGCCTTCCTCCCAGACAACCATCGCGCCGGGGGCGAGCCAGCCGCCTTCGGCCGCCGCGCCAAGCGCCTTTTGCCCCATGAATTTGCCATAGGGCGGGTCGAGAAAGACCAGGTCGAAAGCCGCCTGCGCCCACGGCCCCAGCCGCGTGGCATCGTGGCGCAGCAATTGCGTGTCCGCCGCCGTGTCCAGCTTGCGCATATTCTCTCCGATCAGCCGCTGCCCGGTGCGGCCATTCTCGACGAAACAAACCGTTGCAGCCCCGCGCGACAGCGCCTCGAACCCAAGCGCGCCGGTGCCCGCAAAGAGGTCCAACACCCGCGCACCTTCGATCACGTCGTGATGGGTCAGCATCGAAAAAAGGCTTTCGCGCACCCGGTCCGAGGTCGGACGCAGATGCGCCCCGGCATCGCCCTTGCCAAGTGCCGCCAGCGGGCGGCCCCGGTATTTCCCGGCGATGATCCTCATGCCCGCAGGAGCGCTTTGAGGTCCGTCTGAGGGTCCGCGACCAAGGCGGGATCGGGCGATTTGCCCGCTTCGATCAACCGTTTGCCGACCATATAGCCGCGCGGATCGTTCGCGGCATCGACGGCCAGCAAGGTCTCACCGCGGTAATACCAGAAGGACGCGCTGCCCGCGCTCCGGCGGGTGACGACGCGGTCATAGCCTGCGTTCAGCCCGGCGATTTGCAGTTTCACGTCATATTGATCAGACCAGAACCACGGTTTGGCGATATAGTCCTTGCCCGCGCCGAGGATGTTTTCCGCCACAACCTCGGCCTGGTCGATGGCGTTCGGCACGCTTTCCAGACGGATGCGCCCGCCGCGATAGGGGAATGAGGTGCAATCGCCCGCCGCCCAGATGCCGGGCAGGTTCGTGCGGCCCTGCGCGTCGACCTTGATGCCATTTTCGATCTCGACCCCCGCGCTGGCGGCCAGCGCGATGTCGGGCGCGATGCCGACACCGGTGATGACGAAATCGGCGGCGATCTCTGTGCCGTCGCTCAGCCGTGCGCCAGTGACTTGGCCCGCGCCCAAAAGCCGCTCCAGCCCCACGCCTTCGCGCAGGCGCACGCCATGGCTTTCGTGCAGGGCGCGGAAATAATCGCTGGTCTCGGGCGCGGCCACCCGTTGCAGGATCCGGTCGGCCATTTCCACCAACGTGACCTCGAGCCCCAGCTTGGCCGCGACCGCCGCCGCCTCCAGCCCGATATAACCGCCGCCGACGATCAACACCTTCGCGCCCGTGACGAAACGCGGGGCCATGGCATCCACATCCGCCAGATCGCGCACGGTAAAGACACCCTCCAGCGTCCCGCCGATCGCGGCGGGCAAGCGGCGCGGGGTCGAACCGGTGGTCAGCACCAGTTCGTCATAGGCGACCGGGCCGTCGGAGGTGCTCAGCACCCGCGCCGCGGGATCAATCGCCGTAACGCGGCAGTCGGTTTTCAGCGTAATGCCCTGATCGGCGTAAAATGCCTCGGGTCGGAGCAAAAGACGCTCTTGGCTCATCTCCCCCAGCAGGTAGCCTTTGGACAGGGGCGGGCGTTGGTAAGGGGCGCAGGGCTCGGCGCCGATGAGGGTGATTTCCCCCTCGAACCCGCCGCTACGCAGTTTTGCCACGCATGACGCCCCCGCCTGCCCGGCTCCGATCACCACCACATGCTGCATCTGCCATCCCCCGATTGATCTGGTCTCAGTCGCGGTCAAAGCCTATATTTGGCCCCAAGACAACCGCAATGACAGGAGAGGCTATCCCATGACGATTTCTCAAGGTTCGACACTGCCGGACGCGAAACTGGTTCAGATGGGCGCCGATGGGCCGGAGCCGGTGCAGATGGCCGACAAGGTCAAAGGTCGCAAAGTGGTGATCTTTGCCGTGCCGGGCGCCTTCACGCCGACTTGCCACTCTGCCCATGTGCCCAGCTTCGTGCGCACCAAGCATCAGTTCGACGCCAAGGGCGTGGATGAGGTGATCTGCATCTCCTGCAACGATCCTTTCGTGATGAAGGTTTGGGGTGAGGCGACCGGCGCAACCGAGGCCGGGATCACCATGCTCGCCGATGCCAGCAGCGCATTCACCCGCGCCATCGGCATGGAGTTCGACGCCGAGGGCGCCGGGCTGGTGAGCCGGTCCAAACGCTATGCGATGCTGGTCGAAGACGGGAAGGTGACGCTCTGGCAGCCCGAAGAACGCGCCGGCACCTGCGAGATTTCCGGCGGCGAAGCGCTGTTGGACAATATGTAAAGTGACGGGCAGCGACTGAGCGGATCAGGCGCTGCCCTTCCAACGATCCGCCCGGTGGCACACCGGGCATCGCCCTCCCTCCCCCCGGAGGGCGATTTTGCAAGGGTCTGGCAGACGGAACCTCAATTTAGGGTGAACCGGCCCGCCATACAGCAAGCCCCTCATCGCCCCCCAGGGAGGGCGATGCCCTTCGTTTCAGCAGGCAACGCCCCTTCAGACGCCTTACTCCGCCGCCTGCACGATGGTGCGCGTGGGGAACGGAATATCCACCCCGCCCTCATCCAACGCTTCTTTGACTTTGCGGGTCATATCGGCCTTGAAGGCAAAGTAATCCCCCGCGCTGCACCAGACCCGCACAAGGAAATCCACCGAACTGTCGTTGAGGTTGTTTACCTGAATGAAGGGCTCGGGATCCGTATGCGCCCGCTCGTCCGACATGATCGTGCTGCGGATGATATCCTCGGCGGTCTTGAGGTTCGCCCCATAGCCCACGCCAAAGGTCCACTCCGCCCGGCGTGTGGGGTTGACCGAGTAGTTGGTGATCACATTGCCCCAAACCTCGGAGTTTGGCACGATGACCTGCACGTTGCTGAGATCGGCCAGAACGGTGTAGTTTAGGTTGATCTGCTTGATCGTCCCCATCTCGCCCGCGATCTCTACGAAATCGCCGATCTTGATCGGGCGGAACAGGATCAGCATGACCCCCGCAGCCACGTTCGACAGGGTGCCCTGCAGCGCCAGACCAATCGCCAGACCCGCCGCACCAATGACCGCCACGACCGATGTCGTCTTGACCCCGAAGGTATTGAGAACAAAAAGAACGGTGAACCCCAGCACCACATAGCGCACGATGGAGGCGAGGAATTCGAACAGCATCTCATCGAGATGCTTGTGCCGTTTGCCCAGATTCTCGACCCGATGTTGCAGCCAAGTGGACAGGATCCAGCCCAACAGCAGAATGACAATCGCGGCGATCACCGACCCCGCCGCGCTGGCCAAAAATTCCAGCGTCAGCAGATCGGCGACTGTCTTGCCCTGCCACAACTCGGTTTCAAACAAATCTTGCATCCGGTCTCTCCGTCAGTCTTTCCCGGCCCCAAAGAGACCATCCATCTTGCGCGCCAGCTTCGCGTCGAGCGAGCTGAGCCCATCCACGTCATGGGTGATCAACGTCACCTCCACCCGGTTGTAAACGTTGCTCCATTCCGGATGGTGATTCCATTTTTCCGCCCAGATTGCCACCCTTGTCATCCAGCCAAAGGCATCGGCGAAATCACTGAACTTGAAGGTCTTGTGGATCGCATCCCGGCCTTCCACCATCTCCCAGCCCGTATTAAACAGCGGCTGAAGCAGGGTCTTGCGGGTCTCGATGCTCAATCTCTCGGTCATTCTTGTTCCTCGATCGTCGTCTTTTTGAAAGGGCCGTAGTCGGTCAGCACGCTGATCTCCTCGTCCACGGCGTCGCGTTCGGCCTGCAAATACTCCCCCACGGCGGCGGCAAAGCCCGGGTCGCGCATCCAATGCAGCGACCATGTGGGCGAAGGCAGATAGCCCCGCGCGAGCTTGTGTTCGCCCTGCGCGCCCGCCTCGACACGGGCAAGCTCATGGGCGATGGCGAAATCCATGGCACGATAATAGCACAGTTCGAAATGCAAAAAGGGGTGGTGCTCGGTGCAGCCCCAGTAGCGGCCAAAGAGCGTCTCGCGCCCGATGAAGTTGAGCGCCCCGGCCACCCAACGCCCGTCGCGCTCGGCCAGCACCAAAGCGATATCGCCGCGCAGGCTTTCTTGCGCATGGTCAAAGAAGTCCCGCGTGAGATAGGGCGAACCCCATTTCCGCGCGCCGGTGTCTTGATAGAACTGCCAAAAGGCGTCCCAATGTTCCGGCGCGATCTCGTCGCCAGTGAAGGTATGGATCGTGCCGCCAAACGCCTGCGCCTGCGCGCGTTCCTTGCGGATGTTCTTGCGCTTGCGCGAAGACAGGCTGGCGAGGAACCCGTCGAAATCGGCATAATCGCGGTTGTGCCAATGGAATTGCTGGCTTTTGCGGCTCATCAGGCCGAGTTCTTCGGCCCGCGCGACTTCGCCCTCGGTGCAAAAGGTCACATGCAGCGAGGACAGGGCGTTGTTGTCGGTCAGCTGCACCGCGCCTTGAACCAACGCCGCCGTGCCCGCCTCTTCGAACCCGGGACGCACCAGAAAACGCCGCCCGGTGGCCGGGGTATGTGGCACCGCGATCTGGAGTTTCGGGTAATAGCGCCCACCCGCGCGTTCATAGGCATAGGCCCAGTTGTGGTCGAAGATATATTCGCCTTGGCTGTGCGATTTGGCATACATCGGCGCCACGGCGATCACTTGCCCCGCGATCCGCGCCACCAGATACTGCGGCTGCCAGCCGGTGCCGGGGCCGACAGAGCCGCTGCGCTCAAGCGCCGAGAGGAAGCGATAGGTGGTGAAAGGGTCGCGCGGACGGCCCCCATCCGCGGCCTCGGGACAGGCGCAGGCGTCCCAATCCTCTTGGCCGATCTGCGCCAATTCCGGCACCACGGTAATCTCGATTTCCTGCGCGTTCATCTGAACCTTGCCTGCCTTGCGTCCTATGTGTGGCCTCGGGCTCGCAGATCAAGGGCGCGGGCGCGGCAGATAATCCTCGAAGGTCACGTTCTGCGCCACCTGACGCGCGATTTCTTCCTTCGCTTGGCTGCGGATCGTCCAGCAGAGCACCGCCGCCCCCTCGGCCTTGAGTTCCGCCACGCGCGGGCGGTTCAAATCGTCGGCCTCATGGCTGATGAAACAAGACCCGCTGTCGGCGTAATCGGGAATCTCGCGCAGCCGGTCGCAGGTCGCGGCGGGCAGCGGCCATTCATCGGGGCGATAGGCGCTGGTGGTCAGACCGCGCGGCACCTCGGGCAAAAGCCGGGCCAGCGCGCGCACCGAATGCGGGTTGAAGGACATGACCGCCAAATCACCCCGGTAACGGCCAAGCAGTTCCGCCGCGGCGGCCTCAAGCGCACCGACATCCGGCCCCATGGCACCGTCCTGATCCTTGAACTCCACCAAGAGCGGCACGCGCCCGGCAACGAGGTCGAGGATTTCCTCAAGCGTCGGGATGCCCTCATCGCCACCCTTCAGCGGGATCGCGGCAAGGGCCCTTGCGTCGCGCATCCGAACCGCGCCCCGCTCTGCCGTCAGCCGCTCCAACCCGTAATCGTGGAACACCATCGGCTTGCCATCGGCGCTGAGTTGCAGGTCGATCTCGATGCCCAGGCCCGCATCGACAGCCGCGCGCACGGCGGCGCGGCTGTTCTCGGGCCGTCCAGCGGCGAGGTCATGCAACGCGCGATGCGCCAGCGGAATGTTCAAAAAGGCGGCAGGAAGGGTCATTCGATTTCAAAGGTGCCTTCGATTTCGACGGCGACCCCCAGCGGCAGCGACGCGGCAGAGACCGCAGAGCGGGCGTGACGGCCCGCGTCGCCCAAGGCCTCAACCATGAAATCGGAGGCGCCGTTGATCACCTTCGGCTGGTCGGTGAAATCGGCAGTGGAATTCACGAAGCCGGTCAGTTTCACCACCCGCTTGAGCCGGTCCAGATCGCCATCACAGGCGGCGCGGACCTGCGCCAGAAGGCTCAGCGCGCAGCTGCGCGCGGCGGCGGCACCGGCGTCGACATCCATATCGGCGCCCAAACGCCCGGTGATCAACCCATCCGGCCCGTTGGAGATCTGGCCCGAGACATAGACGGTATTGCCGGTGACCACGAAGGGCACGTAGTTCGCGGCGGGCGCGGGCGCGTCGGGCAGGGTGATGCCGAGATCGGCAAGGCGGGCGGTCAGGGACATGACGGGCTTCCTTTGGTTGCGGTTCTGGGCGGACGCTAACCGCCAGCCGCGCCAAGGGAAAGCCCCTTTGCCACCTGCCCCGCCTCAGCTTTCGCGGAAGGCGCGGGCGAAATAGTCGGCCATCGGTTTCAGCAAATAGGCCATGGGAGAGCGCTCACCGGTGCGGATGAAGGCCTCGACCGGCATGCCGGGGAGCAGGATGGTGCCCGCCTCCAGCTTATCCGTCTCACCGGGGTTCAGCGCAATCTCGGCCCGGTAATAGCTCTGACCGGTGGCGTTATCCTCGATGGAGTCGGCGGAGACCTGCAATACCTTGCCCACCAGTTCCGGCGTGGTGCGCTGGTTCAGCGCCGAAAGACGCAGGTTCACCTCTTGGCCCACGGCGACCTGATCAATGTGAATTGTCTGCACCTGCGAGGCGATGATCAGCGGACGGTCCTGCGGGACGAGATACATCAGCGGCTCCGCCGCGCGGACAACCGAGCGGGGGGTCTGCACCTGCATGCCATAGATCACCCCCGACACCGGCGCGCGAATATCAAGGCGGTCAATCTCGGCCCTGAGCGCGCGGCGTTGTTCGGCCATCTCCAACTCACGATAGCGCAGATCGCGCAATTGGGTGATCGCCTCTTCCCGCCCGGCGGAGCGCAGTTTCAGCCGTTCGATGTCGATCTCTGTCACACGCTCTTGCGACTGCGCCTTTTGCGCCGAAAGCTCTCCGATCTGGCCGCGCAGCCGGGCCTGTTCGCGCATCAGGGTAAGCACGGCGGAGGCCTGCGTCAGCCCCCGGTCCAGCAGCGACTGCTGATTGGCCAATTCCTCTTCGATCAGTTCCAGCTGCCGCGATAGCGCGGCCTCCTGCGCATCGACCCCGCGAATTTGCGCTTTGATCTGCGCCCGGCGCTTGCCCAATTGCTCAAGCTCTTGCGCCACGCTGACCCGGCGCGCGTCAAAAAGGTTGCGCTGCCCGTCCACGAGTTCCTGCACATCGGGGTTCGCCGTCCCGGCGGTCAGCAACTCTTCGTCGAAGGTGACGGTCTCGACCTCGTCGCGCTGCGCCTCCAGCCGTCCGCGGCGGGCCATAAGCTCGTAAAGCTGCCCTTCGACAATGGCCAATTGCGAGGTCAACTGCTCCGCATCCAGCCGCAGCAGCACATCCCCGGCAGCGACGCTGTCGCCCTCATCCACAAGGATGTCGGCCACCACGCCGCCGGTCTCATGCTGGACGATCTGCCGGTTGCGGTCGACTTCGATCCGGCCCGAAGCCACGACCGCCCCGGCGATTTGGCTGGTCACCGCCCAAGTGCCGAAACCGCCGAAGAGCAGGAGCAGCCCGATGAAGCCAAGGATCAAGGGCCGCCTCGCCGACCAGTCTTTGTCCTCGCGACCGCTCATACCACGCCCCCCGAGCGCGCGGGCGCTTTCCGAATCTCGCGGTGGTTTTGCACCATCCCGGCCAGCACCTCATCCTTGGGGCCAAAGGCTTTGCGCATGCCGTTATCCAGCACCAGCAGCGTGTCGCATTCCTGAATGGCCGCCGGGCGATGCGCCATGATCAGCACCGACCGCCCGCTGGCCTTCATCTGCCGGATCGCGTGGTTCAGCGCCTGCGAGCCGGTGTTGTCGAGGTTCGAGTTCGGCTCATCCAGCACGACGATCACCGGGTCATCATAAAGCGCCCGCGCCAGCCCGATCCGCTGCATCTGCCCGCCCGAAAGCCGCACCTGCCCCGCGCGGATGGGCGTGTCATAGCCCTGCGGGAATTCGAGGATCATCTCATGGGCCGCCGCCATTTTGGCCGCCTTGACCACTTTGGCGTCATCGGGCTCGGGGGAGAGGCGGGCGATATTTTCGGCAATGGTGCCGTCGAACAGTTGAACGCGCTGCGGCAGATATCCAATATGCCGCCCCAAGGTCTCGCTCCCGTAATGCTCAAGCGCGGCCCCGTCGAGGCGGATAGACCCGCCCGCAGGCGGCCAGACCCCTGTGAGTGTGCGGGCCAAGGTCGATTTCCCCGCCCCCGAGGGACCGATCACGCCGACCGCCTGCCCCGGCTCTACGGTGAAGTTGATCGACTTGAGCGCCGCCTGTTTCTCACCCGGTGCCACGACGGTCAGCGCCTTGGCAGCCAGTTTCGCCTTTGGCTGTGGCAGGGCCGTGCGCGCGGGCTCCTCCCCTACCGCACCCAAAAGCTGCGCCAGATTGGCCCAACCGGCCCGGCCCCGCTGCACCACGGGCCATTGGTTCAACGCCAGTTCCACCGGGGCCAGCGCCCGACCCAAGAGGATCGAGCCTGCGATCATCGCGCCCGGCGTCATCTGGTTTTTCAAGACCAGCCAAGCGCCAAGGCCCAGCATGGCGGATTGCAGAAACAACCGCAGCGTCTTGGTCATCGCGGTGAAAGTGCCGCCCACGTCGGTCGACTTCACCTGCTGCGCCAGCGCCTGCCCCCGGGCCTGCTGCCAGCGGGTAAAGGCGGCATCGCGCATCCCCATGGCCTGCACCATCTCGGCCTCGACCCTGATCTGGCCCGACATGGCATCCGCCGCCTGCCCCGAGATGCCAGCCCGGGCTTGGCTTTCGCGCGACAGCATCTGATTGGCCACCGCGATTGCCACCAGCACGGCGGCACCGCCCAAGGCCAGCCAGCCCAGCATCGGATGGAACAGAAAGATCGCGGCGAAGAAGATCGGCGTCCATGGCGCGTCAAAGGCGGCCATCAGCACCGGGGAGGTCATGAGGCGTTGCACGGCTTCGAGATCGGCAAGGCCTGCGTTGGTTTTCACGTCCGGCGCCACGGCGGATTTGCGCACCACCGCGTCGAACACCCGCCGGTCGAGATCGGATTGAAACCGCGCCCCCACCCGCGCCATGATCCGACCGCGCGTGTAATCCAAAAGCCCCATCACCGCATAGAGAAAGACCACAAGAACCGAGAGGGCGATCAGCGTTTCCTCTGACCCGGAGCCGAGCACGCGGTCATAGACCTGCAACATATAGAGCGGGCCGGTGAGCATGAGCATATTGGCAAAAAGGCTGAACAGGGCCACCGCCCAATAAAGCCCGCGGCTGCGCCTGCGCACGCGACGCAGTTCGGACAGCCCCCTGTTCACCACATCGCTTTGCATCAATCCCTTTCAACGCTGCCCGCCACGCGCGCAGCACCTTCCCGCCTTCGGGGAATTGATACTGAGTTTAACAACCCAATGCTATTGATTTTTCGACCTGCCCCCGACCGCCTCAGCGGTCGAGGAAGTTCGGCGCGGGCGCGCTGGCGCCGCTGCCACTGCTGCCGCCCCCGAAGATGTCGCGCAGAACGCGGTCGATCACGTTATCCGCGCCGCCTTGGTTGCCACCGCCCTGCGGTTGCGGCTGGGGCTGCGGTTCGGGCTGTGCCTCGCTCAGGTTGCTGGGCGGGGCGGGTGCCTGCATTGGCAATTCCGAAAGAGGAATCCCCTCATGCACGCGGCTCATGGTTTCGCGCCAGATCTCTGCGGGCAGCCCACCGCCCGTGACCCCGGTAAGCGGTGTGTTGTCGTCATAGCCCATCCAGACCCCGGCCACGTAATCCGCCGAGAAGCCGACGAACCAAGCATCCTTGTTGGCCGAGGTGGTGCCCGTCTTGCCCGCCAGTTGCCGCCCGCCAAACTGGGCGCGCTGGCCGGTCCCTTCGGAGATCACCTTTTCCATCATATAGACCAACTGGCGCGCGGCATCTTCTTGAATGACGCGTTCGTTGATGCCGCCGCCGGTGCCCATCAGCGGCTCCGTCTCACCCAATAGGCGCAGATCGACGAGCCCGTAGGGCGTCACCGATGAGCCGCCGTTGAGGATACCGGCATAGGCGCCGGTCATCTCAAGCAGGGTGCTTTCCGATGCGCCAAGCGCCAGCGCCGGACCGGCGGCCAGATCGCTTTTGATGCCGAACTGCGTGGCGACCGAACTCACCGTCTCGCGGCCCACGCTTTCCGAGACTTTCACCGCCGGAATATTCAGCGAGCTTTTCAGCGCCTCGGTCAGGGTCACCGGGCCCTTGAAACTCTTGGTGTAGTTCTTGGGGCACCACTGACCCGAGCCGGGAATGTTCAGGCAGTAGGGCTCATCCACGATGATGTCATCGGGTGAATAGCCCAGATCGAGCGCCGCGGCATAGATGAAGGGTTTGAAAGCCGAGCCGGTCTGGCGCATCGCCTGCGTGGCACGGTTAAAGGCGCCCGCAACCTTGGTCTTGCGCCCCCCCACCAGCGCACGCACGGCGCCATCGGAAGACATCACCACGATCGCCGCCTGCGCCTTT
The DNA here is from genome assembly GCF_043556915.1 of Sulfitobacter sp. 1A15299. NCBI lineage: Bacteria > Pseudomonadati > Pseudomonadota > Alphaproteobacteria > Rhodobacterales > Roseobacteraceae > Sulfitobacter > Sulfitobacter sp. 1A15299. Next base: position 499,861 of record NZ_JBIFFJ010000001.1, on the reverse strand, counting down.
GAGCCTTCGCGGACCTTATTCTCAAACACCCATTTCAACCCGTCCTCGGCCGCGCGCTGAATGCGCTGATCGAGGGTCGTCTTGATGATCACGTCTTCGGTGGTGTTGCGGGTAAAGAACTCCGGCCCCGAGGACATGACCCAATCGGCGAAATAACCGCCCGCCTCGGCCTCTGCCGCCTCGGACAGTTGCGCGGGGTTGGCGATGGCCTCGTCAGCCTCGGCGGCGGTCAAATAGCCCTGCTCTTCCATCAGCCGGATCACCGTGGCGGCGCGGCTTTGCGACCGGTCGAGATTATTGGTGGGCGAGAGGGTCGTGGGCGCGGTCAGAAGACCGGCCAGCATCGCGCCTTCCGCGGGCGAGAGGGCCGCCGCGGGCTTGCCGAAGAACCGCTGCGCCGCGGCCTCCGCCCCAAAGGCGCCGCCGCCCATATAGGCGCGGTTAAGGTAGATCGAGAGGATGTCGTTCTTGGTGTATTTCAGCTCCATCGCGATGGCAAAGAGCGCTTCCTTGGCCTTGCGGCTGAGGGACGAACGACGGCATTCCGCCTCGTATTCCCTTTCCGTCATGCCGCTGCTGGGGTCATAGGGCTCTCCCAGACAAAGCAGCTTGGCCGTCTGCTGGGTGATGGTCGAACCGCCGTGGCCGGACAGCGGCCCGCGCCCCTCGGCCAAGTTGATGCGCACCGCCGAGGCGATGCCCCGCGGGCTGACGCCCAGATGGCGATAGAATCGCTTATCCTCGGTGGCGATGACCGCGTTTCGCAGATGTTTGGAAACCGATTCCGCCGAGACCACGCCGCCAAACTGATCGCCGCGCCAGGCAAAGACCTCTCCCTCACGGTCGAGCATGGTGACAGAGCCGCGTGCGCGGCCATCCAACAGCGTCTCAAGCGGCGGGATCGAGGTGTAGATATAGCCAACGGCCAAAGCGAGGACGAGGAAGACCACAAGGCTCACGCGCCACGTGATTGTCCAGATCAAGCGCCAAATCCAACGGGCGAGGCCCGCAAAGAAACCGACGATACCGCCGCGCCGGGGGCGTTTGGGACGGGCGGCTTTGCGGCGGGCGGGCGCGGCCTTGCGCGGGGCCGGTTTGCCCTGCGCCGCAGTCTTGGCCTTGGGTTTGGCCTTACCGGGATACCGCTTGTCGGCCACCAATGGGCGTTTGCGCTTGTTCTTGTCGGTCATAATATCGCCTGCTCGGCCCTATTTTTCGCCACTTTAGCCTGACTGCAGTGGATTGTTTAGCACTGCAAGGTCCAATCGGCGTCAAATGTCTGATTAATTTATAGGCAGATTCCAGCCTGCGCCCGCTTTTTAAGCGGCACTGCCAAGCAATGGCGCAAATATGGCAAGCAAACCTGTCCAAGAGCGTCCGATATCCGGTTTTCTCATGCTGCACGGGCAGCCGCCCGCTTCGGTAAGCACGCATTCGGACCCGCAGACAGGAAACGACCATATGAAACCCATGTTAATACTTCCCCTCGCAGCGGCGGTCAGCGCCCTGCCCGGGCTGGCGCTGGCACAGGACGCGGAATACGCGACGCTGGCGGATACGACCTTCATCTTCAACACCCTGCTTTTCCTGATCGGCGGCTTCCTCGTCTTCTGGATGGCGGCGGGTTTCGCCATGCTGGAAGCGGGGCTGGTGCGTTCCAAGAACGTCACCACGCAGCTGACCAAGAACATGGGCCTCTTTGCGCTTGCCGCGGTCATGTATTGGCTGGTCGGCTACAACATCATGTATCCCGGTGACGGCAATTGGATCATGGAAGGCGTCTTTGGCACTCTCGCCACCAAGGACATCAAGACCGAGATCGACGCGGGCGGCTATTCCAATGCCTCCGACTTCTTCTTTCAGCTGATGTTCTGCGCCACCACCGCCTCCATCGTGTCGGGTGCGCTGGCCGAGCGGATCAAGCTGTGGCCCTTCCTGATCTTCGTGGTCGTGCTGACCGGCTTCATCTACCCGATCGAGGCGTCCTGGCAGTGGGGCGGCGGTTTCCTTTCCGCCATGGGCTTTAGCGACTTCGCCGGCTCGACCCTCGTGCACGCTGCTGGTGGCTTTGCCGCCCTCGCCGGGGCCATCGTACTGGGGCCGCGTTTGGGCAAATACGGCAAGGATGGCCGCGTCGTGCCGATGCCGGGTTCCAACCTCGCGCTTGCCACTTTGGGCACCTTCATCCTGTGGATGGGCTGGTTCGGCTTCAACGGCGCGTCGCAGCTTGCCATGGGCACCATCGAAGACGTGGACGCCGTGGCGCAGATCTTTGCCAACACCAACATGGCCGCTGCCGCCGGTGCCGTTGCCGCGCTGATCCTGACGCAGGTGATGTACAAGAAGGTTGACCTGACCATGGTGCTGAACGGCGCGCTGGCCGGTCTCGTCTCGATCACCGCAGGGCCGCTTGACCCGACGCTCTTCGGTGCGCTTTGGATCGGTGCCGTGGGCGGTGTCATCGTGGTGCTGACCGTGCCGATGCTCGACAAGTTCAAGATCGATGATGTGGTCGGCGCGATCCCGGTTCACCTGATCGCCGGTTTCTGGGGCACGCTGGTCGTGCCGGTCTATACCGAAGGCACATCCTTCGTCACACAGATCATCGGCTTTGCCGCGGTTGGCCTCTTTGTCTTCATCGTCAGCTTCGTCGTCTGGCTGATCCTGAGAGCCGCCGGTGGCATCCGCGTCAGCGAAGAGGCCGAGATCACCGGTCTGGACATGTCGGAACTGGGGATGGAAGCCTACCCCGAGTTCGCCAAGGGCTAAGCCCCGGCGCATCGCCAAACAATCGACCGCCCGGCCCGCAATGGCCGGGCGGTTTGCGTTAGCCCACTAGGGGTAAAGAAATCGTAAAGGTCGTGCCAACACCCGGGGCGCTGACATAGCGGATGCTGCCGCCGTGCCGGTCCAGAATCTGCCGGGTGATATGCATCCCCAGCCCGCTGCCATAGGCGATCTTGGTGTCGGAGCCATCGACCTGCGAAAAGGGCGCAAAGACCTGCTCTTCCGCGCCCGGAGGGATGCCACAGCCGCTGTCGCTGACCTGCACATGCGCCATGCCTTCGGACTGCCGAAGGCTGACCTCCACCTGCCCGCCCGGTGCGGAGAATTTCACCGCGTTCGACAGCACATTTCCAAGGACCTGCCCCAACCGCTCTGCATCGGCTTGGACCGTCAGCACCGCCTCGGGCATCTCGCAGCTAAAGCGGATATCCTTCTCCGGTTGCAGGCTTTCCGCCCGCGCCACGGCCTTTTGCACCAGCGGCGCGAGCGCGGCAGGTTGCAGGTCGATGCTGAACTCTGCACTGCTGAGGCTTTGGGTGTCGATCAGATCATTGACCAAGGTCGTCAGCGTCTTTGAACTGCCGATCGCCTTTGCCAGCAAGCGCGCCTTTTGCGCATCGCTCACCCTGGCCCCGCCCTGCGACAGCAGGCCAAGGGCGCCGTTGATGACCGTCAGCGGGGTGCGCAGCTCATGGCTGACCGTGGCGAGGAACTGCGCCTGCATCTGCTCGGCGGCGATGGCCTTCTCGGCGGCGATCTTTTGCACGGTCACATCCACCAACGCCACGGCCCAACCTGCCTGCTTCTGCCCCGCGCCCAGAGAGATCGCATGGGCGCGTACGGCGAAATGGCGGTGGCCCAGTCGGATATCGGTCACATCGGGCAGGCTGCCATGGGCTGCAAGATAGCGGATGATCGGCCCCAACTCCCCAAAGGCGCTCAACGGTGCCTCGGGGTCGGCCTCCCGGGCCAAGAGGTCGGCGGCGGCGGGATTGGTCTCGATCGCAGCGCCGCTCGGGTCGACCACGAAAACCGGATCGGTGCTGTTGTAAAACAACAGCTCGCGCGCGATTGCGTTCACGTCGATCCAGCGGTTATCGGCCACCAGCCAGACCACCAGCGTCAGCGAAAGCGCGAAGGAGAAGGGCGTCGGATCGGTGTTGAACAGGGTGATGCCGCCCAAGATATAGGCCAGATTGGCCACCATGGGGATCAGCGTCGCGGCGAAAAGCTTGAGGAAAAAGCTGCGCACCGCCGGGTTGGCCGAACGCACCGCCCGCCCCGCCACGACCGCCGCCGCCATGATGACCATGTAAAGATAGGTGATCGCGATGAAGAACAGCGGGCCGTGGTCAGATTGGACATAGGCCCCCTCTGCGCTCATCAACCACTTGGTTTCGGGGCCATAGAACTTCTCATGCCAGCCGCTCGTCACCGCGGCGAGGGTGATCAACGCGGGCGCAAACCCCGCGCAAAGCGGCACCAACCACCGCGGCACCTTGGCCCCGAGCGCATATTCATAGAGGAAGAATGCCCAAAAGGTCGGCAGCAGCACAAAGCCGATCCACGCAAGGCGGCTGACCCCAAAGGCGCAGGCGGCAGAGGGGGCGGAAAGTTCGACCCCGACCGACAGAAGCCAGAGGTCCATGGCCAGAATGGCCAGCAAAAACCAATGCTTACCGGGCAGGCTGCTATGCCCGCGCACCCAATAGCCCAAGACCGTGACAAGCGATGCCGTCACGATCACCAGCTCTACCGCAGGCAAACTCACATCCAAACGAATGCATTGTAAAAACGATACTAAAATTGACCCGACCCTGAGTTTTCACTCACGCTATCTAAACATGCCATTTCGACCAAGTTTTGATTAAAACAGGCCGGAATAGAGGCAGGGCCCCATCGTTCGGCAACAATTGGGGGCCGCTCCGGGCCGCGACCTGCGCGGCCCGGGATGCCGTTAGATACCGACGTCGATGATCGCACGGGCAAGGATCGGCACGCTGTGCTGGTTCAGCCCGGCAATGTTCATACGGCTGTCGCCAACCATATAGATGCCATGTTTCTCACGCAGCGCATCGACCTTATCCGGCGTGGTGCCAAGGCGCGAGAACATGCCCCGGTGCTGGGCGAGGAAGCCAAAGCGGTCCGACCCAGAGAGTTTCTGCAACTCATCCGCCAGTTGCTCTCGCAGACCCAGCATGGCGTTGCGCACGTCTTCCAGCTCGGCCATCCAGTCGGCCTTAAGGTCGTCATCAGTCAGGATGGTCGACACGATCCGCGCGCCGTGATCGGGCGGGAAGCTGTAGTTCTGGCGGTTGAGAAAGGCCAGGGTAGCTTGGTTCAGCCCCTGCGCCGCCTCGGCGGCCACCAGCATCAGAATGCCGGTCCGTTCGCGGTAGATGCCAAAGTTCTTGGAGCAGCTTGCCGCGATCAGACATTCGGGCACCGAAGCGGCCACCTTGCGCGTCGCAGCGGCATCCGCTTCCAACCCGTCGCCGAAGCCCTGATAGGCGATGTCGATCATCGGCACGGCACCAGTGCTTTGCAGCACGTCGATCACCGCGTCCCACTCCGCGCTGTTGAGGTTCGCGCCCGTTGGGTTGTGGCAGCAGCCGTGCAGCAGGACCACATCGCCCTTCTTGGCGGTCTTGAGGTCTTCGATCATGCCGTCGAAGTTCACGCCACCGGTTTGGCTGTCGAAATAGCGGTAGTTCACCACCTCCATGCCCAGATAGGACAGGATCGACAGGTGGTTCGGCCATGTCGGGTCAGAGACGAACACCCGCGCTTCGGGGTTGGCCATACGCACCAGTTCAAAGGCCTGACGCACGGCACCGGTGCCACCCGGGGTGGCGGCGGCGGCAATCGCGCCGCGCGGCACGGCGTCGCCCAGAACCAGTGCGGCCATCGCATTGGTATAGGCCGGATCGCCGGCCAGACCGGTGTAGACCTTGGTTTCCTGGTTTTCCCAGATGCGCTGCTCGGCGGCTTTGACGGCGCGCATCACCGGGGTGTTGCCACTGGCGTCTTTATAGACACCGACGCCGAGGTCGATCTTCGTGTCGCGCGGGTCTTCGCGGTAAGCCTGTACAAGGGCAAGGATCTTATCGGCGGGTTGCGCCTTGAGCGTCTCGAACATTGGGTTCTCCGGTTGGAAGGTAACGGTAAAGGATTAAGCCGCGCCGGTGGCCACGGGCACGGTGGGGAACATGCCCCATTCTGCCCAAGAACCATCGTAGAGCGACCATTTGCGGTGGCCCATCCGCTCCAGCGCCAGCGCCAGCACGGCGGCGGTGATGCCCGAGCCGCAGGAGGTGATGACGGGTTTCGACAGGTCCACGCCCGCCGCCTCGAAAATGGCGCGGGTCTCTTCGGGGGTCTTCATCGTTTTGTCGTCGTTGAGCAAATCGGTGAAGGGCACATTGCGCGCGCCGGAAATATGGCCCGCACGCAGCCCCGCGCGCGGTTCAGGCGCATCGCCGCGGAAACGTGCTGCGGCGCGGGCGTCGACGATCTGCGGATCGCCGAGTTTGGAGGCATGGGCCACCTGTGTCACGTCGCGCACCAGTTGGTTCTGGAAGCGCACGGTCATATGGCGGTCGCGTGGCACGGGGGGCATGTCTTCGGTCTCGCGCCCCTCGGCCTGCCATTTGGGCAGCCCGCCATCCAGCACGGCGATATTCTCTTGCCCCATCAGGCGGAACAGCCACCAGACCCGCGCGGCGGACATCAGCCCCGCGCCGTCATAGACCACCACCTGATGCCCATCGCCCACACCCATGGCGCGCAGTCGCGACATGAATTTCTCGATCGGCGGGGCCATATGCGGCAGGTCCGAACGCGCGTCTGAGATATCGTCGATGTCGAAAAAGCGCGCGCCGGGTATATGCGCAGCGTCATACTCCGCCTTCGGATCGCGCCCGGCGTCGGGCAGATACCACGAGGCATCAAGGATGCGCAGGTCCGGGTCTTTCAGATGCTGAGCCAACCAATCGGTTGACACCAATGTCTTGGGATCGTCGGCCATGGGGGCCTCCTTCGTCGCGGGCGTTGCCCATGCCTATAACCGGCAGGGGATGCTGGCAAGTGGAAGGGGGGCGGCGAGGCGTGCTGAGGGCCATCGCCTGCCCGCGGGTGGGCGATGTGACGTCGGTTCATGCCACTTTATGTCTCAACCGTGATGTACGTTCGCGAAGCTGCGCCAAACCTTACCAAATCGCCTACCCGGCGGGGCGGGCAGGCGATGGCCCGGCGCCTGCGGCTTGATTCCGGGCCGGTGGTAAGCTCGGTCGAAGCGAAACCTACCCGTGATCCTTCAACAACCGCTGCTTCTGCCGCGACCAATCGCGCTTGGCCGCCGTCTCGCGCTTGTCGTGCAGCTTCTTACCCTTAGCCACACCGATCTTGATCTTCGCCATGCCGCGATGGTTGAAATACATCACCAAGGGCACCAGCGTCATGCCCTTGCGCTGCGTCGCGTTCCACAGATCGGCCAATTGCTTACGGCTGACCAACAGTTTGCGCCGGCGGCGCTCCTCATGCTGAAAGGTCTTGGCCTGTTTGTAGGGCGCCACATAGGCGTTCACCAACCACAGTTCGCCATCCTCCACGGCCGCATAGCTCTCGGCGATATTCGCCCCGCCTTCGCGTAGGGATTTCACCTCGGATCCCTCAAGGATGATACCGCATTCGATATCTTCTTCGATCGCGTAATCAAACCGCGCGCGGCGGTTTTCGGCGATCACCTTGTAATTCGGATCGGATTTGGAACTGGACTTGACCTGTGACATGGCAAAGCATGTAGAGCGCCCCCCGCCCCGGTGCAAGATGCTGCCGCTCAGTCACCGAGTTTGGCGTGTACCTCATCCAAATCGATCTCCCCCAGAGGCTGCTTATTGCCGGGGTTGTCGAAGTCATATTTGAACAGATCGAAGTCGCGTTTGTAGATCTCGCGCATCAGATGCATCGACAGATCATCGAAGTAATCTTCGACCGGATGCGCCCGCTTAGGCCCATGGCCTTCGCTTTCGTTAAAACGCGGGATCGCCGCCAGATCGACAGGGTGCGGCGCATCAACGGCATCAAGCACCTGCTGCATCCCATCGTTGAACCGCTCGGTCCAGAAGATCTGGTCGTAGGTGCCGCCGTTGACGATGAACGTGCTGACATGGCCCGAGACGGCCGACCAGTGAATATCCGGGTCCATTGGCCGCCGCCAACGAATGCTATCGCGCGCGAACAGCAGGAACCGCCGGAAGCTCGCGATCTGGTCGAACTCCTGCTTGCCGTCCTCACCGCCCACGTCGATCCCGTATTTCTGCACCAGCAGCGGCACCAGATTGCCGCGATAGCGCCGCCCGTTGCGCTGAATGCCGCAAATCTTGTCAAAGAAAGACGACAGAATCCGCGTGTAAGGGTTGCGCACGCAGGTAAAGGCATAGGACTTGCGCGCCGTCACATTCTCGGCAATCGGCCCCTGCGACCCATCCAAGGCCCATTTATGAATGCCTGATTTGGCATCATGGATGTCGCCATCGAAGAATGCGCCATGATCGGAATAATACATGATCTGGCCGATGGTCGAACAGGCGCATTTGGGCACCACGCGGTACACCATGCTCTCACTTTCCGTCATCCATGTTCCGGGAAAACCCATGCGCGTCCTGCCTCCTGCTGGCGCTGGCTGTTTTAAGCAACAGTCAGACCTCGGTGCAAAAAAGCAAAGAAATGCTGTTTATTCAATCGGTCTTCAGGATTAACTAGGAAGGTGATCCACGACAAAAGGCCGATGCAAGCGGGCCGCGACAAGGACATTCGGTATCCTGCATGGCGAAAATTGCCTATATCCTGCTGTGCCACAAGGATCCGGAGGCCATCATCCGGCAGGCCGAGCGGCTGACCGCCGTGGGCGATTACATGGCGATCCACTTCGACGCCTCCGCCAGTGCCGAAGACTACGCCCAGGTCACCGCGGCCCTGCGCGACAACTCAAACGTCACCTTCCCGCGCAAACGCATCCGCTGCGGCTGGGGCGAATGGTCCTTGGTGCAAGCCACGCTCGACACGCTCACCGCCGCGATGGAAGCCTTCCCGCGCGCCACGCATTTCTACCTGCTGTCGGGCGATTGCATGGCGATCAAATCCGCCGAATACGCGCATCGGTTCCTCGATGAGAATGACACCGACTTCATCGAAAGCGTGGATTACTTCGAAAGCGATTGGATCAAGACCGGCTGGAAAGAAGAGCGGCTGATCTATCGCCACTGGTTCAACGAACGCACGCAGCGCAAACGCTTCTATGCAATGTTCGAGGCCCAGAAACGCCTTGGTCTCACCCGCAAGATCCCTGCCGACCTTCAGGTGCAAATTGGCAGCCAGTGGTGGTGCCTGCGCCGCCGCACCGTGGAGGCGCTGATGGCATTCAGCCACGAGCGCCCCGACGTGATCCGCTTTTTCCGCAGCACCTGGATCCCGGATGAGACCTTCTTTCAAACCCTCGTGCGCCACCTCGTCCCCGAGGACGAAATCGCCAACCGCAGCCTGACCTTCCTGCTGTTTTCCGACTACGGCATGCCGGTCACCTTCTACAATGACCACTACGATCTGCTGCTCGGCCAGAACCACCTCTTCGCCCGCAAAATCAGCCCCGAGGCACTGGACCTCAAACGCCGCCTCGGCCTGCTCTACGCTGCCCAAGGGGTGCCGTTCCAGATCAGCGACGAAGGCCGCAACCTGTTCGAATTCCTCACCGCGCGAGGCCGCATCGGCCGCCGCTTCGCCCCCCGCTTTTGGGAGACGGAATCCAGCCTTGGCCGCGAGCGGGAGTTGCTGATCATCATCGCCAAGAAATGGCATGTGGCAAAACGGCTCGTCGGACGGATCCGCCAGCAAACCGGTCTCCCGGCAGTGGATTTCCTCTTCAACGAAGAAGACACCCCCCTGCCCGATCTGGGCGGCATTCAAACCACGCTGGAGAAGCGCACCCGCCATCGCCGCGCCCTGATGCGGATGCTCTACGACTACTACGACAGCCCGCGGCTGATCGTCTGCATCGACACGTCGAACCTCGACCTGCTGCGCGATTTCGCCTCGGACCGTGCGCAGGTGCGCATGCTTGAACTGGAATGCAAACTGACCGACGCCTATCTTTGCAGCCACGCCCGGCGCATCGGCCTGAGCGGCGCGCAAACATCGCAAGAAAACCTGTCGCGCCTGCTCCCCACGGTCCGCGGCAACATGCTGCATGAAGTCGACCAAATCCGCGACGCCCAATTCGCGAACTACAGCCGTCTCTCCGAATACGCCGAGCTCGGAACCAACACCGCAGCCCTCGCCCATTTCCTCAAGGTGACCGAAGACGAGGCCCGCGCGATCGTCCAGCCCGTAGGCCTCTTCGCAGATTAGTGCCGCCCGCCTCTCCCGTCTGGAACAGCCCCCCGCGTCAAGCGTTGAGCCGTGAACGCCGCCCCGCGGCCCGACACACCACAACGCAAGAGGTTTCTCATGACACATAAGTTCACCGCCCTCGCCACATCGCTCCTGCTCGCCCCCGCAGCCCTCTTCGCGCAAGAGACCGCCTCCGAGGCCGAGCGCATCAGCATGTCCCAGGCCATCAAAGCCGCGCAAAGCAGCATCGACGGCGGCGTGCTGGAGGCTGAGATCGAGACCGAAGGCAACGCGCTGGTCTATGAGATCGACCTCGTTCGCGGCGAAGCCGTTTACGAAGTCACCGTCAACGCCGCCACTGGTGAGGTGATGAAGCAGTCCGAAGAGCGGCTCACCAGCTTCCTCAGCGGCCTCTTCCAAGAAGACGAATTGCGCGCCGCTGGCACGGCCCGCGATGTGCTGATGACTGCGCTGACCGAACTTGAAGGCCAAGACGGCACATGGGTCGAGGAAGTCTCACTCGACGATGAAGATGACCGCATGGTTTATGAAGTCGAACTGACCGACGCCACCGGCGAACGCGACCTGCTGATCGACGCCACCACCGGCGAAATCACCCCCGACGACTAACCCAAGCCAAAGGTGCGGCCGCCCCTACCGGCCGCACCCCCCCTATCTTCATCCTTTCCCAAATACCCTGCACCACACCGGCCCCAAACGCCCCACCAGCGTTTGACGCGCCGAGCTACCCCCGCCCACCCGAGATCAGATCCACCGGATCGATCCCGCGCTTCTCCGCACTGGCACGCACCGCCTCGCGCAGGGCCGCGCTACGCTCCAGCAGGCGGCGGAACCGGTCTTCGTCCAAAACCAAAAGCGTGGTCGGCGCGATGGCCCGCACATCCACCCGGCGGACGCGGTTCGTCAGGATGGCCATCTGGCCGAACATCTCCCCCCGCCCCAAACGCCAAGTCTGTCCCGCGCTTTCCAATTCGACCGCACCGGAGGCGATGAAGAACACGCTGCGCGCGGGGCTTTCCTTGTGCAAGACCACATCGCCAATATCGACATAGCGGGTCTTGAGCGCCCGGCTCAGCCGTTTGAGCGCGCCCTCCTCCAGATCCGCAAACAGCGGAAACTGCTCGATGAAAGCGCCCCGCCGCACGGCAAGGTCAAGGCCCGGACGCCCCTCTGCCGCGGTGCGCCGGGTGGCCAGTTCCTGCATCAAGGCGGTATAGACCTCGGCCCCAAAAAGACCGTCTTCGCGCATCAATGTATATTCGCGCTCTTCCAAACGCAGCGCCGTGCGGCGGATGAAACGCCGTTCCAGCTCTTCGGCATAGCCGGGATACTGCAAGCGCAGCCCCTCCAGCGCGGTCTCAATCCCTTCGATGCGGCGCGCCAGCAGGTCATGCAGCAATTCGGCCACCCGCCGCCCGTGGATCCGGCGAATGCGGCCATCGATGAAAGTGCCCAGATCCCGCAGGATCAACCGTTGCGACAGCAGCATTTCAAAGCGGTCCGCCGTCATTCGCGCCAGCGGGCCCGATACGCCGTAGCGCCCGTGCAGCACCGCCGCCGCCCGAAAAGTGCGCCCATAGGCCACGCTGCGCCGGGCCGCGCGTTGATAGCCGCTGCGGCCTTGGGTCCGCGCCCCTTCGATCAGCCGGTCCGCATCCGAGAGCACCAGATCGGCCATCCGGGCCGAGATCGTCCGCTCCCGCACCCGCGCAAGGATCGTGTCACGCTCATGCCCCGCCAGTGCGATCAACCCAAGCGCGATGCGGTCGCGATCAAGGATATCGGTCGCCTCCTCCGCGGTCTTGACCGCTGTCTCAAGCCGTTCGCCGAAACGCTTCGCCTCGGAGCGCACGATGTCGCGGTTCAGATCGTAATTCTCGGTCGTTTGGGCCACGTCTTCGCGCACGGTCTGCAAAGCCACGGCGATGACCTGTCGCGACAGCGCGTGGTCGATGGGCGAGAGTTGATCAAGCCCCAGCCGCCCGATGATCAAACGCAATGTCGTACCCTGGGCCAGCAGGGTGAAGAGCGTGAAGCCGGTGGCCAAGATACCCACGATCCGCTGAATATCATCCGGCACCCGTACGCTTTCCGTCACCGCCAGTGCCAGTGCCAGCGTGACCGCCCCGCGCAGCCCCCCCCAGAGGATCGCCACCCGATAGGGCCGCTCGACCGCCGGCGAAAGCTTTGCCGCCGTCAGCAGGGGCAGCAGGCCGAAAAGGATCACCGCCCGGGCGAAAATGGCGGCGACCACGACCACGGCGATAAGAAAGAAATCCTCCAGCCGGACTTCTTCCAACAACCGCGGAATCAGCAGGGCGGCGAGGATAAAGATGAGCGCCCCGGCCCAATGGGCCAGCACATCCCAAAGCTCGCGCAGGTTGGTCAACGCCTGTGGCGGCAGCCGCCCCGGTGCCGTGAGGTTCAGCGTCAGCCCCGCCGCCACCACGGCAATCACCCCCGACGCACCGACGCTTTGCTCGGCCACGATATAGGCCAGATAGGGCAGCGCGACCGAGATCGACTGCTGCGCCAATTCATGCCGCGCAAACAGCGCCATGACCCAAACCGCGATCCGCGCGCCGAGCCAGCCCACTAACGCTCCGCCTGCGATCAGCATCGGGAATTGCGCAAGCGCACTGCCCAGTTCCGGGTCGGGAATGCCCAGCATGACATAGCCCATGAATAGACCGAAAAGCGCGATGGCGGCGGCATCATTCAGCAGGCTTTCGCCCTCAATGATCCGCGCAAGCCGCCGCGGGGCCGAGATTGAGCGAAAGATCGAGACCACCGCCGAAGGGTCCGTGGTCGAGACGATGGCCCCGATCAGCAGACAGGCCGCCAGCGGGATCGCACTGACCCAGAACAGCGCGTAGCCGATGCTGACCGTCGCCACCACCACGGCCACCACCGCCAGCACCAGAATGGGCACCCAGTCGTCGACCATACGCCGCAAGTTCATGCCCAAGGTCGCCTGAAACAACAGTGTCGGCAGGAAGACATAAAGAAAGACGTTTGACCGGATCGGCAGCCCCAGAATGGCCGCCGCCACCGGGTTCAGCGCATCCGTCAGATCGGTGCGCAGGAAAAAGGTCGCCGAGACCCCGATCAGGATGCCCAGTACCGCAAGGATCACGCTGTAGGGCAATTGCAACCGCGCCGCCAAAGGCTCCGCCAAGCCGATAACGACAAAGAGCGACGCGATGACCGTGGTGACGAGGATGATGTCCATATAGGATGGAATACCAGAATTAAGCTGACCGCGGGGCACTTCTTGCCCCGCTCAGCGCCTGCAGTTCGTGGTGAGGTTATTTCCGCGCGCGTCGTTCGGCCCGCCAGCGGGCAAAGCGGCCCCGCCGCGCGGCGATGTCATCCTCGATCGCCTCGATCTTTGGGTCCAGCCGCGCCCGGCGGAACCGCCGCCAACGCACCCAGATCGCATAGAACAGCGCCGCGGCGAGGGTCAGCACGATGATGGTCACGAAGGGGATGCCCTTGCGCGCCTCCGGCCCCTCGACCGGGCGAAGCGAGATGGCATTGGGGTAGATCGACAGTAGCTCACTGCGCCAGCCGTAGTGCTTTAACGCGTAATACTGCGGCGCGCCGGTGGTGCTGCGGGCATCCGCCGCCTCGGCCTGAAGGTTGGCGGTGTCGAACTTGAAATAGGGCGGCCAGCCCCAGCCCGTGTCTTCGTTGCGGTAGACCATGACATCGCCCTTGGCCCGGCGTGTCTGGATGAAAAAGACATCGCGGTTGACCGCTTGGCCCGCGCTATCGGTCGCGGAGCCGGACCAGAAGATCGAGTTGTTGCCGAAGTCGATCCGCTTTTCATAGGTGTCCGTGACGCGCACGATATCGGTCTGCGGCAGGGTATAGTGAAAGAACGCCCCCACCAGCACCCAGACGGTCACCCAAAACACCCATTTAACGATTCTCATCTTCGGCCCTTTCCATTAGGTCGCGCGGCCGAACAGGGGCCTTTGCCCCTCTGACATAGTGTTTCCGCGGCACTGCGGCAAATGCCTTACGCGCAATAAGGCGGGACATTTGCCGCAGAATGCGGGCCTTAGCTGCCCAGCAGCGCCTTGGTCAGGTCGCTGTCCGCCTCTGACAGCGGATCGATCACGTCGAAATGGTGCTTGCCCTCGGCCACCACATGTTTCGCGCCCCAACTGCGGGCGAAATTCTCGGCCTGTTCAAGGAAGACGGGCCGCTCCGCCGCGCCGACCCACACGGTGACATCCACGCCATGGGGCGGAGTCATCCTAATCGGGCTTTCCGCGGCGGCTTCGGCCTCATCCAGCCGCAGGGTGTCGTTCATCTCGGTTTGCAACAAGGGCGCCAGATCGGCCACGGGCGAGATCGGCACGATCCGCGTGATCCGGTCGCGCACCTCGGACCCCAGCAGCAGCGGGTCGGTCATGCGGGCCACCAAATGCCCGCCCGCCGAATGGCCCGACAACACGATGGTGCCCTGCGTGCGGTTCGCCACTTCGGTCAGCGCCGCGGCGATCTGGCTGGAAATCTCGGAAATGCGCACATCGGGGCAGAGGTCATAGGACGGCACCGCCACGGCATAGCCCCGCGCCAGCGGACCGGCGGCCAGATGCGACCAATAGCTCTTGTCGAAAGCCTTCCAATAGCCGCCATGCACAAAGACCGCCGTGCCGCGCGAGACACCCTCGGGCTGGAAGAAGTCGAACTTTTGACGGTCTGACGGGCCATAGCGCACGTTAAGCTGCGCCCGCGCGCCCAGTGACGCGCGGAATGCCGCTGCCTCCTTTTCCCAGCGGGGCGGAAAGCCGTCGGCCCCGTCGATATAGGCAGCGTTTGCATAGGCGTCATCTAGCATCATTTGGGTCTCCCACCCCGGATTTGATCAAACTTAACTGGACAATCATACTCGTTGTTGCTTTGGAGGCTATAGAGAATAGCGGAGAGATGACATGACTGATGCTAAGACGGATCTGAAATCACTGCTGAAAGACCCCAGCCTGCTTGAAACCCGCGCCTATATCGGCGGCCAATGGGTCGAAGGCGACGACGGTACATTTGACGTGACCAATCCCGCGCGGGGCGATGTCATCGCACAGGTCGCCGACCTCAGCCGCGCGCAGGTCGCGGGCGCGATTGCCCAAGCCGAGAAGGCGCAAAAGGACTGGGCCGCTTGGACCGGCAAAGAGCGCGCCGCCGTGCTGCGCAAATGGTTCGACCTGATGATGGAGAACCAGGACGATCTGGGCACCATCCTCACCGCCGAACAAGGCAAGCCGCTGGCCGAAGCCAAGGGCGAGATCGCCTATGGCGCGTCCTTCATCGAGTTCTTCGGCGAAGAGGCCAAGCGCGTCTACGGAGAGATGATCCCCGGCCATCAGCGCGACAAGCGCATCATGGTGCTGAAACAGCCCATCGGCGTCGCGGCCTCGATCACGCCGTGGAACTTCCCCAACGCGATGATCACCCGCAAAGCCGCGCCAGCGCTGGCGGCGGGCTGTTCCTTTGTGGCGCGTCCAGCGGCGGAGACACCGCTCTCGGCCATCGTCATGGGGGTTCTGGCCGAGCGCGCGGGTATCCCGGCAGGCGTGTTCAACGTGGTGCCCTCCTCATCGTCGTCCGCCGTGGGCAAGGAGTTCTGCGAAAACCCGGCGGTGCGCAAGCTGACCTTCACCGGTTCGACCGAGGTCGGGCGCATCCTGCTGAAACAGGCCGCCGATCAGGTGATGAAATGTTCGATGGAACTGGGCGGCAACGCGCCCTTCATCGTCTTCGACGACGCCGATCTCGATGCGGCGGTCGAGGGGGCGATCATGTGCAAGTTCCGCAACAACGGTCAGACCTGCGTTTGTGCGAACCGGATCTACGTGCAGGCGGGTGTCTATGACGCCTTCGCCCAGAAACTGAAGGAGCGCGTAAGCCAGATGAAGGTCGGTGATGGCCTTGAAGAAGGCACCGACCTTGGCCCGCTCATCAACCCCGAAGCCTCGGACAAGGTGCGAGAGCACATCAAGGATGCGGTCGACAACGGAGCCGAGATCATTCTGGGCGACGCCACGGACGACATGGGCGGCAACTTCTTCGGCCCCACCATCGTGACCGGCGTGACGCAGGACATGAAGGTCGCCAAGGAAGAGACCTTCGGCCCGCTCGCGCCGCTCTTCAAGTTCGACGATGTGGATGATGTGATCGCCATGGCGAACGACACGATCTTCGGCCTTGCCTCCTATTTCTACGGCAAAGATCTCAGCCGCGTCTACAAGGTGGCTGAGGCGCTGGAATATGGCATCGTCGGCGTCAACACCGGCATCATCTCGACCGAGCTTGCGCCCTTTGGCGGGGTCAAGCAATCCGGCCTCGGGCGCGAAGGGTCGCACCACGGGATCGAAGACTATCTTGAGATGAAATACGTCTGCCTGTCGGTCTAAGCACCGGCGGAAGTTAAAGAAACGGGGCGTTCCATAGCGCGCCCCGTTTTGCATTGGGCTATTGCGTCAGCCGGTCCTGTGCCAGCATCCAGCGCTCCGCCCGCGAAAGATGCGAGAGCGCTTGCGCCACATCCCCTTCGCAGCGCTGCAACGCCCGACACCACAGCCGTTGCGCCGAACGCGGCGACCACGGCAGCGCCGCCTGCGCGAGCCATGCCCGCAGGGGCGGCGGCAGTTGGTCAAAGGCCGCCATCGGATTGCCCGGACGCCGCCGCCGTTTCAGGCCGCTGCGCAGGTTTCGCTTTTTGCCAGTCATGCCGCGGGCCGCCCTTAATGCGCCTGCATATCCGCCGCGATCTCAGACGCGCTCAGCTCGGCGGGGAAATAGGTCGGCCAGTTGGTCAACTCCTTTAGCACCTCGGCGCGGTCGTCGCCCCAGTAGAGGTGATAGTGATCGGCCTTTTGCGGCGCGATGATATGGTCGCTGAACTGGATATACTCCGGTGCCTCGGCATCGCCGCCCTCTTTGGCAAAGACATAGCGCAGGCCGCGGTTGCCCTTCTTGTAGGTCAGCACCTCATAACCATCGCTGGCATAGCGCCCTTGCACCGGATCACCGTCCCGGAAGAAGGTCACGGCATTACCGTCAATGGTGATGCGGTCCACATCGGTGGCATAGCCAACCTCGTAATAGGCCTTGTACTCCGCCGCCGTCTTGTCGCCATGCTCGGCCTTGTGCTGCATCACCGCGTCCAACGCGCCCTGCTGCAACAGCGGGTAGACCGATTGCCACTCGCCCGCCCAATCCGACAAGGGCCGATCCTTGATCTGCGCGTCATCGAAGTAGCCTTTGTAAATGTCGTTCCGGTCGCGGGCGTGGTCATGCGCATGGGAATGATCGTGGTCGTGCGATGCCTCTTTCGTTTCGGCCAAGACCGGGGCCGAAAGGGCAAGGCCCGCGCTGAGCGTCAGGAAGAATAGGGGGGATGCGGTTGTTTGGGGCATGTCGTTCTCCGTGATTTGGCCTGCGTCATGATTCGATATGTTATATCATAACTAATTCGGGGTAGCCCCCTTCTGGCCTCTTTGCAAGACAGTGCCAATCCCCCGCGCAAAAAAGCCGACAGCACCTTCATGCTGCCGGCTTCCGGGCGAGGGAGAGATACGCCCTAGAGTGACCCGCCTTAGTTGGTGCGGGTCTGCGCCGCGCCGTCCACATTCACACGTTGGGACAGGGCCGCGGCGAATTCTTCGCCCGTCATACCGATGACCAACTGGCCATCGGCGTCGACCTCTTGGTCGATCTGCACGACTGCGCGGTCACTATTGGCGGCAAAGTCCTCGGCCAGATCAATGGAGTAGCGCACGGAACCGTCCGCTTGCGGCTCTGCGTTCGAGATCGTGCCGATGACAGTGTCATCTGAAGCGACGGCCAGGCTGCTGCCATCCAGCGCGATATCGGCATCCGCCTCAATGTCCGAGGACGCGGTTTCGTCGATGGCTTGCTCGGTGGTCATGGTGCCATTCACCTCGGCTCCGGCTGTCGTGTCCAGCTCCGTGCCAGCCAAATCGGCGGTGGCATCGGTGCCGACACCGGCATCCAGAGTCTGTGCCGCAACCGGCGCAGCCATAAGAGCGGCGACAGCCGTCGTCAGGGAAAGCTTGCGTAGGGAATTTGCATAGGTCGTCATGGTTCTTCCTTTCATTGCGCGTGCGGTATTTTGCACGCTGTTGCCCGGGCACGCCTGCCCGGTCCTCCACTCAACCCGACAGCTTTCGCTTGGTTTCTCCCCATGCCCCGCGCAGCAGAAAGCCGCCGTTTTCGAGCGTAGCCTTCGGCAGATATTCACCCACGCAGGGCCGCGCCGCTCACAAAAAAGGCCCGCCAAAAGCGGGCCTTTGCAAAGCGTTGGAACGGGTAGGCTTAGTTCACGGATTTGGCGTCAACCACGTCCTTGTCGATCGCCTTTACCTCGGAAGAGATGGTGATCTGACGCGGTTTCAGAGCCTCGGGCACCTGACGCTCAAGCTCAATATGCAACATGCCATTGGCATGGGCCGCGCCGATGACCTGAACGTGGTCCGCCAGATGGAAACGACGCTCAAAAGCCCGGGTCGCGATGCCGCGGTGCAGATAGGTCTTGGCCTCACCCTCATCCGCCTTGCGGGCCGAAACGATCAGCGCCTTCTCACGCACTTCGACGCTCAGGTCGCTGTCCGAGAAACCGGCGACGGCGATCGAGATGCGATAGGCATCGTTATCGAGCTTTTCGATATTGTAGGGGGGATAGCTGGGGGTGGCCCCATCATTTGTAAGAACGCGGTCCATCATATTGGCGATCTGGTCGAAACCAACGCTGGAGCGGTAAAGGGGTGCGAAATCAAAGCTACGCATGTGTTCATCCTCATCAGTGAGCGATTGACATATCGGGCCTTCCACCATTGGACAGACCCTGTTTTTCAAGCGCCGAAGCCCTATTGAGGCACCTCGGCAAGGCTCATGTGGGAAAGGATTTGCGCGCTTTCAAGTCCTGCTGTGCAGAATTACGGGCGGATAAATTTCGCCCCGGTGCCGCGCTCTTCTCCGACGCGGATGCGCTTGCCTGCGGGGTTGGAATCCAGAAACACGCCCTTGCCTGCCACCAGTTCCGCTTGCAGCAGCGCCAGAGGCGCGCCAAGCGCCGTTCCGAGCGAGACCTGCGCGCCCTCGACCTCGGCTTTGGCCGAGACGACGGAGACGATATGCGCCTCGCCTGCGACAAAGCTAAAGATCGGCGCCCCGCTTGAGCCGAAATCGACCGCGCAGGAGGTCACCAGAACCCCCTCTTGCTGGGCCAGCACCTTGCAGACCTCTTGCAAAGACGGTGCCTCGGCCCGGTCGCGGGCATAGCTGACCACGCCCACACGGTCGCCGGGGCGCGGACGTGCGGCGGTGCCGAAGGGGCGGATGGTGGTGTTTCGGATCGGGCGGGAGAGTTCCAAAAGCGCCAGATCGTTCCGCACCCGGCCCGAGGAGACCTCACCGTCGTAGACGTAATCGGGATGCACCACGGCGCGGCGAATGTCTCGGTAGGCCCCGGCGCGGCCATTGCGCCAACCGGCGAGGAACTGCACTTCGCCATGGTCGATCCGGGCCTTGGTTTCGCGGTCAAACAGGCAATGCGCGGCGGTCAGCACCAAACGCGGGGCGATCAGGGTGCCGGTGCAAAAGCCTGTCCCGCCGATGTCGAGCCGGCCCACCGCCTCCCAAGCGGCGGCATCCACACCATTGTCGAGCGCCTTGAGCGCGCTGTCTTGGGCCAGCGCCGCCGTGGCAAGGGTAAAGACGCCGAGAATAGCCGCCCAGAATTGTCGCAAAATGCACCTCGAAACCATGTTTACTTGGCGGATATAGGGGAGTTGCGGCGAAAATACGGCGCAGGCTTAACGCAAACGCGGCACCTGCGCAGGCGCGTCGGGATTACGGCTGAGCGCGGGCGGCTTAGGCCCGCCACAGGCCCAATCGAGCAGTTCGACGCTATGCACCACCGGCACCCCGGTACCCGATCCGATCTGCATCATGCAGCCAATATTGCCCGCCGCGATTACGTCCGGCGATTTGGCCTCCAAGGTCTTGATCTTCCGCTCTTTCAGCTTGGCCGAAATCTCGGGCTGCATCAGATTGTAGGTGCCCGCCGAGCCACAGCAGAGGTGACTGTCCGCCGGTTCCACCACCGTGAATCCCGCCTGTTTCAGCAGAGTCTTCGGCGTGGCCTTGATCTGCTGACCATGTTGCAGCGAGCAGGCCGCGTGATAGGCGACGACCATGCCCGGCTCTGCCGGTTCGGCAAAGGGCAAGTCGAGCTCTGCCAGCAGTTCCGTCACATCCTTTGCAAGGGCCGAAACCCGCGCCGCATCCTCTGCCAGCGGGTCATTGCGGAACATATGGCCGTAGTCCTTCACCGTGGTGCCGCAGCCCGAGGTGTTGATCACAATGGCATCCAGCCCCTCGCCGTCCATCTCGCCCCGCCATGCGCGGATGTTGCGGGCGGCGTGGGTGTGGCTCTCATCGGTCTTGCCCATGTGGTGGGTCAGCGCACCGCAACAGCCCGCCCCTTCGGCCACCACCACCTCACAGCCCGCGCGGGTCAGCAGCCGGATCGTGGCGTCGTTGATATCGGTGTTCAGCGCCTTTTGGGCGCAGCCGGTCATCAGGGCCACCCGCCGCAGCGGCTTGCCTTGGGCGGGAAAGCTCTGCGGGTCGTCGTTGCGGCTGACCGGGGGGACCGTCTTGGGGGCCATTTCCAGCATGGCGCGCAGCCGGGCGTCAGGCATCAGCCGGGCAAAGGGCCGTCCGATCTTGGCCCCGAGCAGCGCCAGCCGAAACCGTGTGGGATAGGGCAGGATCCGCGCCAACATCCAGCGCAGGGCACGTTCGCCCATGGGGCGCTTGTAACGCTCTTCGATATAGGCGCGGGCGTGATCGACCAGATGCATGTAATGCACGCCCGAGGGGCAGGTCGTCATACAGGCGAGGCAAGAGAGGCAGCGGTCGATATGCTGAACCGTCTTCGGGTCCGGGTCGCGGTCGTTCTCCAGCATGTCCTTGATCAGGTAGATGCGGCCGCGCGGGCTGTCCAACTCATCGCCCAAGACCTGATAGGTCGGGCAGGTCGCCGTGCAGAAGCCGCAGTGCACACAGGCGCGCAGGATTTCGTTGCTGCGCTGCGTGTCAGGATCCTGCAACTGCGCGGGGGTAAAGGTGGTTTGCATGGCGGCTCCGTTCCTATGTGCTGCGCATCAGATTGGCGAGGACGAGGCCGAACCACGGCACCGTCGTGCCCACGGCCCCCAAAACCCCGCTCCACCGGCGCATCGCCGGGCGCGGATCGGCCCGGCGCAGCGCTTGGACCACCAGCGCGATCACCCCGATCCAAGCGGCCCAGAGCGCCAAGGCGATGGCCCCCAACAGCCAAGCGCTGTCGTTCCAATAGCGCGTGAGACCATAGCGCAAGGCAAGCGCGATAAGAAAGGTCGCCAGCACCATCGCCGTTAAGGCACGGATGGCCCGAAGCGAAGGCGGCACGGCGATCAGCGCCTTGAACAGAAACGGGCCGATCAGAAAGACAAAGAGGAAGGCCAGCACCAAAGTCATGCGCTCTGGGCCAAGGCTTCGGCATTGAACAGGCCACGGGGGTCGAACTTGGCCCGGAGCCCCGCTGTCAACCGCGCCACCCCCGGCGCTTCGGGCTCCTGCCGGGGCAGAGCCCCCGCCGCCTCGGCCCGCAACAAGGTCGCGTGGCCGTCATACCGCCCCAAATGCGCGCGCAGGTCCGTGCCGGGGGCCATGCGCAGCCAAAGCAGCCCCCCGGCCCAATCATAAAGCCGCGCCTCCGCCCCGGCCTTTGCCGCAAGCGCCGGAGCCTCGGTCGGGCGGCAATGCAGGCGCCAGATATCGCCCGTCGCCCCGTGGAAGGGCGCCACATCTCGCAAACCCTGCCAGAGGGTCTCTGAGCTACCTTCTGCAAGCACCTCGATCTCGCCCCCGGTGGCGGCAAGCAGATCCTTCAGCCGCCCGATCCGGTAGGCGACCGAGGTCTCGAACCCCTCCAACCGCAAGACCGTCAGCCCCTGCGCCGGGTCATGGGCCGCGCCGGTCACCTCGAAAGGGCTGCGCATCGCAAGCGCCATCGCGGCGATGGCGGCGGCGTCGTCCAGCCCGGACAGCGCGAGCGTGGCACTGGTTTCGGGTTTCGGCAGCACCTTCAGCGAGACTTCGGTCAACGCGCCCAAGGTGCCCTGCGACCCGGCCATCAGCTTGACCAGATCATAGCCGGTGACGTTCTTCATCACCCGGCCCCCGTTCTTGATGATGGCCCCCTGCCCATCGACGAACCGCACCCCCAACAGGAAATCCCGCGCGGCCCCAACGGCAAGCCGCCGCGAACCGCTGACATTGGCGGCAAAGACCCCGCCGATGGTCGGCGTGCCACTGCGGCCCATGAGGGCGCGATGGTCCATCGGCTCGAAGGCCAGCCGCTGCCCCTCGACGGCCAAGGCGGCCTCGATCTCGGAGACCGGCGTGCCTGCCTGCGCGACCAGCGTCAGCGCGCCCGGCTCGTAAAGGGTGATCCCCTGCAAACCGGCAAGCGACAGTGCCGCACCCGGCCCTGCCATGCCACGCGTATCGCCGCCCCGCAGGGAAAGGGGCGCATCTGCGCCGCGGATCGCCTCGACCAGTTCCGCCTCGGAAGTCACCGTCACGCCGCCACCGACGCGCCGCTGCCGCGCCGCCCTTCCGTCACGTCGAGGGGGAAGACCTTGGCCGGGTTCAACAGCCATGCCGGGTCGAAGACATCCTTCACGGCCAATTGCGCCTCTAGATCGGCGGGGCCGTATTGCTCATGCATCAGATCGCGCTTCTCGATCCCGACCCCATGCTCCCCGGTCAGGCAACCGCCCGCTTCGACGCAGAGCCGCAGGATATCGGCGCCAAAGGCCTCGCATTTCTCCAGATCGCCGGGTTTGTTGGCATCAAACAGGATCAGCGGGTGCATGTTGCCGTCGCCCGCGTGAAAAACATTGCCGACCTTAAGGCCATATTCAACGGACATCTCACCGATGCGGCGCAGCACCATGGGCAACTCGTTCACCGGGATGGTGCCATCAAGGCACATGTAGTCGTTGATTTGCCCCATGGCGCCAAAGGCGGACTTGCGGCCCAGCCAAATCGCGGCGCTTTCCTCGGCGCTGGTGCTTTCGCGCAGTTCCACCGGGTTGTGGCGGCGGGCGATCTCGGTGATCAGGGCAAGCTGGTGGTCGATCTCGGCGTCCGAGCCTTCGACCTCCACGATCAGCAGCGCCTCGCACATCGGGTAGCCGGCATGGGCGAAGGCCTCGGTGGCCTCGATGCAGGGGCGGTCCATGAATTCGATCGCCACGGGCAGCACGCCCGCTTTGATGATGTCGCTGACGCAGGCCCCGGCCACGGCATTGTCGTCAAAACCCATCAGCACCGGGCGCGCGCCCTCGGGCTTGGGCAGGATGCGCAAGGTGGCCTCCGTCACCACGCCCAACTGCCCTTCCGAGCCGCAGACCAGCCCCAGCAGGTCGAGCCCGCCCGCATCCATGTAACCGCCGCCGATCTCGACGACCTCGCCATCCATCAGCACCATGGTGACGCCCAGAAGGTTGTTCGTGGTGACCCCGTATTTCAGGCAATGCGCCCCGCCGGAGTTCATCGCGATATTCCCGGCAATGGCACAGGCAAGCTGGCTCGAGGGGTCGGGGGCGTAGAAGAAACCGTCCTCCTCCACCGCGCCGGTGACGCTGAGGTTGGTGCGGCCGGTCTGCACGCGCATCAGCCGGTTGTCGTAATCGACCTCAAGCACCTCGGCCATGCGCGCCACCCCCAGCACCACGCTATCGGCGGTGGGCAAGGCGCCACCGGCAAGCGAGGTGCCCGAGCCGCGCGGCACCACCGGCACGCCCTCCTCGTGGCAGATCCGCAGCACGGTCGAGACTTCTTCGGTATTGGCAGGCAGGGTCACGGCCAAAGGGGGGCATTTATAGGCCGTCAGCGCGTCGCATTCATAGGCACGGGTCTCATGCGCATCGTCGATCACGGCGGTGCCGGGCAGCGCCGCGCGCAGCCGCGCCACGACCCGCGCCTTGCGCGCAATGATCCCGGCATCGGGTATTGGCATCTGCATTGCGGTCCCTCCTCTGACCCCGCAGCATAGAGCCTATGGCGCGGGTTTGGCCAGTTTGCCGCGCGCTTGATGCAAATGCACCACTAAATTGCGGCTTCACGGTGAATTGCACCGGGCCCAACTTCCGCCTACCTTGGAACCTTTCCGAAATGCGCTATATTCAGTTCGTTGTTTTATTGGTGTCCCATGTTCAAACGTAGCCTCATTGTCGCCTTCATGGCCTTTGCCGCGCCGGGTTTCGCCGATCCGCCCGCCATTCTGAACGTCACGGTCGATCGCCAGGGCGATTTGTGGAAGTTTGACGTCACCCTCCGGCATGACGATAGCGGTTGGGATCACTATGCCGACGCTTGGCGCATTCTGGACCCTGATGGGAAACCCTTGGGCACCCGCAATCTGGCGCATCCGCATGTGAAAGAGCAGCCCTTCACCCGCTCGCTTTCGGGCGTGCGCATCCCCGAGGGGATGAGAGAGGTCAGTATTCAGGCGCGCGACAGCGTCAGCGGCTGGTCTTCGGAATTGGTGACGATCCCGCTGCCCTGACCTGCGCCCTTTCAGACCCGGTGATAAGGCCCGCCCGAAAGGATCGCGGCGGCGCGGTAAAGCTGTTCGGCCAGCATGACCCGCACCAGCATATGCGGCCAGACCATCTTGCCAAAAGAGAGGGCATGATCCGCCTCTGCCCGGAGGCTGCGGTCGATGCCATCGGCCCCGCCGATGACAAAGGCCAAATCCCCCCGCCCCGCATCACGCCACTTGCCGAGCCGTTCGGCAAATGCGGGGGAGGTTTCGACCTTGCCGCGCTCATCCAGCACGCAGATCACCGCCCCTTGGGGGATCGCGCGCCGCAGCAGCACGGCTTCGGCGGCCATGCCGCCGTTCTTCTTATCTTCCATCTCGACCACGCGCGCGGGGCCAAGGCCCAAACCGCGCCCCGTCCGGTCGAACCGGGTCAGATAATCATCGACAAGGGATTTTTCCGGACCGGCGCGAAGCCGGCCCATGGCACAGATGTGAACCCGCATGACCTAGGCCCGCTAAGCGGGATCAGTGCGGTGCCGCTGTGGCCGCGTCGTCGCCGCCCAGCCACATCTTTTCAAGCTGGTAGAATTCACGCACTTCGGGCCGGAAAACATGCACGACAACGTCGCCCGTGTCGATCAAGACCCAGTCGCCGGTTTCGCGGCCTTCCATCTTGGACGTACGTCCGGTGGCATCTTTGACGGCCTGCGCCAGCTTTTCCGAGATCGCCGAAACCTGCCGCGTGGAGCGGCCCGAGCAGATCACCATATAGTCGCCGATGGCCGTCTTGCCGCGCAGATCGATCTGCACGATATCTTCGGCCTTGTCGTCATTCAGCGAGGAAAGGATAAGCGCCAGCAGGTCGTCGCTGGTTGCGATTTGCGAGGCGGCAGTCATTGCAGCCCCATGGTCAGCAGCCTGCGCTGCGTCAACGTTAAGAGACAGGACATTGTCCTCCTTCGTAAATAGCACCATCAATGCTGAACGCTTGCCCCGGTGCCGAGCAGCCCCAATTTAGCGACACGGGGTTCATTTTTCAATGGATCGGTTGCAGGCAGCGTTAACCGTGGCGCAAATCCCCGCTCACTCAGGCATATCCCGAGATGCCGCGCCACGCGACAGGGCCAGTTGACTGTCTTCGATGACTTTTACCTCGCGCTGCGGGAAGGGGATGGAGATGCCGTGTTCCTTGAAGGCATCCCAAAGCGCCAGATAGACATTGCCGCGAATGTTGGTCAGCCCGCCGGTCGGATCCTTGATCCAGAAGCGCAGGATGTAATCCACAGACGAATCGCCAAAGCCCACGATATGGCAAACCGGGGCCTTGTAGCTCAGCACCCGGTCAACGCCCTTGGCCGCCTCCACCGCCAGTTTGCGCACCAGATGCGGATCGTCGGAATAGGCCGTGCCGAAATAGATATCGAGCCGCACAAAGTCATTGGAATGCGACCAGTTCACCACCTGCCCGGTGATCAGGTCTTCGTTCGGGATCAGGTATTCTTTACCGTCCCGCGTCACCACAGAGGCATAGCGCGCGCCCAGTGTCTGGATCCAGCCAAAGGTCTCTCCCAGACTGATCACATCGCCGGGCTTGATCGACTTGTCGAGCAGGATGATCACGCCCGAGACGAGGTTAGACACTACCTTTTGCAGACCGAAACCAAGGCCCACACCGATCGCACCAGAGAGCACGGCGAGACCCGTGAGGTCGATCCCCACCGCCCGCACCCCGATGAAGAAGGCAAGGCCGTAGAGCAGGATTTGCACCCCCTTCACCGCCAGCACCTGCATGGAGGGGCTGATGTCTTCGTTCTTGCGGATCGTCGCGGCGGTGGTTGTGCTGGCCAGCCGCGCCATGGTCAAAAGCGCGCCGATCACCACCAGCGCGGTCAGAATGGTCAGCACCGAAAGGCGGAACTCACCAATCGTGAGGGCGACACCGTCCAGAAACACTGCCACATCATCGGCGACGTTCAACATGTAGAGCGTGGCATAGATCCACAGCCCCCATGTCACCATGCGCCGTAAGGGGCGGTTGCGCACCAGACGCGCGGCGAAGGCGATGCCCACGTAGATCGCTGCCAGCGTCGCCGCCAAACCGATGAGATATGACCGCGACGGCCAAGTCACGTTCTGCATCACCTGATAGAGCAGCCCCGCCAGCAGCGCGAACCAGATCAGGCCGAGCCGTCGCTTGACCTGCACCACCACACGCAACTGCCATTTGGACCAGCCTTCGCGGGAGCGGACCCAGTTTTGCAACATCATCCCGGTGACCCGGTGCAACACCCAAGCGAGCGCCACCAAAGCGAGCAGGATCAGGATCTGGTTTTGCCGCCAGCCGGGGCTCAGGACACTTTCGCCAAAGCCCAGAACACTGTCGAACAAGGCCTGTAGCGAAAGAAGGAAGTTCGAAAAGGGATGAGTTTCAGGGATCATGTATGGCCTTCGCACCTAAGGACGATCACGGTTGCACAGCCTCCCCCTCAGGGCAAGAACCGCTGCAAAGCCGACCCCCTCATCCCCCCACGATGCCACCTTGCGAGACTCGCTTTGGGTCTATATCCCTTGCCCCATGATACTGGTGTTTGATCTTTGCGACCGTGCGCGTCTGCGCGAACGCTTTTTCGGCGCGACGCATAGCGTTCTGGCGCGACTATAAGCCGCCCTCTCAGCCACACCCATAGCCATTCCAAACCACGGGAGAGGACCATCATGTCCCCCAAGACGCTTTACGATAAAATCTGGGACGCCCATGTCGTCCACGAAGCCGATGACGGCACCTGCTTGCTCTATATCGACCGTCACCTCGTCCACGAAGTGACCAGCCCGCAGGCCTTTGAAGGGCTGCGCATGTCGGGCCGCACGGTGCGCGCCCCGGACAAGACCATCGCCGTGCCAGATCACAACGTGCCCACCACCGAGGGCCGCGAAGACCCCGAAGCGATGACCGAGGACAGCCGCATTCAGGTCTCCGCCCTCGACAAGAACGCGCGTGAATTCGGCGTGCACTACTACCCCGTCTCGGACGTGCGCCAAGGCATCGTGCATATCGTCGGCCCCGAGCAGGGCTGGACCCTGCCCGGCATGACCGTGGTCTGCGGCGACAGCCACACCGCGACCCACGGGGCTTTCGGCGCGCTGGCCCACGGCATCGGCACCTCGGAGGTCGAACATGTCCTTGCCACCCAGACGCTGATCCAGCGCAAGGGCAAGAACATGAAGGTTGAGATCACCGGCAAGCTGCGCCCCGGCGTCACGGCCAAGGACATCACCCTTTCCGTCATCGGCGCCACCGGCACCGCGGGCGGCACTGGCTATGTCATCGAATACTGCGGCGAGGCGATCCGCGACCTGTCGATGGAAGGCCGTATGACCGTCTGCAACATGGCGATTGAGGGCGGCGCGCGCGCGGGCCTGATCGCGCCGGACGAAAAGACCTTCGCGTATTGCCAAGGCCGCCCCCACGCCCCGAAAGGCGCGCAGTGGGAAGCGGCGATGGACTGGTGGAAAACGCTCTTCTCTGACGAGGACGCCCATTGGGACAAGGTCGTGACGCTCAAGGGCGAGGACATCGCACCGGTCGTCACATGGGGCACCTCGCCCGAGGACGTGCTGCCGATCACTTCGGTCGTTCCTGCGCCCGAGGACTTCAAGGGCGGCAAGGTCGACGCGGTAAAACGCGCGCTGGAGTATATGGACCTGAAACCGGGCCAGAAGCTCACCGATATTCAAATCGACACCGTTTTCATCGGCTCCTGCACCAATGGCCGCATCGAAGACCTGCGCGCCGCCGCTGAAGTGCTGAAGGGCAAGAAGATCAAAGACGGTCTGCGTGCCATGGTCGTGCCGGGCTCGGGGCTCGTCCGGGCGCAGGCCGAGGAGGAAGGGCTGGCGGACATCTTCCGCGAGGCCGGTTTTGAATGGCGTCTGGCGGGCTGCTCCATGTGTCTGGCGATGAACCCCGACCAGCTTGCCCCCGGCGAACGCTGCGCGGCCACGTCGAACCGCAACTTCGAGGGGCGTCAGGGCTATAAGGGCCGCACGCATCTCGTGTCCCCCGGCATGGCCGCCGCCGCCGCACTCACCGGTCACCTGACCGATGTACGCGAACTGGCGTGAGCGAGTGGGGCATAGATACCGGGCGCGTTGCACAGGGCTCAGTTAGCCTTGCGCAGCTCGCTGCCGGACTTCAGCACTTCGCTGCCGTCGTCCTGTTCGATCTTATAGGCCGGTTCGTCATCGCTCGCCTTGCGGGTCACCTCGCTGCCCTGCAGCTTCAGCGTGATCTTCTGCGTGTATTTCTTGACGATCTTGCCGGTCCCGGTGCCATTGCCCCAGTCCCATTCCACTTTCGTGCCGGTTTGGTACGACATGCCATGCCCTCCTGATACACCATTTGCCTAGAACGCGCCGTCAGGCGGCGTGGTTCCCGCACTCTCCGAAGGATATCCCGATGGAAAAGTTTACAGAAATCACCGGCACCGCGGCTCCCATGCCGCTGGTGAACATCGACACCGACATGATCATCCCCAAGGTCTTTCTCAAGACGATCAAACGCTCCGGCCTTGGCGTGAACCTGTTCGACGAAATGCGCTATGACCGCGAAGGCAACGAAATCCCCGATTTCGTGCTGAACCAGCCGCAGTACCGCGACGCGCAGATCCTCGTGGCAGGCGATAACTTCGGCTGCGGATCGTCGCGCGAACACGCACCTTGGGCGATCCTCGATTTTGGCATCCGCTGCGTCATCGCACCCAGCTTCGCCGACATCTTCTACAACAACTGCTTCAAGAACGGCATCCTGCCCATCGCCCTGCCGCAAGAGCAGGTCGACGTGCTGATGAAAGACGCCGAAAAAGGATCGAACGCGCGGATGACCATTGATCTGGAAGGCCAGACCGTGACCACCTCAGATGGTGAGACCTTCCCCTTCGAAGTGGACGCCTTTAAAAAGCACTGCCTTCTCAACGGGCTGGACGACATCGGCCTGACGCTCGAAAAAGGTGCCGCGATCGACAGCTACGAGGATTCGCTGGGCCAAAGCCGCCCTTGGGTCTGACGCCCGGCCTGCATGATCAAACTTGTGGGCGCAGATCGCGCGCCCACAAGATGTTGCCGCCTGCCATCAAACCGCCACGGAATTGATGCAAGAAGGCACCACCCCCTCCCTCAAAATACCCCAGTATCCTGCTCTTCTCTTCGCGGAGCCTTGAGGCATGTGCGGAAAGAAGGCAAAAATTGGACCAGAATGAGGCACACCCCATCAACCAGGGGCATCAAGTTGGAACAAGCACGCGGCATCGTATCGCGGCTGGCCAGTTTGAAAGGGCAGAGCAGTGATCGGACGAATGACAGGCGCGGCGACGCGTGGCCTATTGGTGGCGCTATTGATTGCCATCCCGGCGCTTCTTTTGCCGGGGGCCGATGCGGAATCCAGCCAAATCACCGTGCTGCTCGCCTGTATCGCGGCGATCCTGACCTTCATGGAATACAACGCCCGCCAACCCGGCATCGTCGAATTCCGCGATGCGCCGCCTTTCAATCGGCTGCGATTTATCAGCCTGTTCTTCACGATCCTCGTCCTGTCGCTTATCGCGCGGGGTCAAACGGCCCCCACCCTGCTGACCGGCGCACTCACCGCGCTTGGCACGATACTGGGCAATGCGCTTGATTTCCCCTATTCCCCCGTGCGCCTCGTGGTGCTGATGATGCCCGCTGACGCCCCTCTTGAGGCGGTCAACCTGATCCGCACGGCGGCGGGGCTGGCCTATCTGGTCTCGCTGATCGCATTGGCGACCTTCGTGGTGCTGGTGCGCGTCATGGGCTGGCCCGCGCGCCAAGGCGCCTTCAACGTCTGGGTGAACCTGCCGCTCTTTGACCCAACGGCGGGCGGCGATGTGCTCTACCGGCTGCAACGGGATGCGCGGATCAACATCGCGCTTGGCTTCCTTCTGCCCTTCTTCATCCCCGCAGTGGTCAAGGCCACCGCCGATCTGCTAGATCCGATCTCACTGAGCAATCATCAAACCATGATCTGGACAATAAGCGCATGGGCATTCCTTCCGGCCAGTATGATCATGCGCGGCATCGCCATGGGGCGGGTGGCCGAGATGATCCACGACAAGCGCCGCCGCGCCTACGCCGAAGCGCATATGCAGGCGGCCTGATCCGCTTCCTGCTGGCGCTGCTCCTGCTGACCGGCACCGCGCAGGCCGAACCGCTGCGCATTGCCACCTTCAACACCGAATTGTCGCGCAAGGGGCCGGGCCTGCTCCTGCGCGACATCCTGCGCGGGAATGACCCTGCCGTTACCTCCGTGATCGAAACCATCGCCAGCGCCGATCCCGATATCATCGCGCTACAAGGTATCGACTACGATCTTGAACAGGCCGCCCTCAATGCCCTCGCCGACGCCCTCTCCGCCGCGGGCGCGCCCTACCCCCACCGCTTCGCCGCGCCGCCCAATGCAGGCCGTCAAAGCGGCGTCGACCTTGACGGTGACGGCAGGCTCGGCACCCCCCGATACGCCCAAGGCTATGGCCGCTTCTTCGGCCAAGGCGCCATGGCGATCCTCTCACGCCACCCAATCCAAGAGGCCGAGCTCCAAGATTTCAGCACCCTCCTCTGGCGCGACCTCCCCGATACACTCTACCCGATGATCAACGGCGCCCCCTTCGCGGGGGCCGAAGCCCATGCCACGCAGCGCCTCTCCTCCAACGGCCACTGGTCCCTACCGATCCAAACTCCGGAGGGCCCCGTCACGCTGCTGACCTACCACGCCACCCCGCCGGTCTTCGACGGCCCCGAAGACCGCAATGGCCGCCGCAACCACGACGAAACCACCTTCTGGCGCCACCACCTCGCCGGAAAGATCGGCACACCCCCGGCACCGCCCTTCGTCCTGCTGGGCGACGCCAATCTCGACCCGCAGCGCGGCGACGGGCGCGGCGAAGCCATCGCCGCCCTCCTGTCCCACCCCGCGCTGCAAGACCCCCTGCCGCACCGCCCCACGGTCGACTGGCCCCAAACCGGCCCGATGCGGGTCGATTACATCCTGCCCTCCCGCAACTGGGAAGTCAGCGACGCCGGCCTCATCTGGCCCCAGGGCGAAAGCGCCAGCCGACACGCCCTCGTCTGGGTCGACCTCACCCGCTGACGCCCCCTATCTTGACCCTCCGGAACCCGCAGGCTACCCAATCTCCAACCGTATTTTCAGGAGTTTCCCATGGCCAACCCATCCTTGCTCATCCTCCCCGGCGACGGCATCGGCCCCGAGGTCATGGCGCAGGTCACGCGCATCATCGACTGGTTCGGCGAAAAGCGCGATCTGGCCTTCGACGTAGAGCATGATCTGGTCGGCGGCGCGGCCTATGACAAACACGGCACCCCGCTGCATGACGACACGATGACCCGCGCCCTTGAAGTCGACGCCGTGCTCTTGGGCGCCGTGGGCGGCCCGAAATACGACGATCTCGACTTCTCCGTGAAACCCGAACGCGGCCTGCTGCGCCTGCGCAAGGAAATGGACCTCTTCTCCAACTTGCGCCCGGCGCAATGCTTTGACGCGCTG
Source organism: Sulfitobacter sp. 1A15299 (assembly GCF_043556915.1). Lineage (NCBI taxonomy): Bacteria > Pseudomonadati > Pseudomonadota > Alphaproteobacteria > Rhodobacterales > Roseobacteraceae > Sulfitobacter > Sulfitobacter sp. 1A15299. Next base: position 467,459 of record NZ_JBIFFJ010000001.1, on the reverse strand, counting down.
GCGGATTTCTCCTCGCTGAAAAAAGACGTGGTCGCGGGGCTCGACATCATGATCGTGCGCGAACTCACCTCCGGCGTCTATTTCGGCGAACCGCGCGGCATCTTCGAGGAAGGCAACGAACGCGTCGGCATCAACACGCAGCGCTACACCGAAAGCGAGATCGAGCGCGTGGCCCGCTCCGCTTTCGAACTCGCCCGCCGCCGCGGCAACAAAGTCTGCTCCATGGAAAAAGCCAACGTCATGGAAAGCGGCATCCTGTGGCGCGAAGTCACCCAACGGGTGCGCGACGCAGAATATCCGGACGTCGAACTCAGCCACATGTATGCCGACAACGGCGCCATGCAACTCGTGCGCGCGCCGAAACAGTTCGACGTGATCGTCACCGACAACCTCTTCGGCGACATTCTCAGCGACTGCGCCGCCATGCTGACCGGCAGCCTCGGCATGCTGCCCTCCGCCAGCCTCGGCGCGCCCAACGCCGATGGCCGCCCCAAGGCCCTCTACGAGCCCGTGCACGGCTCCGCCCCCGACATCGCAGGCCAAGGCAAAGCCAACCCGATCGCCTGTATCCTCAGCTTCGCCATGGCGCTGCGCTACTCCTTCGACCAAGGCGAAGAAGCCGCACGTCTGGAAAAAGCCGTCGAACGCGCGCTGGCCGATGGCGCCCGCACCCCCGACCTGATGGGCCCCGAAGGCGGCACCCCCATCACGACCGAAGAAATGGGCGATGCGATCCTCAAGGCCCTCGACGCCAGCCTATAAGAAACCAAGGCGGGGTTTCACGCCCCGCCCCCTTCCCTTCATCCTTTCTCAAATACCCTCGGGGGAGCAGCCGCAGGCTGCGGGGGCAGCGCCCCCAATTCCCCCCGCTTCCCCCAAACGCCACGCAAAATCCCTGCAACTGACCAATTGCCAAACCCGCCAAGCTGCGCTATTGCGCTGCACATCGGTCGGGCTGTAGCGCAGCCTGGTAGCGCACCTGCTTCGGGAGCAGGGGGTCGGAGGTTCGAATCCTCTCAGCCCGACCAGATACCCTTCCACACCTCCCTCGGCACAAAACTCGGGTCACTGTAATCTGCTCAGCCGTAGACCTTGAGCAGCATCCAAACCCCCATGCCCAGCATCATGACGTTCTCGGTAAGCGAGACGAACCCAAGCGGCACATTGCTCGACCCGCCGACGCAGGCGCATTTCAATTCACGTTTGTCGACATAGACCGCCTTGATCACCGAAACCGCGCCAATCGTGCCAATCACGATCGCCACAGGGGCCGAGAGCCAAGTCAGCGCGCCGGCGGTCATCAGAATACCCGCCAGTGCTTCTCCGAAAGGATAGACCTTGCCATAGGGCACCCAACGCTGCGCCAAGAGGTCGTAGTTCAGAAACATCGTCGAAAAGCTTTCGATATCCTGCAACTTCTGCACAGCGAGGACACACATGGAGATCGAGATGAACCACTCGAAGGCCCGAAGCGTGAAGATGTTGCCGAATGCATACCACGAAAGCCCCAGTGCCATCAGGAAGGCCACGCCGAAAATGGCGATGACGGGCTGATAGCTGGTGTCCGATTGCTCTTCCTTGGGCTTGTCCAAACCGAAATGCACACGCAGATCGTCGTAGCCGCCGATCCGCTCCTCCTCGATGAAGGTTTGCGGCGTGGTCTTCACACCCTCTTTCGCCATGAAGGCATCGGTCTCTTCGCGGGTCGTGAGGTGGTGATCTTCGACCTGGTACCCCTGCCGCTCCAGCAGGTCTTTGGATTTCAACCCGAAGGGACAGAGGTGTTGCTCCATCACCATCCGGTAAAGTTTCGCGGTCTTGCCCTGTCCTTCGGCCATCCTAACCTCCTTTTGCCTTTTCGAACGACGTCTCAAAGGAGGAACAAGTTTCCAGCGTAGGAGAGTTCCGCAAAGGGGGGATTTACGTGAACCGCCCACCTGCGCAGCACGGCAGGCGCGGCGTCGCTCAGGCCAGTTTGCCCAAATGCGCGGCGGGAATCGTGACTGTCCAGGTCAGGGCGTTCTCGCTGGTCACCGTTTCAGCCGCGCCATTGACCATGGCGGGGGCCAATACTGATAGAACCTTGCTGCCGAAACCGGTGGCTTTTTTGGCAGAAGGGTCAAAGGTAATGCCGCTCTCGATCCATTGAAAACGCAGCCCCCCCTTTTCGGTATGGGACCAGTGGCACTGAATATCGCCGCAGCCGTCGCTCATCACGCCATATTTCGTGGAATTCGTCGCCAGCTCATGCAGCGCCATACCGATCAGTTGCAACGCCTGCGGTCCCAGAGCGACCGAGGGGCCATCCACATCCACCGCTTTGGACTGCAAATGCAAAAACGGATCCAACTGCGCGCGCACCAGCTCGGCCAGATCCACCGAGGACCAGCCGCCATCCACCAGCAAATCGGTGGAGCGGGCCAGCGCCTGAATACGGGCCCCGAAGGATTTGTTGAACTCCGCAAGGGATGCCGCCGAATTCGCCGTTTGCCGCTGCATCGCCGTGACCAGAGAGAGCATGTTCTTGGCCCGGTGGATCACCTCACGCGAGACGAGATCGCGCACCTCTTCGGCCTTGCGCGTCGCGGTCACATCATGATGGATGTTCGAGATCGAGACGACATCCCCCGAGAGCGTCCGAATGGGCGTGCAGGCGATGGTGACATGGCGCTCGGTGCCGTCCTTGGCCACGCGCACCGCGTCGAACTGGCGCAGCTTGTCCGCCATGATCTGATCGCGATACTCAAGCACCCGCATCGGCCAATCCGGGGGATACAAAAGCTCGACCGACTGGCCCAAAGCCTCCTCCTCCGTATAGCCGTAAAGCTGCTCGGCCGCGGGGTTCCAGCTGATGATGCGGCCTTCCATGTCATAGGTCAGGATCGCTTCGCCCGTGGTGGCCACGAGGGTGGCAAAGGTTTCCGCCTGCACATGGGCACGTTCGATATCGTCATGCGCCATACGGCGCGTCGTGACATTGCGGTGCTGCAACAGCAGGCAGGGCGCGCCTTGGACCGTCATGCGGTTGGCGTTGAGTTGAAACCAGCGCCGCACCCCCGGCCCGTCGCAGGGGTATTCCCCCTCAAAGGAAGTCCCGGTTTTCAGCGCTTGGCGCAGCCCATCCAGAACCGTTTCCGCCTGCACCACGGCATCCATGACCGCCGCTTCGCAGATGTCAAAGTAATTGGCCCCCACGTAATGCGTTTCCGCGTCGCCGCCGTTCTCTTCGCAGAAGATCTTCCATGCCATATTGACCGCGACAATCTTGCCGGCGGCATCAAGGATGACCACTTCGTCGGTCATCGCCTCGATCAATTCATAATGGCTGGCGTCAAGCGTAACGCTTTGGCTGCTTTTTAACATAGGCTCACCATAGCGCGAATGCGGCCTTGGCTAAAGTTAACTTAGATTTAGTCGTTAAAGCAAAATCCCTATTTTATCGGGATTTGGCGGAAACTCTCTCGCCTCTGCTGCGGCGGTCCTGCGCGCCCAAGCGCAAGGCTTGCAATCCGCGCAAATTCTGAAATAAGCCCCGCCATCCGGTCGCAGCCTACCCGGACATCAAAACAAGGGCCCCAAAATGAAAACACTTGTCATCTGCTCAGGCGGACTCGATTCCGTGTCGCTTGCGCATATCACCGCAAAGGTGCATCACCTCACCCGGCTCGTCTCCTTCGACTATGGCCAACGCCACCGTAAAGAGGTCGATTTCGCCCGCGCGGCGGCGGAACGGCTTGGCGTGAAATTTCACCTGATCGACATGCGCGGCATCGGTGCGGCGCTTTCGGGTTCCGCCCTCACTGACGATATCGACGTGCCTGACGGGCATTACGCCGAAGACACGATGAAGATCACCGTCGTGCCGAACCGCAATGCGATCATGCTGTCGATCGGCTTTGGCATTGCCGCGGCCGAGGGGGATGAGGCCGTGGCCACTGCGGTGCATGGCGGCGATCATTTCATCTATCCCGACTGCCGCCCCGGTTTCACCCGCGCCTTCGACGCGATGCAGCAGGCCGCGCTTGACGGCTATGCCGATGTGCGGCTGCACACGCCCTTCGTCGAGCACAGCAAGGCCGAGATCGTCCGCCAAGGCGCGCAGCACGGCACCCCCTTCGCCGAGACATGGTCCTGCTACAAGGGCGGCGCGGTCCATTGCGGGCGCTGCGGCACCTGTGTCGAGCGGCGCGAAGCCTTTCATCTGGCCGGGGTCACCGACCCCACGGTCTACGCCGATCCCGACTATTGGACCACGGCCCTCGCCGCACAGGGGGAAGGCTGATGTTCCGTATTCGCAAGGAATTCCACTTCTCCGCCAGCCACCAGTTGACCCACCTGCCCGATGACCACCAATGCGCGCGGCTGCATGGACACAACTATATCGTCGTGATCGAACTCGCCGCCGAGACGCTCAACGCCGATGGTTTCGTGCGCGATTACCACGACCTGAAACCGCTCAAGACCTATATCGACGATCACTTTGACCACCGGCATCTGAACGATGTGCTCGACGGCCCCTCCACCGCCGAGAACATGGCGAAACATTTCCACGATGGGTGCGCCGCCCGCTGGCCCGAGACCTCTGCCGTGCTGGTCAGCGAGACCCCGAAGACCTGGGCGGAATACCGGCCATGACCCTACGCATCGCCGAGATTTTCGGCCCCACCATTCAGGGCGAAGGCGCGCTGATCGGGGAGCCGACGGTATTTGTCCGCGCGGGCGGCTGTGACTATCGGTGCAGCTGGTGCGACAGTCTGCATGCCGTCGACAGCCAATACCGCCATAGCTGGGCCCCCATGTCGACCGAGGATGTCTGGCGCCGGGTCCGGAAGCTTTCCAAGGACCAACCGCTGACCGTCTCCCTCTCGGGCGGCAACCCGGCGATACAGGATTTCGGCCCGCTGATCCGCATGGGCAAGGCCGCGGGCTATCGCTTCGCCTGTGAGACCCAAGGCTCCATCGCGCGGCCATGGTTTGCCGATCTCGATACGCTTGTGCTCTCACCCAAACCGCCATCAAGCGGTGAGCGTGTCGACTGGGACGCATTCGACGCCTGCCGGACCCTCGGCGCGCAGGCGCGGCAGCAGGTGATGAAGATCGTGATCTTTGACGAGATCGACTACCATTGGGCGCGCGAAGTGCATGCCCATCACCTCGATATCCCGCTCTACCTTCAACCCGGCAACCCCGAGGTCGATCCCGCCACACCGGTGGACCCGCAGGCGCTGGCCGACCGCCTAGGCTGGCTGACCGATCTTGCCATGACCGATCACTGGTTCGCCCCCCGTATCCTGCCGCAACTTCATGTCCTGATCTGGGGCAACAAGCGCGGCGTCTGACCGATGGAGACCCCCATGTCCGACGACATCTACAGCAATCTCAAACAACTCGGCGGGGAAACCCGTATTCCCGCCAGCCCCGAAGAGGCCGAACTGGAGCGGGTGCCGAACCCGCAGGCCGATGTTGCCTATAACGTGCGCTTCACCGCGCCGGAGTTCACCTCGCTCTGCCCGATGACCGGCCAGCCCGACTTTGCCCATCTGGTGATCGACTATGTGCCCGGCCCGTGGCTGGTGGAATCAAAATCGCTGAAGTTGTTTTTGACCTCTTTCCGCAATCACGGCGCGTTTCACGAGGATTGCACCATCTCCATCGCCCGACGGCTGGCCGAGTTCCTTGACCCGCAGTGGCTGCGGATCGGCGGCTATTGGTATCCGCGCGGCGGCATTCCCATTGACGTGTTCTGGCAAACCGGCCCCCTGCCCGAGGGCGTCTGGATCCCCGATCAGGGGGTGCCCCCCTACCGGGGACGCGGCTGACCGGGCCTTCCCTACCTGCTACCCCCGCAGCATTCGGGGCGCGCGCCCACCCGCCCGCGCCCCGTTCTCCCGTGAAAACCGTGTGTTTTAGATCACAATCTCTTCAGCAACCGCCTTCTTCCTTGAACCTCTAGCGGGGAAAGGCCGTTAGTCTCTCATACACGCATACGACCCTGCCCCGCGCAGAGAGGTCAACCACGGAGCGACCACATGCTGACAAGACGTCATTTCATTCAGACCACCACGGCGCTGTTTTCCGGCGCGATTGCCACCCCCCTGATGGCCCGCACACGCCCAAGCGCGGCAGAGAAAGCCGCATGGGATGCGCAGGTTACCCCGGCGGGCTTTGACCCGGCGACAAGCAACCCCTGGGGCGTGCACCCGCGCTTCTTGCCGCAACGGGTCGTGGCGAATGACAACCTGCGCGTCGGTGACATCCACGTCGATGCAGTGGCCCGCTATATCTACCATATCGAAGAGGGCGGCACTGCGATGCGCTACGGCGTGGCGATCGCGCGTGGCAATCTTTATGAGCCGGGCACCTATACGATCAAACGTAAAGTGGAATGGCCGCATTGGACCCCCACCCAGAACATGATCAAGCGCGATCCCGAGCTTTACGCGGGCCTTGAAGACGGGGTGCCGCCCGGCCCTGAAAACCCCCTCGGTTCGCGGGCGCTCTACCTCTTTGAAGGGAACCGCGACACCTATCTGCGCATCCACGGCACCCCGCAGCCGCAGAGCATCGGCGGCCGGGCAAGCTCAGGCTGTGTGCGGATGATCATGGCGCATATCAACCAACTCTACCCGAATGTGCAGACCGGCTCGACGGCCTATCTCTATTCGGCGGAAGAAAGCGTTGTCGCCAGCAGCTAAGCTGGAACGAATAACGGGGGCCGCGTGGCAGCCCCCGTTGTTATGTCAGGCTTGGCGTTTGGTGCAGATCGGATTGCCACCCACCGCCCGCAGCGGCACCAGCGTCGTTTCGACCGGGCCGTTGTGCTGATACCAATAGCAGCCATCCTCCGGCAGCAAACGCGCCGTCGACAGATCTTGGTTCGGCGCGGCAAGGCTCACCACCGACTCCGGCAGATTGCCCACACGGGCCGAGCCGCCCTGCGGCCCGCTCGCCGGCACCGTACATCCGGCAACGGCCAGCAAGGCCGCCCCGATCACAAAAGTTCCTATTTTCATCAAAGCCTCTGCCATTCCTGATTATATCCCGGGCAATCTGACAGACCGGATGGGGATTTCAAGGCACAAGGGGGTGAGGATGACTGATGGCGACCCCGGCAGGATTCGAACCTGCAACCTGCCCCTTAGGAGGGGGCTGCTCTATCCAGTTGAGCCACGGGGCCGACAGGCCGGGTGTAGCGCAAGCCTCGGGCGATGTCATCGGCAGATTGGCAACCGAATGGCTGCGCCGCTCGGCAGGGCTGCGGCAATGCTTGATCGCGCCTCCCGCTTCGCGCTACCTATGGGTGAGGCAAACAGGAAAACCAAATTGACCACACCCCCCAAACGCCCCTTGACCCTGCGTGACGTATCCGATGCTTGCGGCGTTTCCGAGATGACGGTCAGCCGTGTGCTGCGCAAACGCGGCGACGTGTCGGAGGCCACCCGCAACCGCGTTCTCGCCGCAGCCAAGGCGCTCGGCTATGTGCCAAACCAGATCGCCGGATCGCTGGCCAGCCAGCGCGTGAACCTTGTGGCGGTCGTGATCCCATCGCTGGGCAATATGGTGTTCCCCGAAGTCCTGAACGGCATCAACCAAGTGCTCGAAGACACGCCGCTGCAACCGGTCGTGGGGGTGACGGACTACCTGCCCGAGAAGGAAGAGCGGGTGCTCTATGAGATGCTCTCGTGGCGGCCCTCTGGGGTGATCATCGCGGGGTTGGAGCATTCAGAGGCCACCCGCGCCATGCTGCGCAATGCGGGCATTCCGGTGGTCGAGATTATGGACACCGACGGCAAACCCGTCGACGCGATGGTGGGAATCTCGCACCGCCGCGCCGGGCGCGAGATGGCGCAGGCAATCCTGCGCGAGGGCTATGAGCGGATTGGCTTCATGGGCACGAAAATGCCCCTCGACCACCGCGCGCGCAAACGCTTCGAGGGCTTTACCGAAGGGCTCGCCAAAGCGGGGGTGGAGATCGAAGACCGCGCCTTTTACTCCGGCGGCTCCGCGCTGGCCAAGGGGCGCGAGATGACACAGGAGATGCTGGAACGCTCGCCCGACCTTGATTTTCTGTATTACTCCAATGACATGATCGGCGCGGGCGGGCTGCTGCATCTGATCGACCAAGGTATCGACATTCCCGGGCAGATCGGCCTTGCCGGGTTCAACAACGTCGAACTGCTACAAGGTCTGCCGCGTCAATTGGCGACAATGGATGCCTGCCGGAACGAGATCGGTCAGGCGGCGGCGCGGATCATCCTGAACCAGACCCAGCCTGACCCGGACCCGGAGATGCAGACCCAGATCACCCTGACGCCGACGCTGTCGCTGGGCGATACCCTGCGCCGCCGCCGTCAGGGGTGAGCCGCCCAAGGCTCGGCAATGGCGCCGCGCGGCGGTTGTTTCTGGCGCGTCACCTGCTGTCGGACCCGCCGCAGGGCTCGGCCAAGGGCACGGCACTGCTCAAGCTGATCCATGATCTGGGTTTTGTGCAACTCGACAGCATCAACACGGTGGCGCGGGCGCATGATCTGATCCTGTTCGCCCGCCGTCCGCGCTATCGTCCTGCGGCGCTCAAGCGGCTTTATGAAAAAGACCGGGCGCTGTTTGAGCATTGGACCCATGACGCCGCCGTCATCCCGATGGAATTCTACCCGCAATGGCATCTGCGCCAAACCCGCGATGCGGCCAAGTTGCTGGGCCGCTGGAAGGATTGGCAGCGGCACGACTTCGAAACACAGATGCAAAACGTGCTCGCGCAGGTCCGGGCCGAGGGCAGCGTCACCTCATCTGACGTGGGCCGGGACGAGCCGCGCAGCAGCGGGGGCTGGTGGCAATGGCATCCGTCGAAAACCGCGCTGGAATATCTGTGGCGTAGCGGCGCGCTGGCCGTGACCGGGCGCGAGGGGTTTCGCAAGCGCTATGACCTGACCGAGCGGGTGGTCCCCGCCGCGCTGCGTGACCCGGCGCATGCCCCCGACATAGAGCAGACGATCGACTGGTGCTGCGATCAGGCGCTGACGCGCTTGGGTTTCGCCACGGCGGGGGAATTGGCCGCCTTCTGGGCCCATACCTCCCCCGCCGAGGCGCGCGGCTGGTGCGTGGCAGAGCAGGCCGCGGGGCGGCTGGAGGAGATCGACATTGAGGCCGCCGACGGCAGCCTGCGCCCCGCCTTTGCCCGCCCCGGCTGGGCCGATGACCCAACCCTTACCCGCGAACCGCCAAAACGGCTCCGGGTGCTCAGCCCCTTCGACCCCGCCCTGCGTGACCGCAAACGCGCCGCCCGGCTGTTCGGTTTCGACTACCGGATCGAGGTTTTCGTGCCCGAAGCACAGCGCGAATACGGCTACTATGTCTTTCCGCTGTTACAGGGCGACAGGCTGGTGGGGCGGGTCGATATGAAGGCGCATCGCGATCTGGACGTCTTGCGCGTCACCGCGCTCTGGCCCGAGCGCGGGGTTCGCTGGGGCAAGGGGCGGCAGGCGGCCTTGGAGGCAGAGCTGCACCGCCTCCTGCCGCTGACCGGGGTGCGCCGGATCAGCTTCACCGACGGCTGGCTGCGCGCGCCGCATTAGCCGAAGCGGGCCGGCAGCAGCCCTGCGTGAAACCAGTTGAGATAGCTGTGGATCGAATGCACGGGCCGCCCGGTCGCCGCCGCGATGTCGGGGGCATATGGCACCATATTCGTGCATTCCAAAAGGATCGCCCCGACATCTATGTGGGTCTCCACCAGTCGCTGCGCCGCCTGCACCATCTCGGCTCGCGCCTGCGCCACGTCGAGGTCGGGCAGATTGCCGAGGATCGTTCGGGCGAAACTGCTGCCCTCCATCCCCACCACCGGGCTGCCCTCGGGCACGCCCGCCGCGCGCAGATGGGCGGGCGAAAGCGTGGCGGCGGAGATCGTCAGAATGCCCAGCCTTTGCCCCGGCGGCAGGCAGGCGGCGATCTGCCCCGCCTGCTCCAACGCCGAGGCGGCAACGGGCACGCCCAGCGCCTCGGCCAGACGGGGCCGGATCAGCGCCAAGAAGCCGCAGGTGGTGGCGATGCCGGTGCAGCCTTCGGCGATCAAGTCGCGCCCCACCGCGATAAAAGCCTGCACGAAGGGCTCGATATCGTCGCACACGATCGCTTCAGGCGTGGCCCCCGGCACCACCGCATAGCGCACCGGGAAGTCCCAACTGCCCGCATGGCCGACATCCCCCAGAATGCGGGGAAACCGCGTGTCCAGCATGAGGATTCCCAGCCGCGCGCCCGTCTCGTTTGTCATATGCCCTCCGTTTGGGCGCAGGGTGCCTTTGCGGGCAGGGCGAGACAAGCGAAACCCTAACGATGACATTTTATCAGCATTTTGTTGACGTGGTGATTTTTTGTGTAAAAGATGCCCCAAAGGAAACAAGCCATGACCCAACGCGAAATCGAAAGCCGCCACCCATGAGCCAGCATGTCGTTGTTATCGGCGCCGGGATTGTCGGCGTCTCTGCCGCGATCTGGCTGCGCCGCGCCGGGGCGGCGGTAACGCTCGTCGACCGGGCCGAGCCGGGGCGCGGCACCTCGCATGGCAATGGCGGCGTACTGGCGGCGGCGGGCGTCGCGCCGGTGACCGGGCCGGGCCTGCTGCGCAAATCGCCCGGCATGCTGCGCGACCCCGAGTTCCCGCTGTTCCTGCGCTGGCCCTATCTGCCCCGCCTGCTGCCGTGGCTGCGCCGCTACATGGCCCACGCCAATGACCGCGACACCCGACGCATCTCTGCCGGGCTGGTGCCCATCGTGAGCGACAGCGTGGCGCAACACAAAGCCCTCTGCGCCGATCTGGGGCTGGCGGATTGGGTCCGCGACAGCGACTATTGCTTTGCCTATACCAACCGCGCTGCCTTTGAGGCTGAAGCCTACACATGGGCGCTGCGCCGCGAGGCGGGTTTCGAGCCGGAAATCATCGACGGCGGCGTGGTCAGGGAATTCGACCCGGCCTATGGGCCGCAGATCAACTGCATCGCACGGTTGGCCGACCACGGCTTCATCGCCGACCCCGGCGGCTATGTCCGCGCTTTGGCCAAGGCTTTCGAGGGGATGGGTGGCACCATCCGACAGGCCGAAGTGCAGGACGTGGCGATCGTCGACGAGGAGGTCACTTCAGTCCTCACCGATCAAGGCCCGCTGCCCTGCGATGACGTGCTGCTGGCCACCGGCGTCTGGTCGAAACCGCTCATGCGCAAACTGGGGATCAACGTGCCGCTGGAATCCGAACGCGGCTACCACATCGTTTTCAAGGATGCCGAGGGCGGCCCGTCGCGCCCCACCATGATGGCGGCGGGCAAATTCGTTGCCACGCCGATGGCCGAGGGGCTGCGCTGTGCCGGGATCGTCGAGTTCGGCGGGTTGGAGGCGGGCGCGTCCAAAGCCCCGCTGGCGCTGCTGCGCCGCCAGGCCAAGGCCGCCTTCCCCCATCTCACCGCCAGCGAAGAAATCGAATGGCTGGGGCACCGACCCGCCCCCAGCGACTCGCTGCCCCTTATCGGGCAGATCGGGACGAGCCGGGTCTACACTGCCTTCGGGCACCATCACATCGGGTTGACGGGCGGGCCGAAAACGGGCCGACTGATCGCCGGATTGATCATGGGGCAGACGCCAAACACGGATCTGACCCCGTATCACCCCCAACGCTTCGACGGATGACGCCAAGCGTGGGACTGCAACAACAAGGGAGAAACCACATGACACTGACAGCAAGACTGATGGCCGGCGCGGCGATGACCGCCCTGACGCTGGGCACCGCCATGCCCGCCTTCGCGGCCGAGAAATGGGACATGCCGATGGCCTATTCGGCCTCGAACTTCCACTCCGAGAACGGCGTGCAATTCGCCGAATGCGTGGGCGAGAAGACCGGCGGCGAGATCGAGATCACCGTCCATCCGGGCGGCGCCCTCTTCGCCGGCGCAGACATCAAGCGCGCGATCCAGACCGGGCAGGTCCAGCTGGGCGAGCGTCTGCTCTCTGGCCACCAGAACGAGAACGCGGTCTTCGGCTTTGACTCCATCCCCTTCCTCGCGCCCTCTTTCGAGGCCAGCGCGCAGCTTTGGGAAGCCGCCAAGCCCAAGGTCGAAGCCGTGTTGGAAGAGCAGAACCTCGTCCTGCTATATAACGTGCCATGGCCGCCCCAAGGGCTCTACTTCAAAAAGGAAGTCGGTTCGGTCGAGGACATGAAGGGCGTGAAATTCCGCTCTTACAACAACACCACCGCGCGTCTGGCCGAGCTGACCGGCATGTCGCCCGTGACCATCGAAGCCGCCGAAGTCAGCCAGGCCTTCGCCACCGGTGTCGCGGAATCGATGATCTCGTCGGGGGCCACCGGCTACGACCAGAAGGTCTGGGAGAGCCTGACGCATTTCTATGAAGTCGACGCATGGCTGCCGCGCAACTACGTGATGATCAACGCCGATGTCTGGGCCGAAGTCTCGGACGCCAACAAAGAGGCGATCACCACCTGCGCGACCGAGGCCGAAGAGCGTGGCCTGCAAGCGTCCAAGGATTACACCCAGTTCACCTATGACGGGCTGCGCGAAGGCGGCATGAACGTGGAACCGGCCAGCGAAGAGCTGATGTCGGGCCTGCGCGAAGTGGGCGAGACCATGACGCAGGAATGGCTCGAAGCCGCGGGCGAAGACGGTCAGGCGATCGTCGATGACTACAAGGCGATGCAATAATCACGAAACCTGCGGCGGCCCGTCACCCGGGCCGCCGTTCTCATGCCCGGGCATGACTTGACGGAGGGAGAGCCGCATGAAGGCGCTGCGCAGACTATTGGACGGGCTATATACCGGGGCGGGGGCGCTTGCCGCGCTCTGTCTGGTGGCCATCCTTACCTTGATCGTGGCGCAGATGGTCGCCCGTTGGACCGGCAATGTCTTTCCGGGCGCTGCCAGCTATGCGGGCTATGCCATGGCTGGGGCCAGTTTCCTCGCCTTCGCCAATGCGCTCAACCGCGGCTCGCACATCCGCGTGTCGATCCTGCTTAACGCGCTGAGCGCGGGCGGGAGGCGGCTGCTGGATATCTGGTGTTTTGCCGTGGCGGCGGCGGTCGCGTGGTATTTTACTTACTACGCCTATTGGTTCGTCTATTGGTCGTGGAAGTTCCACGAAGTGAGCCAGGACCAAGACGCCACCGCACTCTGGATTCCGCAATCCGTCATGGTGATCGGCGGCGGCATCCTTGCCATCGCGCTCACCGACAATCTTTTGCACCTCATCTTCAAGGGCGACCACCGCGTCACCCGCGACCTTGTCGATCAAAGCTTCGGGGAATGACGCCATGACCGAGATCTATGCCATCACCCTGTTTCTGATCGTCCTCTTCTTCCTCCTTGGCACCGGCGTCTGGGTCGGCCTTGCCCTGATGGGCGTGGCTTGGGTCGGGATGGAGCTTTTCACCACCCGCCCCGTGGGCGACGCCATGATCACCACGATCTGGGCCAGTTCCTCAAGCTGGACGCTGACCGCGCTGCCGCTCTTTGTCTGGATGGGCGAAATCCTCTACCGCACGCGGCTGTCGCAGGACATGTTCCGCGGGCTGTCGCCGTGGCTCGCGAAACTGCCGGGCGGGCTGGTGCATACCAATATCGTCGGCTGCACGGTCTTTGCCGCCGTCTCGGGCTCTTCCGCCGCGACGCTGACCACCGTAGGCAAGATGTCGATCCCCGAGCTGCGCGCGCGCAACTATCCTGAAAAGATGATCATCGGCACGCTGGCGGGCGCGGCCACGCTGGGGCTGATGATCCCGCCGTCGCTGGCGCTGATCGTCTACGGCGTGACGGTCAACGAAAGCATCACCAAACTCTTCTTCGCGGGCGTGCTGCCAGGGCTGCTGCTGGCGCTGATGTTCATGGGCTATGTCGCTGTTACCAGCATGCTGTCGAAGGATTGGAACCCCGATGCGGAGACCGGCATGAGCTTTGGTGAAAAGCTGCGCAACTCGCGCTTCCTGCTGCCGGTCTTTGCGCTGATCACGGTCGTGATCGGGTCCATGTACCTCGGCTTTGCCACGGCGACCGAGGCGGCGGCCATCGGTGTCATCGGCTCGCTGACGCTGGCGCTGTTTCAGGGCTCGCTGAACTGGCACAGCTTCCGCGATAGCCTGATGGGGGCGATGCGGACCTCTGCGATGATCGCGCTGATCCTTGCGGGTGCGGCCTTCCTGAAACTGTCGATGGGCTTCACCGGCCTGCCCCGCGCGCTGGCCGACGGGATCGCGGCGATGGAGCTCTCGCGTTTCGAGCTACTGATGGCGCTCTTGGTCTTCTATATCGTGCTGGGCATGTTCCTCGACGGCATCTCCTCGGTCGTGCTGACCATGGCGGTGGTGGAGCCGATGGTGCGCAGCGCGGGCATTGATCTGATCTGGTTCGGCATCTTTGTGGTCGTGGTCGTCGAAATGGCGCAGATCACCCCGCCGATTGGCTTCAACCTCTTCGTGCTGCAAGGCATGACCAACCACGAGATGGGCTATATCACCAAGGCCGCGCTGCCGATGTTCGCGATCATGGTCTTTATGGTCTTCGTGCTGATCTGGTTCCCCGAAGTGGCCACATGGCTGCCCGAAAACTTGCGCAGCGCACCGGTTTAGCGGTGAAGGGCCATGCGCTATATGCTGAGACTGGCCTCGCGCCATGCTCGGGCCTGCCTGATCGTCGGGCTGCTGGCGGGGCTGGCCCTGCCCGGCCTTGCGGCGGCTCTTGCCGGGTGGTTGCCGCAGATGGTGGCGGCGCTGCTGACGATCACCGCGCTCAGGATCGGGCATCGCGCGGCCCTTGGTGCGGTGCGCGACCTGATCTGGGGGCTGGCCTCGGTGCTGGCCTTGCAGACGCTGCTGCCCCTGCTGCTGTTGGGGGGCTTCGTGCTGGCCGGGCTGGGACAGACCCCCGCCGCACTGGCAGTGACCCTCGCCGCTGCGGCCCCGGCGCTGACGGGCAGCGTGAACCTCGCCCTGTTGATGCGGCTCGATGCGGGGCGAATGATGCAGCTGATGGTGCTGGGCACCGCCGCCTTTCCGCTGACCGTCCTGCCGGTGCTCGCGGCCCTGCCACAACTCGGCCCGGCCTCGGAAATCGCCCTCGCCGCCCTGCGGCTCTTGGCCGTGATCCTTGGCGCGACGGGGCTGGGCTTTGCCCTGCGCCATGTCATCCTGCCCCGCCCCTCCCCGCGCCAGACCGAAGCGCTGGATGGCGCATCGGTGCTCGCCTTCTCGGTCATCGTGGTGGGGTTGATGGCCGCATTGACCCCCGCGCTGCGCAGCGATCCATGGGCCGTGGCCGGCTGGACGCTGCTGGCCTTTGCCCTAAGCTATCTGTTGCAGGCGGGCACGTTGCTGCTGACCCGACGCGGCCCGCTGCGCGCCGTGGCCGGACCACTGGCGATCGGCGCGGGCAACCGCAATATCGCGCTGTTTCTCGTGGCGCTGCCTGCGGATGTCATCGCGCCGCTGATGATCTTTATCGGCTGCTGGCAACTGCCGATGTATCTGACCCCGCTGCTGCTGCCGCGCCTTTACGAAAGGATGCTTCGCAATGACTGACTGGCCCCGCATCCGCAGTGTCGGCCTCTCTGGCCTATTGGTCACCTTTGCCGAGAAGATGTCCGAACCCGCCAACCGCGCCGCCCTCGCTTTTCGCGCGGCGGTAGAGGAACAGGGCTGGCCCGAGGTGCGCGAGACCAGCACTTCGCTGGTGTCGACCTTCGTGCAATTCGAGGTCTCCCAAGAGGCCATTACCACGATGACCGACCGCCTGCGCGACCTGCTCGAAACCCGCGACTGGTTCGCCGAAGCCCTTCCCGCCGGGCGCAGCCTGTGGCATGTGCCCACGGTCTATGGCACCGACCTCGCCCCCCAGTTGGAGGAGGCCGCCGCGGCCGCGGGCCTCGACCCCGACGCGGCCATTGCGGAACTGTCGCAGGCGCGGGTCCGGGTGCTGACCATCGGCTTCGCCCCCGGCCAGCCCTATATGGGCGAACTGCTCCCGCATTGGGACATTCCGCGCCAGCAGGGGCTGACGAAATCGGTGCCGCCGGGGTCGCTGGTGGTGGCCATTCGGCAGCTGATCATCTTCACCAATGCCTCCCCCACCGGCTGGCGGCACATCGGCCAGACCGCCTTTCGCACCTTCCGCCCAGGCAGTGAGATGCCCTTTCCGCTGTCGCCGGGCGATGAGCTGATCTTCCCCTCCATCACCCGGCAAGAGTTCGACCGGATCGCCGAAGACCCCACCGGCGGGGCCGAGCGGGAGGCGCTGACATGAGCGGCACGCTGACCATCCATCAAGCCGGTCCGGCCATGACCATCCAAGACCTTGGCCGCCCCGGCTACCGCGCCGTTGGACTGACCCACGGCGGTGCGGCGGACCCGACCGCCCTGCACGAGGGGGCCGCCTTGCTGGGGCAAGACCCCAACAGCGCCGCGCTGGAGATGGCGGGCAGCGGCGGCAGTTTCGAGGTGGATCAGGACACACGCATCGCCCTGACCGGGGCGCAGATGCAGGTGAGCATCGACGGCGAGCCGGTCGCGTGGAACGCCAGCCACCTTCTGCCCGCCGGGGCGAAGCTGACCATCGGCGGCGCTCGGGACGGGGCCTATGGCTACCTGCATGTCGGCGGTGGATTTGACGTGGCACCGGTGATGAACGCCCGCGCCAGCCATCTGGCCGCTGGCATCGGCGCGCTGCTGCAAAGTGGTGAGACCCTGCCGTTGGGGGCCGACAAGGGGGGCGAGACGAACCTCACCCTGCCCCGCGACAGCCGGTTCGGGGCGGAGAAGGTGCGCATCGTCGCCTCCATGCAGACCGATGCCTTCGACGAGACGACCCGCCAGCGCTTCACCGAAACCACCTTTCGCCGTGATCCGCGCGCCAACCGAATGGGCGCGCGGATGGATCATGACGGCGAAGGTTTCGCCACCGGCGGGCAGTTGACCATCGTGTCCGAAGTCATCACCCCCGGCGACATCCAGATCACCGGCGACGGCGCGCCCTTCGTGCTGATGTGCGAATGCCAGACCACCGGCGGCTACCCTCGCATCGGCACGGTGATCCCCTGCGACCTGCCGATCGTCGCGCAGGCCCAGCCGGGTGCTGCGCTGCACTTCGCCTTCGTCGACCTCGACGAAGCGCTGACCGCCGAGACGCGCCACCGCGCTGACCTTGCCGCCCTGCCCAAACGCCGCCAGCCGCTGTTGCGCGACCCGGCGCGCATCCGCGACCTTCTGGGCTATCAACTGATCTCCGGCGTGGTTTCCGCCATGGCCGATCCCTTCGAGAAGGAGAACACATGACAACCGTCGATCTCAACGCCGACATGGGCGAAAGCTTTGGCCCGTGGAAAATGGGCGACGACGCGGCGCTGCTGCGCGTCGTGACCTCAGCCAATATCGCCTGTGGCGGGCACGCGGGCGACGCCGACGTGATGGCCGCGACGATGCGCATGGCCGATGAAAACGGCGTCGGCATCGGCGCGCATCCGGGGTTCATGGACCTCGCCGGTTTTGGCCGCAACCGCCTCTCGGTGCCGCGCGGCACCTTGCAGAACCAGATCCGCTATCAGGTCGCGGCAAGCGTGGGCATGGCGCGCGGCGTCGGGGCGGAGGTGCGACACCTGAAGCTGCACGGAGCGCTGGCGAATATGGCGTCTGAGGATGAAGGCTTGGCCCGCGACCTTTATGAGGCGGCGCTGAGCGTGGCGCCCGACCTCATCGTCATGGTGCTGGCCGCCACGGCGCAGGAGGCGGCGGTGCGCTCCTTGGGTTGCAAATGGGCCGGGGAGATCTTCGCCGACCGCGCCTACAACGACGACGCGACGCTGGTCGACCGCAGCAAGCCGGGTGCTGTGATCCATGACGCGGAAACGGCAGCGGCGCGCATGGTCGAGATGGTCAAGGCAGGCGCGATCATCACCGAGAGCGGCAAGCACATCCCCAGCCGGATCGACACGATTTGCCTGCATGGCGACACCGCAGAGGCCGTTCAAATCGCAACCGCCGTCCGCAAGGGTTTGCAGGACGGCGGCGTAACTTTGGCAAAGTTCGGCGGCAGCGTTTAGCTGCGCACCAGCTTTTCATAGTCGGTGGCGATTTCACGCGTCAGCGCGCCGACCTCGAAGGTCCAGTCGCCGATCTGCCCCACCGGGGTCACTTCGGCGGCGGTGCCGGTAAGCCAGCACTGCTCGAAACCCTCCAGCTCCTCGGGCATGATGTGGCGCTCGTGCACCTTGATGCCCTTGTCCTTGAGCATGCCGATCACGGTCTGGCGGGTGATGCCGTTGAGGAAGCAATCGGCCAGCGGCGTGTGCACTTCGCCGTCCTTGACGAAGAACATATTCGCACCTGTCGCCTCGGCCACATAGCCGCGGTAGTCGTACATCATCGCATCCGAACAGCCCTTCGCCTCGGCGGCGTGTTTGGACATGGTGCAGATCATATAGAGGCCCGCCGCTTTGGCATGGCTCGGGATCGTCTCGGGCGAGGGGCGCTTCCACTTAGAGATGTCGAGCTTGGCGCCCTTCATCTTGGCGTCACCGTAATAGGCACCCCATTCCCAAGCCGCGATGGCCAAGCGCACCGGGTTACGGGCCGAGGCGACACCCATGTCTTCGCCTACACCGCGCCAAGCCACCGCGCGCACATAGGCGTCTTGCAAGCCCGAGGCGGCGAGGACTTCGGCCTTGGCCGCTTCGATCTCATCAATGGTGTAGGGGATTTCGAAGTCGATCATCTCGGCCGAGCGCTTGAGCCGTTCCGAATGCTCCCGGCTTTTGAAGATCTTGCCGTTGTAGGCACGCTCGCCCTCGAACACCGAAGACGCATAGTGCATCGCATGGGTCAGGATATGGACATTGGCGTCGCGCCAATCCACCATTTTGCCATCCATCCAGATGTGCCCATCCCGGTTGTCATATCCGCCTGCCATGGTGTTTCCCCTCCAAATGACGCGCTATCTTTTCAAAAATTGCGCAAAAATCGGCAGATGCAGACATTTAGTTGCGCAAAACACGAGATTCGATAGCCTTTCACTATTGGAATGTCAACAACGCTGACGTAAACTGATCCCCAACAGGCCCGAGAGAGAATGAGACATACTATGGCGGACGGGCGTATGATGGCCCCTAGCAGCGGCGACAGCCTGCTGTTTTTGACGGACGAACAACTGCGGCAGGGGATCGAGGCGATGTTCTTTGCCTATCGCGGTTTCACCGCCGATCCCGACCGGATTCTGGCCGATATGGCCTATGGCCGCGCACATCACCGTGCCATCCACTTCATCAACCGCGCCCCCGGCACGACGGTGAACAACCTGCTCAATATCCTCGGGGTCACGAAACAATCGCTCAACCGTGTCTTGCGCACGTTGATTGCCGATGGTCTGGTGCAGAGCAAGGTTGGCCGCAATGACAAGCGCGAGCGGCATCTGTTCCTGACCGACGAGGGTCGCAAGCTGGAACAGGAGCTATCGGACGCGCAGCGCGCGCGGATGCGTCTGGCCTTTCGCACCGCCGGACCCGAAGCCGTGGCCGGTTTCAGAACGGTATTGGAGGCCATGATGGATCCCGAAATGCGCCAGAGCTTTGACCGGCTGCGCGAAAGCGCCCCATGAACGATCTCGACCCGCATCTGCTGGTCGTCGACGACGATGAGCGGATCCGCAGCCTGTTGAAGAAATTCCTGATGCGGAACGGCTTTCTGGTCAGCACGGCCCGCGACGCGGCCCATGCGCGGCGGGTGCTGGCGGGGCTGGAGTTCGACCTCATCGTGCTCGACGTGATGATGCCCGGCGAAGACGGCATGGCCCTGACCCGATCCTTGCGCGAAACCCTGCAAACGCCAATCCTGCTGCTGACCGCCAAGGGCGAGACCGACAACCGCATCGAAGGGTTGGAGGCCGGGGCGGATGACTACCTGCCCAAGCCCTTTGAGCCAAAAGAACTGCTGCTGCGCATCAACGCCATCCTGCGGCGGATGCCCGACACCTCTGCCGCCGACACCGCACCAAAGGTGCTGTCGCTCGGCGTGATCCGCTATGACATGGAGCGGGGCGAGATGTGGCAGGGCGACGATCTGGTGCGCCTCACCACGACCGAGGTGCAGCTGATGAAGATCTTTGCCGCCCAGCCCGGTGTCGCGCTCAGCCGTGCCAAATTGGTCGAAGAATTGGGCCGCGACCGGGGGCAAGCGCAGGAACGTGCCGTCGACGTGCAGATCACCCGCCTGCGCCGCAAGATCGAAAGCGATCCGAAACAGCCGCAATACCTGCAAACCGTGCGCGGCGCGGGCTATATGCTGGCCCCGGATTGACCTAGGCCGCCTGCCGAAACGGGCCGGTAAAATTCATCGCGCAAGTCTGCTGGCAATGCGCGGCGCGAAGTTCTATTGTCGCGCGAAATTCCGACAACGAGGCGCGCAATGTCCGACACACCCGTAGAAGAGATGAACTTTGAGACAGCCATGGCCGAGCTTGAGAAAGTCTTGGGCCAGCTTGAAAACGGCAATGTCGCATTGGACGAAAGCATCGCGCTTTACGAACGCGGGGCCAAGCTTAAGGCGCGCTGCGAGACCAAGCTGAAAGAAGCTGAAGAGAAGGTCGCCGCGATCACGCTTGACGGCGACGGCAACCCGAATGGGCTGAAACCCGTCGAAGGGCTTTGACCGCCCACATGCAAGAGACCACCCCCCGTCCCTTGGCAGAGGCGCTCGCCCATGCCCGCGATCTGGCGCAAGCGCAGATCGAGGCCGCGCTCGGCGCCCATGACGGCCCCGTTGCCGAGGCGATGCGCTATGCCTGTAGCGGCGGCAAGGGGCTGCGCGGCTTTCTGGTGATCGAATCCGCCCGGCTGCATGGCATCGCCCCCGGCATGGCCGCCCCCGCGGCGGCGGCGATCGAGGCGCTGCATGCCTATTCGCTGGTGCATGACGACCTGCCCTGCATGGATGACGACGACCTGCGCCGGGGCCAGCCCACGGTGCACCGCAAATGGGATGAGGCGACTGCCGTTCTGGCCGGTGACGCGCTGCAAACGCTGGCCTTTGAACTGCTCGGCCAAGCGCCCTGCCCGGCGGAGCCGCGTCTGGCCTTGATGACCAGCCTCGCCCAAGCGGCGGGCGTGGGCGGCATGGTCGGCGGCCAAGCGCTGGACATCGCCGCCGAAACCGCCCCCGCACCGCTGTCGCTGGCCGAGATCACGGCGCTTCAGGCGGGCAAGACCGGCGCGCTGATCGAATGGTCCGCCATGGCCGGGCCGCGCATGGCCGGTGCCGATGCCACCGCCCTTGGAACTTACGCCAAACACCTCGGTCTTGCCTTTCAGATCGCCGATGACATCCTCGATGTCGAAGGCGACGCCGAAACCCTGGGCAAGGCCGTCGGCAAGGACGATGCGGCGGGCAAGGCCACTTTCGTGTCCCACCTTGGGTTGGCCGGGGCCAAGACCCGCGCCGCCGAATTGGTGGACATGGCCTGCGACGCCCTATCTGAATATGGACCAGAGGCGCAGAGCTTGCGAGCCGCTGCCGCCTTCGTTATTGCCCGCGACAGCTAGCCGGGCGGCACATGCGCCAATGCGGCACCAGAGAGGCCCCGATGAGTGACAAACCCGCCACACCCCTGCTTGATCAGGTCACCCGCCCTGCGGACCTGAAACGCCTGTCCGATGCCGAACTGACCCAAGTCGCCCGCGAATTGCGGGCCGAGACGATCTCGGCCGTGTCGGAAACCGGCGGGCATCTCGGCGCGGGCCTCGGTGTGGTGGAACTGACCGTTGCCCTGCACGCGGTTTTCGACACGCCGCGCGACAAAATCATCTGGGATGTCAGCCACCAGTGCTACCCGCATAAGATCCTGACCGAACGCCGCGACCGTATCCGCAGCCTGCGCATGAAGGATGGGCTGTCGGGCTTCACCAAGCGCAGCGAATCCCCCTACGACCCCTTTGGCGCGGCGCATAGCTCGACCTCGATCTCCGCCGCTCTCGGCTTCGCCGTGGGCCGCGATCTGGGCGGTGTGATCCCCGAAGGACTGGGCGACGCGATCGCCGTGATCGGCGACGGCGCGATGAGCGCGGGCATGGCCTATGAGGCGCTGAACAACGCGGGCGACCTGAAGAAACGTCTGATCGTGATCCTCAACGACAACGAAATGTCCATCGCCCCGCCGGTGGGCGCGATGTCGTCCTACCTCAGCCGCCTCTACGCCGAGGCGCCGTTTCAGGACTTCAAAGCCGCCGCCAAGGGCGCGGTGAGCCTGCTGCCCGAGCCCTTCCGCGAGGGTGCCAAACGCGCCAAGGACATGCTCAAGGGCATGGCCGTGGGCGGGACGCTGTTCGAGAACCTCGGGTTTTCCTACCTCGGGCCGATCAACGGGCACGACATGGAGCAGTTGCTGCCGGTGCTGCGCACCGTGCATCAACGCGCGACCGGGCCGATCCTGATCCACATTCAGACGCAGAAAGGCAAGGGCTACGGCCCCGCCGAAGCCGCGCGGGATCGCGGCCATGCCACGGCCAAGTTCAACGTGGTGACGGGCGAGCAAAAGAAAGCCCCCTCCAACGCGCCGAGCTACACCCGCGTTTTCGCCGACAGCCTGCTGGCCGAGGCCGCCGAGGACGACAAGATCTGCGCCGTGACCGCCGCCATGCCCGACGGCACCGGCCTCGACCTTTTTGCCGAACGCTACCCCAGCCGCTGCTTCGATGTGGGCATCGCCGAGCAGCATGGCGTGACCTTCTGCGCGGGCCTCGCCGCGGCGGGGATGAAGCCCTTCTGCGCGATGTATTCCACCTTCCTGCAACGCGGCTACGACCAAGTCGTGCACGATGTGGCCATCCAGCGCCTGCCGGTGCGTTTCGCCATCGACCGCGCCGGATTGGTCGGCGCCGACGGGCCGACCCACGCAGGCGCTTTCGACGTGGCCTTCCTCGCCAACCTGCCGGGTTTCGTGGTCATGGCCGCCGCCGATGAGGCCGAGTTGCGCCATATGGTCGCCACCGCCGCCGCCCATGACGACGGCCCCATCGCCTTCCGCTATCCGCGCGGCGAAGGGCGCGGGGTCGAGATGCCAGAGCGCGGCACCCCGCTGGAAATCGGCAAGGGCCGCATGATCCAAGAAGGCAGCAAGGTCGCGCTTCTGTCTTTCGGCACGCGTTTGGAAGAGGTCGAGAAAGCCGCCGAACAGCTTCGGGCCAAGGGCATCACCCCCACCATCGCCGATGCCCGTTTCGCCAAGCCGCTGGACCGTGAGATGATCCTCAAGCTCGCCCACGACCACGAGGCGCTGATCACCATCGAAGAGGGCGCCGTGGGTGGCTTTGGCAGCCATGTGGCACAGCTGCTGGCGGATGAGGCGGTGTTCGACAAGGGGCTCAAGTTCCGCTCCATGGTGCTGCCCGATACCTTCATCGATCAGGCCAGCCCGGCGGATATGTATGCCGTGGCGGGGATGAACGCCGAACAGATCGCCGCCAAGGTGCTCGCGGTGCTGGGGATCGGCGACTTGGACGCGCAGCGCGCCTAACTGGCGGCGGTCAGCACCAGCAGTGCACCCGCAGCCAGTGTGATCACCACACAGAGGTAGCCCAAGAGCACGAAGAGCCCGTCGCGGGTGAACAGCCCAAACACCAAGAGGGCGACGGTGCCCGCCCCCAGCGATGACATCATCGGCAGTACCTCCATAAAAGGCCAGCCGAGCGGGATGATCGTGACCACCACCAGCGTGATGAACCGCATCGGCCCGGTGGTGAGGAACTGAAGGCGCGGCTTGCAGCGTCCGTCGACGAAAGCGCAAGGGCGGCGCAGAAAGCGCACACAGCCGCTCAACCGATGGCCCGCGACCTCGCGCCGCAACAGAAACTGCGGCATCCATAGCCTGCGCCGTCCGGTCACCGCCTGCACGGCCAGCAGGATGATCGTCACCGCCGCGAGGGTCGAGACGCCGGGAATGCCCGACAGGGGGGAGACCAGCAGCAAGGCGACGATCAGGATCAGAGGGGTGATCGAACGGTCGCCGATCTCATGCAGCACGTCGTTGATCGACACCGCTTCCTTCTCTGCCGCGCGCTCCATGCTATCCAGCAGATAGGCCAACGTGTGTTCGTCTTGACGCATGCGATGCCTCGGGCGATGCCTTGGATTCAGTCTTCCGCCTCCAGCAGCGCGGCCAGACCAGAACGGTAGTCGGGGTAGATCGGTTGCCAGCCCAACGCCGCCTTGGCGTGATCGTTCCGGACCTTCTTGCTCTCTGCGTAAAAGCTGCGGGCCATGGGGGTCATCTCGGCCTTGTCGAAGTCCACCGCCGGGGGCATCGGCAGGTCCAAAAGCGCGGCGGCATGGCCGATCACATCCTGCGGCGGGGCGGGGTCATCGTCGCACAGGTTATAGATCGCCCCCGGCTGCGGCCTGTCCAGCGACAGTTCCAAGGCTTGGGCGATATCCTCCACATGAATGCGTGAGAAGACCTGCCCCGGCTTGATGATGCGCCGCGCCGTGCCCTTGCGGACCTTGGCGAAAGGCCCGCGCCCGGGGCCGTAGATGCCCGCGAGCCGGAAGATATGCAGCGGCAAGCCGGGAATCGCGCCCCATGCCGCCTCGGCCTGCACCCGCGCTGCGCCGCGCCGGGTGGAGGGGGTGAGCGGTGTCGTCTCGTCCACCCAAGCGCCCCCGTGGTCGCCGTAAACACCGGTGGTGGACAGATAGCCGACCCACCGCAAATGCGGGGCCGCTGCGGTGATTTCATCCTGCAGTTCCAGCAAAACCGGATCCCCCTCCGGCCCCGGCCCGGCAGAGACCAATAGGTTGGGAACCTCTTGCAAAAGCGCAGACAGATCGCTGCCGGGCCAGAGCATGGGCTCCACCCCCGACGCTGCGATCTCATCCAGTTTTTCGCGGCTGCGGGTCGTGCCGATGATGCGCCAGCCCTGCGGCATCAACCGGGCCGCCAAGGCGCGCGCGCTATAGCCATGGCCGAGGGAAAGAAGCGTTTTATCCATGCCGCCAAAGTGGCCCGCATGGGCCGCGACCACAAGCGGCAAGCGGTGGATTTACTCTTTCAATAGTTTGATCTGCTGCGATCTTCCGGCCCTGCTGGGCTTAGCACGGCACTTTCTTTCGCAGCCTGCGCACCATCCCCTACGTTACGAGGACTTCCGCAACGCCTCGGGCGGCGCGAACCCTTCGACCCAGCGGTACACCACCTGACGCGCCAGTGCTTCGTCATTCGCCACCAGCGCTTCACGCAGGTCTCGCAGGGCCGAGGCGATTTCAAGTTCGTGCAGCCCGTTTTCCCGCGCGGAATAGATTTTGGGATGCGCCGTATTGATCAGCAGACCACTCAACGTGAGTTCTTCGGTCATCTTTTCACCGGGGCGCAAACCAGTGATCTCAATCTCGATATCGCCATCGGGGTTGTCTTCGTCCCGCACGGTGTAGCCGGCGGTCTCAATCACCTGCCGCGCCAATTTGAGGATCGGTACGGGTTTGCCCATGTCCAGAACAAAAACCTCGCCCCCTTGGGCCAGCGATCCGGCCTGTAGGACCAAGCGCACAGCCTCTTCGACCGTCATGAAGTAACGCGCCACACCCCGGTCTGTCACCGTCAACGGGCCACCGCGGCTGACCTGCTCTTGGAACAGTGGCACGACCGACCCGGAGGACCCCAGAACATTGCCGAAGCGGACCATGGAGAAGATGACACCGCCCGGACCGCCATATTTGCGCGCCATATCCTGAATAACGAGTTCGGCAAGCCGCTTGGACCCGCCCATGATATTGGTCGGGCGCACGGCCTTGTCGGTGGATACGAGGATGAAACGCTCTACCCCTGCCCGGGCGGCCTGTTCGGCCAAAGCATGGGTTCCAAGGACATTGTTCACCAGCCCCGACAGCGGGTTCGCCTCGACCAAGGGCACATGTTTATAGGCCGCGGCATGGAGGACCACATTGACCCCGTGTTGCGACAGCACTTTGCGCAGTTGCCGGGTATCCGTTACCGTCCCCAAGACCGAGACGATCTCAATATCGCTGCCCTCGGCCAACTGGCGAATCTCCATGTCGGCGTTATAGAGGGCCAGTTCGCTCAACTCGAAAAGCACCAGTTTGGTGGGCCGGCACAGCAGCACTTGGCGGCACAGTTCCGACCCGATGGAGCCGCCTGCCCCCGAGACGAAAACCACTTTGCCCGCATAGCTTTCGCCACCTTCGTTAATCAAAGGCGCGACCTCATCCCGGTTCAAAAAGCGGCTCGGAGAGACGGGGGAGAGCTTGTCGACCAAAGCCTCTTCGCCGATCAGCTGCGCGAAGGAAGGGAGGGTTTGCACCTCGAGACCCAGCTTCTCCAACCGTCGGGCGATCTGGGCCTGTTTTGGGGGTGCTGAGCGACGGCACGGCCAGCAACACGCGGTCGATCTGCTTTTCGACGGCAAGTTCCGCGATGCCCCGTGGCGAATAGACCGGCAGCTTCGAGACGTTGAGCCCCTGAAGCGCGATATTGTCATCAACAAAGGCAATCGGTTCGATCGTTTCATGGCCGCGCAGGGCCGAAACCAGTTGCGTCCCCGTGGTGCCCGCGCCGTAGATCAAAACACGGCACCGCGCATCGCCCGTCCGGTAGATTTGCAAAACGATATGCAACAAGATGACCCGTGACAGCACCACCAGGGAGAAAAAGATCGCTCCGAACATCACATGCACGCCGATAGGGAAATCCAGCCCCAGAAGGGTCGCGCCCAGCAGGGATACGGCTGCAAGGGTGGTCCCTAGTATCGCGGTGCTTCCGACCGCTGCGGTTTCATAGGCATTGAGTTGCGTGGTGCAGACCCCCAAGCGGATCGAAACGATCACACCGACGATCAGGGTAAGGGGCAGCGTCAGGGCATAATTTAAGAAAACAACAACGAAGGGTTCAGGCAGCCCACGCACCGCCAGCGCGAGGATGGCAGCCAGTAAAATCAGACAGGAGTCGAGCGCCAGCATGATCACGCGCTTTTGCCGCTTGGTCAGCGACTTGATAATGCTCAGCATGCGCCGCTCCCCTGTTTACGGCTGTGTTTGAGAATGCACTGCACTCTCCGCCTGCGCACTACCATCTTCTGTCCTTGGCGCCGATGCACCAAACTAACGGCGAAAACGGCCAAACGCGCATAATACATCGCCATCCGAATCTACAACTGCTTAAATGTGCGGCAAACAATGCCACGCTTTGGTTAACAAAACCAATTCTTAACATATTTGCTCAACGGCGTCTCGTCCGACCACCGTAAACTTTAACCACGGCTAAAGAGGTTCTGGACGGTTTGCAGCATTAGATCAAAATCGAAGCAGACGCTTTGGTGGCGCTGATAGATCAGATCAAGCTGCGCCTTGCGCGGGACACAGACGCGACAATAGACATGATCGGTTTCTGCCGCGGTCTCGCAGCCTGACAGCAGCCGTTCTTCATGTTTGTGAAACCGGATCGTGGCCAGTCCGGTCACGCCGGGCCGGGATTTCAAAACCTTGCCGTAAACTTCGGGGAAACGCTCAACGTATTCACGCAGCGGCGGGCGGGGGCCGACAAAGCTCAGATCACCGCGCAGGATGTTCCAAAGCTGGGGAAACTCATCCAAGCGCCGCGCCCTGAGCCATGCGCCCGTGGGGGTGATCCGGGCGGCCTTGTTGCCGCCCGACACGCCCTGATCCTCTTCGGCCACGGTCATCGTGCGCAGCTTCCAAAGCTTGAAACTCTCTTCCGGCGTTTTCATCCGCTCGGCCACATGGAAAAGTGGCCGTCCCTCTTTGACCAGCAGCCAGACCAGCAACCCCAGAAGGATCGGCCCCAGGATGACGACAAGCAGGCTGGCGAAGAACAGATCGAAAATGCGCTTGCGCCAAGTCATTGATGGGTCTTCATCGTTTGTTCATATCCTGCTGCCATTCTCGCACCAAACCGGCGGGCGTTTGAGTTTCTGGCGCGAAATCAAAATGGCTTTCAAGTGCCTTCGTATCCAGCCGCACCTCGGGAATGGCGGAAGCAGGGGCCGGCTTGGGCTCCCACGCCAGCCCCGCCGCATCCAACAACGCGCCCATCTCGACCGCGCCGGGGGCCGCGATGTTCAGAATGGAGGGCAGGTGTTCTACATGACAAAGCGCGTGAAGCACCCGCGCCAAGGTCACCGGCCCGATGTAACTGCGGCTTGGCGTGCGGCCATTGGGGAAGCGATCAATCAGCATGCCCGGTCGCCAGCCGCCGAGGATCGCATCCGCCCCCGCTACGTTGCCGATCCGCAGCGCGGTGACTGCGGTCTTTCCGCTCGCCTCATGCACCGCCTGCTCCATCGCAAGCTTCTGCCTGCCGTACTCCGACAGCGGGGTAGAGGACAGACCCTCTCGCAGCGGGCCATCTGCTGCGCCGTAGACCGCCGCCGATGAGGCGACGAGAAGACGCGGGACGCCTGCCACCTTTGCCAAGTTCACCGCAGCTAGGGCGAGGGTCGCGTTATCCTCCAAGTCGGCAGCCCCCGCCCGGGCTGGCGTCACACCCGCCAAAGAGATGATCGCCCTTGCCCCACGTGCGGCTGCGAGGGCCGCATCGCTGGGGGTCTCTTCCGCATTCGGTAGCTTGAAATCATAAAAGCCGGGACGCGGCTCTCTCGACTGACTGCGCAGCGCCTCCGGCCTCGGCCAATGACGGCGCAACATGCCGCCCAGCTGACCCGTCGCGCCAAGTAAGACCACGCCGTCGAATGCCACCCCCCTGTCCGAAGCCGCACTGCCCATTGAAATCATTGACGCCATAGGTTCAGTCATTATCCTGCCGAATTGGAATTGTAATCATAGGCCGCGCAGGCACTATCCTGCGAGACCCGTTATTTTACATTAGACATTGATCAAATACCCCGGTTTGCCGGCAACACATTCGGAAGCGATGCGCATCTTATGAAGCACTTCAGTAAGCTGTTCCTCTCGATCCTGCTGGCATCCTCTCTCGCGGCCTGCGCGAGCCTTCCGCGCGGCGCCGCCATTCAGAAAGAAGTGACACAGGCGGCGGAAACTCCGGATGCGGATATTGCTGTCTATCCGGTGACCCACGCCTTTCTGCCCCATGTCGCCCAATGGCCCCGAACAGATGGGAAGCGCCATAGTTGGATCGGCGCCAGCCGGGGGTCGAATGCCCAAGTCATCCGCCCCGGTGATCGGCTAGACCTTTTGGTCTGGGACAGCGGCGACAACTCCCTGCTGACATCACCGGCTCAACAAGTCGCCACCCTGCCCGGCATTCGCGTCTCAGAAAGCGGGACGATCTTCATGCCCTATATCGGGAAGGTCAAAGTCTCTGGCCGCACACCGGATTCGGCCCGTCAATTGCTGCAACGACAGCTTGAGGGGATCGTGCCCTCCGCACAGGTGCAATTGGCAATGACCGAAGGGCGCAGCAATTCGGTTGACCTCGTGGGCGGGGTGAACAAACCCGGCAACGTCCTGATGCCGGACAACAACTTCACCGTTCTCGCCGCCATCTCGGCTGGCGGCGGTGTGCTCCCCAGCATCGAAAACCCGCAGGTCAAACTGCTGCGCGGCGCCAATATCTATACCACTTCGATTGACAGGCTTTACGAGAACCCAAGCCTCGATACCCGGCTGATCGGGGGCGATAAGCTGATCATCGAAGATGACCGCCGCTATTTCCTGTCGCTGGGTGCCGCCGGGCGAGAGGCACAGTTTCCCTTCAACCGCGACGAAGTCTCGGCGCTGGACGCATTGGCGATCATCGGCGGGGTGAACGAATCCCGCGCCGACCCCGAAGGCATCCTGATCCTGCGCGAATATCCCGCCAGCGCGGTGAGTGCGGGCGTGCGCGGCCCGCGCCGCACGCGGGTGGTGTTCACGCTGGATCTCACGACATCCGACGGGCTGTTCTCGGCGCGGAATTTTCACATTCAATCCGGCGATCTGGTGCTCGCGACGGAAAGCCCGCTGTCGGATACCCGCACCATTCTGGGCCTTGTAGGATCGGTCTTCGGGCTGGTGAATACCGCCGGAAACCTCGGCAACTGACCCTAGCCGATCCGCTTGCCCTCCGGCACCAATGCGTTGATCTGCGCGAGGTGTTCGGGCAGGCAGCGGGTTAGGAAATCGTAGTTCTCGACCACATGCGCCCGCGCCGCCGGGCCGAGATGGGCATGGTCCTGCGGATGGGCAAGCACCTCTACCACCTGTGCCGCCAGCGCATCGGGGTCGAAGAAATCTACCAGCAGGCCGGTTTTACCATGAGTCACGGCCTCGCGCACCGGGGCCACGTCGGAGGCGACGATTGTGGCCTGCATCGACATGGCTTCGAGCAGGGACCAAGACAGCACGAAGGGCATCGTCAGATAGATGTGGCAGCGGCTGATCTGCACCAGCTTCTTAAAGTCGGAATAAGGCACTTTGCCTACGAAATGCACGCGGTCCCAATCGACCCGATCCTGCAACTCTGCCGCCATCTCTCCGCGCAGACCGCCGGGATGATCGCTCTGCTTGCCGTAGGAGACCTCATTGCCGCCGACGATCACCACCCGCGCATGGGGCCGTTCGGCCAAGATACGCGGCAGCGCGCGCATCATCGTGTGAAAGCCGCGCGTTTTTTCCAGATTGCGCGCGACATAGGTGATGATCTCATCCTCGCGCGTCACGGGCCGCGCCAAACGCCCCAGACGCAGGCTTACATCCGGGTCGGGCAAGAGCTGATCGGTGCGGATGCCATCGTGACAGACATAAAGCTTGCGGTGAAAGCTCTCGGGAAAACGGTCGCGCTGCCAATGGGTCGGGCAATGGCCCAGATCGACGGTTTCGATATTGGCCAGCGGCACGATGTTGCGGGCATGGTTGAGGTAGGGCGCATGGGCCGAGATTTTCTCGGCAGGGTCAAAACCCACCATCCCGCCGGTCATGTTATAGTAATACTCGAAATAACCGATGATCGGCACGTCCGGCCAAAGCTGTTTGAAAAAACTCAGCTCTCCCCAACCGACGTGACCGATGATGAGGTCAGGGCGAAACCCCTCTCGCGTTTCGATCTGCTGGGCGGCGTTGACGGCGCCAAACCCATTGCCCGAAGCTTCCTCCCAAATGCGCGACAGACCATAGGCCTTCTCTTCGGGGCGGTGATGGGGGCGATAGACACGGGTTTCGACCCCCGGCAACTGCGGCGCGTTCTGACGTTGGGTCAGAAAATAAATGCGATGCCCGCCCGCCTGCGCCAGCCATTGTATCAATTCTCGATATTGGCCGGGCATGTTCTGATGCACAAAGAGAAAATTCATATAGTCGTTCCACAAATGCCTTGCGCGTCAGTTAGCCGTAAGCGGCGCGCTCTGGCAACATCGCGCGCCCTTTCCAAGGGCAGGATCGCTTGAACCTCCCCCAGCCCTATGGCACCTTTGGACATGACAGATAAAACGTTCCCCTCCTGGCCCGATGTGGCCGCGCAATTGGTCGAGGTCGCCGCCGGGCACCGTCCCGCCGACACGATCATCACCGGCGGCACTTGGGTGAATGTGCACACCCGCGAATGCCTGCCCGACCATGACATCGCCATCGCCGCCGGGCGCATCGCCTTCGTCGGCCCCGACGCCAGCCATTGCCGGGGCGAGAGCACCCGCATCATCGAGGCCAAGGGGCGCTACATGGCCCCCGGCCTTTGCGACGGGCACATGCATATCGAGAGCACCATGCTCACCCCGGCCGAATTCGCCCGCGCGGTGATCCCGCATGGCACGACCTCGGCCTTCACCGACCCGCATGAGATTGCCAACGTGCTGGGGCTCAACGGCGTGCGGATGATGCATGATGAGGCGCTGATGCAGCCCATTAACATCTTCACCCAGATGCCCTCCTGCGCGCCCTCGGCGCCGGGGCTGGAGACGACGGGCTTCGAGATCACCGCCGAGGACGTGGCCGAGGCAATGACATGGCCCGGCATCGTCGGTCTGGGCGAGATGATGAACTTCCCGGGCGTCAGCAACGCCGACCCGCAGATGCTGGCCGAGATCGCGGCCACGCAGCGGGCGAACAAAACGGTGGGCGGGCATTACGCCTCGCCCGACCTTGGCCCCGCCTTTGCCGCTTATGTGGCCGGCGGCCCGGCGGACGATCACGAGGGCACCTGCGAGGCCGACGCGATAGCGCGGATGCGGCAGGGCATGCGCTCGATGATCCGGCTTGGCAGCGCGTGGTACGACGTGAAGACCCAGATCACCGCGATCACCGAGAAAGGGCTCGACCCGCGCAACATGATCCTGTGTACCGATGACAGCCACTCGGGCACGATCATCAACGAAGGGCATATGAACCGCGTGCTGCGTCATGCCATCGACTGCGGCTGCGACCCGCTGGTGGCGCTGCAGATGGCGACGCTGAACACCGCCACGCATTTCGGGCTGGAGCGCGAGATCGGCTCGCTCACCCCCGGGCGCCGCGCCGACGTGATCCTGACCTCGGACCTTGCGACCTTCCCGGTGGAGATGGTGATTGCCCGTGGTGAGGTCGTGGCTGAGGGCGGCAAATGCATCGTCGACTGCCCGCACTACGATTGGCCCGGCAGCGCCCGGAACACAGTGAACATGGCACGCGACCTCGCGGCGGCGGACTTCGACATTCCCGCCCCCGAGGGCGCCAATGCCGTCACCGCCAATGTCATCGGCGTGGTCGAGAACCAAGCCCCGACGCGAGCGCTGAAGTTCGAACTGCCGGTCACCGAGGGCCGCGTGCAGGGCACTGGCGAGGTCTGCCAGATCGCGCTGGTGGAGCGCCACCGCGCCACCGGCACGGTCACCAACGCCTTCGTCTCGGGCTTCGGCTACGAGGGGCGCATGGCCATGGCCTCGACCGTTGCGCATGACAGTCACCACATGATCGTCGTGGGCACCGATGCCGAGGAGATGGCCCGCGCTGCGAACCGCCTGCGCGAAGTCGGCGGCGGCATCACCGTGTTCCGCGATGGCGAGGAACTGGCACTGGTTGCCCTGCCGATTGCGGGGTTGATGTCCGACCGTCCCGCCGCCGAAGTCGCCGCCGATGCCGACCGTCTGGTGCAGGCGATGATCGACTGCGGCTGCAAGCTCAACAACGCCTATATGCAGCACTCGCTCTTGGCCCTCGTGGTGATCCCGGAGCTGCGTATCTCCGACCTTGGGCTGGTCGACGTGCAAAAATTTGAAATTATCCCATTGTTAGAGCCGCAAACATGACGACGATCCTGACCCCGGACACCCCGACCCCGGAAAGCTTCCGCGATGCGACCGCTGCCGTGGACCGTTTGACCGAACTCTATGAGCAGGCCACGACCTTCCTGCGGGTAGCTTTTGCCAAGGCGATGGAGAGTTCGGCCCCCGATGCCCGCGTCCGCGCCTTTTACCCCGAGCTGCGGTTTCGCACCTCCTCCTATGCGCATGTGGATACGCGGCTGTCTTTCGGGCATGTCTCCTCTCCCGGCACCTTTGCGGCGACGATCACCCGGCCCGATCTGTTTCGGAACTACCTGATCCAGCAAATCGGCCTGTTGATCGAAAACCACGACCAGCCGGTGATCGTCGGCCCTTCGACCACGCCGATTCCGGTGCATTTCGCCATGTCCGGCGACAACGCGATGAACGTGCCGCAAGAGGGGGCCGCCGACTTTACCCTGCGCGATGTCTTTGACGTGCCGGATCTGTCGACCACCAATGACGATATCGTCAACGGCACCTATGTCCCCGAGGACGACGTGCGCCCGCTTGCGCCCTTCACCGCGCAGCGGGTCGATTACTCCCTCGCGCGGCTGGCGCATTACACGGCCACGGATCCTGAGCATTTCCAGACCCATGTGCTGTTCACCAACTACCAGTTCTACGTGACGGAGTTCGAGCAATACGCCCGCGAGATGCTGCGCGACCCCGAAAGCGGCTATACCGCCTTCGTCTCGACCGGCAACGCCGAGATCACCGACCCCGATGCGCCGCTGCGCGAGTCGTTGAAGACGCCGCAGATGCCGACCTATCACCTCAAGCGGGCGGATGGGTCAGGCATCACGCTGGTCAACATCGGCGTCGGGCCGTCCAATGCCAAGACCGCGACGGACCATATCGCCGTGCTGCGCCCGCATGCCTGGCTGATGGTCGGCCACTGCGCCGGCCTGCGCAACACGCAGGCGCTTGGTGATTTCGTGCTGGCGCATGGCTACCTGCGCGAGGATCACGTGCTGGACGACGACCTGCCGGTCTGGGTGCCGATCCCGGCGCTGGCCGAGATCCAGATCGCGCTAGAGCAATCGGTGGCGCAGGTCACCCAGCTTGAGGGCTATGAGCTCAAACGCATCATGCGCACCGGCACCGTCGCCACCATCGACAACCGAAATTGGGAACTGCGCGACCAGTCCGGCCCGGTGCAACGGCTGAGCCAGTCTCGCGCCGTGGCGTTGGATATGGAAAGCGCGACCATCGCCGCCAACGGCTATCGCTTCCGGGTGCCCTATGGCACGTTGCTATGCGTGTCGGACAAACCGCTGCATGGGGAGTTGAAACTGCCCGGCATGGCGTCGGACTTTTACAAGACCCAAGTCGCCCGCCATCTGATGATCGGCATTCGCGCCATGGAGCTGTTGCGCCGCATGCCGTTAGAGCGGATCCATAGCCGGAAATTGCGATCCTTCGACGAAACGGCGTTCCTATAGGGCTCGAAACAGCGGAAAATCGCATGTTTTCGCGTTTATAGCGCCACAATTCGTTGTGTTATCCCACAACATACCGTTACATTCCGGCCATGAGGCCCTAAAAAGCGGGCAGTCTAAGGAGAATAAAATGGCAAAACCGATGACCAAGACCCAGCTCGTTGCTGCTCTGGCAGAAGAGATGGACACCGACAAGAAATCCGCAGGCGCAGCGCTCGACGCCGTTTGCAACCTGATCACCCGCGAAGTGTCCGCCGGCGGTGCCGTGACCCTGCCGGGCGTTGGCAAAATCTATTGCCGTGAGCGCCCCGAGCGGATGGTCCGCAACCCCGCCACGGGCGAACAGTTCAAGAAAGACGCCGACAAAGTGGTCAAGATGACCATCGCGAAGGCGCTGAAGGACAGCGTGAACGAGTAAGCCTTGGGCTGAGCGTTTACGAAAGGGTCGTCTTCGGGCGGCCCTTTTTCGTTGGCCACGAGGGCCACCGCCTGCCCGCAGGTCGGCGATCCGACATTGCGTCGTGCCACTTTATGATGCAGCCATGCGATGACTTCGCAAAGCGCTACCCAGCCTTGTTGGATGACCTACCCGGTCGCACCAAAGGCGCGCCCTAACAAAAAAACACCTATGGCGTGACGGGCGGGCAGGCGATGGCCCGGCGCTTGCGGCTTGATTCCGGGCTGGGTGGCATACTGACCAGTTTTCTGCACCTTGCCCTCCCCTTCCAAACCCGCCATTGCTTAGCAAGTTCAGCACAGGGGGCATTTCATGGACATCCGCGCAATTCTCATGGGTCTGGCCTTTGCCGTGATGTGGTCCTCGGCCTTCACCTCCGCCCGCATCATCGTGATGGACGCCTCTCCCCTCCTTGCCCTTTCCCTGCGCTACCTGATCTCCGGCCTGATCGGCGTCGGCATCGCGCTGGCTTTGGGGCAAAGCTGGCGGCTCACCCCGGCGCAGTGGCGGGCGACGATCATCTTCGGCGTGCTGCAAAACGCAGTCTACCTCGGCCTCAACTTCATTGCCATGCAGACCATCGAGGCGTCCCTCGCCGCGATCATCGCCTCCACCATGCCGCTGCTGGTCGGCTTCGCCGCTTGGGCCTTCTTGGGTGAAAAACTGCGCCCTCTAGGCATCGCAGGACTGTTTGCGGGTGTCATCGGCGTCGCCATCATCATGGGCGCGCGCCTTGGCGGGCAGGTGGACCTCTATGGCCTCATCCTCTGCGCCATCGGGGTGGTGGCCCTCACCGCCGCCACCCTGCTGGTGCGCGGCGCGACCTCGGGCGGCAACTTCCTGATGGTCGTGGGGCTGCAAATGCTCGTCGGTTGCGTTGCCCTTTCTATCGCCACCGCGCTGTTCGAAACACCTCGGATCGACCCCAGCCTGCGCCTGACGCTGGCCTTCGCCTATACCTGCCTTGTCCCCGGCCTTGCCGCCACCGTGGTCTGGTTCTGGCTGGTCAACCGCATCGGCGCCACAAGGGCGGCGACCTTTCACTTCCTCAACCCCTTCTTCGGCGTGGCCATCGCAGCGCTGCTGCTGGGCGAAACGCTGGGGCCGCGCGACATCCTTGGCGTTGCGATCATCGCGGGCGGCATCCTTGCCGTCCAAGTGTCGCGCCAGCGCAGGGCGTAACGCCAGTGTGAGCCGCACCCCCTTTGAATTTCACCGCCACACCCCATCTTATAGGCCAAGCCCATGAATGGAGGACGCCATGCCCCAATACGAGAAAACCAACGCCGCGATTGACGCGCTGAGCCCCGAAGAATTCCACGTCACCCAACGCAACGGCACCGAACGCCCCGGCACCGGCAAGTACCTCGACAACAAGGAACCGGGCATCTACGTCGACATCGTCTCGGGCGAGCCGCTGTTTGCGTCGTCCGACAAATACGAAAGCGGCTGCGGCTGGCCTAGCTTCACCAAGCCGATCGAGCCTGCCTATGTCGAAGAATTGGAAGACGCCTCGCTCGGCATGATCCGCACGGAAGTACGCAGCAAGCACGGCGACAGCCATCTCGGCCATGTCTTCCCCGACGGCCCGCCCGACCGCGGCGGCCTGCGCTATTGTATTAATTCCGCCTCCCTGCGCTTTATCCATCGTGATGATATGGAGTCCGAAGGCTATGGCGAGTACCTCAACCAAGTGGAGAATGTGACATGACAACCGAACGCGCAGTGCTGGCCGGAGGCTGCTTCTGGGGCATGCAGGACCTGATCCGCCGCCGCCCCGGAGTCGTCTCGACCCGCGTCGGCTATACCGGCGGCGACGTGCCCAACGCGACCTACCGCAACCACGGCACCCATGCCGAGGGGATCGAGATCATCTTCGACCCCGAGAAAACTTCGTACCGTGAGTTGCTGGAGTTCTTTTTCCAAATCCACGACCCGACCACAGTGAACCGTCAGGGCAACGACATCGGGATGAGCTATCGCTCGGCGATCTACTATGTGAATGACGAGCAGAAAGCCGTGGCCGCAGACACCATCGCCGATGTCGAAGCCTCTGGCCTCTGGCCCGGCAAAGTGGTGACCGAGGTCGAGCCCGTGGGCGATTTCTGGGAGGCCGAACCCGAGCATCAGGATTATCTTGAGCGGCTGCCGAACGGCTACACCTGCCACTTCCCGCGCGCCGATTGGGTGCTGCCCAAGCGCGACGCCGCAGAATGAACCGCTGCCCCCGGCCCCGCGCCGGGGGTTAGCCCACCGCCACCCGAGGGCGACCCGAGGCTTCGACGGTGAGCGCGGCTTCGACAAAAACCTCCCGCCCCTCGACATCCGCGAGACGGATATCCCGCGTCACATGACATTCGATTTCCGCCGCCCCGGCTGTGAATGCGCGGGCGCGGGCGGCTTCGGTCAAAGCGCGCTCCCCTTGGGCCAAGGCCCGTTCAGCGGTCGAAAAATCCTGCGGCCCATCGGCGAGGTGGAGGCGAAACACCCCTTCGTTCGGAACGGTAATGGTCGCACTCTCGCGCATGATCACCCGCCCCACAACCGCGCCGATGGCATTGGCGACATGAGCGTTCGCGGGCAGGATCATCTCACTGCCCAGCCTTTCGCCCACCGCCGGGTAGTAGGTCGCCGCCGAGGCGCCCAGCCCCACCACAGGTAAGTTCAGCCCCGCATCGATCCGCAGCACGCCGCGATGGCCAGAGAGGCCGCGCTGCATCAGCACATGACGCGCCAGAACCTCTGGCGGCAGGTCGAAACCGGGTGTTTCTTCGGCGAATGCGGTCTCTAACAGGGCCAGGGTCGTCTGGTCGGTCAACCGGTCGAGGATGATCTGAGCGAGGTCATCAGGATCAGGACAGAACCGCATCCCCGATCCGCCGCGCTTGCGCCCGAACAGGGTCAGCGCCTTGCGCGCGGCACCGGCATCCCATGCGCAAAGATGCCCCGCTACATGGCTCGCGTCCGTGGGCGTCACCCCCGCCAGTTGCACCAGCCCGCGTGCCACCAATCGCGCCAAAGCGCTTTGATCGACCCGATTGCGCAGCACATCCCCCAAGGGCCAGACATCGCCGCCGATCCGCTCCAACAGTGCCATTTCGCGCGGAGCCAGACCTTCGGCCCCCTGCACCACTACGGCGCGGACAAAGCGGCCATCGTGCTCTGCCACCACGCTGCGGCGTAGCTGCGCATCCAAGGCGCTATGCACCACCTCCGGCGCGTCGACCGCGATGAGAGAGATTGGCAACAGCCGCTTCGGCCCCAAGGTCACGCCTGCGGTGAGCCCTTCAGACGTGAAATGCACCTCGCTGTCACCGCCCAGCCCGTGGGTGCGCATCGCGACCGCCTCGACCATGGTGCGGTAGGGACCGACCTGCGCGCCCGCCGGGTCAATCGCCGGGCGACCGTCGCGCAATAGGGCCACATCGGTCGTCGTGCCGCCGATATCCGATACCAGTGCCGTCTCTGCCCCGGTCAACCAGCGTGCGCCCACCAGTGACGCCGCAGGGCCGCTGAGGATGGTCTCGATGGGCCGTTCGCGGGCCTGTGCGCTCGACATCAGGGCGCCATCGCCGCGCACCACCATCAAAGGCGCGTGGATGCCGAGATGGCGCAATTGATCCTCTGCCCGGCCAATCAGCCGGTCGATCATGCCGATCAACCGCGCGTTCAACAGCGCCGTGAGCGCCCGCTTCGGCCCGTTCAGCTTGGCCGAGAGACTGTGAGAGGCCGAGACGGGGCGTCCCGTGACCTCGGCCACCAGTTCCGCGACCCGCTGCTCATGCGCGGGGTTGCGCGTGGCGAATTGGCTGGCCACGGCAAAGCCGCTGACCTCGGCCTTATACGTCTCTAAAAAGGCGATCAGGGCCGGTTCGTCCAAGGGCGCCACCTCTGCCCCCGCGTGGTCATGCCCGCCGGAGAGCAGTAGACAAGGATCGCCCCGAAGGGCCGCTGACAGGCCATGGGTCTCAAGGTCCGCCGCGCGAAACCCGACATAGATCAACGCGGCGCGCCCGCCCTGCCCTTCGACCAGCGCATTGGTCGCCAGCGTGGTCGAGAGGGAGGCCATGGCGATCTTTTCCGCCGCCACACCGGATTGGGCCAAAACCGCGCTGACCGCCTTGCCGACGCCGACGGCCAGATCGGCGCGGGTGGTCAGCGCCTTGGCGGTGGCGATCACCTCGGTCTCATCGCGGATCAGCACCGCGTCCGTGTAGGTGCCGCCCGTGTCGACGCCCAGTAACACCGCCATGGGCGTGCCTCCTATGCCAAACGCGCTGCGGCCCAACGCGCGGCATCGGCCACGGTGGGGTCAGCGTCTTCGGTCAGAGATTGCGCCACGGGGCGCAGCCGCGCCAGCCCGGAATTGCCGATGGCATAGAGCACGTTGCGCACGAAACGATCCCGCCCGATCCGTTTGATCGGAGAGCCGGAATAGCGCGCGCGGAAAGCGCTATCGTCAAGGCCCGCAAGCTCGGCCAGATCGGCGGGCTGCACCGAGGGGCCGTGATAGCGCATATCGCTGGCCGCCACGGCGAACTTGTTCCACGGGCAGGCGGCGAGGCAATCGTCGCAGCCGTAAATCCGGTTGCCCATCTTCTCGCGCAGGTCCAGATCGACCGGCCCTTTGTGTTCGATCGTCAGATAGGAAATGCAGCGCCGCGCGTCGAGTTGATAGGGCGCGGGGAAGGCATCCGTGGGGCAAGCCTCGAGACAGGCCCGGCAAGAGCCGCAGTGGTCCACCTCCCGGGCGTCGGGCGGCAGATCGAGCGTAGTGAAAACCGAGCCTAAAAAGGCCCAATTGCCGAACTTCCGGCCTAGCAGGTTGGTGTGTTTGCCCTGCCAACCCAAACCGGCGGCCTGCGCCAAGGCCTTTTCCGGCACCGGGGCGGTATCGACGAAGACCTTCACCTCAGGGTCAAGGGCGCGGGTCTCTTCCATCAGCCAGCGGGCCAGCCGCTTCAGCCGTTTCTTGACGATATCGTGGTAGTCCCGCCCCTGCGCATAGACCGAAATCGCGCCCTTGTCGGGATGCTCCAGCACCGCGCGGGGGTCATGTTCGGGGGTGTAGCTTTCGGCCAGCATGATGACCGACCGCGCCTCGGGCCAAAGGGCGGCAGGGTTGCCGCGCCAATGCATCCGCTCTTCCATCCAGCCCATCTGCCCGTGAAACCCGGCCTCGACAAAGCGGGCAAGCCGTTCGGGCACCTCAGGCACGTCTTGGGGGCGGCAAATGCGGCAGGCGACAAAGCCTTCCTCAAGCGCCCGGGCCACCACCCGCGCCTTCAGAGCCTCCGGCCCGATTTCGGCGCGAGGGCGGGCAGGCATCAGAAGTCGAGGTTGTTGTAATGCACCGGCGGCGGGAAGCCCGGCAGCTGATCGGCGAGGATCGAGCGGAAGGCCGGGCGCGACTTGATCTTGGCATACCAGTCCTTGACCACGTCAGAGCGGTTCCAATCCACGTCCGAGATATAGTCGAGCGACGACAGATGCGCCGCGGCGGCGAAATCGGCCAGCGTCATCACGTCGCCGGCCAGCCAGCGGCGGTGATCCAGCAGCCACGCCATGTAATCGAGGTGATATTTGATCGCCTTGGCCCCGGCCTTGACGTTCTTGCTGTCCGGATAGCCCTGTTTGGTGACTTTCTTGTTAACCCGCTCATACAGCAGTTTCGAGGTCACCTCGTCATGGAATTTGTCGTCGAACCAACTGACCAAACGCCGCACTTCCAAGCGCTGTACCGGGTCGCTGGGCAGCAAGGATGCCTCGGGGCGGGTCTCTTCGATATATTCACAGATCGCGGCGCTTTCGGCCATCATGATCCCGTCAAGCCGCAGCACAGGCACCTTGCCCGCCGGGTTGCGGCGCAGGAAATCGGAATCTTGCTCCCAATAGCGCTCCTCGACCAGTTCCACCTCGATCTTCTTCTCCCCAAGGCTAAGCCGCACCTTGCGACAGAAGGGGGACAAGGGAACGTGAAACAAGCGAGCCGTCATATAAAGTCCGTGTGGTTAAAGGGATTGCACTCTTCCATGCCTGCTGGCGGAGGGATTTTCAACTCTCGAAACAGGCGGCGCGACCGTCCGCGCGGATGGTCGCCGCCCCGTCCATGATCTGCGCCGTGCGCTTACGGGTAAAGTCACCGGGGCGCGAGGCCGAACGTTCTTTCGGGTCGGGCAGGATCGCGGCAAGCCGGGCGGCCTGCGTGGCGCTCAGGTCTGCCGCCGCGACGCCAAAGTAATGCGGCGCCGCCGCCCCCACGCCAAAGATGCCTTCGTCGAACTCGGCCACATTCAGATAGACCTCGATGATCCGCCGCTTGGGCCAGAGGGTTTCGACCAGCGGGGTCATCCCGGCCTCAAGCGCTTTGCGCAGCCACGAGCGGCCATGCCAGAGGTAGACGTTCTTGACCGTCTGCTGGCTGATCGTCGACGCCCCGCGGGCCGATCCGTTTTCGATCGCGGTCCGGATCGCCTGCATGTCAAAACCCCAGTGGTTGCAGAAATTCGCATCTTCCGCCGCCACGGCGGCGCGGGCCATCACGGGGGCGATCTGCTCAAGCGGCACCCAGTCGCGCTGAATCCCGCCCAGACGGCGCGATTCCGAAAGCATGTAGAAACCGGTGGGCGGATTGACGAAGCGGAACAGCAGCACCAACAGCACCACCAGGGCAAAGGCCAGCGCCAAGGCGCGCACCAGCCAGCGGCCCGCGCGTTTCTTCAACGGGGGGCTTGCCTTGCTCGATTTCTTGCCCTTGGGGGCGGTCTTTTTCCGTGTCGCCATGGATCAGCTATAGGCCGTCTGCGGGTTTTTGTGAACGGCTCTCGCGCGCTGTGATTTCTTGCGCGAGGTAGGCTCCGATCCGGGCCGAGCCACGGGCCGAGGGATGTACGTTGTCGCGAGCGAAGAGCCCGCGATCCCCCCGGTCGATCACATCTTCGGAATCGACGAAATGGACCCCGGGGCGGTTCGCGGCGAGGCTGGCGATGCGGGATTCGATTTCGACCAGATCATCACGGCAGCCCGCGAAGGCGCCCGAACCGGAGCCTGCGTAATAGCCCATCCACATGACCTGCGCGCCGGTCTGGGCGCGCAGACGTTGCAGGAATGCGGGGATGCTGCCACTTTGGCCATCGGGGGCGATCAGCGCATTTACGGCCGGCCCACAGGCACCACAGCCGCAATCGGCGTTCAGGTCATTCGCGCCGCCATTGACCACCACCCAGTTCCAGCGCCCGCCGGGGAACTGCTGCTGAATGTCAAAGCCGACGGCAGAGGCGATGGCCGAGCCGTTATCGAACTGCGCGCCGGGCACGGCACGGCTGGTGACACTGCGCCCTGTTTGGTTTGCAATGACATCGGGGATCGCGGCATTGCCGTTCCACGCCATGATGGAATCGCCGAGCACGAGGATGTCGCCCCCGCCGCGCGGGGCGGTGTCGGTGCAGGCAGCGAGGCCGGTTAGGAAGGCAAGGGTGATCAGAATTTTACGCATGAAGTCCTCCGATGCGGAGGAAGTAGCGCATCCCGGTCTGTCTACCACCCCGGCCCGGAATCAAGCCGAAGGCGCCGGGCCTTCGCCTGCGCCCGGACGGATAGGCGATTTGGCGAGGCTCAGCGAGACCCGCGAAGACACACCATGGCGGCACCATGAAGTGGCAGTTCGCGGCGTCGTATCGCCCACCCGCGGGCAGGCGATGGCCCTCCCCGCGCGACCGGAGCCGCGCGGGGGATAGCTTACTCCGCCGGAACCGCCGCCTCTTCCACGCTCAGCGGCGCGGGCAGATGCACCAACATCTCCTTCGGGCAAACTTGCAAGAAGTTGTGCTTCTCGGTCTCCCAATGCTGGAGGATATCGGCGGCCTTGCGGCTCTTGGTCTCGGCGACATGGCGCTCAAGCAGCCCGTGCAACTGATCCTGCCAATGCGCCACGGTGACCGGGCAGCTCACGATGGTCTCGGCGTTCATCAACTTATGGGCCGAGCCCTCGGGATCATAGAGATAGGCCATCCCCCCGGTCATCCCGGCAGCGAAGTTCGCGCCGATCTCTCCAAGGATCACTGCCACACCGCCGGTCATATATTCACAACCGTTGCTGCCGCAGCCTTCGATCACCACATGCGCGCCCGAGTTGCGGACAGCGAAACGCTCGCCCGCCCGGCCCGCGGCAAAGAGGTATCCCGCCGTCGCGCCATAGAGCACCGTGTTGCCGATGATCGTATTCTCCGACGCCACCACCGGGCTCGCCATCGAAGGCCGCACCACGATCGTGCCGCCCGACAGACCCTTGCCGACATAGTCGTTCGCATCGCCCGAAACTTCGAGCTTGAGCCCCGGTGCGGCAAAGGCACCCAGCGACTGCCCAGCCGAGCCGGTCAGCTTCACCGTCAGGTGGTCCGGTTGCAGCGAATTGCGCATCCCGAA
This sequence comes from Sulfitobacter sp. 1A15299, assembly GCF_043556915.1. NCBI lineage: Bacteria > Pseudomonadati > Pseudomonadota > Alphaproteobacteria > Rhodobacterales > Roseobacteraceae > Sulfitobacter > Sulfitobacter sp. 1A15299. The sequence goes on along the minus strand of NZ_JBIFFJ010000001.1, from coordinate 423,902 downwards.
GCGTTTGACGATATGGCTCGACACCCGCGTGCCGACGGTCCGATGGGTGTTCTGCACGGCATAGGACAGTTGCATCTTCTCACCATCCTCAAGGAAGCGCGCGGCATCGCGGACGATCTGCGCGTCCAACGTGTCGAGCACGACCTGACGCGGCTTGTCGCGGTCATAGACGTTCTCATGGGCGCCATCGACGGTGATCAACAGCGGGTTGAGGTCCAGATCGTCGAGATGCGCCGAGCCACGGCTGACCTGCGTCAGAAGGTCGGCGCGGCCGATCACCTCATCAAGGCTGCGCGCACCGATTGAGGCGAGGATTTCCCGCACCTCCTGCGCGTAGAAGGTGATGAGGTTCACGACCTTGTCGGCATTGCCGGTGAACTTGCCGCGCAGGGCTTCGTCCTGCGTGCACACGCCGACGGGGCAGGTGTTGGACTGGCACTGGCGCACCATGATGCAGCCCATGGCGATGAGTGCGGCGGTGCCGATGCCGTATTCCTCGGCCCCCATCATCGCCGCCATGACGATGTCACGCCCGGTGCGCAAACCACCGTCGGTGCGCAGGGTCACCCGGTCACGCAGGTTGTTCATCGACAGCACCTGATGCGCCTCGGTGAGGCCCATCTCCCAAGGCAGGCCCGCGTATTTGATCGAGGTCGCCGGGGACGCCCCGGTGCCGCCGTTGTGGCCCGAGATCAGGATGATGTCGGCCTTGGCCTTGGCCACACCCGCCGCGATGGTGCCGACGCCGGAGGAGGCCACCAGCTTCACCGTCACCTTGCAGCGCGGGTTGATCTGCTTGAGGTCGTAGATCAGCTGCGCGAGATCTTCGATCGAGTAGATGTCATGGTGCGGCGGGGGCGAGATCAGGGTCACGCCCTTGGTCGAATGCCGGAGCCGCGCGATCAGGTCGGTGACCTTCATGCCCGGAAGCTGGCCCCCCTCACCGGGCTTGGCGCCCTGTGCGACTTTGATTTCCAACTCTTCGCACTGGTTCAGATACTCCGCCGTCACGCCGAACCGGCCCGAGGCCACCTGTTTGATCTTGGCCGAGGGGTTGTCGCCATTGGCCTCCGGCACGAAATGCGCCGGATCTTCGCCGCCCTCGCCGCTGTCGGATTTGGCGCCAATACGGTTCATCGCCACGTTCAGCGTCTTATGCGCCTCGGGTGACAGCGCCCCCAGCGACATGCCCGGCGTTACGAAACGCTTGCGGATGGAGGTGATGCTTTCCACCTCTTCCAACGGCACAGGCGTGCCCTTGGGCTTGATGTCGAGCAGATCACGCAGATGGATCGGCGGATTGCTCTGCATCTTCTTCGAATACTGCTGCCACATCTGGTAGGACGCTTTGTTGCAGGCCATTTGCAGCATATGCATGCTGCTCGCCTCCCAAGCGTGTTTTTCGCCCGAGCGGCGCAGTTTGTAGAAGCCGCCGATGGGCATCACCACCCCGTCGCCCTGCCAGCCCTTGGCGTGGACCTCCTCGGCCTTGCGCTGGATGCCGACGACACCAATGCCGGAGATGCGGCTGGTCATACCGGGGAAATATTCGGCACACATGGCGCGGGACAGGCCCACCGCCTCGAAGTTGAGACCCCCGCGGTAGGAGGAGATCACGGAAATCCCCATCTTCGCCATGATCTTGAGCAGACCTTGGTCAATCGCCTCACGGTATTTCTGCACCGCCTGCGTCAGGGTCATGTCCAGCAGCCCGCGCTCGATCCGATCGGCGAGGGAATCCTCGGCCAGATAGGCGTTCACCACGGTCGCACCGCAGCCCACCAGCACGGCGAAGTAATGTGGATCGACACATTCCGCCGAACGCACGTTGAGCGAGGTGAAGGTCCGCAAACCCTTGCGCACGAGGTGACTGTGCACCGCGCTGGTGGCAAGGATCATCGGCATCGCCACGCGGTCAGCGCCGCTGTGCTGATCGGTCAGCACCAGATGCCCCGCGCCCGAGCGCACGGCGTCTTCCGCCTCGGCCCGGATGCGCGCGAGGCTGGCGCTCAGGTTGCCGGGACCGGGCTCGAAGGTGCAGTCGATGGTGACAGTATGCACCTTGAACTGGGCCATCAGCTCATCAAACTGCGCGTTGCCCACAAAGGGGCTGTCGAGCACGATGATCTCGGTCTGGGAACTGTCTTCGTCGAGCACGTTCTTGAGGTTGCCGAAGCGGGTCTTGAGGCTCATCACCCGGAATTCGCGCAAGGAGTCGATCGGCGGGTTGGTGACCTGGCTGAAGTTCTGGCGGAAGAAATGGCTCAGCGGGCGGTACTGGCCGCTGAGCACCGCCGAAGGCGTGTCGTCGCCCATCGAAGCCAGCGTTTCCTTGCCGTCCTCGGCCATCGGCGCGAGGATCTGTTCCAGCTCTTCGATTGTATAGCCCGCGGCCACCTGACGGCGGCGCAGTTCGGCGCCTTCGAACAGCGGTTTTTCGGTGACACCGGCAAGGACATCATCCATCTCGGTGATCTTGCCGACCCATTCGCCGAAGGGCTGATTGGCGGCCAGTTTGTTTTTGATTTCAGTGTCATGGAAGAGTTTGCCCTCTGCCATATCCACCGCGATGATCTGCCCGGGGCCAAGCGCGCCCTTGGCCACGACGCGTGCCTCGTCCAGCGGCACCATCCCGGCTTCGGAACCGGCGATCAACATGCCGTCCGAGGTTTCGACATAGCGCATCGGGCGCAGCCCGTTGCGGTCAAGCCCGGCGCAGACCCAGCGGCCATCGGTCATCGCCAAGGCGGCGGGACCGTCCCAAGGCTCCATGACGGAGTTGCAATAGGAATACATGTCACGCCATGCCTGCGGCAGTTCCACCGCCTGTTTGGACCACGACTCAGGCACCAGCATCGTCTTGGCCATCGGTGCGGAACGGCCTGCGCGCACCAGAACCTCGAAGACCGAATCCAACGCGGCAGAGTCGCTGGAGCCCGCCGCCACGATCGGTTTGATGTCCTCGGCCATGTCGCCAAAGGTGGCAGAGGCCATGCGGATCTCATGGCTCTTCATCCAGTTCATATTGCCCTTGAGGGTGTTGATCTCACCATTATGGGCCAACATGCGGAAGGGCTGCGCCAGCCACCACTGCGGGAAGGTGTTAGTGGAATAGCGCTGGTGATAGATCGCGAAGGCGCTGATGAATTTGTCGTCCTTCAGGTCGGGATAGAACTCCGCCACCTGTTCGGCCAGCATCATGCCCTTGTAGATGACCGAGCGGCAGGACATCGACGCGATATACATCTGCGGCACCTGCGCCGCGATGGCGGCTTTCTCAATCCGGCGGCGGATGACGTAAAGCTCCCGCTCAAAAGTCTCTTCATCCACGCCCTTGGCGTTGGAGATCAGGATCTGCTCAATCTCGGGCCGGGTCGCATTGGCCTTTTCGCCCAGCACCGAAATGTCCACGGGCACATGGCGCCAGCCATAGATGTAGTAGCCCATGCGGAGCACTTCGGTCTCCACAATGGTCCGGCAGGTCTCTTGCGCCGCGAAATTTGTGCGCGGGAGGAAGACTTGGCCCACCGCGATCAACTCATCCTCGCGCGGGGTGTGGCCGGTGCGGCGGACTTGTTCATAGAAGAAGGGGACGGGGATTTGCACATGAATGCCCGCGCCGTCGCCGGTCATCCCATCTGCGTCGACCGCGCCGCGGTGCCAGATTGCTTTCAGCGCATTGATCCCGTTGACGACGACCTCGCGGGTCTTCTCGCCATTGATGTTGACCACAAGGCCCACGCCGCAGGAGGAATGCTCTTCCTCGAAACTATACATGCCTTTTTCGGCCATCATCGCGCGTTTGGCTTCTTCGCGGGCCACCCAGGCATCATCATATTTGGTCATGTCTTGGTTCCTTCCACAAACGCCGCAAATCCTGCTGTGACTTCGGCCTTGGTTTTGTTCTCGTGCGCTCTGACAAAGGCACGGCTGCCGAGCGTCACGTCTATTTCATTCTTGGTCTCGGACAGCGCCGCATGGGGCGGGACGGCAAAGCCGCCCCGGTGCCGTCACTCCGCCGCGATGCGCTGCGCCCCGTTGAAATCGTCGAGAATCGCCTGCGCGCAGTCGCGCCCGTCCTTGATCGCCCAGACCACAAGGCTCGCGCCGCGCACGATGTCGCCCACCGCATAGACCCCGTCGAGCGCGGTGGCCCCGGTGACGTAGTCGGCCTTGATCGTACCCCAACGGTTCACCGGCAGCGCCGGCTCGTTCCAGAGCGTCGGCAGGTCTTCGGGTTCAAAGCCAAGGGCCATGATCACCATGTCGGCGTCTTCGACATAGTCGGCGCCTTCGATCACCTCGGGCGACTGGCGGCCCGTGACATCAGGCGCGCCGAGGCGCATCTTTTGCACCATCACACCGGTCACCGGATCACCGACAAAGCCCTTGGGCGCGCTCAGCCATTCGAAGATCACGCCCTCTTCCTCGGCGTTTTGCACTTCGCGCTGGCTGCCCGGCATATTGGCCCGGTCACGGCGGTAGAGGCATTTGACGCTTTCCGCGCCCTGACGGATTGAGGTGCGCACGCAGTCCATCGCCGTATCGCCGCCGCCGATCACGACAACCTTCTTGCCCGCGGCGTTCAGACGGCCGTTTTCGAATTCTTCGACCGTGTCGCCAAAGCTTTTGCGGTTGGAGGCGGTGAGGAAGTCGATCGCCCGCTCTACGCCGAATCCGCCCACACCGGGGGCTTCGATCTCACGGGTTTTGTAGACGCCGGTCGCGATGATCACGGCGTCATGCTTGCCCCGGATCGCGCCGAAGCTGATGTCGACACCGACATCGCAGTTCAACTCAAAGGTTACGCCACCGTCGGCAAGCTGCGCATTGCGGCGCTCGACCACGTCTTTCTCAAGCTTGAAGCCGGGGATGCCATAAGTCAGCAAGCCGCCCGCCCGGTCATAGCGGTCATAGACAGTGACCTGCACGCCCGCGCGGCGCAGCATATCCGCCGCCGCCAGACCGCCCGGGCCCGCGCCGATGATGCCGACACTTTCGGGCCGCTCTTCGCGCGGGGCGGCGGGTTTGACCCAGCCCTGTTCCCATGCCGTGTCGGTGATGTATTTCTCGATCGAGCCGATGGTGACGGTGCCATGGCCCGACTGTTCGATCACGCAGTTGCCTTCACACAGGCGGTCTTGCGGACAGATGCGGCCACAGATCTCGGGGAAAGTATTGGTTGCCTGACTGATCTCATAGGCCTCTTGCAGACGCCCTTCGGCAGTCAGGCGGAGCCAGTCGGGGATGTTGTTGTGCAAAGGGCAATGGGTTTGGCAGTAGGGCACGCCACATTGGCTGCACCGGCTCGACTGCTCTGCCGCTTTTGCATCCGCATATTCGGCGTAAATTTCATCGAAATCCGTCCGGCGCAAATCGGGCGGGCGTTTTTCGGGCATATCCCGCGCAACGTCTGTAAATTTCAGCATGACCTGCTTCGCCATATACCCGTTCCTTCGACAAATTCCGTCAGAAGGCTCGTATACGAGAGCGCCAAAGTAAATAAAAGACAGCAATGCTGACCTATTTACCTCTTTCCGAGCAAATGGGGGGCTCGGCGATCATTTTTATGCATCATTTAAGGTCCGATGCGGACCTACCCGCTAAAACCCAGCCCAAAGCGCGAGGATAACCACCCCGCCCACAAGGATTCGCCACCATCCGAAAAGCGCGTAACCATAGCGGCTGATGTAATCGAGCACCCAACGCACCACGAAAACGGCAGAGATAAAGGCCATGACGAAGCCCACGGCAATCTCGCCCATCGCCGAAGCGTCCAGCACGTCGCGGTTCTTGTAAATGTCATAGGCGAAAGCGCCCGCCATCGTCGGCATTGACAGAAAGAAGGAGAATTCCGCCGCTGCCCGCTTACTGGCCCCCAGCAACAGAGCACCAACGATCGTTGCCCCCGACCGCGAGGTGCCCGGGATCATGGCGAGACATTGGATCACACCGATCTTGAAAGCCATGGAAAGCGGGAATTTGGTCGCATCGGAATGGGTCGGTGCAGGGGCAATGCGATCCACGACCAACAGGACCACCCCGCCCAGCACCAGCATAACGGCAATCAGCAGGGGCGTCTCGAAAAGGACCGTTTTAATGAAGTCATGCGCCAGAACGCCGATCACGACCGCCGGCAGAAAGGCCAGAAGCACCGACCAGATGAACCGCCGCGCCTGCGGATCATGCGGTGCGGCCGAGAAGACAGCCCAAAGACGCGCGGAATAGACCGTGAGGATCGCCAGCACCGCGCCCAATTGGATCACGACCTCGAAGGTCCGTCCGGCGCTTTCGAAACCCAGAAAATGACCGGCCAGCAAAAGATGCCCGGTCGAAGATACGGGGATGAACTCTGTCAGCCCCTCCAGCAAACCCAGAAAGGCGGCGATCAGAGTGGTCGATTGTTCCATTATCCCTGCCGCAGGTTACGTGCCGATGCTTTGATGGCGTCATATTGCCCAGAGGGCCGGAACCGCCAGAGATAGTCGGGCAGCACCGCATCCATTGCGGTGGGGGTGATGCCAAGCTCGGCAAAGCCGCGCGCGTCTTCCGCTACGATATTGTCCTTGCGCAGGTTCTTGACCTGATCGCGGGTCAGCATCTTGTTGGTGAACAGCCCAAAGGTCGCAGCCTGGACCATGTCGAAACCAAAGGCCACGATCTTGGCCAAGAACCACGGCATGTTGAGCACCAAACGACGACGGTGAATGACCTTGAGCATGCGCTGCATCAACCCGCGGAAAGTATCCACATCGGGACCGCCGAGTTCATAGACGCCCGAAGCGGCTTGCCCTTCCAACGCCTTTTCCGCCGCCTTGGCCACGTCATCGACAAACACCGGCTGGAACCGGGTCGAGGCCCCGGCGACCGGCAGGATCGGGCCGGTGCGGGTCATGCCTGCGAAACGGTTAAAGAATTCGTCCTCCGGCCCGAACATGATCGAGGGGCGCAGGATCACGGCATGGGGCATATGCTTGAGAATGGCAGCCTCGCCCTCGCCCTTGGTGCGGGCATAGTCGCTCTCGGCCTCCATATCCGCGCCGATGGCAGAGACATGCACGAAATGGCCGATCCCCTCGGCGGCGGCCATGCGGGCGATACGCTCCGCCCCTTCGGATTGGACGGCGTCAAAGCTGTTCTTACCGGTTTCGACCAGAATGCCGACGCAGTTCACCACCGCATCCGCGCCACGCAGCGCATCGGCCACGGAGCGATCGTTGCGGATGTTGCACAAGACAGGTTCGACCTGGCCGACCACACCATAGGTCCGCACAAAGAGCGCCTCATTGGGATGGCGCACCGCCACCCGCACCCGCCAACCAGCTCTGGCCATGCGATACGCGATATAGCGTCCGACAAACCCCGAACCGCCATAAATCGTGACCAGCTTAGACATTCTGCCGCTCCTGTAGATAAATTCTCTGACAGGATGTACCCGCGCACCGCCCCTGTCACAAGGCCAAACCCCCGGTTGCAGCGCCTTGCGTGGAGGATTTTCCAATTTTCGCATAAATTGCGATTGACAGTCCCCCGGCTGAGCCTTAGAGCACCCCACACGATACGTGCCCAGGTGGCGGAATGGTAGACGCGCTAGCTTCAGGTGCTAGTACTGGCAACGGTGTGGAGGTTCGAGTCCTCTCCTGGGCACCAATATTCCCCGATAAATGATTGATTTGAATAAGCTTTTAGAAGTCTACGCAAATTCAATCCACCCTACAGTCCACCCCAACGCGGCCCGTTTAACGTGGCTTTGCGCTCTCAATCATTTCAATTGGGGTTCTAGTTTGGGAATCGTTCGGCGATTCAGTGTGTCAGAACGAACCACAGGCCCAGCGACCAGAGCAACACCAAAGCCGAAGTAAATGCCAAGCGCTCGCGAGTCTGCCCGCTTTCAGCCCAGCGCTCACGCACTTTTCGTTTACTGGCTGTATTATTCTGCTCGTCGGATTCCATCGACATCAAATAGGTACTCCGCACCCAAGGGCAAGGGCGGGCAAAGAAAGATTAACGCAGTGCTTCCGCAGCCTGATCCGCATCAGACAGATAATCGACCACTTCAAAGGCGGCGAGAACCCAAAGTAGCGCCAGTACACCGATACCGAACCAGAACCAGCGTCGCAAATGCCTACTAATACGGAAATCGCGTTGGTCTTTCGACATGGCTGAACTCCGTTGCTTAGAAGAAACTGTTGTGAAATTCCAATCGCAACAACGCTCTGCCCCATACAAAATTTATCTACGTTAAGTTATGAGCGCGTAGCAGGAGCTTACGCTTTATTTTACACAATGCGCGCTGAGTCAATCAGCCTTCAGCATCCTCTCCAGCCAAATCGCAGCCTCCTTGGAGAGATTCTGATTTGTCTGCCCAAGATGTGGGCGAAGCTCAATTACAACTAAAGCATCGCTTTCTTCTAACTGACTAATCAGCCATTCGCGAAATGGCTCAAGTTCCAGCTCCATTTCTAAACCGCATAGACAATCACCTAGATGCACTGCTCCCAACGCAACCATGAACTCGTCAAGATTCGCTCTAGTTTCCTCCGAAGCCGTTGAATATGATATTAAAAAAGCTGGCATGGCCGGTCTCCATATTGATCTGCTTGGCACTATCGCACGCGTAGGCTGGCACAATATTACCTGATCGTGAAGCTAAACTGATCTGGCCGTCACAGCTCCTGAAGCAGCCACCACAAGTGGCGGGTCAGCCGGGAACGAACGCAAGTCAAACCACTTGAACCGCGTTCCGTCTGCATTGCGCTGATCACCCATGACAATCTGCGGAGCGTTGACCCGATTGCGGATGAGCGCAGCTCGGAACGCCCGCAGGTCGATTAACCACCATGCCTCTAAGCCCGTCTGGTCGGCATTAGAGTGACCATAAAACATCCAATCACCGTTACCGTTAACAATTTTGGAAAGCTCTGTCTGCGCGCCAGATGCCACCGCTGAGCGTATGGTGAATTGGTAGGGGTAGCGCTGTGCGTAGCCGGGACGCCGCACCCTTGCAGCTACCCGCATGTCGCGGGCATCTAGCATCATCAAGTCGGTGGCTTGAATGTGGTCGAAAGGGTCGGCAGCAGTCTCCAAAAGATAGCCACCGATTAGCTGCTTTATCTCAGGCAAGAACCTGTCGGACCAGTTCCGGTTGTTCGTGTAGCAGTTCATTTCTGACAGCCTCCAATGCGGCCCCCACCGCGTTGCCTACGCCCCGAAAGAGAGGCGCAGGCGGGTTCGTTAGGCCTTGGCCCGAAGGTATTCGATCACGGCTTTCTGAGCGCGCGGGTACTGCTCACAGAGCAACTGGCCAGCGCAATCCTCAACACACCATTCCAGCATGGCTGCCGCATCTGTGTCTGACTTCGGCTCAAAGCAGGAAATGCGCTCTGCAAGCCACTCAATGTTCTCATCAAGCTCGCTCAACTCAGCCGGTTCAGCCCCCTGCTCATCAGGCAGTTCCTGCATCAACGCACTTCTGCTGCGCCTTGCTGCCTTCCATTTATCTAGAAGCTGTACGGCACCTGTCCTTTGGCTGGCATCCTCGTCTGGGCGTTCGCCTCTCAGCTCAACCAGTTCAAGCCTGCTGATCAGGTCCCCAACCTTATAGTTTGCCTGCTTGACGGTATGGGCAGTAGCTGCTCCGTCACCAGGCTGGTCTGGCGCATCACCCTCAAGAGACCGGATACATACGCGTAGAATGCTGCTGATGTCGTATGCATCACTGATTGCATCTGCGATTTGTGTGTTCATTTTACTGCCTCCAGTTGCGCCTTCCGTGCATTCGGCGTGGCATCCACGAGACTGGAGAGGTCACAAGCCAAGCGCTCGCTCTTAGCAATGACTTCCTGCGCCAAGGCATGTGCGGCATTGGAAGCAGGGGATGAGTTGCTTTCAGATTCGTCGATCAGCAGTTCCAGACCTTGCAACAAGCCATGTAAGAAGATTGCGTCGAATTCGATATCAGCCAGCAAAGGGGCTTTGGCCTTTCGATGTATCGGCCCACTCCCCAGTAGCGCCCAGTCAAGCGTCAGGCGATGTTTTTCGCAATAATCCATAATCTCCCGGCTTGGACCGCCGTCCGAGCTTAGGATTTTCGATGGAGCGGTATCTCCCGCGCTCTCTGCGAAATGGCTGAGGCGAAAGCGGATAACTTCGAGGTCGTTCATGGTAGTCTCCTTTGACTTAGAATGACGGGGCGTTTACCCCGCCAGTTATGCGTGCTCATGCGCGGTATCGTGGGCAATCCTCTCAACCGCGATGTGTGGGATGATCGCCGGATTGGCTGAGCACGGCCTTTAGCGCGGCGCGCAGGACGCCAATGCGGGCATAGTCAGGCTGTGCCCAATGGGTCTTGCTTTCGAGGATGGCGATTTCGCTCTGGATGCGAAGCACTTCGGGCGATGCCTGCTTTTGCTTTTCCTGCCGCGCCCTCATGGCGCGTTCATGCTTGGCATTGGCCCATGCGGCTTTCAGTGCGCGGCGCATAATCACCCGGAACCCGTACAGAGCCACATTGGCCTTGCGGACGATTTCCCAAGCGGCGGTCATAATGGCTTTGCGATTGTAGCGGGCTGCGGTGGTCATTGCTTTACTCCGTTCGCATTAATGCATATCCTGTATGCAATATGGGCGAGACTCTACCCCATGTCAATACTGTGTATGCAAAAATGATAACGGAGTATTTAAATGACGCCGGAGCAGGTAAGAATGGCCCGAGGAGCACTACGAATAGGCGTCCGGGAACTAGCCTCATTAGCGGAGGTCTCTTTTACTACCATCAGTCGGTTTGAAACTGGTAAGGGCGGCTTGCAGCATTCTAGTGCCGAGGCCATCAGGGCCGCTCTTGAAGGGCAAGGTATCCAGTTTCTACGAACCGGCGAGGTTGCAAACGGTTCAGGCATCGCCATGCAGGACAAGGGCGAATAAGTTGGCCATCAAGTACGATGTACCGCAGCGCACGGTCTTGCTGTGCGACTACAGTAGAGGCGGATTTCAGTCCCCAGAGATGGTAAAGCGGCGTCCTGCAATCGTGGTATCCCCACGCTTACGGCATCGTAAAGGCCTGCTAACGGTAGTGCCTCTCAGCACTTCACCTCCTGATCGTGTCGAGGACTACCACTGCCAGATAGAGCTGCCCTATAGCTTTCCGAATTTCCCTGAGACCAATTGCTGGGTAAAGGCGGATATGCTGGCGACAGTGAGCTTTCGTAGGCTAGACCTTTTCCGCACTGACCGTGATCACACTGGGAAACGGAAGTATCTAGCGCCTCGTATCTCTGAACATGAATTTGAAAAGGTCGTTGCCAGCCTCAAGGCCGCTTTGGGCATTCATTGAACTCGCCCGTGTCTCGTTGACCTTCCGACATACCAAGCCTATATGTATGTTGTCAGCTCGCAGAAATGCTGAGCCTCAAAACCACTCGCGTGGTAACCCCGTGAAGGCCATAACAAGCCGCACGGGGTTTTCTTTCAAACTTCTACTAAAAGCCCTCTTTTTGCTTTGAGAGAATTTCCTGCTGTCATTTATTGCACATGCAGCCTCTTGTTGAGCCGAGTGAGTGGTGGTGCTCCCCCCGTTACTCGCGAAGTTAAGTACGAAAACACCGGAAGAATGTAACACAACATCGGAAATCGAATTTCTCCGATGTTGCGATACTTTTCTGCGGTGTTTTGCTAACCAGTTTTCGGAAAAACGTTACTTTCGGTGAGCTTCTAGCAACCGCTGTAGTTCTTATTCCCGCTGGCAGTAATCGTATAAGTGCCCCCGCGCGGCCCTACATAACAACGCGAACTACTCACCCGGCGGGGGGCTGCACGTCGAACCACGGGTAGTGCTTTCCGATACAGCCGACTAGCTGCCGCTCCCCATTCACATGCCAAGCCGTCTCCATCCCCGTCTAAGTTATGGGGGTCAGTTTCTGGTCCACCGGCGGCGAGAAAAAAGCGCTGCGCTTGCGCGCTAGATGAAAAGTCGCTGCAATCTCTATCTGAAGATAACTGACCAGTCTGGCCGCGACTATAGACGCTACGGTTTAGCTGAGCGACTGAAAGTGCTCCCACATGATTGCGCGAACAGTGAGCGACGCCCCGTGCACCCAATTCGGCCTCCACCATCATTTTTGCCCGATAGCTAGTTACTGCCGACATGTATGTTGCGCAAAGGGTCGCCGTACTAGCACTTGCTAACTGGGCCGAAAACGCGGCTGAACGTTGTGCATCTGGCGGACTTACCTTTGTCGCAGGGGAACACGCGGCCAAGGAAACGGCTATCAGAGGAATTAAGAAAATGTTCTTCAATGCTACTACTCCAAAAAAAAACGTACAAACTTGAATGTTCGCGTTCAAGTAGTGACATCTATAGTTGTGTCTAGCACCAACTTTTTACCCAGCCTTCCTAGACATACTCGCCTGAGAAAAATTGTTGCGGAATCGCACATGTCCGGGGAAGGTGAATGTGGTCTCACCGTCACATCGCACAAAACCCGATGTTAATGCCTATTGCGCACCGGGCAACTGCTCGGGAAAGGAGGTGATGTCTCGTGGCCAAGAAGTGCGGTTGTAAAACCAAACCGACAGGTCGGAAGACGGTGAAAGTGGCTACCCACAAACGCCGTCCTCCGCGCAAGAACTGTAAATAACAGTTTGAGCATATGAGAAGACGGTGAGGCTGCAATCGCTAGCAATCAGCGCCAACCGATACCACTGAATCAGACAGCCACCGTCCGGTCAACAACTCTTAGACTTTAGCGCCTCCAACTAGTTCGATAAACCACAAGCTCCTCTTGGCTGAACCACCACTACCCAGCTAAGCTTTGCATATTGGGTATTGCTTTGAAGGATTAAACCATGGGTTCCGCAGAAGATTATTTTGAGGCTTTAGAGAAGGCTGACGAAGTCTATAACCGCCAGATTGCCGAATTGGATCGGGCTGATCCGGACTATTGGTCGGACATGCACCATTTCATGGCCGTGCGAGAGGTTTCGGCAGAGCTAAATAGCATGAGTGATCGGGGCGATGTTCAGAATTACCTCGGTTTCATTGCCAGAACCAATGTAAACACCGTCAAGAGCAACCTGGATACACAGCTTATTCTGCGAATTATCTATGAATTGCAGACAGATTTAAAAAGAATGCAGAAGCGGCAGAGCTACACTTTGATTTTGACCTCAGTGCTGACGGGCGCGATCATCGCCCATCAACTTCTTAACTAGAAGCAGAATCTTAAGATGACAAAAGTAAGGATATTCACTCTGATTCTCGGATTGCTCGGAAGCCAAGCTTCCAGCCAGAATGTGACCGGGAATGTACTTTATGAAGCATGCGATGATGGACAGCCTGTAGCAATCGGGTATTGCTCAGGCTATCTGGTAGGACTTTGGGAAGGTTTGGCTCTAGGAGCGACTATCAGTGCGAAACAAGGGAGCGGCAGCATAAATGTTGGTGCCTGCCCACCACCCGACGTCACGTTTACCCAGGCGCGCGACATTGCGATCAGATATTTGCAGAATAACCCTCAATCGAGGCACCAAGATGCAAGGTTGTTGCTGCTCGATGCCTATCGGACCGCTTTCCCTTGCAGCTGAGGTTATTTCCCATACCGGCTCTAAACCTTCTCTCATTCTAACAGGGCACTAACTAACCTCAACAACACGGACCAAGAGTTCCTTACATGCGCACTGATGAGCCGACTAGTTCTGAAATTGCTAACGCCACGTTTATACTATCCGAGGACGACTATCGAGCTATCGGCACAGCAGTTGCGTGCCTCTCGTGGCTGGAAACCATTTTGGGCAATGCTATCCTTGCAAGTGAAATAGGTATAGAAACTGTACTAGCTGAAAGCGAACACTCCAAGAAGTTCCAATCAGTAGCAAAGAAGTCCTTCTTCAAGAGGGTTAAAGCTATCGGGCGATGCATCGAACAAAAGGGCATAGCAAAGAAGGCCGCAGAGACCTTTGAGCATAACCTTACTGAGGTGCTAAAATGGCGGAACTTTCTTTGCCACGCATCCTTCAAAAAACTTCCGGATGGCCGAGTACATGGCGTTTTCTGGGACCGAGAATCCTTTGATGAGAATTCCGCCCCAATCGTGCGAACCTTCTCTGCCGTTGAACTATTCAAAGTGGCACAATCAGCCACTGAGCTATCTAAGTGGCTACTTGAAGAGTTTGGCACGCTAAGCAAGACTTCCAACAAATGCACTGATTAAATGAACTAGTTAGATAAGCGGTCAATTTGTCCAACCGCTATTAGAGGGCCTAGCTTCATCGGCATCTGTAGGCATCAAGAACTGACTGATAACTCCTTCAAACCCCGTTTCTAGCTCATACTCTAGCATGCGAAGCGCTAGCGCATGGAACCATAGGTAGCTTGCCTCCGACCTTGTTGCCCGCTCCACCGTAGTGTCGAACTGCGTGGCGTAGTTCGTATAATCAGCATCATCTTCTAAACTGGGAATCTCGCTGTGATAACGGGCCATCAGACGACAGTGATAGGGGCCAGTGCGTTCAGACCCGAAGAATGTCAGCACGTTCTTTGCTTTCTTTAGGCTTAGCTCCTGCATGATCAGTCCTCTGCCCCGAGTGCCGCGCCGGTCCCAGCAAAGTAAGGAGCAAGGCGGCTGCGTGTTTCCGGGGTGATCTTCACTGTCTTAGGGTCGCTGAGAAGCATCTTGAACAGCTCTGCATCCTCTACTGCATCCATCAACATCTGCTCAGCTTTGTCGTTCTGCAATCGACCCAAAAGGCGCTTCACTTGACTCGACGCCATTTGAGCAGTTTGTAGCGATGCTCCATTATCACCGAGGTTAGCCCCGAAGTTTGCGGCCCAAATACGGGCGGCGTTCTCTATTAGGCGGTTCGGGGAGGCAGCCGACAGGCTGCCAATATCCGGCGTCTGACCCTTTGCTTTACCAACCCTGCCAAGCTCATCAGCAATAGTGGCCAAACGCTGGAACTCATCAGGCTCTAAAACAGTGGAAAGCGCCTGTTTAGTCTCTGGATCAGCTAGCGCGGAAAGCATCTTGTCGCCGTCCATCTTCGTAGTAGCTCTCAGGTGATCAAGAAAAGAACCCTTAAGACCTGCCATAGCCTGCCCAGTTGGGTCTTTGCGCGCGGTTCTTGCCAGTTCCCGCGCGGCTGACGAGGGTCGCTGCGCGCTGAATACTGCCTGCGCTGCCTTATTGCTTGGCGCTTCCTCAAACCCGGCCCTCACTGACGCGTTGCTATCAATCGACTTTAGCGCAGCATTGCCGCGTTGTGCAGCCCGCTGCGCGCCCTCAGCCATTTGGATGGACCCTGCAAGCTCGTCTCGCATGCCCGGAATGGCCTCTAGTGCAGGGTCAAAGCGGCGCATGAACGAGCGAGCTGCGCTATCACGATACTGCCCCCCGCTGAAGACATTCGCATTGAACTTGCCTGCCATGAAGTCTCGCAGGGCATTTTCTGTGGAATCGATGTCCGCTGCGCGCATTACGCCTTCTGCACCAACCTTGGCCTTTACGCCGCCTGTTCCCATGATCGATTGCAGAGCGGCTTGAGGGTCTACGCGGTCGCCACCAGTAATGGAACGCTTAAGAACGCTGCCAACTGGGCCTTGCCCGAAGACCTCATGCATCTCTCGGCTGAAAGCTCGGGCAGTGTCGATGGCCTGCCCCACTTCAGAACTACCGCCACCGGCCCCCAGATCATCTAGGATCGCCTCTGCAACGCTGTTCGCCATAGCTGCTTGCCGCTTGTTAGGTACAGGGCGCGCCATAGCCTCACGGGCCGTCTGGCGTAGCTCTGAGTACAGCGCATGCAGTTCGCTGACGCTTTCAACATCCCCAAAACCGTTTGGCCCGTCAAAGTAAGTCAGGATATCTTGCGGGATATGTTTGCGGCTTGGCCCCGGTGTTTCCTCGATGATTGCTCTCGCGGCTCTTTGAGCGCCCAGCGTATCAATCTGGGTACCATGTGGTACCCGCGCCCAGAGGTCACGCTCTGTTGCCAAAGCCTCTGCTTCTGCATCTAGGAGGTTGGCGACAACGGTTTGGCTGTTTTCAGCCTCTGTGCGCCTCACTGAAGGCCTTGCATCAAGGTCTCGCTGTGTCGCCCTCTGAATCATCCCCTTGATGCTCTCTCGGGCCTGTCCTCGCCGCTGAGCGAAGAACCGTTGTGCTTCGGCTGGGTCGCCACCCATCCCGCTTATTGTCTGGCCAGCGGTTTCCTGTGATTGCGTTGCACGAGCCGCCAAACGCTCGCGCAAGTTCGGGTTCATGCGCGCGGCTTCCTGCTCGATTGCAAGCATGTTGGGGTCACCGGTCATCTGGGCAGGAGTTAAGCCAAGCTCGCCGGGTTGAATGCGCTGAGCGAGTTCGCGTGCGCGGTCCTCACCCCCAGCGAGGTCTTGCATACGTGCCTTAGCAACTTCGCGACCGCCAGCTTCGGTGTAAGGCAATGCAGCCCGCTTCACAGTCCCTACGGCCTTGCGCGTGAGCGTCGTGGTCGGGGAGGCCCTAACTATGCCCGGAATGGCCGCCGTAGCGCCGCCGCCTGCGATGCCAGCCAGCATTTGCGCCATTGGGCCTGCCCCTGCTTCTTTCGCCAAGTCTGCGGACCCTTGTGCAGAACCGCCAGCAATCAATTCGCCGATCAAACCGCCTGTCGTAGACATAGATTTGGCTGCGTCTTTTCCGACCATCCCTAACAGCCCCGGCATTCTAGCCGCCGCCTGCATTGCACCAAGCCCCAGAGGGGCTGCGCCTGCCGCGTTACCAGAGCCACGGGCGAAAGAGTTGACCAGACTGTCAGGCTCGCCTTGCGCTACATTGATCCCGCCCGCCTCCATGGCTGCTTCAAGCCCGGTAACAGCCGACCCTGTGCCGTCTTCGAATGGGTTGAGGCTGTGTGGGACATCAAACGGGTTCAGCAGGTCTACCGCTCCACCCAGCGCCTCCGCGATACCCTTGTTCACGTTGCCCATGAACGTCTGACGCGGTTCGAAGCTATCGGCAATTTCTGTGATCGCCGCCTCCTGATCCTGCGGCGACATATCGAGGAATGCCCGGTCAACTTCGACCTTCCGGCCTTCGACTTCCAGTGTGACTGTGTTCATTCCACGATCCTCCACTTCACGCCGCCGCTGGTCGTCTGGCTTTCGCCTGAACCGAATGCACCGGACATTGCATCGATCCGGGCAAGCGCCGCATCCAATGCCGCTGCGCGCTTCTCGTATTCCTGACGATTGGCCGGTGTTTGGCGGCGGTTTAGACTCTCACTGACTGATCGCGCTTCTGTCTTGATGCTCGTGCGTAGGGCGCTCAGCTTTGCTTGCGCTGAGGAGGCACCTTCAAACAACTCGCCGGGACGTGGTTGCAACTCTTGCAAGGCCTTCATGATGATAACTGGGGGCTGGCGCTGATAGCCGTTCGCCAAATCAGAGAGAATGTTCTCATTCAGGGCATTGAAATTGCGGGTGACCTTCTCAACCTCGGGGAAAGGCTGATCCATTCCCATCGCATCAGTCACTGCATTTGCAGCGCCTTTGATTTTGCCTTCAATCCCGAATGCATCCTCAGCGTTGCTGCCGACATCGATAGGGCTGAACCCATCCTGCGGCGCACTCATGCTTCCGGGTGCAGGCTGAGGGACAGGGGCGGTTGGCAGAGGCTGGGCCGGAGGCTGACCTTGACCCGCTGTGCCGCCGACAATCTGGCCTGTACCTTTATCAACCACCACCGCCGTGCCATCCATCGGGTCGCGAGAAACGACGAAGCGCCCGTCAGCAACCCCGACCGCTTGCGTTCGGTCCAATCCAGTTTCCATCAAGCGGCCAATCTGTTCCTCTTTGGCGCTCAAGTCGCCCCCGCCGGTAGCGGCCTTGTAAATATCGCCTCCACCTACAACCCCGGCATCGAATGCATGAAGTTGCTCGGGCGCATTCTGGGCTACCCACTGCCGCATGCGCTCTCGACGCATGGCCTCAGCCTGTTCTTTCTGTCGGCGATCCGCGTTCTGGGCATCAAGCCGCTGCTGCTGTAGCGCCTGATCCTGTTCGAAACCTCGCTCTTGCGACCGGGTATCGCGGCGGCCCTGCATACGCCCCATAGCGGCGTTGTAGACACCTGAATTGTTAATTCCCTGCATACTGGCCAATCCAGCGCGGATGCTGTCGGCACGGTCGGGGGTGATGTTCTTGAAAAGCATACCGAGCAGGCCACCAACCTGATCCTCGGTCCTCGCGAATTTGCTTAGAAGTCCGCCTGATTCCGCCATTGTATCTGCTCCGCTTCCGCCCACCGCTGTTGTGATGCCGCCACTGGCTGTAGGCCGACCAACTGGGGCTTTGCCAATTGCTGCCATAGCGTCATTGGCGATGGCTTGGTTTTCATTTGGTTTGTGAACGTGGCCCGGTTCGCCATGGTAAGCTTCACGTAGCCATCCAGCGGCGTTAGCGCCTTTTCCGCCTGCGCCCCATACTGCCGGGGTTCCAAAGCCAACGTGCAGGGAGCCGGGCTGCATATACCCATCGCCAGCCCCAATGCCTGTTACCCCGTTGGCTTTTGCCTGCCGCACGAAGTCTTGAAATATGGGCTGGTGATCCGGGTTTGCCCAATCCAGCCGCTTCCCGTCCTTGCGCAGGAACACGTCTGCTGCGTCGCCGTGGTCGTGACGGGTAGACCCTACGCGCGGCTTACCTGATCCCTTGCCGGGCTGACCGCCTGAGAACACTTCCAGCTCAAGACCCAATTCAGGCATGAAGGAAAGCGCGGTCAGAAGATCCTCAGAAAGCGGCTGGCTCCTCACCGCGCCTTGGTTTGCGTAGCGCAGCCAGCCCATTATTTTCTGCCTCGAAAAAGGTTGCCAATTGCTGACAGCTTGCCACCGCCTTCGAACTTATCGCCCGACTTACCCATGCCACCGCCGTCGAACATATCTTTGATGTTGCTGTAGCCCCTGAACCCACCGGAAAAGGTGGAGCCGGACGCGCCCGGCCCTCCACCGTCGATCATATCAATAACGTTGTTGAAACCACCGAAGTCGGGTTGCTCCTGAGGCTGCACTTGGTTGGCCATCAACTGCTGGAGTGCGTCGAACAACGCCGGGTTGCTTTGCTGTAACGCCGCCATGCCTTGGCTGTTGAACGCCGAGGAATTGTAACGTGAGTTAAGGCCGGTAGCCCGGTTTCCACTAGGCGCGTTATGCCCTGCGATCATATTCAGTAGCCCCATCACGCTTCCTTTCGGCATTACACTTGCGGTATTATAGTACCTCATTTGGCGCATCACTGCACCCCCTGTTTGCGTCCGTTGCACTATTTTTCAGCCCTCACCTATGCGTTTTCCGTGTTTGGCGACGTGATCCATGACCTCGGCCATGCACCCAGCAAACAGCACCTCTAGTCCTGCCGCTGTAACGCATTCTTTGACCTCCACTTGCGTCGATGGATTTAGCCCCTCACTTGCTCGAAAGTCCGCAAGCGCCTCGGCTCTCTGCGCCTCTCCCCATTCTTTAGGCAGACGAACAATCGCACTAAGCCCGGCGACTGATTTGCCTTCCAGCGCCTCAATGCGCCGCGTGATCCCAGTACGGTTCATTGTGTGATTTCCTGCTCCATGATCCGGCGCTCAAAGGCACCTTTGGTCTCACCCGGAAGGCTCAACAGTTCTTTGCTAATGCCAACCCGATGGCCCCGATACTGACCCGTCGAAAGCGGGCCATCTGGAGAGGGCACAAAAAACTCAGTCACGACAGAAGTGATCGTATCGACACCTGTCCCGGCCTTGGTTTCGAGGTCTGTTACCCTACGGTTCTGCATTCTCATTTCGCTGTCTCCAGTGCTGTGATGCGTCGTTCAATTTCTGTGGTTTCCAAAGTGCGGCGGAACTGCTCGACCACCGCCATGACGGATGCGGCTTCCAATGGGGTCACCTCGCCATCGGCGATAGCATTGAGGATGGCCCGTCCGGCCTTGGCAGCATCCTCTGCCGTTTCGATGTTCGGCAAGTCGAACGATACGGGCGCATCCTTCCGAGCCGGGGCGATCCGGTCGAGACAAAGGCGCAGTGCTGTCACGTCGCCCTCAAGCGCCTTGTCGATGGCTTTCTGTGTTAGCGCCTCCTGCTGCCCGTCCAGCATAGCTTCAATAGCCTGTGTGACCTTGTGGCGCGCGCCTCGTGGCCTGCCGGGGTTGCCGGGGGCAAATGTACCGTCCGGATTGCGCTCATCCGTTTTCGCGCCGTTGTTACGGTTGTTGCTTTTGCTCATATCGCATGCCCTTTCTGAGAATGTGTGCAGGGTCTGGACCCGGTGATTTGCGTCACCACCTCGCGAGAACCAACTGAGCGCGTGACCACCCCCTCCCCCCCTTTAGGGGGAGGGGTGGTGACGCAGTGGTTTTGGGGGGTGTTTGCGTCACCTTGCGTCACCTGCTTTTTAGGGGTGGTGACGCACATCATTCGGTAGCCCACTCGCCGACTTCAATCGTCGGAACTGGCTTCCTGATGGGGCCGGTTTTAGTCCCCTTCACCAGCGCGCCCGAATGTAGCCACGCCTCGATCATCTTCTTGATCCGACGCTTGTCCTTCCCAGCATCCAGCCCCAAGACATCGGCAACAATGACCCCGGCCCAATCTTTGCCAGCCTGATCCGAGTATCGCGGTTGCTTACCCTCAATGGCATGCTGTACTGCCAATAGGTCCTTGCTAGTGAAGCCGTCGAAGGTATCCGGCCACTCCCAAGCTTCAGCCACGCCGACACTTTCACCGTTCGCCAGTTCGACCGAAACCATGCGCCGCCATGTGCGCTTTCCCACGGGTGCGAGGTTGGACTTGTCGCGGGTCACAGTGAAATAGGTGGTCAGGTCATCGGGCTGAATGCCCGCCTGCTCTCTCTCGTCCGCTGTCATGCGGTTGAGAACCCGCCCTGACCGTGCAGCCGCCAGAAGCGCAGAGCCGCCTCTGCTGTCTTCTGAGGTGGCCTCTACGCCGTTGGTCTTGCGCGTATGGTGAACCAGTTCAATCGCACAGTTGCACCGGTCGGCAAGACGCGCCCACTCTTTGGCAATCAGATCAATCGCAACGTTATCGTTTTCGCCCGCCTGATGGGAGGACACGAACGGGTCAACGACCATCACATCAATCTGCCGTTCATTGATTTCCCGCGCCAGCGCTTCGATTTCAGGCTTCACGATGACGACGCCCTCGCGAGACTGCACCGCCGTGCAAAGCTCTCGCTCGCGCCCGGTATCGACGAACAAGCGCCCTTCGACCTCATCAGGGCGCACGTCATGGTACTGCATAGCTGCTGTGATCCGCAGGTTCATCTCGTCGCGCGGGTCTTCGAGGTTGTAGAGCCAGACGTTCAAACCCTTGGCTGTCCACTCCCCCAGCAACTCACGCTCAGAGACCATCGCCAGCCCCTCAACGATGGTCAGGGATGACTTTCCCACGCCACCGGGGGCGACGGTGACCGCGACCTGCTTACGAAGAAGGTGCCGCCCATAGATCCATGGGCGGCGAGGCAGGCTATTAGGGTCCTGCCAGATGAAAGGCGTCGGCAAGCGGTCTGCACCGGACGGGTGTTCCGCCCGGTGCTGATCTAGCTGCACTGCCATTGCTGTGAAATCGCGCATCAAGCTGCCAGCCTCCCTTGCACAAAGTCGAGGAAGGCCGCTTGGCGCTCGTATGGCATCGCCTTGAAGCTGGCGAGACAATAGGCCTCCCGCTCATCAGGCGCAGCCATATCGGCCCAGAATGCCGCCTCATCCATGTAGTTGAACAAAGGGGCGATTGGCTGGCCCGCACCTACGGCGACAGCTGCTTCGGCGGCAGACTGGGCATGATGCGTTGGCAGCGCCCTTAGCGCTACGTAGGCCAAAGCCACCCGCTCACGCACATTGAGGCGAGCGCGCAGAATGGATGCAAGGCCAAGCCATGCGTCGAGATCATCAAGCTGCAAGCAATAGCCCAGAGACCGGGATACGCTTTCGAGGCGGCTGGCGGTGCGGTTGACCGAGGCGCTATGGCCCCGGTCGTTCGCGGGCATATGCAACCCGTCCATTACACGCCCTCCCCGTAGTGCAGGCCAGCCACAAGGCGGGCTTGAGTTGCGGTCAGGCCATAGAGGCGCTGCAAGCGGGCAATCTGGATTTTGAGGGCCATAATCAAGCTGCACCCCCGTCGATCCGGCGAACTGTCCCGTTCAGGAAATAGACCCCAAATTTGGCCCGGTCGGTCGCGGTGTCGTTGGAATACATCTCCTTCGTGATCGGCACCCCATAGTCGCGGCGAAGAATGCACACCCGGTCCGAGATGCGCACCGGGCTAGCGCAGTAAACAGGCTGCTGGATCAGCGCATCGAGGATGATCCGGTTGCCCTTCGCTAAGGTGAAGGTCTTGGTCTTCCCGTCTTCGCTGACGACTTCATAGCGCGCCGGGGCGGTGCCTTTGGGCATGTCGCTCCAACGCTCTACTCGCAGGGCATTTGCCGGGGGTTTGTCAGCCGGGATGAAGTTCTTAGTGATAATGCTCATACATTCAGTCCTTGAAGTTTGGACCAAGCGCAGCTAACATTTGGGAGTCCGCCAAGACCGTCAAATGACTAGCACCCCTGCTTGATCCTCTGGATTGGGCGGGGGTTTGCATTAAGCGGCTGTTCTGATTTTCGCGTCGATATAGCGATCCAATTCGGAGCGCCGAATGCGGGTAGAGCCACCCATTTTCACGAATTCTAGATTGCCAGCTTTCCATTCCCTATAGAGAACGGCACGGCTTTCGCTGGTGTACGCTACGGCCTGTGCGATACTCAGCAAGCGAGGCGTGATGTTGTCTTGTGTCTGCATGTGTGTCGCTCCATTCATATGTGCGACACTCAATCTACTCACATTTCAAACTTGTGCATCAAGGAGGTGGGTCTAAAAGCTCGGGGAACTTTTTCCTAAGTTTCTCCATAGTCTTATCGCCGTGCTTCCGGAAAGCATTCCGTACCGTGTCGGGGCTGACCCTCCTACCAGTTCTCTTTGTTTCCTCGGCAGCTACCTCATAGAAAAGGGAAAGCTGTTTGATTAGGTTGCCGTTCAGCCTTGCCTCAAGAAGCATCGCGACGACCTTGTTCGAACGACGGAGTTCTGCGTCGAGGGTTCGGTTCACTTTCCGAGTGGGGGATTTTCCCTTTCCACCTTCGAGATTAAATGCGTGACCGAGTGAAAGGTCACTTTCAGGATTTCGGTAGGCTCCCCAGCCCTCCGCAAGCCTTTGTGCAAGTTCGCGAGGTATAGTGACCGTATCTTCGCGCCATGCCTCAATTGGATAGGCTTCCTTAAGGTCTTCATGGGTCATCCCCGCTTCGAACGCGCTGAAAGTCGACCAAAGCACTTCAAATGCGACATGCTCTTTTGACGCCTCTCCTTTTTCCACCCGCTCCAATAGCTGAGATATTCTAGCGCTAAGGACTTCTTTGTACTTCTGGAAATCAGCCATGCGAGTTTTCCGTGATCATTTCGCCAACATTATTCATTATGACGCCCCCCTTATCTCGGCTTCCTCAATCTGACGATGAACGCCCGTCAATCCAGCTATCCACTACGCTCTGCCGCCAACCAATGGCACGAACACCCAACTTGGTAGCCCTCGGAAAATCATCCCGTCCCATCATGCGGTAAATTGTAGACCTGCTGAGACCTGTCACCTCCTGTACGTCCCGGCAGCGTAGAATTTTATCAGTCATTGCTTTCTCTTTCTTAAATGAATGATGCCATTCATACCGGCACATGGTTTCCACAGGATTTAAAATACGGGAATTAGGCAATTTTAATCACCTTGCTGGCGTTCTTGCCGGTAACGTGGTCCGCCCAGCGCGACATCAGCGGACGGCGGCGCTCAAGCAAGTCCGTCCGGCGGTAGGACCGCTTGACCTTGTTGCCATCGACATGCGCCAATGACGTTTCAACAACCACTTCGGGTACGTCGGTGGTTTCTTCGCACCAAGTCTTGAAGCTTGATCGGAACCCATGCGGACGAGCCTCTAACCCCTGCCGCTCCATATGGCGGCTCATCGCTGCATCCGAAATCACTCCTTTCCGAGCACCGGGGAACAGGTATCCATCCCGCGCCAGCGGCTTCGCCAGCTCTATTACAGCGAGAGCCTCTTTCGATAGCGGCACTCGAAAATCGGTTACGGCCCCGACCTGCCCTTTCATGTTATCTTCGGGTACGGTCCATACGTCGCCTTCAATTTGATCCAAATGACAAAAGCGAACTCCATATGACCGAACCGTTGTCAGGATCAGCAAACGCAATGCAAGATGGGTGGGCGTCTGTTCAACAAGGCTCTTGTAAAAGGCTGGCACCTCTGGCCAAGGCATATAGGGAATGTTCTTTGCTTTGTGACGCGACTTCCCCAGAAGCGCCTTCGCTTTCATGATTGCCTGAAGATCCACATTGAGACCCATCGCCGCTGCATGCTCAAGCGTGATGTTCAGCCGGTTCATGGCTTTGCGGGCCGTATCCGCCTTCTCATGCCAGATAGGTTCCAAGGCGGTTTTGATATCCTGCTGGTCGATTTCCTCGACAGGAACCTTCCCAATCTTAGGAAGCACATGCAGTTCGAGCGGGGAAAACCAGCGACCAGCCTTGCCGTCACCCTTAAGCTGCGACTTGCGAGATTCGAACGCCTCGCGAGCAACTGAAGCCAGCGTGTGATCCCCCCTCTCCGCTAGCCGTCGCTGCCGGTCACGCTCTTTAATCGGGTCTTTGCCCTCTCGGACCACCGCCCGCCACTTCTCTGCCGCCGCTCTCGCTTCTTTCAAGGAAACAGCCTGAAGGTTGCCAATGCCCATCTCACGCCGACGTCCGTGAACTGTAACGCGCAGTACCCACTGAGCGCCGCCATCTTCACGCTTTACCAGCCAAAGCCCTCCCCCGTCTGAGTACTTGCCGGGAGGGGCCGTTCTGACCTTGGCCGAAGAAAGCTTGTTCAATGCCGCCAATTTTCTATCCACCTCTCAATCCACCCCTACATATAGCATGGCATGACATAGGATGAAACAGGCTGAGACAACCAAACACCTTAGAAACAGTGACTTGGTGAAATATCGAAACAGGCTGACACTAGATGAGACGTCAGTTCAATGCCTCTCCTGGGCACCATATTCCCCGACAAATGATTGACTGTAGATCAGGCCTTAAACGGCCCCGACGCCCTACCCCTCGGGGCGCTGCGAGCCGCCGGCCTCGAACTGCCCTATTGGACGCGGACACCCGCATTTTGCAGGCAAAGCTGTAGCCGCGTGGCAAGCTCAGCCAAGCTGAAAGGCTTTTTCAGACAATCGCTTGCCCCCGCCGCCAAAGCGCGGCGCAGCAGATCGGCGTCTTTCCGGGTCGAGATCATGACGACCGGGATGCCCCGATAGAACGGCAAGCCCCTGACCTGGCTACAAAACTCAAGCCCATCCATCGCGGGCATCATGAAATCGGTGATGATCACATCCGTCGCGATCCGCTCCTTCGCCAGCACGGCCAGAGCTTGGGCGGGGCAGCCATAATCCGCCACGCAGGAAAACCCGACCTCAGCGAGGGAGGCTTGAATGAACTGACGCGCAATTTCAGAATCGTCGATAACGATAGCATTCCAGTTCATCGCATTTCGCCCTACACTTAAAGTCACGCCCCGAGGGTCACCGTATGGCGCGAGACTTAACATGACGTGAACGCTTAAATGCGTCTGCCGACGAACATCGCCGAGTCGGAACGCACGCAGGCGATCTCACCCCTTTGCCAGATAAGCTCTCCCTGCGCGGTCGCGTATTTGCCCATGCTGACGCAGGCGGTGATCGGGGTGATTTCGGTAACGGCTTGGGCGGCGTCGAAACTGTTGCTGAACTGAATGGACATGGCTTGTGCTCCTGAGTTGACTTGCCTCAACCTTCACACATCTCGCCGCGCAATGCCTGCTGGCGTCGGGATAAGCGCCCTATTCTTAGGTATAGAGCGCCTCTCCCTCGGGCTGCGGTTAATGCCTGTTCAGAAGCTTTTGGTACTTCGATACGAAGAGATGCGCGCCCTTCATCTTTTGCGTCGCCCAATCGCCCGCGGTGAAGAGCATCAAAAAGCTATTGCCGCGCATCGGCCCCAAGGGCAGGAGAAGTGGCGCCTCCGCGCCCCAAGGGCGATAGGTTTTCATATCCGCCAGCTTGCGGCCCGTGATCAGCCCGGTGAGGGTCTTTCTCAGCCAAGGCAACTGGCGACTGACCGCGACGATGGTCATGTTGTCCCCGGGGTCTGCCACATCCCCCGCGGCAAAGACATTGGGCAAGGTCGAGGGGCGCAGATAGCCGTCGGTCTTGATCCGCTCCGCGGCGGTGACCTCGGCCCCCGGCAGGTTCTTCAACAACTCAGAGGCGGCGCGCGCACCCAAAACGGGGAAGATCAGGTCGAAACTCCGCGCCGCCCCGCCGTCGAGGGTGAGGCTGCCCGCGTGCGGCTCTGTCATGGAGGCGAGCCCTTCGGCCTTCTTGCCGAGGATCAGCTCCACCCCGGCGCGCTTCAGCTTCCTGCTCAGCGAGGCACCAAGGCTGTCGGGCTTTCCGGCAAAAAGCTTGTCGTCTTTGGTGATCAGGGTGATCTTTTTGTCGGGCATGGCATGGGCAATCTCACCGGCTAGCTCGACCCCGACAGCGCCTGCACCGATGATGCCCACGGTCTTGGCCGCCAGCAGCTTCTGCCGCGTCTCTTGGTTCGCGGCCCGCAGCCCGTCGATGTCTGCGCCCTTTGGTTTGAACGGCGTCGCATAGTCCGAGCCGGTGGCGACGACGATGTAATCCGCCTCGACCCGCGTCCCGTCCTCCAATGTGACACCATTGCCATCCACTCCAGTCGCCCGCGCCGCGACGACACGGCCCCGCTTCAACAAACGGTCATAGGGGATCAGCGATTGCTCGACCAAACTGGGCTGCACCACGGCGCGGATCATCGCGGAGGCATGTACGAAATGACTGCGCGGCTCGATCAAGGTGACCTCGGCAATCTCGTCCATCGCCTTGGCCAGTTCGGCCCCCAGATAGCCGCCCCCTACGATTGCGATACGCTTGCCCATGGGGGTCTCTCCTTTTGGTCGGTTTCGCCTGCCGGACAGTCTGCCCGCGTGGTCAGCTATCTACATAGGTGCCCTCTCACCAATGTCTTGCAGAACGTGGCCAAAGCCGCCGATCTTGCCGTCACAGGGGGCTAGATGCTTACGCGATAAGCGCGGGGAAGGGCGCGATTCTCTTAAACGGTGCAACATATTGTTTAGAATCATCGCACCTGCTTAACTCCCCCAAGCGACAGGGAGAGCCGCGACACAATGAAAGACACCAAAGCAGAGACTTTTCTGCGTTTCGATAACGTCAAGAAGAGCTACGATCAGGAAAATCTCGTCGTCAAAGGTTTCGACATGGATGTGCAGGAGGGGGAGTTCATCACCCTTCTTGGCCCCTCCGGCTCGGGCAAGACCACCGTGTTGATGATGCTGGCGGGGTTTGAGAGCGTGACCTCAGGCGATATCGCCATCAATGGCCGGTCGATCAACAAGACCGCGCCGAACAAGCGCAACATCGGCATGGTGTTCCAGAACTACGCGCTGTTTCCGCATATGACTGTCGCCGAAAACCTCGCCTATCCGCTGAGCGTGCGCAAAATGCCCAAGGCGGACATCAAGGACCGGGTGGCCGAGTATCTGTCGCTGGTGGAGCTTTCGGCCTTTGGCGACCGTCGCCCCGGGCAGCTTTCGGGCGGGCAACGGCAACGCGTGGCGCTGGCCCGCGCGATGATCTTCCAGCCGACGCTGATCCTGATGGACGAGCCTCTTGGCGCGCTCGACAAGAACCTGCGCGAGCAGATGCAGTTCGAGATCACCCGCCTGCACAAGCAGATCGGCTTTACCGTGATCTACGTCACCCACGACCAGACCGAGGCGCTGTCGATGTCCGACCGGATCGCCGTCTTCAACGACGGTGTGGTGCAGCAATGCGCCCCGCCCGCGGAATTGTACGAGCGCCCGGTGAATGCCTTCGTGGCCGAGTTCATCGGCGAGAACAATTTCGTGCAGGGCCGTGTCACCCGGATCGAAGGGGAGATCGCCAAGGTTGAGACAGACACCGGCACCATCACCACACAGACCTCCGAAGGGCTGACCGAAGGCGCGCAATGCCGCGTCTCGATCCGGCCCGAGAAACTGTTCATTCACCCCACGACCCATGCGCATGACAACGCGCTGACGGCGACCTTTGTCACGCGCATCTACGTGGGCGATTTCATCCGATATTATTTCCGCCTGCCGGACGGCACCGACATTATCGTCAAAGTGCTCAACGACCTGTCCGCACCCGAGTTCGACGAGGGCGCGACGGCGCAGCTGTTGTCCCTGACGAAAGACTGCATCGCCTTTGCCAATTAAGGGCGACCGGGGGCAAACCGGGGCCCCGCATAAAACCTGGACATGACAAGGAGAGACCGATGAAAAAGCATTTGAGTTATCTGGCCACCGCGGCGCTGATCGCCAGCCCCGCCTTGGCCGAGGATCTGACGGTAACGTCCTTTGGCGGGGCTTATGGCGCCGCGCAGATGGAGCATATGATCCAGCCCTATATGGACAAATCCGGCACCAACATCCTGTTCGAAGACTACGGCGGCGGCGTGGCCGAAATGAAGGCGCAGGTCGAGGCGGGCAACATCCTGTGGGATGTCGTCGACATCGAAGTGATCGACCTCGAACGCGCCTGTGCCGAGGGCTATCTGGAAGTGATCGACCAATCGGTTCTGCCCGATGGCGACGATGGCACCCCGGCGGCGGATGACTTCATCGATGACGCGCTGGCCAATGAATGCGGCGTGGGCAATATCGTCTGGTCCGTCGTCTTTGCCGTGAACACCGAGAACGGCGAAGGCCCGAAAACCATCGAAGATTTCTTTGATACCGAGACGTTCCCCGGCAAACGTGGTCTGCGCAAGCGGCCTCAGGTCAATATGGAATGGGCGCTGCTGGCCGATGGCGTCGCCCCGGAAGAGGTCTATGAGGTGCTTTCCACCGAAGAGGGGCAGAAGCGCGCCTTTGCCAAGCTCGACACCATCAAGGACGACATCACTTGGTACGACAGCTGGTCGCAGGCCCCCGTGCTGCTGAACGACGGCGGGGCGACCATGGTGCAATCCGCCAATGGCCGCATCTTCGCCGCGATCAAGGACGATGGCGCCCCCTTCGAGATCGTCTGGGACAGCCACATCTATGACCTCGACGTTTGGGCCATCATGAAGGGCACCGAGAAGAAAGAAGAGGCGATGGAGTTCATCAAATTCGCCACCGGCACCGTGCCGCTCTCGGGCATGCAGGACGTGGCCTATGGCCCGACCCGTGCCTCTGCCCAAGCGCTGCTGCCCGAGGACGTAAAGCAAGATCTGCCCACCGCGCATCTTGACGAAGGCGTCAAGGCCGATGGCATCTTCTGGGCCGACTATGGCGAGACGTTGGGCGAGAAGTTCAACGAATGGCTGCTGCAATAAGCACCCCGCTCCGCGCCTGACCGGGCGCGGGGCACCCACCCCGTATAGAAGAGTTACCGCGTGTCCAGCCTCACTTCCCAAGACGCCGCCAACGCCCGTCGCCAAATGCGCAGGCGCCGCCTGCAAGCGTTTCTTTTCGTGGTGCCGCTGCTGCTCTTCATCCTTTTCGCCTTTGTCGCCCCGATCACCACGATGCTGTTCCGCAGCGTCTACAATCCCACCGTGGCCGAACTGGTGCCCGAGACGCTGACCATGTTGGAGGACTGGGAGGGCGAGACCCTGCCCGATGCGGCGGTCATCACCCAAATGGCTATCGACATGAAGCGCATGGCAAACAACCGCACCTCCGGCAGGTTCGCCGATGAGATCAACCGCGCCTTGCCCGGCATGTCGAGCGTCATCAAATCCACCGCCCGGGGCCTGCGCCGGGCCGAGGATGCCGAGCTTGCCGCCGATGGCGCGCAGATGCTGCTGGAGGAAAACGAGCGCTGGTCCCGGCCTGCCACCTGGCGCGCGATCCGCAGCGCCGGGCAGGTCTATACCTCGAGCTATTACCTCACCGCCGTCGATATGGAATACGACGCCGAAGGGGAGATCGTCCTACGCGACACGCAGATTTACAAACAGCTCTATACCAAGACGCTGAAGATGGCGCTGATCATCACCGGGCTGACAATGCTGCTGGGCTATCCGCTGGCCTTCTACATGTCGCAGGCCAGCCCCGCGCGCGCCAACTTCCTGATGGTCTTTGTCCTGCTGCCCTTCTGGACCTCGCTTCTGGTCCGCACCACCGCCTGGATCGCGCTTCTACAGGCCGGGGGCGTGGTAAATTCCTCGCTGCTCTGGGCGGGGCTGATCAATGAGCCGATCGAGCTTCTCTACAACGAGTTCTCCACCATCCTCGCCATGACCCATATCCTGCTGCCCTTCATGGTGCTGCCGCTCTACGCCGTGATGCGCGGGATCGACGCAAGCTTCATGCGCGCGGCGATCTCCATGGGGTCGAACCCGATTGGGGCGTGGTACAAGATCTACCTGCCGATGAGCCTGCCAGGCCTCTCTGCCGGGGCGCTCTTGGTCTTCATCATCTCCGTGGGCTACTACATCACGCCCGCGCTGGTGGGCGGCACCGACGGGCAGATGATCTCCAACATCATCGCCTTCCACATGCAGGTGTCGAACAACTGGGAGCTGGCGGCGGCCTTGGGCTCGCTCCTGCTGATCCTGATCCTCGTTCTCTACTGGCTGTTCGACCGTTTCGTCGGCACCGACAACCTCAAGCTGGGATGACGCCATGAGCCAACTGCCCGACTATTACACGATCTGGCACAAGGCGGGGCATTACGGCCTGCGCATCATGGCCGGGCTGGTGCTGATCTTCCTGATGCTGCCGATCCTCGTGATCATGCCGCTGTCGTTCAATGCCGAGCCCTTCTTCACCTTCACCCAAGGCATGCTCTCGCTCGATCCGGACGCCTATTCGACCCGCTGGTATCACGAGATCGTCGATGACCAGAAATGGCGCATCGCGATTCGCAACTCCTTCCTTATCGGCATTGCCGCGGCCAGCATTGCCACGGTGCTGGGCACGCTGGCGGCGGTCGGCCTCGCCTCGCCCTGGATGCCGTTCAAACGGGTGATCACCGCGCTGCTGCTCTCGCCGATGATCGTGCCGCTGATCATCATCGCGGCGGGCATGTTCTTCTTCTACACGCAGTTCAACCTCGTGGGCACCTTCACCGGGCTGATCATCGCCCATGCCGCGCTTGGCGTGCCGTTTGTCATCATCACCGTCACCGCGACGCTCAGCGGCTTCGACCGCTCGCTCTTCGTGGCAGGGCTCAGCCTCGGTGCCTCGCCGATCAAAGTGTTCTGGGACGTGGTGATTCCGCTCATTCGCCCCGGCGTGATCTCGGGCGGGCTTTTTGCCTTCGTCACCTCCTTCGACGAGGTGGTGCTGGTGCTCTTCCTCGCCGGTCCCGAACAGCGCACGATTCCGCGGCAGATGTTCTCGGGCCTGCGCGAACAGATCAACCCGACGATTCTGGCGGTGGCGACGCTTCTGGTCGTGCTCTCGGCGACGATGCTTTTTGTGCTCGAAGCGCTGCGGCGGCGCTCGGCCCGGTTGCGCGGTCAGGAATGACCGCATCCGCCCGCGGGCGGCACCAAACACCTGATCCATAACCATTTAAGGAGGGGGGTGAGTGGTGAGCCGTGATGGGTTCGAACCATCGACCTACTGATTAAAAGTCAGTTGCTCTACCAACTGAGCTAACGGCCCACTAGGCGGGTAACTAGAAATTACGGGCGGCAGGGTCAAGCCCTTAATTACGAAAATATTGCGAGATGCTGGATTAGTTTTCATGCCGGGGTTATATGCGCCGAATGTACAGCGATCAGACCCCCGGACTGCCCTTCATGAAGATGCATGGGCTTGGCAACGACTTCGTCGTGCTCGACGCACGCGCGGAGGAAATCAACGTGACCCCGGCGATGGCACAGGCCATCGGGCACCGGCAATTTGGCGTGGGATTCGATCAGCTTGCGGTGATCACGCACGGCACGGGCGACGCGCATCTGACCTTTTACAACTCCGACGGCTCGCTCTCCGCCGCCTGCGGCAACGCCACCCGCTGCATCGCGCGCTATCTGATGGACGACACGGGCCGCGATTCGCTGCATCTGACCACCGCGCGCGGCGATCTGGCAGCGAAAGATGCCGGGGGCGGCCTGACCTCGGTCAACATGGGCCACCCGCAGCTGAAGTGGGACGAGGTGCCAATGGCGCGCGAGATGGACACGCTGCATCTGCCGCTCGACGGCGACCCGACAGCGACCGGGATGGGCAACCCGCATTGCACCTTCTTCGTCGCGGATGCCGAGGCGGTGGACCTTGCCGATCTTGGCCCCCGCGCCGAGCATGATCCGCTTTTCCCTGAGCGCACCAACGTGCAAGTCGCGCAGATTGTCGGCCCGGATCACATCCGTATGCGCGTTTGGGAGCGTGGCGTCGGCGTGACGCTCGCCTCGGGTTCCTCCTCCTGCGCCACCGCCGTCGCCGCCGCGCGCCGGGGCCTCACGGGCCGTGCCGTGCGCATCGACCTCGACGGCGGAACGCTGCATATCGACTGGCGCGAAGACGGTGTCTGGATGACCGGGCCGACGATGCATGTCTTCTCCGGCAGCCTCACCCCCGAGTTCTTGGAGAGCCTGACATGAGCGCCCCGATCTTCAGCACCATGGGCTGCCGCCTCAACGCCTATGAAACCGAGGCGATGAAGGAACTCGCCGAACAGGCCGGCCTGGAGAACGCCGTGGTGGTCAACACCTGCGCGGTCACTGCCGAGGCGGTGCGCAAAGCGCGTCAGGACATCCGCAAACTCCGCAAGGCGCATCCCGGGGCGCGGCTCATCGTCACCGGCTGCGCGGCCCAGACCGAGCCCGAAACCTTTAACGCCATGCCCGAAGTCGATGCCGTGATCGGCAACACCGAGAAGATGCAGGGCGCGACATGGCAGGGCATGGCCGCCGATTTCATCGGCGAGACCGAGAGCGTGCAGGTCGACGACATCATGTCGGTGACCG
This sequence comes from Sulfitobacter sp. 1A15299, assembly GCF_043556915.1. Taxonomy (NCBI): domain Bacteria; kingdom Pseudomonadati; phylum Pseudomonadota; class Alphaproteobacteria; order Rhodobacterales; family Roseobacteraceae; genus Sulfitobacter; species Sulfitobacter sp. 1A15299. The sequence continues at coordinate 390,804 of NZ_JBIFFJ010000001.1, read as the reverse complement.
AGACGGCAGGCCATCTGATCGACGGTTTCGGCACCCGTAGCCGCGCCTATGTGCAGGTCCAGAACGGCTGCGACCACCGCTGCACCTTCTGCATTATCCCCTATGGCCGGGGAAATTCGCGTTCGGTGCCCGCGGGCGTCGTGGTGGACCAGATCAAGCGGCTGGTGGACAAGGGTTTCAACGAGGTGGTGCTGACCGGGGTCGACCTGACCTCTTGGGGCGCGGACCTCCCAGCGACACCGAAGCTCGGCGATCTGGTGATGCGCATCCTGAAGCTGGTGCCCGACCTGCCGCGGCTGCGGATCTCCTCCATCGATTCGATCGAGGTGGACGAGAACCTGATGCAGGCCATCGCCACCGAGCCGCGCCTGATGCCGCATCTGCACCTGTCGTTGCAGCATGGCGATGACATGATCCTCAAGCGCATGAAGCGCCGGCACCTGCGCGATGATGCGATCCGCTTTGCCCAAGAGGCCCGCGCGCTGCGCCCCGACATGACCTTCGGCGCCGACATCATTGCCGGTTTCCCGACCGAGACCGAGGCGATGTTCGACAATTCGCTGAAACTGGTCGAGGAATGCGACCTGACCTGGCTGCATGTCTTCCCCTACTCCGCCCGCCCCGGCACCCCCGCGGCGCGGATGCCTGCGGTGAACGGTGCTGCGATCAAGGAGCGTGCCGCACGGCTGCGTGCCGCTGGCGAACGGCAGGTGCAACGGCATCTGAAGGCGCAGGTGGGGCAAACGCACGATGTGCTGATGGAGAATCCTCACATGGGGCGCACGGCGCAGTTCACCGAGGTGACTTTTGCCGCGCCACAGGTCGAGGGCGACATCGTGCGCGCCGAGATCACCGGGATTTCCGGCGCGCAGTTGACCGCCTGAGAGCAACCCCAGTAGCGCGCAAAGGACAACGCCCTCCCTAGGGGGGCGATCGGACGAGGCTATCTGCCAACCGTCCGCCACACCCGAAACGATCCCGCATTCTGCAACGTGTCAAATCGCCCGCCGGAGGGAGAGAGGGCGATGCCCGCTGTGCCACCGGGCGAAGCCTGTCGAGAGGTTTTAGGCCAAATGGCCGCCGTCACTTCGCATGGTCAGAAAAAAGGGCGCCGGTTTCCCGACGCCCTTCGCATGTCTCAAAGGCCGTGGCCCGATCAGTCGTCCTTGCGGCGGTTTTTGACCGGCGCCCAGAGCTTTTTGTTGGTTAGATAGAGCAGCACCGAGAGCAGACCCAGCAGAACAACCCCAGCAAAGCCAGCCTGTTTGCGTGCGCCCAGCTTCGGCTCGGCAGTCCACATCAGGAAGGCAGAGACATCTTCGGCCATGTGCTGCACGTCATTGGCATGCTCATCCGCGAACTCGACCAGCCCATCGGAAAGCGGAGGCGCCATGGCGATCCAGCCGCCCGGGAAAACCGTGTTCTCATAAAGAACCGTGCCCGCCTGCTCTTTCTCTTCGCCGGTGTAGCCGGCCAGAAGTGCTGTGATATACTCCGGCCCGCCGATCCCTTTGAGGAACTGGTTGATGCCCAGACCGTAGGGGCCATGGAACGCGGCGCGCTTCTTGGCCATCAGCGACAGGTCCGGTGCATTCGGCAGGTTGGAGCCGGGGAAGTGATCGACCGGGGTGCCGGGGCGGGTGTCGTCCAGCTCGGCGTCATAGACGTCATAGCCCTTGGCGTATTCGATCACCTGCTCTTCGGGCATGTTCGGACCGCTTTCGTCCGCCAATGTCCGCATCGCGACATATTCCAGACCGTGGCAGGCTGCGCAGACCTCGGTATAGATCTGCAGACCGCGCTGAAGCTGGTTTACGTCGTAACCGCCGAAGGGACCATCGAAGGAAAAGTCGATGTCGTCGATATGCGGTGTGGCGTGGGAATCCCCACCGTGACCGTCTTCATCCGCGTGATCGTCGGCATGGTCGTCCGTGCCGTGATCATCGGTTTCCATCACACCGACATTGGGGTCATCGCCATGCGCTTGCCCGTCGACTTCATCCTCTGCGATGACTTCGTTTTCGGCGTTTTCCTCGGCGGTCGACTGTACTTCGTCCGTGGCATCGACCTCTTCGGCAGGCGCTTCTGTGTCAGCCGCATCCTCGGCGGCGGTCTCTTCGGCCGGAGCCTCTTCCGCTGCCGCTGGGTCTTCCGCGGGTGCCTCTTCGGTGGTCACCTCGTCAGCCGGGGCGTCTTCGGCCGCAGCCTCTTCAGCAGGGGCTTCTTCAGTCGCGGCGTCCTCGGCAGGAGCCGCCTCAACCGCCGGTTCCTCTGCCGGGGCCGCTTCGGCCTCGGGTTCGGCGTCTGTCGCGTCAGCTTCAGCCGGTGCTGCCTCGGCGGGTGCTTCTTCCGCTGCCGGTTCTTCGGCAGGCGCGGTTTCCGCTTCGACCTCCGGCGTTTCCGCCGGAGTGGTCAGCAGTTCTTCTTCCGTCGCCGTGTCCTGTGCCAGCATTGCCGTTCCCGGCAGGGCGAGGCCCAGAGTGACCACGGCAGAAAGGAGGTTGGTCTTCATCATGGTCATGATCCTTATTCCGCCGGGTTCACAAGCGTCTTGGTGCCGCCTGCCTTGGGCGCATAATGCGCATCAAAGTCGGCTTCGATGGTTTCAGGCTGCGCCAAGGGCTTCTCGATCACGCCCAAGAGGGGCAGGATGACGAGGAAATAGGCGAACCAATAGGTTGCTGCGATCAGCGAGAAGGTCGCATAGGGCTCCTCCGCGGGCATCGCACCCAGCCACATCAGGGCGAAGAAGTCGATCACCAAGAGGGCGAACCACCATTTGAACATCGGACGATACCGGCCCGAGCGGACCGAGGAGGTGTCGAGCCACGGCACCAGCGCCATGACCGCGATCGCCCCGAACATCGCCAGCACGCCAAAGAACTTGGCGTCGATGATGCCACCGGTCACGAAGGACGCGATTTGCACGACCCAAACCTCGGAAGTGAAGGCCCGCAGGATCGCGTAGAAGGGCAGGAAGTACCATTCCGGCACGATATGTGCAGGAGTCGCCAGCGCGTTGGCTTCGATGTAGTTGTCCGGGTGGCCCAGATAGTTCGGCATGAAGCCCACAACGGCGAAGAACAACGTCAGGATCACAGCCAGCGCAAAGAGGTCCTTGATCACGAAGTAGGGCCAGAAAGGCAGCGTGTCTTTCTTGGCGTCCTCTTTCGAGGTGCGGCGCACTTCGACCCCGGTGGGGTTGTTGTTGCCGGTGGTGTGGAAGGCCCAGATGTGCAGCACCACGAGGCCCGCGATCACGAAGGGCAGCAGATAGTGCAGCGAGAAGAAGCGGTTCAGCGTCGCGTTGTCCACGGCAGGCCCGCCCAAGAGGAAGGTCTGAAGACCCTCGCCCACGAAGGGGATCGCGCCAAAGAGGCCGGTGATCACGGTCGCGCCCCAGAAGGACATCTGACCCCAAGGCAGAACGTAGCCCATGAAGCCGGTGGCCATCATCAGCAGGTAGATCAACATGCCGATGATCCATGTGATCTCACGCGGGGCCTTGTAAGACCCGTAGTAGAGACCACGGAAGATGTGGGCATAGACAGCGATAAAGAACAGCGACGCGCCGTTCATATGCAGGTAGCGGATCATATAGCCGCCGTTCACGTCACGCATGATGTGCTCGACCGAGGCGAAGGCCAGATCGACATGCGGCGTGTAGTGCATCACCAGAACGATGCCAGTGATGATTTGCAGTGCCAGACAGAAGGTCAGCACGATGCCCCAGATCCACATCCAGTTCAGGTTCTTGGGCGTGGGGATCATCAATGTGTCGTACAACAGGCCAACGATGGGAAGGCGGCGGTGCAGCCACTTTTCGCCGTTCGAATTCGGCTCGTAATGGTCGTGAGGAATTCCAGACATCTCTCTTCCGCTCCCTTAACCCAGTTTGATCGTGGACTCATCCACGAATTCGGCGACAGGCACCGGCAAGTTGCGCGGTGCCGGCCCTTTACGGATGCGGCCCGCCGTATCGTAGTGCGACCCGTGACAGGGGCAGAACCAGCCGCCAAAGTCACCCGCATCACCCAAGGGCACGCAGCCAAGGTGCGTGCAGACGCCCATCTGAACCAACCACTCGCCGTTCTCGTCCAAGGCGCGGTTGGCGTCCGTGGCGGGCACGTCACCGCCAAGGTTGGCGTTCTGCGCGATGGGGTCCGGCAGGCTGGACACGTCGACAGCGCTTGCCTCTTTGATCTCGGCCTCGGTGCGGCGGCGAATGAACACCGGCTTGCCCAGCCATTTCACGGTCAGCTGCGTCCCGACTTCGACGCCGGACACATCCACGCGAATGGACGACAGCGCCTTTACGTCGGCAGAGGGGTTCATCTGGTTGACCAACGGCCAGACGGCGGCACCAACGGCGACGGCACCTGTACCGGCTGTCGCGTAATACAGGAAATCCCTCCGGGTGCCTGCGTGTTCTTCTGCTTGGGACACGGGTTTACTCCAATTCTTGGCCAAATCTGGCCGTCAGACATAGGGGTGGCGTCACCTTGCCACCTGACTTCTCGCCGCTATCTACCGGGATGGACCGCGCCCGTCCAGATGTCAAAGCCGCGCATCTTGGATCAACCGCGCCACAACGCGGCAAAAATACCGCGATTGTGGCAATATCATTACGGCGCGCTTACTGCGGCGGCGTGGTATGGGTCATCGCGGGGCGCGAATCAAAGGCGTCGAACCATGCCGCCAGATCGGGATTCCCGGCACGCCAATCCCGCGCGCCATGGCGGAAATCGACATATCCCAAGGCGGAGCCAAGTGCGATTTGCCCCATGTCCAAAGGCCCGGCCAGATGCGCAGCCCATTGATTGTTAAGCGTCTTACAGGCGCGTTCGACCTTGCCCCACTGGCCCTCGACCCACTCAGACATGCGTTTGTCTTCGGGGCGCAGCTTGCCTTCGTAGACCATGGCGAGCGCGGCATCGAGGATGCCATCCGCCGTGGCTTCCAGCGTCAAAGTGTCCCACCTGCTTGCACCTTGGGGGTAAAGCCCCGCTCCGGCGCGGTCATCCAGATAGGCGCAGATCACCCGGCTGTCATAAAGCGTGCAGCCGTCTGGCCGCTCCAACGCGGGCACTTTGGTCAGCGGGTTGCGCGCGGCAAAGCCCTCGGCCGGGGCCAGCGGCGTGCCCGATGTCGGCTCCAGCGCGACATCGTCAAGCTGGCCGGTCTCATGCAGCAGCACCATGACCTTGCGGACATAGGGCGAGGTTGGAGAATAAAATAGTTTCACGTAAAGTCCCCCCTTGGTTGTCCGCACTATTCAACGGCGCCGCGCCGGACGCAACGGCGATCACACCCCGCGCATCAGGGCTGCCATCACCGCCGGATCCGTGCCGAATCCATGTGCCGCCATCTGATCCGCCGCCGCGAGACGCACGGCCGCATCCTTGTTCTGTCCCAGCTTCCATGTGCCGTCGACTCCGGTGACGCGAAGGTGACAAGGCACGATCATCCGAAGCATCTTGTCCCGCGCCTCGGGGGTCATCTTCTCCATCTTCCACGGGGCCTTTGGGGCCAGCCGCGCCTCATACACCGCCGATTGCCGTGCCAGCAGATCCGGCAGTTCCTCTGCCGGGCGAAGCACCAGCGTGCCGGTCAGATGCACGGCCACATAGTTCCATGTCGGCACCTGATCCTCGATCCCGTACCAATCCGGCGAGACATAGCTATCGGCCCCAGTCACCGCCAAACGCACCGGATGCGGGGTTTTCAGCGCCCGCGCGATGGGGTTCGAGCGCACCAGATGCAACTCGGCCAAATCCCCGGCGTCGTTCAGGATGAAGGGCACATGCGCCATCAACGGCCCCTCAGCCCCGTTGATCGCCAAGACGCCAAAGCCGGTGTCACGGGCAAAGGCAAGGTTCCGGTCGCGGCCCTCTTTGCGGTAGATCGGATTGGGGTGCATGGTGTCTCCTATGCGTTTGTTTTGGTATTGCAGAGCCTTGTGCAACTTGGCAACCTGACATCATTCTCAGGGCGGGGCGAAATTCCCCACCGGCGGTAAGCGGTCCCCGCAAGCCCGCGAGCGGCCTTTCCGAAGGTGTCAGCAGATCTGGTGCAATTCCAGAGCCGACGGTCACAGTCCGGATGAAAGAGAATGCGAACAAGGACGGGGGCGAAGCCCCGGTCGTTGCGCGTGATCGCCTTGGGTGGACGTGTCTGAACCTAAAGGAGATCACCATGACACAAGAACGTTCCGCCCGTTTCGCCTTTGTGCGTGCAAGCTGGCATGCGGATATCGTCGACCGCGCCTATGACGGATTTACCGAAGTGATCGACGCCGCACAGGTGGACAGTTTCGCCGTTCCCGGCGCCTTTGAACTGCCGCTCATGGCGTGGCGTCTGGCCAAGACCGGGCGCTATGACGCCGTGATCTGCGCGGCTTTCGTGGTAGATGGCGGCATTTACCGGCATGACTTCGTGGCGCAGACGGTGGTCGATGGGCTGATGCGCGTGGGGCTGGACTGCGACCTGCCGGTGCTGTCGGTCTCGCTCACCCCGCACCACTATCAGGAAACGGATCATCACAATGCGATCTACCGCGACCATTTCGTCACCAAGGGGCGCGAGGCCGCGCAGGCCGCCCTCGGCATGACCCAAGCGCTGGAGAGGTTTTCTTCAAAAGAAAACGGCGCGGAAATTTCGGAAATTTCCGCCGCCTAGCCGAGATAGGCGCGCAGGGCCGGGGGCGGGTTGTCGAGCAATTCCGCCGCCGGCCCCGGCGCATGGGCGCGCCCGCCTTCGACAAAGATCACCTCATCCGCGATGCGGCGCACGTCGTCGGGTGCATGGGTCACCATGATCAGCCCCGCCCCGGTCTCCCGGGCGAGGTCTTGGACCAAATCCAGCATCTCGACCCGAAGCGCGGGGCCGAGCGCGGCAAAGGGCTCATCCAACAGCACCCAAGGCCGCGCCTGCACCAACACCCGCGCCAGCGCCACCCGGCTTTGCTGTCCGCCAGACAGCGCCCCGGGGCGTTTCGCGGCGTGATCGCTGAGCCCCACCCGCATGAGGGCGGCATCGACCGCCTCCCGGTCCGCCGCTTTCAGCCGCAGGTCAGGGCGCAGGCCAAGGCCGACGTTCTGCCGCACGGTGAGATGCGGAAACAGGTTGTTGTCTTGAAACAGCATCGTCATGCCGCGCTGGCCGGGATGCTGATCCGTGATTTCCTCCCCCTCCCGCAGCAGCCGCCCCGCGGCCACCGGCACGAACCCACAGATTGCCGCCAGCAGGGTCGACTTGCCCGACCCCGAGGGGCCGATCACCGCGTAGTTGCGCCCCTGCGCCAGTGTCATATCGGCGACGAGGCTGAAATCGCCCCGCTCAATGCGCGTTTCCTCAAGCGTCAGCATGCCAGCGCCCCCATTTGTCGCAGATGAAAAACACCGCCAGCGCCAAGACCAGCAAAAGCAGCGCCGCGCCCGCTGCGGCCTCCATCCGGTAGGCGCCCATCAGACGGTACATCTGCAAAGGCAGCGTCGCACGATTCTGATCGGCGAAAAGCGCGATCACGCCGAGATCCCCCACCGAGAGCGCCCCCGTCAGCCCGGCGGCAAAGCCCAGCTGTGGGCGCAGACGCGGCAGGACCAACAGCCGCCACAGCGCCCATCCCGTCATGCCGAAGGTCTGTGTCAGCGGGCCATAGTCCTGCAAGGTTTCGCGCAGCCGCGGCACCAAAATGCGCAGCACGAAAGGCAGCGCCATCAGCGCGTTGACCAAAGCGGTCACCGGCAGGCTCAGCCGCGCCGGGTCCAGCACCGGGTTGATCAAGATGAACCACCCCGTGCCAATCATCAGCGGCGAGGCCGCAAGCCCCATCAGGCCAATCGCCTCCACCCCGCCGCGCCGCCGGGTGGCGATCCAGCCTGCCATCGGCAGCGCCAGCAGGGCCAATACCGCCACGCTCAACCCCGCCACCAGAATGCTATTCCCGGTGGCCTGCCAGACCGAGGCGGGCAGCTGCGCGATCCCCGCCAGCCCGCGCAGAACCACCGCCGCCAGCGGCAGCAACAGGAACAGCGCGGCGAGCGCGATGACGGTGATGTCGAGCAACCGCTGCGCGCCGCCCCGCGCATCCCAGCGGCGCAGGGGGCGGTCCAATCCGCCGCCCAAGCTGATCGGCGGAATCAGCCAAAGCGCCGCCACCGCCGCAGCCCCCGCGAGCACAAGCTGCACCACCGACAACAGTGCGGCGCGCCCCAGATCGAAATCGAACCGAAAGGCCTGATAGATCGCCAGTTCGATCGTCGTCGCCCGTGGCCCACCGCCCAGCGTCAGCGCCACGGCGAAACTGGTCAGGCAAATCACGAAAATCAGCGCCGCCACACCGGGCAGCACCTGCCGCAGCATCGGCCATTCCAGCGCCAGAAACAGCGCCCGCGGCGTTATCTGGAGTTGCCCCGCAAGCCGAAACCGCTCAGACGGGATGCTCTGCCAGCCTTGCAGCAAAAGCCGCGTCGCCAGCGGCAGGTTGAAGAACACATGCGCCAGAACCACGCCGTGCAGCCCGTAGATCGACAGCGGCGGCAGGCCAAGAGCCGCGCCAAATTGGTTCAGCACGCCCGACCGGCCAAAGACCGTCAGCAGCCCCAGCACCGCCACGATCACCGGCAGAATGAAGGGCGCGCCCAGCAGGATGATCAGCGCGCCACGCCCCCAGAACCGCCGCCGCGCCAAGGCCCGCGCCACCGGCACGGCCAGCAGCACCGAAAGCACCGCCGACCAGACCGCCTGCGTCACGGTAAACCGCACCGCCGCCCAATCCGCCGGACCAAGCCCTGCACCCACATCGGCTGCCGTAAAAACAGCGACCAAGGCCGCAAGGATCAGCCCCGCGACCAGCGCGGCGGCGAAAAGCCCCGTTTTGCCGCTTAACGCGACAGCGCGGTCAGCCATTCGCCCAATGCCTCCTCACGCAGCGCGGGGACTTCGCCGTTCGGCACCAAAAGCGCCTTGCCGGGCTGGATCATGCCCTCGAACCCTTCGGGCAGACCGCCTTCGGGCGTCACGGCGGGATACATCCAGTTGGTCGTCGGCAGCACCGATTGCGCGGCATCAGAGACGAGGTATTGCAAGAACCGATCCGCCAGTTCCGGCTGATCCGACCCGGCGAGTTTCCCCGCCACTTCGATCTGCATGTAATGGCCTTCGTCAAACAGCGCCGCGGTCTTGCTGTCGTTCTCCTCCGCGATCAGGTGATAGGCGGGGGAAGTCGTGTAGCTCAGCACCATGTCGGCCTCGCCTTCAAGGAAGAGGCCATAGGCTTCGGACCAACCCTTTGTCACGGTCACGACGTTATCGGCCAGCCCCGCCCAAACCTCGGGCGCGGCGTCGCCATAGGCCGCTTTGACCCACATCAGCAGCCCCAAGCCCGGCGTCGAAGAGCGCGGATCTTGGATCACGATTTTCAGATCGCTCTCGGCCAGCGCCTTGAAATCGCCGGGCGCGTCCAGATCGGTGCCGTGGACAAAGGCGAAATAGCCCCAGTCATAGGGCACGAAAACTTCGTCTTCCCAAGTGATCGGCAGGTCATAGTCGGCCTGCAACCCGCTCGGCGCGAACAATTCGGTCTCTTTCGCCGCGGCGATCAGGCTGGTGTCGAGCCCCAGCACGATATCCGCGTCCGACCGCGCGCCTTCCAGCTTGAGCCGCGCCAGCAAGGCCGCACCGTCGCCCATGCCAACGAATTTCAGATCGCAGCCGCAGTCGGCCTCGAACCCCTCTTCGATGGCCGGCCCCGGTCCCCATTCGGTGACGAAACTGTCGTAGGTATAGACCGTCAATTCAGGCGTCTCGGCCCATGCGGCTGATGCGCCCATGAGGCCCGCAGCAAGTGTAAGATACTTCATTGCATCCTCCTTTTGCGGCGAAAGGTAAAAGGTGGATGTCTGTCCTGACCTTCCCTCCGCCGGTGTTAACCGGTTCAGGTTCAACGGGTCCGCGCGACACGCACATCTCAGCCCAAAGGCCCCCCGAGGTAGCGTCAGGGGTAGATCGGACCTGCACAATTGGCAAGGCAAATCCCCTTGAGGCAGGGGGCTGCCCCGGCTAAGGGTTTGACAACAGGAGGTCCGCCCATGTCGATCAACAGCTTTGGCCATCTTTACCGGGTCACCACATGGGGCGAAAGCCACGGGCCCGCCCTTGGGGCGACCATCGACGGCTGCCCCCCCGGCGTGCCGATTGACGAGGGCATGATCCAACAGTGGCTCGACAAGCGCAAACCGGGCCAGAACAAATACACCACACAGCGGCGCGAAGCGGATGCGGTGCGGATCCTGTCGGGCACCTTCGAAGGGGTCACCACCGGCACGCCGATCCAGCTGATGATCGAGAACACCGATCAACGCTCCAAAGACTACGGCGACATCAAGGACAAGTTCCGCCCCGGTCACGCCGACATCACCTATTTCCAGAAATACGGCATCCGCGACTATCGCGGCGGTGGCCGCTCCTCGGCGCGGGAGACGGCCGCGCGGGTGGCGGCGGGCGGTCTGGCGCGGGAGGCGATCAAGGCGCTGGCCCCAAAGCTTCAGATCACCGGCTACATGGTGCAGATGGGGCCGCATAAGATCGACCGCGAGGCGTTCGATTGGGACCAGATCGACCAAAACCCCTTTTGGGTGCCGGATGCCAAGGCGGCCAGCGACTGGGCCGACTACCTCGACGGGCTGCGCAAATCGGGCAGCAGCGTCGGCGCGATCATCGAAGTCACCGCGCGCGGCGTGCCTGCGGGTCTCGGCGCGCCGGTCTATGGCAAGCTCGACACCGATCTGGCCGCCGCGATGATGAGCATCAATGCCGTCAAAGGTGTGGAGATCGGCGAGGGCATGTCGGCGGCGATGCTGACGGGCGAATTGAACGCCGATGAGATCACCATGGGGCCGGATGGGCCGGAATATTCCTCGAACCACGCGGGCGGCATCTTGGGTGGGATCAGCACCGGGCAGGATGTGGTGCTGCGCTTCGCGGTGAAGCCGACCTCGAGCATCCTGACCACGCGACGCACGATCACGAAACAGGGTGAAGAGACCGAGATCATCACCAAGGGCCGCCACGATCCTTGCGTCGGTATTCGCGCAGTGCCGGTGGGCGAGGCGATGATGGCCTGCGTGCTGCTGGATCACCTGCTGCTGCATCGCGGACAGATTGGCCAGAACCGCGGCATAATCGGCCCCGAGGCGTGAGGATCAAAGCATGAAAGTCGATGATTTCTCCGCCCGCCCCGCCCTTGGTGTCGGTCTGAAAATCACGGCGATCCTGCTTTTCACCTGCATGTCCGCGATCATCAAATCGCTGGCCGACGAAGTGCCCGCAGGCGAGTCGGTCTTTTTTCGCTCCTTCTTTGCCATTCCGGTGATCCTGATCTGGCTCGCGCAACGCGGCAAACTGAAAAGCGGGCTAAAGACGCAAAACCCGATGGGCCATGTCTGGCGCGGACTGTTCGGCACCACGGCGATGGGGCTGACCTTTACCGGCCTCGGCCTGCTGCCCCTGCCCGAGGTCACGGCCATCGGCTTTGCCACACCGATTTTCACCGTCATCCTCGCCGCCGTGTTGCTGGGCGAGAAAATCCGTCTGATCCGCGTGAGTGCCGTGGCGATTGGGTTGGTGGGGGTGATGATCATCCTCTGGCCGCGTTTCACCAGCATCGGCACGATGGAGCAGACGGCCACCATCGGCGCGTTGCTGATCCTGATGGCGACAATGGTGCGCAGCCTCGTGCAGATTCACATTCGCCAATTGGTACAGAACGAAGACACCGCCGCGATCGTCTTCTACTTCTCCTGCACCGCCTCCCTGCTGGCGCTTTGCACCCTGCCTTTCGGCTGGGTCATCCCCGATCCGCAAACCTTTGGCCTCTTGGTCCTCGCCGGGTTGATCGGCGGGGTGGCGCAGATCCTGATCACCTCGGCCTATCGCTTCGGCTCGGCCTCGATGCTGGCGCCCTATGATTACACCTCGATGCTTTTCGCCATTTTGCTGGGCTATGTCTTCTTTGCCGAACTGCCCACGATGATGATGCTGGCGGGGGCGGCGTTGGTGATCAGCGCGGGCGCGTTGGTGATCTGGCGCGAGCGGCAGTTGGGGATGGAACGGGGCAAGGCGCGGTCTGTCACCGATCCCAAAGCGTGATCGAATGCGGGCTTTCGCCCGGCCCGGCCTCTCCCTATGGTGCCCCGAAACCGGATAGAGGAGATGACCGATGAGCGACGCGGATCCGAAAGACCACAAGGAGAAGATGCAGCAGCGTCAGGCCGAACAGCGCGCCAAGGTGGCCGAGTTGCAAGACCCGGACAAGGGTCTGGTGCTGGTCCATACCGGCCCGGGCAAGGGCAAATCCTCTTCCGCCTTCGGCGTCGTGGTGCGCGCGCTTGGCTGGAAACAGCGCGTCGGTGTGGTGCAGTTCATCAAGGGCAAATGGAAAACCGGCGAACGGTTGTTCTTTGAACGGCTGGACGAGGTGACATGGCACACGATGGGCGAAGGCTTCACCTGGGACACCCAAGACCGCAACCGCGACATCGCCGCCGCCGAGGCCGCCTTCGGCAAGGCGCGCGAGATGATGGAAAGCGGGGACTATGACCTTGTGGTGATGGATGAGATCAACATCGCCATCCGCTATGAATACCTCAAGATCGAAGACGTGATCGCCGGGCTCGACGCCCGCGACAAGCGCACCGCCGTCGTGCTCACAGGCCGCGACGCACGGCCCGAGCTTTGCGACTATGCCGATCTGGTGACCGAAATGTCCGAGGTTAAACACCCGTTCAAAGCAGGCATCAAAGCACAGCGCGGCGTCGACTACTGAAACGAAAAGGATCGCCCGCATCCGGGCGATCCTCTCACTGTGCCTTCCAGAGGGCGCTTAGATCGCCGCCCCCTTTGGGTCGAGCGTCACCGAGTAAAGCTCGGTATCGGCGCGGTCCATCAGGCGCACTTTCATCTGCTGGGTCTTGGCGTCGATATCGACCAAGCCAAAGAATTGCAGACCGGCGGAGGGCGGCAGGTTCACCTGACCGTCTTCGGGCGCTTTGACGTATTTCAACTCGGGGCCAAAGGTGCCGTCCAACTCGTTCGGGCCAAAGGTGCCCGCGTGCAGCGGGCCCGAGACAAACTCCCAAAACGGGTCAAAGTCCTGAAACTGCGCCTTGTCGGGGTTGTAGTAATGCGCGGCAGTGTAATGCACATCCGCCGTGAACCAGACCACGTTGTCGACCTGCGCGGTCTTGATGAAACGCAGCAGCCCCGCGATCTCCTGCTCGCGGCCCTTGGCGGCGCCATTGTCGCCATTGGCAACCGCTTCGGCCCCGCCGCCGACGACCAGACCGATGGGCATGTCGCAGGCGATGACCTTCCATGTGGCCGCCGAATTGGTCAACTCGCGCTTGAGCCATGCCATCTGCTCGGCCCCGAGGATATCGGTGGCCTCCGACATCTCGGTCTGCATGTTCTCGCTGTTCGGCCCCCGGTAGCTGCGAAGGTCGAGGAAGAAGACATCCAGCATCGGACCGTAGTTGATCTTGCGGTAGACCCGGCCCGGCTCGCCGGGGGTGATGCGCAGCGGGGTCATCTCATGGAAGGCCTGCGAAGCGCGCGCGGCAAGGACATGGATCGACTTCTCACTATAGCGGTCGTCTTCCATCAGGCTGCGCGACGAGGACCAGTTGTTCACGACCTCATGGTCGTCCCACTGCATGAAGGTCGGCACATGGGCGTTCATCTCGCGCACATGGGCGTCCATCAGGTTGTATTTCCACTGGCCGCGGTATTCGTCCAGCGTCTCGGCCACCTTGCGCTTCTCGTCGATGATGGTTGTGTTCTTCCACATCGTGCCATCATCAAGCTGCACCTCATCCTCAAGCGGGCCATCGGCATAGATGGTGTCTCCGGAATGCAGGAAGAAGTCGGGGCGGTGTTTGGCCATGGTCGCATAGGTGCGCATGCCCTCCTCGTCGATGCCCCAGCCCTGCCCGGCGGTGTCACCGGACCAAGCAAAGCGCAGGTCGCGGCGCGCGGTGGGCGCGGTACGGAAGCGCCCGACGATCGGCTCGGAGGTGGCGTTGATGTCACTCAGGTCCGCAGCGGTGAAGCGGTAGAAGATGTCCTGATCCGAGGGCAGCCCCTCGACCAGACGTTTCACCGCCAAATCGTGGTTCGGCAGTGCGTTCATCGGCGCAAGCTGGCGCGCATTGGCAAAGCTTTCGGTGGTAGAGATTTCGACCTGCACCCGCGCCGGGCGGTCGGTGCGGGTCCAGATCATGCCGGACTGGGTGTCGACATCGCCCGACTGCACCCCATGGGTAAACACCGGGCGCGCGGCCGCACGGCTGAGGCTGGGCATGGCGAGGCTTGCGGCAAAGGCGGTGGAGCCCGCCAGCACAGCGCGGCGGGTCGGGCGGATCAGTTTGGTCATCGTGAGCTTCCTCTGGGGGTGGCGATGGCGGCACAGAACCCCCGACGCGTGACAGATGCCCGACAGCTGCGTGACTCTTTGGCAAAGCTTTGGTGACAGGGCGATGAAGTGTTACCAAAATTCGCAACCTATATTTATTCCGTAACATTCCGATTGAAACGAATCGCCCCGAGGTGTAGATTGCGGTGCAACAACAGGAGACCCCCATGCAGGCTTTCATCTGCGACGCGCAGCGCACCCCCATCGGCCGTTACGGCGGCGCCCTCTCTTCGGTCCGGGCCGACGATCTGGCCGCCGTGCCGCTGAAGGCGTTGATGGAGCGGAATCCCTCGGTGGACTGGGCACGCGTGGATGACGTGATCATGGGCTGCGCCAACCAGGCTGGCGAAGACAACCGCAACGTGGCACGCATGGCCGCCCTGCTGGCGGGTCTGCCGGTCAAGGTGCCGGGCGCCACGATCAACCGTCTCTGCGCCAGCGGTATGGACGCCGTCGGTGCCGCCGCCCGGGCGATCCGCGCCGGAGATATGGACCTCGCCATCGCCGGCGGGATCGAGAGCATGTCGCGCGCACCCTTCGTGATGCCAAAGGCCGAAACCGCTTTTGCGCGCAACAACGCCGTCTATGACACCACAATCGGCTGGCGCTTCGTGAACCCAAAGATGAAGGCGCAGTTCGGCGTCGATTCCATGCCCGAAACCGCCGACAACGTCGCCGCCGATTACGATGTGTCGCGCGAGGACCAAGACGCCTTCGCCGCGCGCAGCCAGGAACGCTATGCCACCGCCGCCGAAAAGGGCATCTTCGCCGAGGAGATCGCCCCCGTCACCATCCCGCAGCGCAAAGGTGATGACGTGGTCGTCGACCGCGACGAACACCCCCGCCCCGGCACCACGCTGGAGAAACTGGGCAAGCTGCGCGGCATCAACGGCGCCGATCTGACTGTGACGGCAGGCAATGCCTCGGGCGTGAACGACGGTGCCGCGGCGATGCTGCTGGCATCCGAGGCAGGCGTGAAGGACCATGGCCTCACCCCAATCGCGCGCGTCGTGGCCATGTCGGCGGCGGGCGTCGAGCCCCGCGTCATGGGCATCGGCCCGATTCCGGCGGTGCGCAAGGTGCTGGACCGCGCGGGTCTCACGATCGAGCAGATGGACGTGATCGAGCTCAACGAAGCCTTCGCGAGCCAGGGCCTCGCCACGCTGCGCGCCCTTGGCGTGCCGGACGACGCGCCCCATGTGAATGCCAACGGCGGTGCCATCGCCATCGGTCACCCCCTTGGCATGTCCGGCGCGCGTCTGGTGATGACGGCGGCGCTGCAGCTCAAGCGGACGGGCGGCAAATATGCGCTATGTACCATGTGTGTGGGCGTGGGTCAGGGTGTCGCCCTGATCCTCGAAAACGCAGGCTGACACTTCTTTCCTAGAAAGGAACGGACCGATGTATGCACAGATGATCAAATCCACCGGCAAGGGCGTCAAATCCCTCGACGAGATGGACCCCGAAGAGCGCGCCTTTCAGGAGCGCATCGACGCGGGCGGCAAGATTGAGCCCAAGGACTGGATGCCCGACGGCTACCGCAAGAACCTGATCCGCCAGATCGGACAGCATGCACATTCCGAGATCGTGGGCCAGTTGCCCGAGGGCAATTGGATCACCCGCGCCCCGACGCTGGAGCGCAAGGCGATCCTTTTGGCCAAGGTGCAGGACGAGGCGGGCCACGGCCTCTACCTCTACTGCGCCGCCGAGACGCTCGGCGTGACCCGCGACCAAATGACCCGCGACCTGCTGTCGGGCAAAATGAAATATTCCTCGATCTTCAACTACCCGACCCTGACTTGGGCCGACATGGGCGCCGTGGGCTGGCTTGTCGACGGGGCCGCGATCATGAATCAGGTGCCGTTGCAGCGCACTTCCTACGGGCCCTACGCCCGCGCCATGGTGCGGATTTGCAAGGAGGAAAGCTTCCACCAGCGGCAGGGCTTCGACATCATGATGAAGATGGCCAAGGGCACGCCCGCCCAGCGCAAGATGGCCCAGGATGCGCTCAACCGCTTCTGGTTCCCGGCGCTGATGATGTTCGGCCCCTCGGACAAGGACTCGGTCCATTCCGCGCAGTCGATGGCTTGGAAGATCAAGATGAACACCAATGATGAGCTGCGCCAGAAGTTCGTCGATGAGACCGTGCCGCAGGCCGAATACCTCGGTCTGACGATCCCCGACGAGACGCTGAAGTTCAACGAAGAGACCGGCCACTACGACTTCGCCGAGCCGGATTGGGAAGAGTTCTTTCAGGTGCTCAAGGGCAATGGCCCCTGCAACACCGAACGGCTGGCGGCGCGCAACAAGGCTTGGGACGAAGGCCGCTGGGTGCGCGAGGGGCTTCTGGCCCACGCCGAGAAAAAGCGCAGCAGACAAATGGCAGCGGAGTAAGCGACATGAGCAGCCCTGAATCCAGCGAATACAAAGGCACCGAAGCCGCCCCCCATGGCAAGGCACGGCCCACCGAATGGCCCCTGTGGGAGATCTTCATCCGCGGCCAGCACGGGCTGAGCCACCGCCATGTCGGCAGCCTGCATGCCGCCGACGCGGAGATGGCGATCAAGAACGCCCGCGACGTCTATACCCGCCGCAACGAGGGCGTGAGCATCTGGGTGGTCGAGGCCAGCGCCATCGCCGCCTCCTCCCCCGAAGAAAAAGGCGCGCTTTATGAGCCTGCCAACGACAAGGTTTACCGCCACCCCACCTTCTACGACATTCCCGACGAAGTGGGGGCGATGTGAGCGGCACCGACCCCAAGTTCGAATTCCTCTGTCGCATGGGCGACAACGCGCTGGTGCTGGGCCACCGCGTCTCGGAATGGTGCGGCGTGGCGCCGGTGCTGGAAGAGGACATCGCGCTGGCCAACGTGGCGCTCGACCTGATCGGTCAGACCCAGTTGTGGCTGGGTCTGGCGGGTGAGGTTGAGGGCGCGGGACGTGATGCCGACGCACTCGCCTTTCACCGCGATGTCTGGGATTTCCGCAATGTCCTGCTGGTGGAGCAGCCCAACGGCGATTTCGGCCAGACCATGATGCGGCAGTTTCTGTTCGACGCATGGCATCTGGCGCAGCTCACCGCGCTGATCGATTCCAGCGACAAGCAGATCGCCGCCATCGCCGAGAAATCCGCGAAAGAGGTGACCTATCACCTCGAACGCTCCTCCGACACGGTGATCGGCCTTGGCGATGGGACCGAGGAAAGCCACCGCCGGATGCAGGCAGCGCTTGACCTGCTTTGGCCCTATGTGGGCGAGATGTTCATCGGCGATGATGTTGACGCCGCTATGGTTGAGGCCGGTATCGCCCCCGATCCGGCGGGCATGCGTAAGAGCTATGACCAACTGGTCGGCGACACTCTGGCGGCGGCGACCCTAACGAGGCCCGAGGATGACTTTGCCCATAGGGGCGGGAAGACCGGCACGCGGCACAGCGAGCATCTGGGCCATATGCTGACCCAGATGCAGTGGCTGCAACGCGCCTACCCGGACGCCACATGGTGAAACCCACGCCCCACAGCCGGCCCGCCCCCGCGCCGGTGCCGGGGGTGGTGCGCGATGCCGCCCCGCGCGGTGCTGCGCGGGCTGAGAAGCCCACGTTGGAGACGGTCTGGGCGTGGCTCTCGGCGATCCCGGACCCGGAGATTCCGGCGATTTCGCTCACCGATCTTGGCATCATCCGCGATGTGGCATGGGACGGCGATACGCTGGTTGTTACCATCACGCCGACCTATTCGGGCTGCCCCGCCACCAGCATCATCAACCTCGATATCGAGACGGCGCTGCACGGCCACGGGATCGAGAAGCTGGAGCTGAAACGCCAGCTCTCCCCGCCCTGGACCACCGACTGGATGAGTGACACCGGCCGCGCCAAGCTCGAAGCCTACGGCATTGCGCCACCGCGCCCCGCCGGCGGGCCGCAGCATTGCCCACACTGCAAATCGAAAGCGGTGGAGCGGATCAGCCAGTTCGGCTCGACCCCCTGCAAGGCGCAATGGCGGTGCCAAGACTGCCTTGAACCCTTTGACTATTTCAAATGTATTTGAGGCCCCGATGAGCCAGTTCCACCCTCTCACCGTTACCGACATTCACCACACCATCCGCGACGCGGTGGTGCTGACGCTGAAGCCGGAAAACCCCGAGGCCTTCGCCTTCACCCAGGGCCAGTACCTGACCTTCAAGCAGGACTTCGACGGCACCGAGTTGCGGCGCAACTACTCGATCTGCGCAGGCTTGGACGATGGCGAGCTGAAGGTCGGGATCAAGCGCGTCGATGGCGGGGCCTTCTCGACCTATGCCAATACCGAACTCAAGGTCGGCGACGTGCTGCACGCCATGCCGCCGCAGGGCAAGTTCTTCACCCCGCTCGAGCCGGAGGTGGCCAAGAACTATCTCGGCTTCGCGGGCGGGTCGGGCATCACCCCGGTGCTGTCGATCCTGAAGACCGTGCTGAAACGCGAGCCGCAGTCGACCTTCACGCTGGTCTATGCCAACCGCGCGGTAAACACGATCATGTTCCGTGAGGAACTCGAAGACCTTAAGAACCGCTACATGGGCCGCCTGACGGTGATCCATATCCTCGAATCCGGGCAGGACATGGAGCTTTTCGAAGGCCGCGTCGATCAGGCGAAATGCGACGCGCTGTTCAAGCACTGGATTCAGATCGACACCATCGACACCGCCTTCATCTGTGGGCCGGAGCCGATGATGCTGGCGATTGCCGAGGCGTTGAAGACCAACGGTCTGGGCGAGGATCAGATCAAATTCGAACTCTTCAGCGAAAGCCAGCAGGGGCGTCTGGCGAAACAGGAAATGGCCAAGCGCAGCGAGGGCCAAAAGGGCACCGAGATCACCGTCATCATCGACGGCGCGCGGCGCAGCTTTTCCATGCAGAAGGGCCAGTCTGTGCTCGAAGCGGCGCTGGAAAACGGTCAGGAGGCGCCGTTCTCCTGCAAGGCCGGGGTCTGTTCGACCTGCATGGGCAAGGTGCTGGAGGGCGAGGTCGAGATGATCTCGAACCACGCGCTGGAGGATTACGAGGTCGAACGCGGCTACGTGCTGACCTGCCAGTCCTACCCGCTGAGCGACACGCTCGTCATCGACTACGACACCCACTGAAGGAGCCGACATGCGCGATATTCACAGTTACGCCGCCGGCGAATGGCTGGCCCCCGGGGCCGGCGCCCGCAACATCGCCAGCGCCATCACCGGCGAGGTGATCGCGCAGGCCGGCAACGACGCGCTGGACGCCGGCGCGATGCTGGGCTTTGCCCGCGAGCATGGCGGCCCTGCCCTGCGCGCCATGACCTTCCACGACCGCGCACGTATGCTCAAGGCGCTGGCGCTGCACCTGATGGAGAACAAACAGGCGCTCTACGACCTGAGCTATGACACCGGCGCCACGCTCTCGGACCACAAGATCGACGTCGACGGCGGGATCGGCACGATGCTGGTCTTCGCCTCCAAGGGCCGGCGCGAGATGCCGGATGCGCATGTCTATCTCGACGGTCCGCCCGAGCAACTGGGCCGCGAGGGGCAGTTCATGGGGCGGCACATCTGCACCCCGCTGCAGGGCGTCGCGGTGCATATCAACGCTTTCAACTTCCCGGTCTGGGGCATGCTGGAGAAGCTCGCCCCCACCCTGCTTGCGGGCGTCCCCGCGATCGTGAAACCGGCCACCGCCACCTGCTACGTCACTGAGCACTGCGTACGGCTGATGCTCGACAGCGGGCTGCTGCCCAAGGGCGCGCTGCAATTCGTGAGCGGGGGCTTGGGCGACATGCTCGACCTGCTCGGCTGTCAGGATGCGGTGGCGTTCACCGGCTCTGCCGACACCGCGCTGAAGCTGCGTGGCAATCCGAAGCTCATGGAAAACTCCGTCCGCTTCACCTCCGAGCAGGACAGTCTCAACGCCTCGGTCCTCGGCCCCGATGCCGTGCCGGGCACGCCGGAGTTCGACCTTTTCGTCAAGGAAGTGCAGCGCGAGATGACCGCCAAGGCGGGGCAGAAATGCACCGCCATCCGCCGCATCATGGTGCCGCAGGCGCAGGTCGACGCGGTGATCGCGGCGCTCTCCGAGCGCCTCGCCAAGACCACCATCGGCGACCCCCGCGCCGAGGACACGCGCATGGGCGCACTGGTCTCGGGCAGCCAGAAACGCGATGTGCTGGAAAAGGTCGGGCTGCTGAGCGCCGAGGCGGAGCGCGTCTTCGGCGACCCCGACAACTTCACCGTGAAGGGTGCCGACCGCGACAAGGGCGCCTTCCTGCCGCCGATGCTGTTCCACTGCGCCGACCCCGACGCCGCCGAGCGGGTGCATGACACCGAGGCTTTCGGCCCCGTCTCCACCCTCATGCCCTACCGCGATCTCGACCACGCGAGCCAGCTTCTGAACCGCGGCCAAGGCTCGCTGGTGGCGTCGATCATCACCAATGACGGCGAGGTCGCGCGCGAGTTGACCATGGGTTCCGCGGCCTTCCACGGACGGCTTTACTTTAACAACCGCAAATCAATGGCTGAGGCCACGGGCCACGGCTCTCCGCTGCCGCATATGGTGCATGGCGGGCCGGGCCGAGCGGGCGGCGGCGAGGAGTTGGGCGGCGTGCGCGGCGTGATGCATTACATGCAGCGCACCGCCGTGCAGGGCAGCCCCGACATTCTCACCGCCATCGGCAAGCAATGGGTGCCGGGGGCCGAGGAAATCACCGACCGCGCCCATCCTTTCACCCGCCGCTTCACCGAGCTCGATCTGGGCGAGACCTTCCATTCGCCCGCGCGTGAGGTGACGCTGGAGGATATCGAGACCTTCGCCCATTTCACCGGCGACACCTTCTATGCCCACATGGATGACGCGGCCGCCAAGGCAAACCCTTTCTTCCCGGGGCGCGTGGCGCATGGCTACCTGCTGCTGAGCTTCGCCGCCGGCCTCTTCGTGCAGCCCGACCCCGGCCCGGTGCTGGCCAACACCGGCCTCGACAACCTGCGCTTTCTCGAACCGGTCTCGGGCGGGGACAGAATCAAGGTGCGGCTCTCGGTCAAGCACAAGACCCCGCGCAACGAGGAATACGGCGAGGTGCGCTGGCATGTAACCTTGACCAACCAGCGCGAGGAGGCGGTTGCGGAATACGACCTGCTGACGATGAATGCCGTCTGAGCACACACCGGCGGTCGTCGCCGCACTCGCGGGCCTTGGCGGTCAGCGGGTCTGGTCGCTGATGGTGAGCCTCTTCGGCGATCTGGCGCAGGGACAGGGTGATGCGATCGACGGGCCGGTGCTGTCGCAGATCATGGCCGCGCTCGACGTGCGGCCCGAGGCAAGCCGCGTGGCGCTGCATCGGCTGCGCAATGACGGGTGGCTACAGTCGCAAAAGGTGGGGCGGATCAGCCAGCACAGCCTGACCGCCCAAGGCCGCGCGGAAAGCGCTGCTGCCAGTCCGCGCATCTACGCCGCGCCGCCGGACCTGTCGGAACCTTGGCAGATGGTCGTGACCGAGGAGAACGGGTCCGAGACCGACAGCGCCCTGCGAGAGGCGGGGTTCATCGCCGCCCTGCCCCGCGCCTATGTCGGACGGGCCGAGAGCGCGGCCCCCAAGGGATGCCTTACCCTGCCCGGCACGCCCCCGCCCGAGTGGCTGCGCCGCGCAGTGGAACCTGCCGCGCTCGAGCCCGACTATGCCGCGCTCTTGGTTGCGCTCAGCGCCTTAGATGCCGAACTTCCCGCTCCGGAGCAACTCATACCCTTAGACGTTGCGGTTTTGCGCTGCCTGATCGTGCACAATTGGCGGCGATTGGTGTTAAAGCATCCCACCCTGCCCGGCGGGCTGATCCGCCCCGAATGGCCTGGCTACCAGTGTCATCTGTTGGTCGACCGCCTGCTGCGCCGCTACCCGCGCCCCGCGTTGCGGGATCTGGCCACCGTCTGACGCGGCGCAAAGCGCTGCTTTCCCATGCCGGGCAAGCAGGATATAGACGTGCTCATGACAAATTTCCTCTATCAGAACGACCTGCCGGATGACCTCGACCTTGGGCCGATGGTCGCGATTGATTGCGAAACCATGGGGCTACATCCGCATCGCGACCGGCTCTGTGTCGTGCAGCTTTCGGGCGGCGATGGTCACGCGCATCTGGTGCAGGTGGCCAAGGGCCAGACCGAGGCGCCGAACCTCTGCGCGCTGCTGGAAAACCCCCATGTGCTGAAGCTGTTCCACTATGGCCGCTTCGACATTGCCGCGATACGCAACACCTTTGGCGCCACCGCGACGCCGGTCTATTGCACCAAGATCGCCAGCCGACTGGTGCGTACCTATACCGACCGGCACGGGCTGGCCAAGCTTTGCCAAGAACTTCTGAGCGTCGATATTTCGAAACAGCAGCAATCCAGCGATTGGGGAGCCGAAGACCTGACCCAAGCGCAGATCGACTATGCCGCCTCCGATGTGCTTTACCTGCACCGGCTGCGCGATGAACTTAACAAACGCCTGATACGCGAAGGCCGGATGGACATGGCGCAGGCCTGTTTCGATTTCCTGCCGATGCGCGCGCGGCTGGATCTGGAGGGATGGCCGGATACGGACATCTTCGCACACGCATGAACACACCTTTCCTCGACACCGCCCGCCGCGTGATCCGCTGCGAAGCCGAGGCGCTGACCCTGCTGGCCGATAGCCTCGATGACCGCTTTCGCGCCGCCGTCGACCTGATGCGCGCCTGCAAGGGCCGGGTGATCGTCACCGGCATCGGCAAATCGGGCCATATCGGCAACAAGATCGCGGCGACGCTGGCCTCCACCGGCACGCCCGCGCAATTCGTCCACCCGGCAGAGGCGAGCCACGGCGATCTGGGCATGATCACCGCCGCCGATGTGGTGCTGGCGATTTCGAACTCGGGCGAAGCGCCGGAACTTGCCAACCTCATCGCCTATTCGCGCCGCTATGCCATTCCGCTCATTGGTATCACCAGCCGCCCCGAAAGCAGCCTTGGCCGCCATAGCGATGTGGTGCTCGAACTGCCCCGCGCGGCAGAGGCCTGCGGCACCGGCGTGGTCCCCACCACCTCGACCACGCTGACGCTGGCGATGGGCGATGCGGTGGCCGTGGCGTTGATGGAGAACCGCGCCTTCACCGCCGAACATTTCCGTGACTTCCACCCCGGCGGCAAGCTGGGCGCGCGGCTAAGCCGCGTGGCCGATCTCATGCATGTGGGCGACAAGCTGCCGCTGGTCACCGTGGACGCCCCTATGCCCGAGGCGCTGAGCGAAATCAGCCGCAAGGGCTTTGGCGTGGTGTGCGTCACCGACGCGCAAGGCGCGCTGGCCGGGATCATCACCATGGGTGACCTCGCCCGGCATCTGGATGGCTTGATGACCATGACCGCCCGCGACGTCATGACCCCCTCGCCCGTGACCATCACCCCCGACGAATTGGCCGAAAAGGCCGTGGGCGTGATGAACACCCGCAAGATCACCTGCCTTATCGTGACCGACCCCGCACAGAACGACGGCAAATCGCCCGTGGGTCTGCTGCATATCCACGACTGCCTGCGCGTCGGGCTTGGGTGACGCGGGATGAAGGGGGATCGCCACTCTCGCGTCGTGTCGTGGCTGAAAGTGCTCTTTCCGCTGATCGCGCTGGCGCTGCTATCGACCCTGTTCTTGCTGTCGCGGGCGATTGAACCGCAGGCCGTGATCCCTTTCGCCGACAAAGAGGTTCAGGAACGGCTGCGCGACCAACAGATCACCGGACCTTTCTATTCCGGCACCACCGCGGATGGCGATCTGATCTCATTCTCTGCCGAGAAGCTGACCACCCCCGGCGGGGAGACCGGCACCAATGAAGCCGAGGAGATCGAGGCCACGCTAGACTTGGAGGGCGGCGCCCAGATCAAGCTCCACTCCGACAGAGGGCGGTTCGACACCGGCGCAGAGGCGGCGGAACTGGCGGGCGATGTGCGGGTTAGCACCTCAACCGGCTACGAAATCCTGTCCGAGCGGATGATCTCGAACCTCACCACGCTTGACCTGCAATCGCCCGGCCCGGTCCAAGCCACCAGCCCCGCGGGCGAGATCACCGCCGGAAGCATGGCCATCACCAATCGGCAGAACAGCGCCGGATCGCAATTGCTTTTCACAAAGGGTGTGAAACTGATATACACGCCGCAAGCAACGAAAGAGTAACTGCCTTGAGACACTTGTTTATTTTGATGCTGCCGCTGTTTTTCGCGCTGCAGGCCGCCCCTGTCTCTGCACAATCTGCCAACGTCGCCTTCGGCGCGCTTGAGCAAGACACCAGTCAACCCGTCGAAGTGACCGCCGACAACCTGTCGGTCGACAATGCCACCGGCACCGCCGTCTTCACGGGCAATGTTTTGATTTCTCAGGGCGAAATGACCCTCTCCGCTGGGAAGGTCGAGGTCGTCTATCGCGCCTCGGATCAGGGCATCGCCAAGCTGGAGGCGACCGGCGGCGTGGTCTTGGTCGCTGGTGAGGACGCCGCTGAATCGCAGCGCGCCGATTACGACATCGACGCAGGCACCTTGGTGATGCGCGGCGACGTGCTGATGACCCAGGGCCCCAGTGCCCTGAGCGCGCAAGAGATGACGGTAAACCTGAACGGCGGCACGGCACAGATGTCGGGCGGCGTGAAGACCATTTTGCAGCCCGGCAGCGACAACTGATGCCGCCTGAACTGAAAGTCGCCGGGGGCGATTCCGGCCTGCGCATTCAGCACCTGCGCAAGTCTTACCGCAAGAAAGCTGTGATCCGCGACTTTTCGATGGAGCTCGACCGGGGCGAGGTCGTGGCCCTTTTGGGACCGAACGGCTCAGGCAAGACGACGACGTTCTACGCGGTGGCCGGTCTGGTCACGCCCGAAGGCGGGCGCGTCACCGTGGACGGCAAAGACGTGACCACCCTGCCCATGTATCGCCGCGCCCAGCTTGGCATCGGCTATCTGCCGCAGGAGATGAGCATTTTTCGCGGGCTGTCGGTGCAAGACAACATCAGCGCAATCCTCGATATTCGGGTCAAACATCGCCACCAGCGCCGCGAGCGGCTGGAAGAGTTGCTGACCGAATTTTCCATCGAACACCTGCGCCGCGCGCCTGCCCTGGCCCTATCGGGTGGGGAACGGCGCCGGGTGGAAATCGCCCGCTGTCTGGCCGCCAACCCGAACTATCTGCTGCTTGATGAACCCTTTGCCGGGGTCGATCCCATCTCGGTCGGGGACATTCGGCAATTGGTTGCCGACCTCAAGAAACGCGGCATCGGGGTGCTGATCACCGATCACAATGTGCGCGAAACCCTAGAGATCGTGGACCGCGCCTATATCCTGCATGAGGGCAAAGTTCTGATGTCCGGAACGCCCGAAGAAGTTGTGCAAAACGAGAATGTGCGCCGCGTCTACCTTGGCGATAACTTCCGTATTTCCTAAGACTTAGCGCGTTTTTCCGTGTCTTCCAGACCTCGGCGAAGCCTTGCCCGCATGATGCGGGAAACCGCTCTGATTGTAGCGATAAAAGGGTGGCGCGCGCATCGGCGCCATTGACTTTCAAACCGAAACGCGGCCTCATTGAGCTATGGTGACATCGCGTTCCTGTTTGATCCTGCATCGCCCTTCCCGCGAAGGAACGGTCAAAATCATCCTGGTCGCAGCGCCATTCCTCCATATCTGAAAGTTGTCGCGCGCCACGCATGTGGACCGTTTGGCAATGTTCGGAACAAGAAAGACAAGGAGACGTTATGCGGTATCAGATCAGTGGCAAACAGATCGACATTGGCGACGCGCTTCGGACGCATGTCCGAACCGAACTGGACGAGGCGGTCAGCAAATATGCCGAACGCCCGACAGACGCGATGGTGGTGTTTTCCAAAACGGGCCACGAATTTGCCTGCGAGGCCACCGTGCATCTTTCCACCGGCCTCAATGCCTCGGCCAAGGCCAAGGCGACAGAGATCTACGCCGCCTTCGACAGCTGCTGCGAAAAGATGGAAAAACAGCTGCGCCGCTACAAGCGCCGCCTGAAGGACCATCACAAAGAACGCGCCGAACCGGTTGAACTTCTGGGGGCGTCCTCCTATATCCTCGCGTCAGACAGCGATTCAGATGCGCAGGAACCTGATACCCTCCAACCCATGATCATTGCAGAGATGCAGACGAAGGTGCCAACTTTGTCTGTCGGCGAAGCGGTGATGCAGATGGAATTGTCGGGCGATCCGGTGCTATTGTTTCGCAAGGAAGGCCAGGAAGGGATGAATGTCGTGTACCGCCGCGAAGACGGCAACATCGGCTGGATCGACCCTTCGTAACCCACGGCGGTAACTTCCGCCACAGAGCAGGGCGAGCGGAATGGATTTCGGCAAACTCCTCAAGCCAGAGGCCGTGAAGGTTTTGACTTCGGCTTCAAGCAAGAAGCGTCTGATGCAGGATATCGGCGAACTCGCCCAGCAAGCCTATGGGCTGCCGGCCGGCCAAGTGGTGGATGCGTTGATGACGCGCGAAACCCTCGGGCCGACCGGCGTTGGCCATGGTGTTGCCCTGCCCCACGCGCGGATGGACGGGATCGACAAGGTCGTCGGTGCCTTCGTGCTGTTGGACAAGCCGATTGATTTTTCCTCGGTCGACCGGCAACCGGTCGACGTGGCTTTTGCCCTCTTCGCCCCCGAAGACGCGGGGGTGGAGCACCTCAAGGCGCTGGCGCTGGTGGCCCGTACGCTGCGCGACACCAGCATCTGCACCAAGCTACGGTCGAACCCCGACCCGGCCACGCTTTACACCATCCTGACCGAAGACAAGGCCGATAAGGCCGCCTGATCGTGGGCCGCCTGATCTTTAGCGGCTTGACCCTGCGCTAGACGGCGACCGGTTCCGGCTCCGGCGGGGTCGGCTCAGCGCGTTTCGCCTTCTTCTCTCCCAGCATCAACATTGCCGGGGTCACCACAAGCGTCAGCACGGTGGCGACCACCAGACCGCCCGCGATGGCCGAACTCAGCTCGGTCCACCATTGGGTGGAGGGCGCGCCATAGACGATCTCACGCGTGAAGAAGTTGATGTTGAGGCCGATCACCATGGGCATCAGGCCAAGCGCCGTGGTAACCGAGGTCAGCACCACGGGCCGCAAACGCTGCGCCCCGGTGCGCAAGGCGGCCTCCAGCGGCGACAGCCCCGCTTTCTTGAGGTCGTTGTAGGTGTCGATCAAAACGATATTGTTGTTCACCACGATCCCCGCCAGCGCGATCACCCCGATGCCGCCCATGACCACCCCGAAGGGCCGTCCGGTGATCAGCAGACCAAAGAGCACCCCGGCAATCGAAAAGACGATGGCCGACATGACGACGAAGGCTTGATAAAAGCTGTTGAACTGGATCACGAGGATCACGAACATCAGGAAAATAGCGGTGATGAAGGCGCCCGCGAGGAAGATCATCGATTCCTGCTGGTCCTCCGCCTCCCCGGCGAAAGAGGCTTCGACACCCGGCGGCAGGTCCATCGCGTCGATCGCGCTGCGCAGGGCGACGGTCTGGTCGTTCACCAAGACGCCCGGCGCGACATTGGCCTCGATCGTGACCACCCGCTCTTGGTCCACCCGCGTGATCGTGCCGGTCCGGGGGCTTGGCTCAAAGGTCACGAAATTAGAGATCGGGACCAGCCCCGCCGAGGTCGGCACGCGCAGCGACTGCAACTCTTCCAGCGTGCGCTCATCGGAGGGGAAGCGCACGTTGATGTCGATGGAACCCTCGGCATCGTCAGGCCGGTAATCCGCCACGGTGATGCCCCGCGTCAGCAGTTGCACCGCCTGCCCCAGCGTCGAGATATCGGCCCCAAACCGCGCGGCCTCGGACCGGTTCACGGCGATGCGCCATTCCACCCCCGGCAGGGGGCGCGAGTCGGTCACATCGGTGAAGCCGCCGATATCGGCCATCTTCTCGCGGATCTGATCGACCACCTGCTGCTGCACCTGCGGGTCATGCGCCTCGATCCGCAGATTGACGGGCTTGCCCGCCGAGGGGCCGTTCGAGGCGGTTTGCACCTGCACGTCGATCCCCGGAATGGCCGCCATCTCGGTCCGGATTTCTTCACCAATTTTCGCGGCGGTCCGGCGTTCGTCCCATTCGGTGAACTCAACCTGAATGGTGCCGATCAGATCGGCACTGTCGCGGTTGCTGCTGCCGGTGCGGGCATAGACGCTGGCAATCTCGTCATAGGCAAAGAGGCGTTGCTCGACCTGCCGCACCAGCGCGTCTTGTTCGTAGATCGAGAAATTGTCCCGCGCGCGCACCTGCACCTGCGCAAAATCAGGCTCTACATCAGGGAAAAAGGTGATGCCGTTGCCGAATTGCGCATAGGCCGTAAAGCCGCCCATCAGCAGGGAGATGGCTAGGATCAGCGTCATCCACGGGCGTAGGATGGCGAATTGCAGCAGTTTGACATAGCCGCCGGTAAAGCCTTTCAGGTCACGCGGGTCGCCCTGTTCCGCGGCATGGAGCGTGGCCTTGTCCTTGGCCGATTGCGGCGGGCGCTTGCCGATGATTCCGCCGACGACGGGGATAAAGACCAGCGCCATGAAAAGCGATGCAGTCAGGGTCAGGATCACCGTGATCGGCAGGAATTTCATGAACTCCCCCACCGTGCCGGTCCAGAACAGCAGCGGGAAGAACACGCTGAGCGTCGTCGCTGTCGAGGCAATGATCGGCCATGCCATGCGCTTGGCGGCATGGGCATAGGCGGCGCGGGGCGTATGCCCCTCTTGCAGCCGCCGGTCGGCCAGCTCGGTGGTCACGATGGCCCCGTCCACCAGCATCCCCACCACGAGGATCAGCGAAAACAGCACCACAAGGTTCATCGTATAGCCCATGACCCAAAGCGCAGTCACCCCGGCCAAAAACGCCCCCGGAATGGCCAAGCCCACCAGCAGGGCCGAGCGGACGCCCAAGGCCCAGACGATCACGATCATCACAAGGATCACCGCCGCGATGACATTGGCCTCAAGATCGCTGAGCATGTCTTGGACCTGCTCGGATTCGTCTTGGGTGTATTTGACGGTGATGCTGTCGGGCCATTCCGCGCGCATCTCGTCAATCAATTCGCGCACCGCCGCGACCGTCTCGATGATATTCGCGCCCGAGCGTTTCTTGATCTCAAGCGCCAGCGCGGGCTGGCCATCAATGCGGGCGAATCCGGTTGGGTCTTTGAAGGTTCGGCGGATCGTGGCGACATCGGCAAAGGTCACCACCGTATCGCCGCGCACTTTGATCGGCAACGACATGACATCTTCGACATTCTCGATCAGCCCCGGCACCTTGAGCACCAGCCGCCCCGCGCCGCTCTCAATCGCCCCCGCCGCGATCAGGCGGTTGTTCCGGTTGATCTGGCTGATCAGCTCTTCGAAAGAGATGTTGTAGGTCTCAAAGACCGTAGGGTCGATCAGCACTTCCAAAAGCTCGGTCCGCTCCCCCCCGACATCCACCTCAAGCACGCCGGACAGCCCTTCGATCGCGTCCTTCAACTCTTCGGAAATGGTATTCAGCGTCCGTTCCGGCACCGGGCCCGAGAGGATCGCGGTCAGGATCGGAAAGAGCGCCGTGTTGATCTCGGTCACGACCGGATCGGTGGCGTCTTCGGGCAGGTCCGACTTGGCCCGGTCCACGCCTTCGCGCACCTTGTCGAGCGCCTCGTCTGAATCGAACCCCGGCTCGAACTCCAATTGCACCGAGGCATGGCCCTCGGCCCCGTTCGAGGTGATCTGTTTCAACCCGGTGATGGCGCTGAGTTCGGTCTCGAGCGGCTCAACGAGCAACCGCTCGCTGTCCTCGGGCGAGATGCCTTCAAGAGAGGTCGAGACATAGAGCGTCGGGATCGGAATCTCGGGCGAGCTTTCCTTGGGGATGCCGACATAGGCATAGGCCCCGACCGCCAAAATCATCACCAAACTCAGGATCACCACGCGGGCGCGGCTGAAAGCGGCGTCGATCAGCGTGTTCATTCCACCTGCTCCGGCTGGGCGGCTTCGGCGCTGCCGGTGATCTGGCCGTCGCCCGTTGGCTGCTCTTCCAATTCGTCGATCTCGGGCACACCCGCCATGGGCTGCGCCTCGCTCTCACTGTCGCCACCGGTTTCGGGCTGCGGATTGACCCTCTCGCCATCATTGACGAAGCCCTGCCCAATGGTGATGATCCGGGCCTCATCCGGCAGGCCCGCGATCCAGATGCCATCGGTCTGGGCGCGTACGATGGCGATCTTGTTGAAGACGACCTTGTCGTCGCCATTCACCGTTTTGACGCCCAGGGTGCCATTGGTGTCCAAGGACAGGATCGCCGGAGAGACGAAATGGGCGCGGGTCTCGCCCGTGGGGATGCGCACGCGGGCCGAAATGCCCGCGGGGATCGCCCCATCGGTGTTCTCGACCCTGACTTCGGCGGTAAAGGTCCGGGTTTCGGCGCTGGCACTGCTTGAAACGAACTGCACCTCGCCCTGCGCCTCTGCCCCGGTGATGAAGACGACCTCGGCGGTTTGGCCCTCTTTAATGTCTTTGAGCGACTGCTGGGGCACCTGCACTTGGATCGTCAGCGGCGTGTTGTCGACCAGACGCGCGATTTCCTCACCGGTGGAGACGAACTCACCCGCCGAGATGTCGAGCATCTCTAACCGGCCCGGAAAGGGGGCGCGGATTTCGGTGTTGTTCAGCGCCTCTTCGGCGGCGGTGACCGAGGCTTGAGCGGCGGCCAAGGTCGCGCGCGCTTGGCTCACACGGTCCACGGTCGAGACGCCGCGGTCCAGCAAGGCTTGGGCATTGTCGTATTCGCGTTGCGCGCGGCTTAGTTCTTCACGCGCGCGGGCCAGATCGGAATCGCGCGCCGTGGTGCTGAGCCGCGCGATCAACGCACCCGCTTTGACCACATCGCCCTTGGCGACAAGCACCTCGGCGATCTCACCGCCCGCTTCGGCGCGGACCATGGTGTCTCGGTCCGGCAGGGCTTGTCCTTCGGCGACAAAGACCTGCGTTACGCTGTCGGCCTGAGAGCCGCGCACGGCCACGGTCACCGCTTCGGGGGAAATGGGCGCCGGTGCGGCGGCTTCCTCGGTCTCTTCGGAGGGGATGATATAGCCGCTGCCCATCCAAAGAGCGATCAACAGCGCAATCCCACCGGCGATGAACTTCGACCGTTTCGAGCCGGCATCGCTGTCGAATGAAAGCGTCTGGCGCTCTTGAGAGGTGTCACTCATTGATCGAACTCCATCACCGCGCCCCCGTGATCGGGCCGCGCGTCAATTCTTGGGCTTGCTCACCCGGGTTGCTACGTCATCAAGCGCGGCGCTGATCGTGTCATAGAAGGCGGCGAAAGTATCGAGCCTCTGGCGCACCCCTTCGGCCTCTTCGGGCAGCTTGCTGATCGTATCGTTAATCTCGGATTTCGCGTGGCGGGTTCCTGCCAGCGCATATTTCGTCATCGCGGCATAGGCGTCATCGGCAAGTTGAAAGTAGTCCTGCCGGTCGCCCGTCTTGTTCACCCGCCGGATCAGCCCCCGCTCTTCGAGCAGGCGAATAGAGGTGCTGATCGTGGCGCGGCTCACGGAAAGGCGGCGCGACAGCGCGCCAAAGGCGATCGGCTCGCCCTCGAACACCAACATCGCAAAGATCTGCCCCGCCATGCGCGGCAGCCCCTCGCCCATGGCCACCACCCCCATGCGGGTAATGAAGTCATCGCGGACTTGGTCGATTTGGTCGGTGCTATCCATCATTTCCCGTCCACGGCAGGTGCGTTGACGGTAGATAGACAAGGTGAGGCACAAATCAAGACTATTCAGAATTTTCCGAACAGACAGAACAACGCGCGTCGCGGAAAAAGCCCGGCGTTTGGCCCTACTTCAGACCATTCTGAGCAATGTACCGGGCCAGATCGAGGACGAGTTGCCCCCGCGCTGCGGCAATGGCGTTCGCCCCCCCTTCGGGATTGAACGGCACGCTGAGGTCAAACAGGCCCGACCGCTCCCGACGCTCATCCCGGACGGCCACGAAATACTGGCCGGAGGCGCGGAATTCTCCGGCTTCGGTGGCCACCAGTTCGGCAAAGCGCACTTCGAGCCGGGCATCGGGGAAGGCCTCAAACGGCCAAGGCTCAGACGCAATGCGCCGCCCCGTCATCCGTGCGAGATTCTGGCTAAGCTCCAGCGCCACGGCCCGCTCGGGCGCATCGGCCCAGAGCACATCGGTGGAGCTGACCAGACTGCCATCGGCCAATTGCACCGAAATCTCCTCGGAGGCGGCATAGGTCGGCAATGAGACATCGCGCACTTCGACGGAACTGAAAGAGATGGGGGTCTTCTCTGTCACCGCCGGGGCGCGGACGGGGAAACGTTCAGCCGTACTGCCACAGGCCGCCAGGGCTGCCATGAGGCCGAGGGTGATCAAGGGTCTTGCAAGTGTCATGCGTTACCGTCCCAGCAATAGAGAATTGGGGTTACGTTCGATGGTCCGCGCCAAAGATGCAAGGGCATCGGCGGCTTTCTGGATGTCACGCAGCGTGCGTTCGGCGCTGCGGCTGAGCTGTTCACCTTGGTTATAGCCTTCGATGGTGCGGCTGGCTTGGGCAAAAAGCGCGGTCAAACGCTCGACCACCTGTGGCAGATCGCGCGCCGAGACGGCGATATTGTCCGCGGCATTGCGGGCCGAGGCCAATGTGCGGTTCACATTCTCGACCGCGCCGCCTTCGCGCAATTCCTCAAGCGTGGCGTTCACTTCATCCAATGCCCGCTTGAGCGCGCCCGGCAGGGCCACCGCATCTTCGGTGCCGATCACTGCGTCAGCAGATTCGGTAAGATCGGTGAGCGCGACGACCAGTTCTTCGACCTCAAGCGTTTCGGCCTTGGCCGCCACCGCCTGAATGCGCTCCACCAACTCCGGCACACCTTCGACTGAGGAGGATACCGCATTGGCCGCCTCCGACGCGCCCTCAAGCGCGGCGGACAGGCGCTCGGCAATGCGCTCTTCCTCAAGCTGGGCCACCAGTTCTTCGATCCGCACCAAGGTGCCGTTCAAAGCGACCGGCACGTTCTTGACCTCTTCGGACGAGACCAGCCCGGTCAACTCGCCCAGAAGGGTGCGCACGTCCTGCGGGGTCTCACGCAGGTCTTCGTCCGACACGAAAGCCTCTGCCGAGTTCAGGAAGGAAATCGCGCTGTTGAGCAACTCTTCGATCGGCAGGCTGTTGATGCGGGTAAAGACACCTTCGACCGTGGCCGCGGCATCGGAGACGTCGCTTTCCGTGGTCGGCATCAAGGCAAGACCATTCTCCGTCTCGTTCAACGAGGCTTCGGGCGCGTCTTCGACGGCCACGAACTCAACCTTCAAACCGCCGGTCAGCAGGCTGGCCGATGCAAGCCGCGCGCGCAGACCGTTTTCCACACGCTCTTTCAGGAAGGCCAAAGCGGCTTCGGCGGTCACGTCATCCTGCATCCCCAGATGCGCCGGCTGGATCGACAGGATCGCATTCAGCCGCACGCGGCTGTCGCCGAAACGTTCGAAATCCACCAGCCCCGAAAGGGTCTCGACCTCACCGATCTCAAGCCCGCTCATCTCAACCGGGGCGCCGACGATCAGACCTGAGATATTGTCGTCGAACACGACGCTCAGCTTCAGTGGATCGACCTCGGAGGCGTTGAAGACAGAGTTCCGCGCGGTTTCCTTGTCGGGGTAGATCTCAAACACCGTCCCGTCAGACACCTGCGCCCCGCCCGAGACGAAAGTGTCAAAGGTGATGCCGCCGCCAACAAGGGTCGCCAACGAGGAAAAGTCGATTTCGGCCCCCGCCGGGCCGATGTTGACGCTAAAGCCCGATGCGTCCCAAAACCGGGTGGATTCATTGATCAACTGGCGATGCTCTTCGAAAATCAGCGCCTCGACAATGGCAAAATTGCCGCGCGGGGCGATCTTGGCATAGCCGACGCGGCCCACTTCGATGCCCTTGTAAAGGATCGGCGCATTGTCGGTCAGATGGCCGTTCGCGGTGGAGCGGAAGGCGATCTCAAGCCCGCCTTGGCCGCCACGGATCAGCGGCTCGGTCGATGACCCTTGAAAGCGCTCCGCCGCCGGGCCGACCTGTTGGTCCCATGACCCTTCGATATAGACACCGCTCAGCACCGTGCTGAGCCCGGTGATGCCCTGCGCGGTGACTTCGGGCTGCACGACCCAGAAGACCGCGCCGTTGTCGATATAGGGGGCCACGTCCTTGTCGACGCGGATATGCGCCGTCACCCGGTCCAGACCCAAGGTAAAGCCGACCTTCTCGACCACCCCGACCGTCACATCGCGAAAGCGCAATTCGGTCTCTCCAGCAGAGATGCCCGCGCCCTCTTCGAACTCGATGACGATCACCGGGCCGCGTTCGCTGTACGAGCGGTAGGCCACGAAAAGCGCCACGATCAAAGCGAGGATCGGAATGATCCAAATCACCGAAGCCCCGCTGAGAAACATCTTGCGGGTCGGCGAAATCGGGAGGTCGGGAGGTGTCTTAGTCATCGGTTTTCAGGCCCTCGTCCTTGGTCTGAGCGTCCCAGATCATGCGGGTATCGAACGCTTGTGCCGCCAGCATGGTAAAGATCACGGAGAGGGCGAAAAAGATGCTCGCGGTACCGGGATTGATAGCGGCCAGTGTCTTGAGTTGCACCAGAGCAGACAAAATCGCAACCACAAAGATATCGATCATCGACCAGCGCCCGATGTACTCAACCATTTCGTAAAGGTAATGCCGCTGCCGCTGCGAGGTGACAGAGCGCCGTTTGACGCTGATCGCGAGAAAGGCCACGGCCATGAACTTGGCCAGTGGAATGGCGACAGACGCGAAAAGGATGATAAAGGCGATCCCCCAGTTGCCATATTGCGCCAGTTCCACCGCCCCGCCGATGATGGTGCTTTCCTCAACCTGAAACAGCGTCCGGGTCTTGAGCATCGGATAGGTATTCGCGGGGATGTAGCACATCAGCCCCACGGTCCAGAAGGCCCAGACACGCTGAAGGCTCATCCGGTCACGCGAGACCAGCTTGCTGCCACAGCGGCTGCAAAGCGCCGTGCCCATCGGCGCAGGCTTGTTACAGCGGGTGCAGGCCACGATGCCCAACTCCCGTGCGCTCACGATGTCTTGGGATGTTCCAGAGAATTCCATACGGACCATTTGCATAAGAATCTGTCCTGCGCGATGACGAGGATCACCAGCGCGCCGAACATGTAAAACGCGGGGCCAAAGCCCACGTCGGCCAGATCGGCCACTTTGACCAGCGCCACGGCACAGCCGATGGCAAACACCTCGGCCATCGACCAAGGGCGCAGCTCCTCTGACAGCCGAAAGGCGGCGACGGCATGGCGCGCGGGCGGGCGATCAAGCACCACGGGGATCAGCACATAGAGTGTCAGCAACACCCGCAAGAGCGGGATGAAAAAGATCAGCGCCGCCGTGGCCAATGACAAGAAGATCATCGGCCCGCCGGAAAAGGCAAGGGCCGCATCCAGCACCGACACCGCGTTGCTGGCCCCCGCCGCGTCGATGGTGAGAAAAGGAAAGACCGCCGCCCCGATGATCAAGACCATGACCGCCACCGCCACGGCGATGATCTGCAACCCGGCGTTCCTGCGGGGCGTGATCAGGGCGGTATGGCACCGCTCACAACTCGCCCGCTCCCCATGGGCGGGGCGGCGCAGCCGATAGACGGCGTCGCATTGCGGACAGACGATCAATTCGTCTATGGGCAATTCGGCAAGGGGGGTGTCGGGGCGATCCATTCTGAACGCATATATGATGCCGCCCTTCGACGTATCAACAAATATTCACCGCCCTGTGGCGCATCTGCACCGGCGGATCATCGCCCTCGCGCGAATGTGAGGGGAACAGGGGCCCAAGCAGACCGTTGGTCCAGCAGAAATGACAAAGGAGAAAGCAATGACTGATATCACCAATGCAAAGATCCTGATCCTCGCCACCAACGGCTTTGAGCAGTCCGAACTGGAAAAACCCCTGAACGATCTGCGCGACCGCGGCGCCACCGTCCATGTGGCCACGCCCGACGGTAATGAGATCAAGGGCTGGGACGAAGATGACTGGGGCAACACCGTGCCTGCAGACCTCGCCCTCGGGGACGTGAACGTCGACGACTACCAGGGCATCGTGCTGCCCGGTGGCCAAATCAACCCCGACCTGTTGCGTGCCAACGAAGACGCGGTGGCTCTGATCCGCAAGTTCCACGACAGCGGCAAGACCGTCGCCGCCATCTGCCACGCCCCGTGGCTGCTGATCGAGGCGGGCATCATCAAGGGCCGCAAGGCGACCTGCTACTCCTCCATCGCGACGGATGTGAAGAACGCCGGTGCGCATTACGAAGACAGCGAAGTGGTGGCCGACCAAGGCATCGTGACCAGCCGATCGCCCGAGGATCTCGACGCTTTCGTCGGTAAGATCGTTGAGGAAATCGAAGAAGGCAAACATGACCGCAAAGCGGCCTGAGCCTTGCCTCTGTGACGAGACTTACCCCCGGTCCTTTGGCCGGGGGTTTTTCATGCGCGGTCGCGCGGCAGGCCAAGTTCGTCTAGCAGCGCATCGGTATCGGCCCCAATGGCACGCGGGGGGCTGGGCATCTGGGGCGCAGTGGCGCCGAAACGCGGCGCTTGGCCCGATTGCAACACGCCATCGACCCTCACCACATTGCCCCGCGCCGCCATCTGCGGATGGTCCGGCGCTTCGGAAAAGCTGAGCACCGGGGCCACGCAGGCATCCGAGCCGTCGAAATGCGCCGCCCAGTCGTCCCGGGCGCGCGTGGCGAAGATCGCGGCGAAATCGGCGATACGCGCCTTCCATGTCGTCCTGTCGTTCTGGCTCTCGGCAAGCGCCGCAGGCAGGCCCAACTTCTCTAGCAAGATCGTGTAGAACTGCGGCTCCAAAGCCCCGACCGAGATGAATTTCCCATCCGCACAGGTGTAACACCGATAGAACGGCGCGGCCCCGTCGAGCCAATTGGCGGCACGCTCTTCGGTCCATGCGCCTTGGGCCAGCATACCATGGATCAGCCCCATCATCGCAGGCACCCCATCGACCATCGCGGCGTCGACGACTTGGCCCTTACCGGTCACCCCGCGCTCGATCACAGCCGCAAGGATGCCGAACAGCAAAAACATCGTCCCGCCGCCGTAATCCGCCACCATGTTCAAGGGCGGCACCGGGGGCGCATCGGCGCGGCCCATGGCATGAAGTGCCCCTGTGAGAGCCAAATAATTGATGTCATGCCCCGCCGTTTCCGCCCAAGGGCCGGTCTGGCCCCAGCCCGTCATCCGACCATAGATCAGAGCTTCGGGGCAGGCGTCAGGGCCAAGGCCCAAACGCTCCATCACGCCGGGGCGGAACCCTTCGATCAGCACATCGGCAGAGGCGATCAGCGCCTTCGCCGCGGCGATCCCTTCGGCGGTTTTCAGGTTCAAGACCACCGACCGCTTGCCGCGCCGGTTGATGTCCGACGGGTCCGCCGGGGCGGCTTTGCGGTCAACCGTGATGACATCCGCGCCCAGATCGGCCAGCAATTGCCCCGCCAGTGGCGCGGGGCCAAGGCCGGAAAACTCCACCACCCTGAGCGAGGACAGCGGCCCTTTGCGCGCCGCCCCGCTCATGCCGCCCCCGGCACCAAGACCTGCCGCGCCCCGTCGGTGAAATCCGACAGCGACAGCGCCCATGTCGTGCCGGGCCAGCGCAACTCCATCTCGCGTTTGCGCGGACGGTAGACGGCGGTGTAAAGCGTGCCGAACCCCGCGTTGAAGGCCGTGGAATAAAGCGGCGGCTTGAGGAAGGCGCCGATGAACTTCTCCTCCGGGTCGCGGTGCAGACGCAGACGTTGCAAAAGGTAGCGCTCCCGCTCGACCGTGGCGGTAAAGCGGGCGTGGCTGACCCACTCCACATTCTCTTGATGATTGGTCGCCACTGCGGCACGGGTGATGACAGCGGGGCGATCGGGGGCCATCATAGCCGTCAGATAGTTGCGCTTTCGGTCCAGCACGGTCACGTTGTAGCTCATATGCGTGGGCACCCGCGCCAGCACCTCGCCTGCCTCTTGCGCGGTTTCGCAGGTCTGCAAAACATAACGCAGGATCAGCGGCACACCGAAGCCCTCGCCCACTACACGCCGCCCGCCAAAGGTCAGCGAGATCGACAGCCCTGCATCGTTCACCCCATCGACTAGCCCCCAAAGCCCGTCGGAGGTGCCCATGACCTGCCGCCCCTGCCAACCGGTGCGCAGCACCATCGCGTCAAAGGCATTTGGGTTATAGTCATAGTTGCGCACCATGACCGGCTCTTTCCCCGCCCAGATCGCCTGCGAACAGGCCGACAGATAGGGCGGCGGACAGTAGAAACTGAGAAAGCGCGCCGCGTGATCGCCGCCGCCTGCAAGACTGCAAAGCTGGTCATAGAGCGGCAGCATCTCGGGCATATGCTGGGCCAGCGCACGGCGGCACTGGGCATAGGTCGGGCGCGCGGCCTCCCCCTCCTTCAGCCACCATGCGTGGTAATCAGGCCAATAGGCCGCGAAGAGTCCAGCCCATTTCGGGCCGGGCTGGTCTTCGGACAATGCGCGCCAATACATCGCGGCCTTTCGTCTTGCTACAGGATCTTGAACGCCGGATCAGAAAGCTCTGGACCGGCCGAGGCGGTGGGCAAGGGTTTGCCATCCACGCTGCGTTTGATCCCATGAATCCACTTTTTCGCGCGTTCGTTCAACTGGAAAGACTTGGTCATCGACCGCCCCCGCGTCACGAGGATACCGATATCCGCGCCCTCGTAGCGATAATCACCCGGTTGCAAGATGCGCAGGAAGAAGGCTTCGTTCTCGCTCTCTACCGCGCGGCGGTGATAGTCGAAACGGTCAAAGACCACCGTGCCGTCCTCCTTCATCTTGTAGATCCCGGTCTCTGGCGCTTCGGTGCAGATATCGACACTGTCCTCGGTGTGTTTGATGACCATCTGGCTCCAGCCGTCGATATTGTCCGGATCGGCCCAGCGGGCGTTCAACTCATCCACGTCGAGAGTGAATTTCTTGCGGCTGAACTCCAGCAGGTGGAACAGGAACAGCGGCGCATCGGCATGGGCGAAAGCCGCGTGGTTCGTCATCGAGCTTGCCCCGGTGATCCGCGGGTTCAACTCCCCCAACCACAGGTCGCCGGTCTTCTTGTCGATCAGGAAGTCCAATTCAAAATAACCGCGATAACCCTCTTTCCGCAGCTGTTCGCCGAACTTGAAGGTCAGATCGCGGGCCTTCTCGCGGACCTTGGGCGGGAAGGCGGTGGCGAGGATCTCGTTGCCGCACCAGCCGCCGCGGTAGGGGGTCAGCTCCTTGAAGCCGACAAGCTCGGTCATCAGCGGGCCGACGATGGTGCCCTCCTTGGTGGCGCAGGCCTCGATCGCGGCACCACGACAGTCGATCCGCTTCATGATCTTGATCTCGCCCTCGCCGACGATCTCGCTCTCGTGGCGGCGGAAATCGGCCTCGGACTTGATGAAGAAGGTGGTATGGCCACTATCGCCATAGGCTGATTGCAGCACGAGGTCATGGCCCAGATTGGCCTTCTCGCACATCTTGCGCAGGTGCTCGTAGCTTTCCACCTCGCTGAGCGTGTTCGGCACCGACGGCACGCCGGCCTTGTTGCCGATGCGCACCGTCTCGATCTTGTTGTCCATCGACTGGCGCAGTTTCGCTTTCGGGAACCAGACCTCGGCCCCGAGCTCCTTGGACAGACGCTCGGTCTCTTCGTCGAACATCAGGAAGACGAACTTGGGCTTGCCGCCGCGGCGCTTGACGAAGTCGATGACCTCCTTGTGCTGTAGCAGGTAGTTGTTGATGTCCTCGATGCTCTGGAACTCCGCATGGGGCTGTTCCGAGGGGCAAAAGACGTTGGGATGCTTGCCGCCGTAGCAGTCGATGTAGCAGATATATTTGAAATTTTTCACCCACTCATCGAGGCCCAAGAGGTTAAAGTTCGTGGCCGAGATGAAATAAACCGGATCCTCGTTTCGGTGAAAGAACCGGCGGATTTCGGAGATATTCTTGAGAATTTTTGCCATGTCGTAGGTCCTTTTGGTCAAACGGGTGAAGAAGAAAGGTCTTTGCGGCGCACGCGTTTCAGTGCCTCCGCGGTAAAGACACGTAGGCCCAGATCGGGCCGGTATCCGTGGATCTCGCTCACGTCGAGCGCGCGCATGAAGTCGAGAATTTCCTGACTGACGACCTGTCCGGGGACGAGGATCGGAAAGCCGGGCGGATAGGGGATGATGAAACTGGCCGAGACCACCGTGTCGCCCGCGTCCATCACCTCTTGCAAGGATCCGTTCAGGTCGAGATATTCACAGTTTTTCTCATCATAGGCGAGGAAGAAGGGCGTGCGAATGTCGCCCTCGGGCGTATCGGCGGCGCGGAAGGCTTCGTGGAAGCAACTGAAATCCGGCAGCGGCGGGTAGTTCTCCATCAGGTTGGTGACGCGGCGATCGAAGGACAGTTTCTCCATCCGGCTGGCATCGTCCAGCAGATCGTCGAGCGACTTGGCGATCTCCACCAGCACTTCGATCAGATAGGCCACGGACGAACGCGTGGTGCCGATGTTGGTCATGAACAGCACGGTATTGCGCGAGGTCTTGTTGATCTGGATGCCGTATTTATCCATCAGGATCTGGGTCTTGAAGGTATCGCCATCCCAGCCGGTGCCGCCCACGGCGAGTGTCACGCGGGTGGCGTCGAGCACGAATTCGTCCTGCTCCCAGCAATCCCACATGTCGGTCCAGCCCTGTTCGGTGTCGTAATAGCTGGTCACCCCGCTTTCGCGGTGAGTCTCGGGGATCATGTCGCCTGCGGTCAGCCCCTTGAAATACTTGCGCAGCAAGGGGTGTTCGCTGATCGCACGGCGCATCGACATTGCCGCCTCGACCTGACGCTGAACGAACTCGAAGCCCTCAAGCTCCACCTGCCGCCGCCCCACATCGAGCGAGGCGATGATCTGGTAGTTCGGTGAGGTCGAGGTGTGGGTCATATAGGCTTCGTGGAAGCTCTGCTCGACCTCGCCTTTGAAGTCCTGATCGTTGACATGAATCATCGAGCCCTGCCGCAGCGAGGTCAGCGTCTTGTGGGTCGATTGCGTGGCATAGGCCCGCACACGCGCCTGCGGCGGGGGGATCAGCCGGGTGTTGAGCAGGGTCTTATCATCCGCGTCCTTCAGGGTCTTTTGCTGCGCCTCATAGGCGGCGGCATGGGCCTCGGACTTGAACTTCGCCCGCAGGGTATTGGCCGCGTTCATCGCGGTGCGTTGGCGATATGTGGGACTAAACCGGGCGAAAGCGAACCACGCCTCATCCCAGAGGAAGATGAGGTCGGGCTTGATCGCCAGACATTCCTCCATCACCCGTTCGACATTGTAGACCAGCCCGTCGAAGGTGCAGTTGGTCAGCAAAAGCATTCGCACCCGATCAAGCTTGCCCGCCGCCTTAAGCTCCAGCAGCCGATGCTTGATCTCGCGCAGCGGCACCGCGCCATACATCGAGTATGCGTTGAGCGGATAGCTGTCGAGGTAACTCACCTGCGCGCCCGCCAGCACCATGCCGTAGTGGTGGCTCTTATGGCAGTCGCGGTCGACCAGAACGATGTCGCCGGGCCGCACCAGTGCCTGCACCACGATCTTGTTGCAGGTCGAGGTGCCGTTGGTGGCGAAAAACGTCTGTTTAGAGCCGAAGGCGCGGCTGGCCAGTTCCTGCGCCTCCTTGATCGGCCCATGCGGCTCTAGCAGGCTGTCCAGTCCGCCAGAGGTGGCGGAAGTCTCTGCCAAAAAGATATTCGGCCCATAGAACGCGCCCATGTCCTGAATCCAGTGACTGCGGGTGATCGACTTGCCGCGGCTGATGGGCATGGCGTGGAAAACGCCGGTGGGCTGTTTGGAATATTCCACCAGTGCGGTGAAGAAAGGCGACTTGTTGCGCGCCTGCACCCCGCGCAGGATGTTGAGGTGCAACTCCATGAAGTCTTCTTGATTGTAGAAGACCCGCCGACAAATCCCCAGATCGAGCCCCGCGATATCCTCGACCGAGCGTTCGGTGACCAGATAGGCGTCAAGCTCGGGCCGGACCTTGGCGATCATCCGGCAGAGCTCGGGGCCGTAGCTTTCAGGCTCAAGCGCGTCGATCTCAGCCCGCCCCCCCGCACGGGCGAGGTAGCGGGTCAGGATCTGTTGATCGACCTTCGATTTCAACGTCAGACCGGGGCGGACGACGATGGCTTGGATATTGTGGTTGAACATCACCGCGATCAGTGCGTCTTCGAGGCTGGGCACCACCACGGCTTCGTAGATGAACGGGTCTTCGGTCCGGCGCATGCGGGTGACGTTGCTGCGCAGCCAGCGTTCCTGCTGTTCGTTCACATTATCGACGATCAGCACTTCGAAATAGGGCTTGGCCAGCGCCCGCGCCTCGGGCGGCAGCATGGCCTCATCATCATGCTCGTCCTGATCCAGACTGTCGCGTTCCAGCGGAATGGTGCGGCGGCGATAGGCGCCGGTGGTCAGCGCGCGGGTCACCCGGTTCACGGCAAAGGCCAGATCCTCGTAATTGCCATGGGCGAACTGGCGGCGCATGTGGTCAAAGGCGGACATGCTCGGAAAGGCCCAATAGGGCTCGATCAGGGCCAGTGACTCAAACAGCGCCTCGATTTCCCTGCGCCCCTCCGCCGCGCCCTTGCCCTTCGGATCGCGCGACATGGCAGCGGCGGCGGCGCGCAGGGCGCTCCACCGATCCGACCGCAGTTGAATGGCCGAGGAATAGTCGTTCATAGAATGCATCAGTCGTCCTCTGCTTGAGGGCCGACCGATGCTTCAGGTAGCGCTTTGCGCGAACCTAACCTCGGCCTAGCCGCTGGTATTGTCGTTCTGCCCGGGCGTATCGGGCGTTGTATGTGTATCTGGCATGGCCGCCGCGGGGGCCGTGGGCGCCGGTGTCTGCGCCACCTCGGGCGCCGTCCCGGCGGTGGGGCTGGCAAGCGGCTCAGGCGGGAAACCGTTCTTGCCCTTATAGGTCGGAATCTCGGCAGGCACCTGCTGGGCGGGCACGTCGACATGCAGCCCCGCGCGGCTTCCCTGTTGCGGAATTTCGAGCGGGCCAAGGGTGTGCAGGAAGGCATCTGCGCCGCTGTCACGGTCATAGACCGGGAAGTCTGTCGGACGGTCGCGGAAGGATTTCAGCAGTTGGCCCAGCCCCTTCATCCCCGTCTCACGCTGACGGCGCACCATATTGAGGTCGATCTCGATCG
The DNA here is from genome assembly GCF_043556915.1 of Sulfitobacter sp. 1A15299. Classification (NCBI taxonomy): domain Bacteria; kingdom Pseudomonadati; phylum Pseudomonadota; class Alphaproteobacteria; order Rhodobacterales; family Roseobacteraceae; genus Sulfitobacter; species Sulfitobacter sp. 1A15299. The sequence continues at coordinate 347,036 of NZ_JBIFFJ010000001.1, read as the reverse complement.
GGAACATATCCTCCTGCCCCGCCGATTGGTGCAGCACCATCGAAGTCGGATCGACCACGCAGGAGCGGCCCACACCCCCGGCGCCAAGGCCATTCACGTCGAAGATATAGCACTGGAATTGCGCCGCCGTGGCGCGCGCGATGGCAAGTTCCGCATCCCGGTCCGTGGTGCCAGTCAAAACCGGGTGCAACAGCACCTCGACGCCCTGCGAGGTCAACTGCCGCGTCGTTTCGGGGAACCACATGTCATAGCAGATCGACAGGCCAAAGCGGCCCACATCCGGCACGTCGAAAATACAGAACTCATTGCCCGCCGCGATCCCGGCCTCATAGGGCCGGAAGGGGAACATCTTGGCATAGCGGCGCACCACTTCGCCTTCGGGGTTGATGACGACCGAGGTGTTATACACGCGGCCGTCTTCGGGATGCTTGAGGAACATCGAACCGGGGATCAGCCAAACCCGGTGGCGCCGGGCGGCAGCCTGAAACTGTTCGATCGTCTCATTCTCGGGCGGCAGGGCAAACCGGTCAAGCGGGCCGAAAGGCGCCAGTTCGGAAAACAGCACCATCTGCGTCCAAGGGAAACGCGCCATCAGGATGTCGAGCCGCTGGATCATGCCCTCGACATTGGGCTGCAAGGCATTGACGTACATCTGCACGCCGGCAATCGCGAAAGGGGTCATGCGTGAATACTCCGAACTACGCGGCGCAATGGACCATTTCCTTGCCTATCTCCGCGACGCACGTGTCTTACGCCCTCACGACCAGAACGGAAACAGGCGAACGACGCACAATGCGGTCGGCGTTGGACCCGACGAGGAATTCGCGCAGGCTGTCGGGGTGCTCGGACCCCATGACCACCAGATCGGCGTTTGATTTCTTTATTGTTTTCAGTGCCTCGCGGTGGATCTTGCCGAACTTCAGGTGCTGCTTCACCTTTACGTCATCAGGCACCGCACGTTCGACCAACTGCTCAAGCGCCTTGGCCGCGCGGCCCGTCGCCTGTTTCTCGTAATCTGCGGGAAAGAACCCTTCGACCAGCGGCGTGCCCATGTCCGGCACGACCGAGAGGATATGCAGCGTGCCTTTGGAGAGGCGGATCATGTCGATCGCCTGCGGCAGGGCCTTTTCCCATGATTTCGGGTCGCTCAGATCAACGGTCAGCAGGATGTTATCGAACATGATGCGCTCTCCTTATGCTGTCGCAGGCTTACGGGGGGCCTGCGCGGCACGGCCCCGTTGCAAGAAGACCACCAACGCCAGAAGTAGCAGGGCGGGGATGAACATCCAGTACTTGCTGGGTTGCGGCATCGGCTTCAGCACCCGCAGCACCTCTTGGTCCCAATCAAGGCCCGCGCCCTGCGCCGGACTGTCGTAGAGGACATCGTCGATGATCATCTTGTCGCCATCCTCGCGGAACATGAGCCCCGCGGCCTCCAGCTTCTCGGCCCCAGTCTCACCTTCGCCGATGGGCAGCAGCGCCACGAACTCCAGCGGATCGCCCAGATCGTTCACGCCCGAGATGCGCAGCCGCAGCCGTTCGCCTGCGGGGGTTTCTTCGGCGGCCTGCACGATTTCGGTCGGGGCTTCCTCGCTATAGGGCGGATAGATCATGTCCATCCAGAACCCCGGGCGGAACAGGGTAAAGGCGATGAGCAGCAGCGCTATGGTTTCATAGAAACGGTTGCGGGCCAAAAACCAGCCTTGGGTCGCCGCCGCGAAAAGCAGCATGGCCACGGTGGCCACCACAAAGATGAACAGCCCCTGCCCCCATGTGACCCCGATCAGTAGCAATTCCGTGTTGAAGATAAACAGGAACGGCAGCGCCGCAGTGCGCAGGGAGTAGAAGAAAGCGACCAGACCGGTGCGGATCGGATCACCGCCCGAGACGGCGGCGGCGGCAAAGCTCGCCAGACCCACCGGCGGGGTCACATCGGCCATGATACCGAAGTAGAAGACGAAGAGATGCACCGCGATCAGCGGCACGATCAGCCCGTTCTGCTGGCCCAGCGTCACGATCACCGGCGCCAGCAGCGCCGAGACCACGATATAGTTCGCCGTGGTGGGCAGGCCCATGCCAAGGATCAGCGACAGGATCGCGGTGAGGAACAGGATGGCAAGGATATTGCCGCCCGAGAGCACCTCGACCACGTCCGCGAGCGCCGAGCCGACACCGGTCTGGCTGACCGCGCCCACGATGATTCCCGCTGTCGCCGTGGCGATGCCGATGCCGATCATGTTGCGCGCGCCGGTGACCAGACCGTCGATCAGGTCAAGGAACCCGGCTTTGACATCATTCAGGAACTGGCTCTCACCCCGGAACATCGCCATCAGCGGGCGCTGCGTCAGCAGGATAAAGATCATATAGGCCGCGGCCCAAAAGGCCGACAGGCCCGGCGACAGTCGGTCCACCATCAGCGCCCAGACCAGCACCACGACGGGCAAGATGAAATGCAGACCGGAACGCGCAGTCGGCCCCGGCATCGGCAGGGTCGTCACCTCGGCGTTGGGGTCCTCCATTTCAAGCGGTTCTTCCTTGCTCGCCACGTAGAGCAGGCCGACATAGACCGCCGTGAGGAAGACAAAGATGATATAGCCCGCCGTTTCGGGGAAGGCCGGGCGGATCCAGCCCATCAGGTAGTAAACCGCGAAGGACAGCGCGCAGATCGCGATGATTGCAAAGGCGATGCCGATAAGCTGCTGCACCAGCGGCTTGGGCGTATAGGCACGCGGCAGACCCTGCATCCCGGCTTTCATCGCCTCAAGATGCACGATGTAGACCAGCGCGATGTATGAGATCACCGCAGGCAGGAAGGCGTGTTTGACCACGTCGAAATAGGGAATGCCGACATATTCGACCATCAGGAAGGCCGCAGCCCCCATCACCGGCGGCATGATCTGCCCGTTGACCGACGAAGCCACCTCGACCGCGCCAGCCTTCTCGGAGTTGAAGCCCACCTTCTTCATCAGCGGGATGGTGAAGGTGCCCGTGGTCACCACGTTGGCAATGGAAGAGCCCGAGATCAGGCCGGTCATGGCCGAGGCCACGACCGCCGCCTTGGCCGGGCCGCCACGCATGTGGCCCATGAGGCTGAAGGCAACTTGAATGAAGTAGTTGCCCGCGCCCGCACGGTCCAAGAGCGAACCGAAGAGCACGAAGAGGAAGACGAAGGAGGTCGACACACCAAGCGCGATGCCGAAGACGCCTTCGGTTGTGATCCATTGGTGGTTCACGATCTCCGAAAGGCTGTTGCCCTTATGGGCGATGATGCTGGGCATATAGGGGCCAAGCACGGTGTAGAAGAGAAAGACGCTCGCCACGATCATCAGCGCAGGCCCAAGGGCGCGGCGGGTGGCTTCGAGCAGGATCAACAGGCCGGTCACCCCTGCGATATAATCCGGCAGGATCGGCGCGCCGACGCGGTTGGCGATGTCACGGTAGAAGATAAAGAGATACAGCGCACAAAAGGTGCCGACGATGGCCAAGGCCCATTCCCAAATCGGAATGCGGTTCTTGGGTGAGCCAAGCAGCACGGTCGCGACCACAAAGGCCGCCGGGATCGGGATCCACCAGATGGCGGTGGAGTCTTTCGTGCTGGCCATAAAGAGCGCGGCAAGAACGATGGGAACGATGACGCCAAGCGCCACCTGAAAACTGGTGCGCGTGGCCGGAAACACCATGATGCCAAGGAATACGGCAAAGCCAAGGTGGATGGAGCGGGCCAGCGTATCGTTGAAAAGGCCGATGGGCGAGGCGATGTAGAGCTGGAACAGCGACCAAGCCAAGGCCACTAACAACAGCAATGTGCCCATTAACCCGCTGACAGAACGCCCACCCGTATCGGAAGAAGCGACAAGTTCGTCCAGTTCCGCCTGGCTCAATCCGCCCCGGTCACCGGTCGCGGCGGTTTCGACAGCCGCCGCCTTTTGCTGGTCCTTCTCAGACATATCGTCCCCCTGTCGGCTCCACCTTGGGGCGGATGCGCATATTGTTCTTCGGGCCTCTGACGGCAGCGTACCGCCGCCAGAGCTATCATGTCACGGATAGATTACTCGAGCCAACCTTGCTCTTTGTAATACTTCTCGGCGCCGGGGTGCAGCGGCGCGGAAAGACCGCCCGAGATCATTTCCTCTTGGGTCAGGTTCTCAAAGGCAGGGTGCAGACGCTTGAAACGGTCGAAGTTGTCGAAAACCGCTTTGACCACCTGATAAACGACTTCGTCGTCAACATCGGCAGAGGTCACAAAGGTAGCTTTCACACCGAAGGTTTTCACGTCTTCGTCGGTGCCCTTGTACATGCCGCCCGGCACGGTGGCCTCGGCATAATAGGGGTTGTCGTCAATCAGACCTTGGATGGCGTCACCATCCACGGGGATCAGCTTGGCGTCGATGGTCGACACGGCTTCTTGGATCGAACCGTTGGGGTGACCCACGGTGTAGATGATCGCATCCACCTTGTTGTCGCCCAGAGCGGCGGCTTGCTCAGCCGGTTTCAGCTCGGAGGCCAGTGCGAAATCGTCCAGCGTCCAGCCCTTGGCGTCCATCACGACTTCCATGGTGGCGCGCTGACCGGAACCGGGGTTGCCGATGTTGACGCGCTTGCCTTTGAGGTCATCGAACGACTCGATGCCGCTGTCGGCACGGGCGATGACGTTGAAGGGTTCACCATGCACGGAGAAGACCGCGCGCAGCTTGTCAAACTTGTCACCCTCGAACTGGGAGGAGCCGTTGTAGGCGTGGAACTGCCAGTCGGACTGGGCCACGCCCATGTCCATGTCGCCCGCCTTGATCGCGTTGATGTTGGCGATCGACCCGCCGGTGGAGGGCGCGGTGCACTTCAGGTTGTGATCCGCGGTACCACGGTTCACCAGACGGCAGATCGACTGACCGACGACAAAGTAAACGCCCGTCTGACCACCGGTCCCGATGGTGATGAATTTTTCCTGCGCCATAGCCGCAGTGCCGGCCACCATGGCACCGGTCATCGCGAGCATTTTGAACATTTTCATAAGATGTCTCCCATTGTTATAATTGGCGGACCACCCTTTAGGCGGACACCATTGCATGCACAAGTAGAGCGCCGCAGCCTTCAGGCAATTGACTGGGCTGGGAAATTCTTCACACGCCATTCAGACCGCGAGCAGACATGCCCCTGTGGCGGGAATCCCCGATTTCACGTTAGGTCGGTTTTTCATCGCAATCAATGCGGCTGACCCCTGGGGCCGCAAAGCCTATCCGACGGGCTGGGACAGGTCAGGCAGAACCGGCGCGGCGGCGATCAGCGATTTGGTATAGTCATGCTGCGGCGCGTCAAAGACCTGCGCGGTCTCTCCGGCCTCGACGATCTTGCCAGACTGCATCACCAGCACCCGATCCGTCACCGTGCGCACCACCGACAGGTCATGCGAGATGAAAAGATAGGTCAGGTCATAGTGGCTGCAAAGATCGGCCAGCAGATCGAGGATCTGCGCCCGGACCGAGACATCCAGCGCGCTGACGGCCTCATCGAACAGGATCAACTCGGGCCGGATGATCAGCGCCCGGGCAATGGCGATCCGCTGGCGCTGACCGCCGGAGAATTCGTGAATGTATTTCCGCGCATCCGCCGGGCGCAGTCCCACGGCGGTCAAGGCTTCGTCGATCGCGCGGGTTCGCTCGGCCCCCTGCGGCGGGGTGTCGAGCAGGTGAAACGGCTCGGTCACCAAACGGTCGACCCGGTGGCGCGGGTTGAAACTGCCGAAGGGGTCTTGAAACACCACCTGCATTTTGCGCCGCACGGCAAGGTTCGGCTGCGTCCCGGTAAAGACTGGCTGGCCATCGACAGTGATACTGCCCTCTTGAACCGCCTCCAGCCCCAAAATCGCCCGGGTCAGGGTCGATTTCCCGCAACCGGATTCCCCGACCAGCCCCAAACGCTCCCCCCGGTTTAGGGTAAAGCTGAGGTTGTCCACCGCGCGGAACGTGCCGGGCGCGCCAAAGAGTGTCTTGCGCGGCAGATGGTAATCGCGGCAGACGCCTTTGACCTCTAGCAGGGGCTGAGGCGCGGGCGGCGCGGGCAGGTTCACCTCATGGCGGGAGGCGGCGAAAAGCATTTTGGTATAGGGGTGCTGCATGTTGTGCAGCAGGGCCTGCGTCTCCCCCTGTTCGACGATCTGCCCCTTGCGCATGACGATAATCCGGTCGGCCATATCCGCCACGACGGCAAGGTCGTGGGTGATCATCAACAGCCCCATGCCGTCTTCGCGCGCCAACCGCGTCAACAGGGCGAGGATCTGCGCCTGCGTGGTGACATCCAGCGCGGTGGTCGGCTCATCGGCGATCAGCAGGCGGGGGCGCAGGGCGATGGCGATGGCGATCACCACCCGCTGGCGCTGGCCGCCGCTCAATTCATGCGGATAGCGCGACAGGGGGAAGCGGTCTTGAGGCAGGCCGACGCGGGTCAACGTATCGGCAGCGCGGGCCTCAGCCTCGGCCCGCGAGACGCCGGGTTCATGCACGCGGATGGTTTCGGCCACTTGGCGACCGATGCTTTGCACCGGGTTGAGCGCGGTCATAGGCTCTTGGAACACCATGCCGATGTCATTGCCGCGCATATCGCAGAGCGCTGCCTCGTCCATCTGGGTCAGATCGTCGTCGCCCAGCATGATATGCCCGGTGGTCCTCGCGCCCTTGGGCAAGAGTTGCATCGCCGCCAGTGCGGTCATCGACTTGCCCGAGCCGCTTTCCCCGGTCACGGCCACAATCTCTCCCGGTGCGACGGAAAAGGTCACCCCATCAAGGATGCGCAGCCCGTGAATCGAGAGCGAAAGATTGGAAACGGTCAGAAGCGTCATGTGCGTGCCACCCTCAGGCGGGGATCGAGCAGGTCGCGCAGCCCGTCACCCATCAGGTTCAGCCCCAGCACCGTCAGGATGATTGCGAAACCGGGCATCAGGGCCATATGCGGCGCGATGCTAACCATGGTCTGCGCATCGGCCAGCATCCGGCCCCAAGACGGCACCGGCGGCTGCGCGCCGAGGCCGACATAGCTCAGACCCGCCTCGGCCAGAATGCCCAAAGAGAACTGGATGGTCCCCTGCACGATCAGCAGATTGGCGACATTGGGCAGGATATGCTCGAACGAGATACGCGCGGCGGATTTGCCCGCCACCCGTGCTGCCATGATGAACTCCCGCTGCCAGAGCGACAGCGCCGCACCACGGGTGATCCGGGCGAAAACGGGAATGTTGAAGATGCCGATGGCGATGATCGCATTGATCGCCCCGGCGCCAAAGACCGCCGTAATCAGAATGGCGATGACGATGGCCGGAAAGGCAAAGACCAGATCATTGCCGCGCATGATGACCTCATCCACAAGGCTGCCGCGCCGCGCCGCGGCCCAAAGCCCCAACGGCACGCCCACGCCCATGCCAATGCCCACCGCCACCAGCGCCACGGCGATGGAGGTGCGCGCGCCGACCATGATCATGCTGAGGATGTCGCGGCCAAAGTGATCCGTCCCCATCGGATGCGCCAACGACGGGCTACGCAGTTTGTTCGCGATATCAAGCCCGGCATAGTCATAGGGCGTCCAGACAAAGGAGATCAGCGCGGCGAGCAGAAAGACAGAGGTCAGCACGACCCCAAGCAGCAGGTTGCGGTTCATGTGCGGGCCCTCAACCGGGGATCGACGGCAGCATAGGCCAGATCGACAAGGAAGTTCACCAGGATCACCGAAAAGACCAAGAGCATGACGACCGACTCGACCACGATCAAATCCCGCGCCGAGATCGACTGAAACACCAGCCGCCCCAGCCCCGGCAGGTAAAAGACCTGCTCGATAATGATCGACCCGGCCAGCAGGAACGAGAACTGCAAGCCGATGATGGTCAGCACCGGGATCAGCGCATTGCGCAGCCCGTGCCGCCAAAGCGCCTGCCGCGCGGTCAGCCCCTTGGCCCGCGCGGTCCGCATGAAGTCTTCGCCCAGCACATCCAGCAGGGCCGAGCGCATGACCCGCGCAAGGATCGCCGCCTGCGGCAAGGCCAGCGCGATGGCGGGCAGGGTCAGCGCGTGCAGCCCGGCGAAAAGCCCCTTGTCCCAGCCGACGAACCCACCCGCCGAAAACCAACGCAGATTGATCGAAAAGATCAGCACGAGGATCATGGCGAACCAGAAGTTCGGCACCGCCACGCCCAATTGCGTCGCCCCCATCACGCCCACATCCCCCGCCCGACCGCGGCGCGAAGCGGCATAGATGCCCGCCGGAAAGGCCACGATGACAGAGAGGAAAAGCGCATAGAGCGCCAAGGGCACAGAGACCCAAAGCCGGTCACCGATCATCTCGGTCACCGGGGTGCGATAGGTGTAGGAGGTGCCGAAATCACCCTGCAACATGCCACCGACCCATTCCAGATAACGCTCTGGCCGGGACTGATCGAGCCCCAGTTCACTGCGCAGCGCGGCCAGTGTTTCGGGCTGGGCATTCAAGCCCAGCATAAAGGACGCCGGATCGCCGGGGGCGACCTCGATCACCATGAATATCACCAGCGACGCAACCGCGAGACTGATGAGCAAGGAGAGAAATCTTTTCAACGCATAGCGCAACATAGCGCGGAGGTTAGGCGGCACGCTCGGGAGGGTCCAGAGCCCGCGTGCAGTTTCCCTGCAAGAATGAGGAAAATGGTCGATTTTGGGAAGTTCGGTCAGCTGCGCCCCCCGCAATCGCCGAAAGAATCAATTCGTGACATGCCCTTAGCCCCTTTGAGCGCGGATTTCGCGGGGCTTATTGCCATGCGCTGGAACCATATCGGTTATGCGGTGTTGTTTTCGAGAGAACAGACAAAACTGGAGATTGAAAAATGAAAACGACTTTGAAAACACTTGCGATCGCCGGCCTTCTGGGCACCGTTTCCGCACCCGCATTCGCCGCTGCTCATATGGACATGGCCACCATGACCTGCGCCCAGTATCAGGAACTGAGCGATGAAGACAAAATGAAAGTCGCCTCCATGGCAATTGCCGAGCTGGAAGATGGCGGCCACGGTGGCTCCCTGATCACCGAAACCAAGAACGACGGTTCCGAACCGAGCGATATCACCTCGGAAGAAGCGACTGACGCTGAAGAGACCGAAGATTCCCTGATCGACGACACAAAAGCTGTCGAAGATTCTGAAGCAGCCGACGAGATGGCCGACACGGAAATGCAACAGGAAATGGAAGACTTCATGGTCGTCTGCAACCAGAACCCCGATGCGCTGGTAAGCGAAGCCGCGGCCGGCATGCGCGGCAAAGACTAATAGGTCTTCGCATCTCACTACAAAGGGCGCGCCTTTAGGCGCGCCCTTTTTAATGCTTGGACATGATCCTTTCAGATCACTCCGCCCAGCTGACACCCGTCAGATCCGTCGCCTGCGTCGGCGCATTTACCCAAAGCCCTTCGACACCGGCCTTGGCAATCGTCGGGAAAGCAAGCTGGAACAGGTAACCGTTCACGTAGTCTTCGGCGATGATGCGCTGCGCCTTGGCCAGCATCTCGCTCCGCGCAGCAGGGTCTGCCGTCTTGTTGAACTCAGTCATCAGAGACTGGAATTCGGCATTGTCATACTGGAAGTAATAGTCCGGGTTGGCATAGATGTTGATGTCCATCGGCTCTGTATGGCTGACGATCGACAGACCGAAATCTTTGCCTTTGAACACGGTTTCCAGCCACTGCGCCCATTCGACATTGGTGATCTGCGCCTTGATGCCGACCTCGGCCAGCTGCGCGGCGATGATCTCCCCCCCGCGGCGGGCATAGGAGGGGGGCGGCAGATGCAATGTCGTCTCGAACCCATCGGGGAAACCGGCCTCGGCCAGCAGCGCCTTGGATTTTTCGGGATCGTAGCTGCTCATCTCCGTCAGGTCGACGTAATCGGGGTTATGCGGTGCGAAATGGGTGCCGATGGGCGTGCCATAGCCGAACATCGCACCGTCGATGATCGCCTGCCGGTCGATGGCATGGGCCACCGCCTCGCGCACTTTAACGTCATCGAAAGGTTCGCGCTGGTTGTTGATCGACAGGATCGTTTCGCCCTCGGTCGAGCCGATCAGCACTTGAAATCGCGGGTCGGCTTCGAACTGGGGAATGTTCTCGGGCGCGGGAAAGCCGGTGAAAACATCGACATCCTCGGCCATGACGGAAGCGAAAGCCGCTGTCGGGTCCGAAATGAACTTGAACGTCGCGCTGGCCAGCGCGGGCGCTTCGCCCCAATAGTCTTCATTCCGGGTCAGGGTGATCTTGTCACCTTGGTTCCAGTTCTCAAATTTGAACGCGCCGGTGCCGATTGGCGTCTGTTTGATCGTCTCGACCGATTCCGGCGCCACGATCACCGCATCGCCCCAAGCGAGGTTGAAAAGCATGTTGCCGTTTGGCTCGCTCAGTTTGACCTCAACGGTCTGCGGGTCGATGACATTCACCTCGGAAATCGCGGAATAAAGTGCCTTTTGCGCGTTGGCGCTGTCTTCGGCATTGATCCGGTCGAGGGTGAATTTCACATCCTCGGCATCCATCGTGGAGCCATCGTGAAAAGTGACCCCCTTACGCAGCTTGAAGGTATAGGTCAGACCGTCCTCGGAAATCTCCCAAGATTCAGCCAGCCCCGGCACGACAGAGCCATCGCCCATGAAGCGGGTCAGCCCTTCGAAAACATTGGTATAAAGCACCGAGTCGATAGCGCCCGCAGCGGCGGAGGTCGGATCGAGGTGCGGCGGCTCAAGCTGCATGGCGACAGTGATGTCCTCCTTGGCAAGGGCCGTCGTGGCGGCAACGGCCAATGCAGCGCTGGCCACACCGGTCATCAAGCGGTTCAAACGGTTCATGAAAGTCTCCCATATTGGCGTATTTTTTGCGAGGCTAGCCAAAAGCCGCGCGGCGCGCCAGCCTTCGTTGCCAAGCTTGCGCGAGAAGGGTATCGCGGGTGCTTTGCACGGGCGCGCCGCGCATCGGAACGACCGTGAAAAGGCGTCAGGAGAACATCATGGCCACGCTGGGGATTGATTTTGGAACCTCCAACACCGCGGCGGGCATCGCCATCGGCGGCACCCCGCAACTGATCCCGCTGGAGGCCGAGGCACAGACCCTTCCGACGGCAGTGTTCTTTGATTTCGAGGCAAAGGAAATGCGGATCGGCGCCGCCGCCTCCGACGCGCTGCTGGCCGGGGCCGAGGGCCGCTATATGCGCGGATTGAAAAGCCTGCTCGGCACCCGGCTGATGCGCGAACGGCGGGTGCTATTGGGCGAAAGGCTCGATTTTATCGACATCGTGGCGCGGTTTCTGGCGCGGGTCAAAACACAGGCCGAAACCGCCACGGGCATGCATTTCGACAGGGCGCTCTCAGGCCGCCCGGTGCGCTTTCACTCAGCCGATGACGCCCGCGATGCCCAAGCCCTGACGGACCTGTGCGAGGCCTATGGTCGGGCGGGATTCGCGCATGTGGACTTCATGAACGAACCCGAAGCCGCCGCGATCGCCAATCGCGCGGCCTTGCATCCGGGAGATCTGGGGCTGGTGATCGATATCGGCGGCGGCACCTCGGATTTCACGCTGTTCCGGCAGCGGGGGAATGATGAGATCGACATTCTGGAAAGCCACGGTATTCGGCTGGGCGGGACCGATTTCGACCGGTCCCTGTCGATCGGGCGGGTGATGCCGCAGCTTGGCATGGGCAGCGAAATTCGCCACGCTTTCGGAGGCGACACCCATATTGCGCCCAATGCGATCTTTAACGATCTGGCCACTTGGGCGAAAATCCCGTTTCTCTATGGGCCGGAGACCCGCAAGGCGGCGGCGGAACTGCATCGCTACGCCGAACATCCCAAGCGTCTGGCGCGGTTGGTCAAAGTGCTTGACGAAGAGCTTGGCCATGACCTCGCCTTTGCTGTCGAAGCGGGCAAAATACGCGCCAATGCCGCAGGGGCCGAAGGGGATGCAGAACCAATGATCGACGTCTCGATGCTCAAACCCCGCGCGACATTGCCCCTGCCCCGCGATTGGATGCGCAAGCGGCTGTCGAAACTCGCCGCGCAGATGGGGGATGCGGCGGAGGCAACGGCGCAGAACGCAGGCCTCGCGCCCGAGGCGGTGGACCGGCTGATCTTTGTCGGCGGGTCGAGCCTGATGGCAGTGGTCGAAGACGGGATGCGGGCGCGGTTCCCACGGGCGGACCTGCATCGGGGGGCGGCGCTTACGGCGATTGTCGAGGGGTTGGCCTTGCGGGCCGGTGGGGCGAACGCGGCCGATCCGGCTGGTTGAGGGTGCGGGATCGGTATTTGAGAAAGGATGAAGGTGAAGAGGGGGGCGGGGGAGCCGCTGGCGGTCCGGTGTTTGGTTAGGGTCTTTTTACTGTGCGGGGGGCCGCGGCGGGCTATGTTCATTATGTCCATGAATTTCAGGAAGAACGCGAATGGCCCCACTGATCCAGAAAAAGCCCACGACCTCTGCCGTGCAGGAAGAGGCGGAAGAACGCTCTGTCAGTGAGGCGGCGGCGCTGTCGCCCAAGCTGATCTATGAGGTGATCCGCCGCGAGGGGCGTGACGAGTTGAACCGCACCAATCGGTCGCTGATCTGGTCGGGGATATCGGCAGGAATGCTGATCAGTCTTTCGGTCTTGGGCGAGGCGATTTTCCGGACCTATCTGCCGGATGCCGAGTGGCGGTTCCTGCTGGAGAATCTCGGCTATTCCTTGGGTTTCATTGCGGTCATCATGGGCCGGATGCAGCTGTTTACCGAAAACACCATCACCACCGTCTTGCCGCTGATGCAGGAGCGCAGCGTCAGAGTGCTCTGTAGTCTGTTGCGGCTGTGGGGCGTGGTGCTGGGGGCGAATGTCGTCGGGGCTTTTGCGGCGGCGGCGCTGTTTATCTATACGCCTGCCATTCCCGAAAACATCCTTCCTGCCATTATCAGCCTTTCGGAACATGCCACCGGGATGGGGCTGTCGGAGGCGTTCTGGCGTGGCATCCCGGCGGGCGTGATCGTGGCGCTGATCGTTTGGATGCTTCCGCAGGCGGATGAGACGGCGTTTTTCCTGATCCTGACCTTTACTTGGCTGATCGCGGCGGGGGATTTCACCCATATCGTCGCGGGGTCAGTCGAGATGGCGGCGCTGCTTTTACATGGTAGTTTGGGGCTTGGTCAGGCGATCTTTGGCTTCTTCCTGCCGGTGCTTGTGGGCAACATCATCGGTGGCACGGTGGTCTTTACCCTTGTTGCCTGGGGCCAGGTCCGCGACGATGTGGAGGACAGTTGAGGCATAGCGGCCCCGATCAGCATCGGGGCCGAATTGAGAGGAATGGCATTGGTGCTCCGCAGACCCCCGACCCGACCGGCGATCTATTGGGATGCTTTCAAGGCGAGCCTGAAACAGGCGGCGGAGGACAATCTCGCGCTGATCTCGGCCGGGGTGGCGTTTTTCGCCATGCTGTCGCTGTTTCCGGCGCTGGCGGCCTTGATCGCGCTTTTGGGGCTAATCTCGGACCCTGTCGTGGTCATTGCCCAGTTGCAGGAGGTGCGCGGACTGCTGCCGGATGATGTTTACGACATCATCAACACGCAGGTGACCGGGTTGGTCACCGCGCGGGCCGATACGCTGGGTTGGGCCGGTATCGTGTCCCTGCTGGTGGCGCTTTGGTCCGCCCGGGCCGGAGTGGGGGCGATGGTGATCGGGCTGAATGCCGTCTATAACGAGCGCAACCGTAATGCTGCGAAACACTACCTTCATGCCCTGCTCTTGACGGTGAGCCTTGTGGCAGTGGGCATTGTGGCGCTGCTGGCGGTGGTGGTCGCGCCGATCATTCTGGCCTTCATCCCGCTCGGCCCTTTTGGCAATGCGGTGGCCGACCTTTTGCGTTGGACCGTGGCGACGGTGGTTCTGTTTGCCGGGGTTGGGGTGCTTTACCGTTTTGGGCCAAACCGGCGGGCGGCGCGGCTGCCTTGGCTTAGCAGCGGGGCAATTTTGGCGGTGCTGTCCTGGGCCGTGCTTTCCATCGGCTTTTCCTATTATGTGGCCAATTTCGGCAATTACAATCAGGTCTATGGCTCGATCGGGGCGGTGATCGCGATGTTGATCTGGCTTTGGATCAGCAGCTTTCTGATCCTGTTTGGCGCGGCCCTGAACGCACAGGTCGAGCGGCGGACGCGGCCGGACAGCACCATTGGCCCGGCCAAACCGCGGGGTCAGCGCGGGGCGGAGGCTGCGGATACCTATATTGATGTCGCGCAGGAGTGACGGTTAGAGAAGCGGGCGTTTCTGACGACCTTCGAGATCGGTCATCCCCTCTTTCGCCAGGGCGGCGAGATCGTTGATTTGCAGCACCCTGTCGGACCACGAGAGCAACTGACGCTCTTTCAAAGCGCCGAGGGTCTTGTTGGTATGCACCACCGACAGGCCAAGCGCATCGGCCAGATCGCGCTGTGAATAGGGCAGCAGCATCTGGTTGTGGGTAACCATCCCAAGCGACTGGCCACGTTCGAAAATCTTGACCATCGCCCATGCGATGGCCTGTGTCGCGGTGCGCTGGCCGATGGTAGCGAGGACTTCGCCCATGAAATGCTCTTCGATGGCGGCCAGCCAGGTGATGTCAAAGGCGCGCTCGGGGTGAGATTTGAAGAAATTCCAGAACTCACTGCGGTTGAAAACACAAAGGCGCATATGGGTTCGGGCTTCGACGGAATGACCCATTTCGCCCATGATACCGGCCTGCAGCCCGATGAAGTCGCCGGGGAAGACAAAGCTGATGACCTGCCGACTGCCGTTTTCCAATGTCTTGTCGCGGATGCCCATTCCGGTAAGCGCCGTGTAGAGCTGGGGCGAGTTCGACCCTTCCAGCAGGATCGGCGTGCCCGGTTCGACCGTCAGTTCCCCGGATTTGAACTTCTCCATGAAGCTCACTTCCTCTTTCGACATCGGCAGGAAGGCATCTTTGCGGCGAAGGGGGCAATAGCGGCATTGTGTCGTCATCAGATAAGTTTGCTTTCATATGTCTTAGTTTAATGCGCGCGCTTTGCGCACCCCCTACACCGACGCCTTTGTTTACCCGGGGGAAGACCATGTCGATCTTGATCTACGAACCGGACCCATTGGTCTGTTCAGACATAAATGAAACGCTTTCTGCCGCCTTTCCGCAACTTCGAATTGAGGTATTGGAAAGCTTTGATTTGAGCGCATTGGTAGACAACATCACTGCCATCAAATTTGCGGTCCTGTCATTGCGGCGCGCGCAGTTGTATCAGCATCTGCCGGAACTGTCGAACTTGCAGGAATGGTTTCCGATCATCTGCATCATGAATGATACGCCACGGCTCGCAAAAGTGGGCGAGCGGCTGAAATTCATCGCCCGGCCCTTTTCCAGCAGCAACCTGCTTGCCGCCGTCAACGCCGCGCTTTCTGACCCGCGGTTATGCCGGCCAGAAATGCCATGACAAGGTTCTTGAGACCATCGTGTTCGGACGGTGCGGGGTCTTTTTGCCGGGAGGGCGGCGCCGCACCCTCAGCATCTGCGCCTGCCATGGCAAGCAAGAGAAAGCCGATCCCGAAATAGACCGCGCCGAGGATCAGCGCGGCGGTGAGCGCGGTGGTGACGGTGATGAGGTAAAGCCAAGCCGCCAGCGTCAGAAACAGCAGGCCGATCAGCAAGAAAAGCGCGGCCCCGGCGCTGAGCATGGCGGTGCGCAGCGCCCGTCGCAGGGAGCCGCGCAGATGTTGCATCACCGAAGACAGCATTTAGCGACGGGCCGTCACAAGACCGACGAGGAAACCGATGCCTGCGGCAATCCCCAAAGCGGTTCCGGGCTGGGCCTTGAGGAATTCCTCGGCCTGTTGCTGAACTTCCATCGCCTTGAGACGCCCCGTATCGGCGAAATCATTCGCCGCATTGCGGGCATTGTTACGCATCTCTTCCGACTTGGCCTTACCGTAGTCGCCCAAGCTTTCGGTCAACGATGCGATGTCTTTCTTAAGAAGGGCGATTTGATCCGACAGATCGTCAATCGTCACCTCTTTTGCGGCGGCGGTTGTGGTCTTGGCCATGCGGGCCTCCTGAGTGTTTGGGTGATGGTAGGCAGCGGCTGTGTTTAATGCAAAGGGTTCCCGGCGCGACTTTGTGTGCGGGGAACCCTGTTTTTTTAGCCAGCCGTTAGGCGTTGAGCGTTTCCGTGGAGGAGAAGAACATCGCTTGCGACACGGCCGAGACGACCTGATCCACCGAATAGGGCTTGGAAATCAGGAAGGCGGGCTCGGGCTTGTCGCCGGTCAACAGGCGCTCGGGGAAGGCCGTGATGAAGATCACCGGGCGCATGCCCAATTCATTCAGCAGGTCGTTCACCGCGTCGATGCCTGACGAGTTGTCGGCCAGCTGGATGTCGGCGAGGATCAGGTCCGGCACATCGGCCTTGCCAAGCTTCACCGCCTCTTCGCGGGTGCGTGCGATGCCGGTCACGCGATGGCCCATTTCTGCGACGATGGATTCAATGTCCATCGCGATGATGGCTTCGTCTTCGATGATCATCACCGAACCCGAGGTGCTGTCGGCCATTTCGCGATGAGCAATCTGGATCAACTCGCCCGCTTCGGCCTCATCCACACCGATGATCTTGGCGATTTCCCCGTGAGAGAAGCCTTCGATCGTGTGCAGCAAAAGCGCTTCGCGGCTGTTGTTCGTAAGGCTGGAAAGATGGCGTTGCGCCTTGGCCCGCGGGCCGCTCTCGCCCTCTTCCACCGGGGCGCCTGCGCTGGCCCAAATACCGTACAAAACTTTGAAAAGACCCGTCTTTGTATCCACTCCATCGAGCACCGAGCGATCAACCAAGATGGCTTCGAGGGCTGCCGCGGCAAAGGTGTCGCCACTGGTCTGGCTGCCTGTCATCGCCCGCGCGAACCGGCGAAGGTAGGGGATGTTTGCTCCCAGTTCATCGCTGATGCTGGTCTTTTGTGTCGCATCGTTCATCTAGTCGAATCCTTTTTACTTTTCTTGGAACCAAACACGTCGACATTGTGTTTGGTTCCAGTATGCATGCATAATTATTCAAACGAGACGACGATGCCAGAGGTGATGTTAGTGAATTCAGGAAACAAGGACGAGCGCGAGCGCGTCATCGACGACAACCTCAAACGGGTCTTCGATGAGACGCTCGAAGAAGGCATCCCTGATCGTTTCAAGGATCTGCTTCAGAAGTTGAAGGAACAGGATTCAGAAAAAGGAACGTCATGATGACCCGTCCCGATCCGCGCGACGAGCTGGTAGAACATCTGCCGGCCATGCGGGCTTTTGCCATCAGTCTGACACGCAATGGTGCTACGGCAGACGACATGGTGCAGGACACTTTGGTCAAGGCATGGACCAACATCGAAAAGTTCCAAGAAGGCACGAATATGCGTGCTTGGCTCTTCACGATCCTGCGCAACACTTATTACTCCTCGCGCCGCAAGGCAAAACGCGAAATCTCGGACGTGGATGGCGTGCTGACGGATGGCTTGGCCGAGAAGCCCGCCCATGACGGCCACATGCAGATGACCGATTTCCGCAAGGCACTGGCCCTGTTGAAGGACGAACAACGTGAAGCGCTGCTGCTTGTCGGGGCCTCTGGTTTCTCGTACGAAGAGGCGGCGGAGATGTGTGGGGTTGCTGTCGGCACCATCAAAAGCCGCACCAACCGGGCACGTGCCCGCCTTGCCGAACTGCTCGGTCACCATGACAACGAGTCACTTGAAATGACCGACGACGCGACAATGTCTGTTCTATCTGCTTCAAAAGTTTCTTCTTTCTAAATATGACATCTGGCTTCTTCAGCGGTGATCTGATGCGTGGGCTGACGATCCGTATTCTGCTGTTTCTGTCTCTCGCGCTATTGCCCATCGGGCTGATCGCGGTGGTACAGACACGGCAGATTGCGGATCAAAGTCGGCAGAGCGCGGAATTGTCGTTGATCGCCGTCACGGAACAGGCCTCCGCGGCGGAACGCAGGGTGATCCAAGAGGCCTTCGGCGCGGCCGAAGCGCTCACCGCCATCGTGCGACTTAGGCGGGACGATCCCGAGGAATGCACGGCCTTCCTTAGGGAATACAAACAGGCGTCGGACATCTATTCGCTTGTGGGTTTCATCGGGCTAGACGGACAAATGACCTGCTCCTCCACGGGGCAGGATCATGACTTTTCGCAGGATGAGAATTTTCAAACTCTGCTGGAAAACCCGGTCCGCCGCGCGATGCCGGTGTTGCAGGGGGCGGTCAGCAACCAAGTGGTGACGCTGATCAACGCGCCCGTCTACGAAGATCGTGAGTTGATCGGCTTCATGGCGCTCAGCATCCCCGAAGATGCCATCAACGCGATACGCGAACCCAAGAGCAAACACAGCAGCGTCGCGATGATGACCCTCAATAAGATGGGTCATATCCTTACCACGGAAAACGGGCTGGAGGTGGCCAAGAAAGAATATCCCAGCGATGTCGCCCTGTCGCTGCTGACCACCAAAGAACCCAACGTCTTTTTTTCCCAGAACTCCAATGACCAGGAACGCGCCTATGTGATCGTGCCGATCGTGCCCGACACGGTATTCGCGCTCAGCGTTTGGCCCAGCAACACCCCATTTCTGGACACTGGTGTCTCGACCCGTCTGAGTGCGCTCTTGCCCATCGTCATGTGGCTGGCGAGCCTTATCGTGGCCTTCTGGGCGCTGAACCGTCTGGCGATCAACCATATCCGCAAACTCGGGCGGCAGATGCGGCGCTTTGCGCTGAACCGCACCCTGCCACGCGGAACGCTCGGCCCCTCGGTTCCCACCGAATTGGTCGAGATGGAATCGGCCTTTGTCGGCATGGCGGAATCCATCCTGCGGGACGAGGCGACATTGGAAGACAGCCTTCGGCAGAAAAACATCCTGCTGAAAGAGGTGCACCACCGGGTCAAGAACAACCTGCAATTAATCTCTTCTATCATGAACATGCAGATCCGGCAGGCCAAAAGCGAAGATGCGCGTTTTGTGCTGCGCCGGTTGCAAGACCGGATCCTCAGCCTCGCCACGGTGCATAAGAACCTCTATCAGAATGATGATCTGGTCCGTGTCAACGCCAGTGAGTTGTTGACCGAGATCGTGGGCCAGATGCTCTCCGTCGGCCTGGCTTCCGGGTCTGGCGTGAAGGTGGAACAGTCCTTTGAGCCGATCAAGATCGACGCTGACGATGCCGCGCCCCTGACCCTCTTGGTCTCAGAGGCGCTGACCAATGCGCTCAAATACGTATCGACGGTCGAACATGGCAAAGGTTTCATTTCGCTCAAGCTGATCCAGACCGGGCCGGAGCAAGCCATGCTTGAAGTGCGCAACACCATGGGCAACCCCGAAGAGGTGAAATCCGGCACCGGGCTTGGCTCGCGTCTGATCCTTGCCTTTACCCGCCAGTTGAACGGCCAGGTCGAGGTCGAAACCAACGACGACATCTACCAGATTAGGGTGAACTTCCACGTCCCGACCGACAGTAAAATGATCTACGATTACTAAGGCTCCAAGACCCCAATGGAATCTGGCCCGAAACGTGGCAGACCGATCACAGACTCGTCATAGGCGAAAATTTTGTCGGAACCCTTTGGCCTGCGCGCGGTTGAGCACCTGAAACGCAGTGCTAAAAAGGAACACGGAGATGACCACGGAGCTTTTTCTCGGCGGTCTGACCATCCTGACCTTGGCGGCGGTCATCATCCTTGCCCTCACAACGGGCCGAAGAGAACTTCATTTGGATGAGGACCAAACCGGGCGCGAAGAACAGCGAACGGAGACCCAGAGGTCGAAATACCGGTCAGACTACTAAGACCTGACACCCCCTATCGACCGCCCTGAGCAGAACGCTTGGGGCGGTCGATATTTATGGGGCACCTTTTTCAGAAACTGGGCGGCGTGCAGGCGCTGACGATCTCACAGGTCTCGGATCCGATATTGCGGAACCGATGCGGCAAGCGGCTGTCGAACAGATATCCGTCCCCGGCGCGCAGCAGGCTGACCGTACCATCCACCGTCACTTCGATGCTACCGCGCACCACGACCCCCGCCTCTTCGCCCTCATGGCTCAGAAACTCAGGCCCGGTATCCGCGCCCGGCTCATAGGTTTCATGCAGCACCTGAAGGGCGTGATGCGCGGCACTGCCCAACTGCCGCAGAGACACACCGCCCTGATGGCTCGGTGAAATCTCGGTCAACTCCTCTGCCCGGTAGAAAACCTTGGCGCTGTCGTCTTCTTCGAGGATCGCGAAAAACTCGGCCATGCTGATGGGAATCGCGTCCAACAGGCTTTTGAGCGAGGCGACCGATGGGCTGGTTCGGTTCTTTTCGATCAGCGATATCGTACCATTGGTCAGCCCGGCCTTAGCCGCAAGCTCCCGCTGGGACAGCCCATGTTTCTTGCGGATCGCTTTAAGTTTATCGCCGACGTTCAATGGCTTGTCCTTTGTGGGTCGCCCTGCCGCCACCACGCGGCGCGGCTTTGGACCGACCGGGGGTCACGGGAATTGTTAGATAAAGGCTGCAATCGCGATTGACAATTATATTAAACGGAATATGGATTTTTTAAACGACACGTCACTGCCCCATTCTTTCGCAATAAGGTATCTGTTCCATGTCCAGCACCGTCAAGAAATCACCCCGGAAATCCGCTGCCAAAGCCAAAGCCGCGCCGCAGATCTCCGTGGTCGAAACCAACCCCGCGACCCAGCCCGACGGTCAGACCAACGCCGATCTCATCGCGCGCCGCGATGCGGCCGTGCCGCGCGGTGTCGCCTCCGCCGCGCCGATCTACGCGAAATATGCCGAGAACGCCGAGCTGTGGGACGTAGAGGGCAACCGCTACATCGACTTCGTCGGCGGCATCGGCGTGCTGAACACCGGCCACCGCCACCCCAAAGTGGTCGAGGCCGCCAAGGCGCAGGAAGATCATTATACCCACACCAGCTTTCAGGTTGTGCCCTACGGCCCATATGTCGAACTGGCCGAGAAGCTGAACGCGCTCGCCCCCGGTGACGCGCCCAAGAAGACACTGCTGGTCACCACCGGTGCCGAAGCTGTTGAGAACGCAGTCAAAATCGCCCGCGCCGCCACTGGGCGCCCGGGCGTCATCGCCTTCACCGGCGGCTATCATGGCCGCACCCTGCTGACGCTGGGCATGACCGGCAAGGTCACACCTTACAAGAAAGATGTCGGCCCCTTCCCCGCAGATGTTTTCCGCGCGCCTTTCCCCTCTCTGCGCGACGGCATCACCGTGCAGGACGCGCTGACCGGGCTGAAGAACCTCTTCCTCACCGATGCCCAGCCCGAGCGTGTCGCCGCAATCATCATCGAGCCGGTGCTTGGCGAAGGCGGTTATACCCCCGTGCCCTTCGAAATGATGCAAGAGCTGCGCGCGATCTGTGACCAGCACGGCATTCTCTTGATCGCCGACGAGGTGCAGGCGGGCTTTGGCCGCACTGGCACATGGTTCGCGATCGAGCACTCCGGCGTGGTGCCGGACCTGATCACCGTGGCGAAATCCATGGCCGGTGGCTATCCGCTGGCCGGTGTCATTGGCCGCGCCGATGTGATGGACGCGATGGCCCCCGGCGGCTTGGGCGGCACCTATGGCGGCAACCCTGTGGCCTGCGCCGCCGCACTGGCAGCCATCGAGGCGATCGAGGACGAAGGTCTTCTGGCCCGCTCCACTGCGATGGGCGAAACGCTCAAAGCCCGCTTTGCCGAGATTGGCGAGCGTTCCGCCCCCTTCCGGTTCTGGGACATCCGTGGCCTTGGCGCCATGGTCGCCGTTGAATTCGTGACCGACTTCGACAGCGCCAAGCCCGACGCCGATTTCACCAAACGCGTCATCGCCCATGCGCTGAAACGCGGCCTGCTGCTGCTGAGCTGTGGCATGTATGGCAACGCCGTGCGCGTGATGGTGCCGCTGACAGCCTCCGACGCCATCGTCGAAGAAGGCCTCGCCATCTTCGAAGAGGCCGTTGCCGCCGCTGTCGCCGAAGAGCAGAAGTAAACCAAACCGTCACACCGGATGGAGCGGGCGCGCGGGGCAACCTGCGCGCCCATTTTTGTGTCGCCCCTCCGGCGGGGGCATCCTATCCCCCCTCGGGCCTTGGCATCCGCCGAGCAAGCGCGCAAACTCCGCCCGAAATAAACGCCGGAGTGACGATGCCCTTGTTAGCCCTCTGCCCCACGCGCACCCTTGCGGGGATGTTTCACGTGAAGAGCCTGCCATGAGCGCGCCGATGCGTCCCGGCCCGCGCAACCTGATCACCGATGTGACAGGGCTGAAGGTGGGCAACGCGCAGGATGCGCGGCTGAAATCCGGCAGCACCGTGCTGATCGGCGATGCGCCTTTCACCGCCTCTGTCCACGTCATGGGCGGCGCCCCCGGCACGCGTGAGACGGACCTGCTGGCCCCCGACAAGACCGTCGCGGCGGTCGATGCGCTGGTGCTCTCGGGCGGCTCTGCCTATGGGCTGGATGCCTGTTCGGGGGTGGTGGATGCCCTGCGCGCGCGGGGCCGCGGCTTTCGTGTGGGGGACGCGCTGATCCCGCTGGTGCCCGGCGCGATCCTGTTCGATCTCCTGAACGGCGGCGAAAAGGATTGGGCGCAGAACCCCTATGCCGATCTTGGCCGCCAAGCTTTGGAGGCGGCGGGCCAAGAGTTCGAAATAGGCTCTGTCGGCGCGGGCACCGGGGCACTGAGCGCGATGGTCAAAGGCGGCCTCGGCTCCGCCAGTTTGCAATTGCCAGATGGCAGCATGGTCGGCGCGCTTGTCGGGGCGAATCCGGTGGGGGCTGTCACCACCCCCGGCGACCGCTACTTCCACGCCGCCCCCTTTGAGATCGACGCAGAGTTCGGCGGGCTGGGGCCGGACCCTTCCGCCGGGCTGGGGCTGAGCTTCGAGAGCCGCAAGATGGCCGCCATGTCCGCCCGCGCCAATACCACCATCGCCATTGTCGCCACCGATGCCACGCTGACCAAGGCCGAATGCCAGCGCGTTGCCGTGGCGGCCCATGACGGCATCGCCCGCGCCGTGGTACCCGCGCATATGCCCAATGACGGCGATCTGGTCTTCTCCCTCTCGACGGCGGCGCGGCCTGCGGGAGATGTGGCGATGATCGGCCATGCCGCCGCGCTCTGCCTGTCGCGCGCCATCGCCCGCGCCATCTATGCGGCCACCCCTGCCGATGGGGATCTTTTGCCTTGTTGGAGCTTGTTGAATGCCTGATCTGCCCCTCTCCGATATCTCACTTCATTACGAGGTCGACGGGCGTGGCCCGCCGCTTTTGATGCTGGCCGGGATGCTGAGCGACAGCGCGAGTTGGGGCGCACTGGCCCCTTTGCTTTCCGATCGCTTCACCCTGATCCGGCCCGACAACCGCAGCACCGGGCGCACGACCCCTTGGGATGCCGAAACCTCTGTCGCGCAGATGGCGCGGGATGCGCTGGCGCTGATGGATCATCTGGGGCATGAGACCTTTCACGTCGTCGGCCATTCCATGGGCGGGCTGATGGCGATGGAGCTGTTTGGCCTCGCGCCCGAGCGCATCCAAGCGCTCAGCATCCTCGCCTCCGCCCCAGTTCGCGCGCCGCGTACCATGGCAGTCTTCGACGCGCTGCTCGCCGTGCGCCGCGCGCCGGAAGGGGAGCAGCTTTGGCTGCGCGCGCTCTACCCTTGGATTTTCGCCCCCGGTTTCTTCACTGACCCCAACAATACCGAGGCCGCCCTCGCCGTCGCACTGGCCTATCCCCATGCGCAGAGTGCGGATGCCATGGCCCATCAACTCGAAGCCTTGCGCGGTTTCCGCCCCACGGTACGGCCCTCTGATCTGACCTGCCCGACCCAAGTGCTCCACGGGGCCGAAGACCTGCTGATCCCCCGCGCCGCCGCCGAGGCGGCTTTTGCAGAAATCCCCGATGTGACGCAGACCACCCTGCCCGATGCAGGGCATTCGATCCATTGGGACGCAGCCCCCGCCGTCGCCCAACACCTGCACCAGTTCCATGACACCGCCGGAGACCCGAGATGACACAAGACCTTTATGGATTGGAAACCTCTACCGACCGCCCGGACACCCTGCAGGCGATCAATGACTTCATCCACGGCTTCCTGTCCTACCAGCCCAAGGCCGCGGGCGTGATCGCCGCCGCCGATGCCGACCCCGACGGCCCGCTGATCAATGCCTATGCTGCCCTTTTGTGGATGTTCCTCGAACACCCCATCGCCCCTGAGAAAGCCCGCCCCTATCTGGACCGCGCCAAGGCGGCCCCCGGCGCGAATGCTCGCGAACAAGAAGTGATCCGCGCCGTTGGTCTTTGGATCGACGGCGATGTGCCTGCCCTCGTCGCCGCCTGCGACGCCATCACCGACCAATGGCCGCGCGATCTGGCGATGCTGAAACTGGCGCAATACCACCTGTTTAACACCGGTGATGCCGCAGGCATGTTGCGCATGGCGTTGAAATCTCTGCCCGAGGCCGAAGACATCGCCTATACCCACGGCATGATCGCCTTTGGCTATGAGCAATGCCACCTGCTCGACCGGGCCGAGGCTGCCGCCCGCCGGGCGATGGAATTGCGCCATGATGAGCCTTGGGCGCATCATGCACTGGCCCATGTGATGCTGACCCAAGGCCGCGTGGCCGAAGGCGCGCGTTTCATGGAGAGCGTGGCCGAGACGTGGTGCGATCTGAACTCCTTCATGCGAAGCCACAATTGGTGGCATCTGGCGCTGTTCTACCTGTCGCAGGGCCGTCACGACGATGTGCGCGCCGCCTATGACCAACATATTTGGGGGCTGGAGAAAGACTATTCCCAAGACCAAGTCGGCGCGGTGTCCCTATTGGCGCGAATGGAATTCGCAGGCGTCGATGTGGGCGACCGGTGGGGCGATGTGGCCGAGCATGTGGCGGCGCGCGGGGCGGATACGGTGAGCCCCTTCCTCACGCTTCAATACCTCTACGCCCTTTGCCGCACCGGGCGGCCCGAGGCGGCAGGTATGCTTACCGCGATCGAAACCCGCGCGACCGAGTCCACCGCCCATGACCACGCCGCATGGGCCGAGGTCGCGCTGCCTGCCGCCCGGGGCATCGCCGCCCACGCCAAGGGGGAGTGGACTACGGCGATCCGCGAGCTTGGCATGGCCCTGCCCCGCATGGCCGAATGCGGAGGCAGCCATGCGCAGCGTGACCTGTTCGAGCAGATCCACCTCGACGCGCTGGTGCGCGATGGCCGCGCCTCGGCCGCACAGCAGGTGCTTGAGATGCGCCGCACCTATGACCCCGATGGCGTGCCGCTGAACCTGATGCTGGGCGAGGTCTATGAAAAGACCGGCCTGCCCGATCTGGCGGCCCAAGCCCGCGCGCGGGCGGAACGCACGCTGGCCGGGGCCTAGACCGGGCGACGCGCCTTAGGCGCGGGGGCCGACGGTGACCTCGAATTCGGAGATGCCGTCGACCCCCCCGGTGATCACGTCGCCGGGCTTTACCGCCGCGACACCGGCGGGCGTACCGGTCATGATGATGTCACCCGGTGCCAAGGTCACGGCCTGCGACAGGGTGGCGGTATGCTCCCGCACCGACCAGATCATCTGCGACAGATCGGCCTCCTGCTTCATCTCGCCGTTCACCGCGAGCCAAAGGCGGCCCTTCTCGACCGAGGGGACATCGGCGATGGGCAGGATCGGCGCGATGGGCGCGGAGTTGTCAAAGGCTTTGGACCAGTCCCACGGGCGGCCCATCTTCTTGGCCTGCGCCTGAAGATCGCGGCGGGTGAAATCAATGCCCACAGAGGCCCCCCAGATATGATCCATCACATCCGCTTCCGCGATATTCGCCCCCCCCTTGCCGATGGCGATGACAAGCTCTGCCTCGAAGTGGAAATCCTCCGTCAGCGGCGGATAGGGCACGGTGCAGGGCGTATCCAGTGTGGCATCGGCGGGCTTGGTGAAAAAGAACGGCGGGTCGCGCATGTCATTGCCCATCTCAAGCACATGCGCCTCATAGTTGCGGCCCACGCAAAAGACACGGCGCACCGGAAAACGGTCGCCGGTGCCTTGAACGGCAAGGCTGCTTTGCTTGGGGGGGTCAATCACATACATCACGGGTGTTCCTTTTGGCGTAATGCCGCCAAGGAACACCCGCGCTTTGTAACAGTCAATGACCCCGCGCCTTTATAAGCCCTTGAACGGCCACTCTTTCAAAGTTCGGCACCTTTGCGGATGGCCTCTTGCACCTCGGCGATCTCCTCGGCGCTTAGCCCATAATCCGCCGCCGCCACCTCGGCGCTGATGTAGCCGCGCAGCAGGTCGCGTTTGACCCGCGCCGTGGGGCGTTCCTCGGCGGGGCCGTAGCCCGCACCGCCCGGGAAGGCCATCAGCACCTTTGCGCCATGCGGCACGAACTGCTTGCCCTTGCCGCGCATCGGCGTGCCGTCGTCGCGGGCGATGGTGGTGGGCGCACCGGGCTTGCCCCCCTGCCGCCCGCGCGCCGGGTGATCGACGCGGTCGAACATCGCCTGCATGTCGAACTCATGCCCCTCGCGGGCGCCGACGACCATATATTGCCCCAGCCCGCCGCGCTGGCGGCCCGCGCCGCCACTGTCGGGGCGCAGCTCCTTGCGCCAGATCACCACGGGACCGGCATGTTCCGTGGCTTCCACGGGCATGGTCATCACGCCCGAGGGGAAGGCGGTGGCATTGAGCCCGTCGTGTTCGGGCCGCGCGCCCGAGCCGCCGGAGTTGAAGGTGAGCACCTCGGCCCGGCGCGCGCCCGCAGGCGGTTTGGCATCGGTGCGGGGCCGCAGGCTGACCTGAAAGTTGCACAGACAGCCGGCGCCCTCGGCCGGGACGAGGTTCGGCAGGATCTGATCCAAGGCTGCGTAGACCGTATCCGGCACGAAATGCCCCACGATATGCCGCAGCGCCACGGGCGCGGGGTGCACCGCGTTGACGATCGTGTCCTCGGGCGCGGTGATGCGGAAAGGCTCCAGCGAAGCGGCGTTGTTCGGGATTTCCGGCGCGATGGCGCATTTCAGCGCGTAGCAGGCATAGGCCTTGGTATAAACCAGCGGGCAGTTGATGCCCTTCTTGTCGATCCCGGAGGTGCCCGCGAAGTCCGAGAGGATGTGATCCTCGGCAATGCTTACCGTTACCTTGAGCGTGATCGGTGTGTCGAACCCGTCGATTGTCATCTCGCCCGTGGCCTGCTGGCGCGGCAGGGCCGCGATCCGTTCCAAGGTGGCGCGGCGCGAATTGTCGAGGATGAAACCGGCGATGCCGGTGAGATCGTCGAGGGCGAATTCCTCCATCATGTCGATCAGGCGTCGGTGGCCGATCTCGTTACAGGTGGTCAGCGCGTAGATGTCGCCGATGAGCTGATCCGGCTCGCGCACGTTGCCGCGGATGATCCGCACCAGAGTCTCGTCGACCTTGCCCGCATCGGCGAATTTCATGATCGGCAGGTAAAGCCCTTCCTCGTAGACACTCGCCGCATCCGCGCCGAAACCGCGCCCGCCGATATCGACGATATGCGCGGTACAGGCAAAGAACCCCACGAGCTTGCCGCGGTGGAAGGAGGGCGTGACCATGGTGATGTCGTGTAGATGCCCGGTGCCTTCCCAAGGGTCGTTGGTGATATAAACGTCGCCCTGAAGGATGTTCTGCCGCCCGATCCGGCGGATGAAATGCGCCACCGCGTCGGCCATGGCGTTGACATGGCCCGGCGTGCCGGTGACCGCTTGGGCCAGCATCCGACCTTCGGTGTCATAGACCCCGGCCGAAAGGTCGCCCGCCTCGCGCACCGAGGTCGAGAAGGCGGTGCGCACCAGTGCCTGCGCCTGTTCTTCGACCACCGAGATCAGGCGGTTCCACATGACCTGATAGGCGACGTTGGAATGTGTCTGTGCCATGGGCTTACCCTTTCACGGTGATGTCGATGCAGCCGTCGGGCTGGCAGATCGCCCGGCGCGAGGCGGGCAGGATGATCGTCGTCTCATCCTCGGTGATCGCGGCGGGGCCCTGGGCGGTCTGCCCGGGGGCCATCTGCCCGCGCAGCACCACGTCGGCCTCGCGGTATTCGGCAAGCGCAGGGTCGAAAATGCGCCGGGTTAGAGCCACATCCGCCGCGCTTCCCGGTCTCTCTTCCGCGACCCGTGCGACTTTTTCCGGCGGGGTGGTGGCGTTGACCGACCAGACCGTGATCTCGATGTCCAAGCCTTCGACCGTGCGGCCGAAAAGCTTGGCGTAATCTGCCTCGAACAGTGCTTCGAAGCGGGCGGCATCGGGGGTCAGGGCATCGGCCTCGTCCAGCACGATGGGGATCTCCCAGCCCTGCCCGCTGTAGCGCATATAGACCTTGTATTCCGACAGAATCTCGGCCCCCGCGTCGCAGTTGCGGACAAAGCCGGTGGCTTCGTCGCGCAGTTCGGCCAGCAGTGTCTTGATCCGGCCCGCGTCGAAATCCGACAGCTTCATGTAGACCGAGCGGTTGGCCTCGAAGCTGAAGGGCGCGCGCAGGAAGCCGATGGCCGAGCCGACACCGGCGCCGGGTGGCACCAGCAGGCGCTCGACGCCGAGCTTTTCGCACAGTCGCCCGGCATGCAGCGGGGCCGCGCCGCCGAAGGCGATCATCGTGTAGTCGCTGAGGTCTTCGCCGTTCTCCACCGCATGGACGCGGGCGGCATTGGCCATGTTCTCGTCCACCACCTCGGCCAGACCGAAGGCGGCGGTGGCGGCGTCCATGTCGAGTTCCTGCCCGATGACTTGGCTCAATGCAGTCTCTGAATTACCGGTCTCGAGCCGGATCGAGCCGCCGGCGAAATTCTCGGGGTCAAGTTTGCCCAGCACCAGATCGGCATCGGTCACGGCAGGTTTTGCCCCACCGCGCCCGTAACAGGCCGGGCCGGGCTCGGAGCCCGCGCTTTCCGGCCCCACGCGGATCTGCCGCATTGCGTCCACATGGGCGAGGCTGCCGCCGCCCGCGCCAATCTCAACCATGTCGATCACCGGGATCGAGATCGGCATGCCGGAACCTTTCTTGAAGCGGTAGGTCCGCGCTACCTCGAAAACCCGGCTGGTCTTGGGGGTCTGGTTCTTGATCAGGCAGATCTTGGCCGTTGTGCCGCCCATGTCGAAGCTCAGCACCTTGTCGAGCCCGTAGCGCGCGGCGATATTGGCGGCGAAGACCGCCCCACCCGCCGGGCCGGATTCCACCAGCCGCACCGGGAATTCGGCCGCGCTTTCGATCGAGATGATGCCGCCGCCGGAATGCATCAGGAAGATGTTGCAGGAGACGCCTTCGTCTTGCAGCCGCCCTTCGAGCCGCCCGAGGTAGGACTTCATCAGCGGCTTGATATAGGCATTGGCGACGACGGTGTTGAACCGCTCGTACTCGCGCATCTGCGGTGAGACCTCGGAGGAGATCGAGACCATGACGCCGGGCAGGCGCTCTTCCAAAACCTCGCGGATCATCCGCTCATGCGCGTCGTTCAGGTAGGAGTGGATCAGCCCCACCGCGACGCTTTCATAACCCGCTTCGGCGATCCGGCCGGCCAGCGCCTCGACCTCGGCCCGGTCGAGCGGCAGCAACACGGCACCGGTGGCATCGACGCGCTCTTCCACCGTGTAGCGCATCTGGCGCGGCAGCAGCGGTTCGGGGAGGTTCAGGTTCAGATCATACTGCTCGAACCGGCTTTCGGTCCGCATCTCGATCACGTCGCGGAAGCCTTGGGTGGTGATCAGTGCGGTTTTGGCGCCGCGCCGCTCGATCAGCGCATTGGTGGCCAGCGT
The DNA here is from genome assembly GCF_043556915.1 of Sulfitobacter sp. 1A15299. Classification (NCBI taxonomy): domain Bacteria; kingdom Pseudomonadati; phylum Pseudomonadota; class Alphaproteobacteria; order Rhodobacterales; family Roseobacteraceae; genus Sulfitobacter; species Sulfitobacter sp. 1A15299. Next base: position 317,237 of record NZ_JBIFFJ010000001.1, on the reverse strand, counting down.
GGTGCCGTGGATGATCTGGGTGAGGTCGGCAGGCGTGATCCCGGCCTTGGCACAGACCTGATGCATCCCGTCGATGATCGCGTTTTCGGGCGCGGCATAGGTCGTCAGCACCTTGGTCGAGAAACTCTCGCCGCCCTTTTCCAGCACCACGTCGGTGAAGGTGCCGCCGATGTCTACGCCCAGTCGGATGGTTGATGCCATGTCTCACTCCTGTTTGGACGCAGGATAGGGGTGGGCGCAGCATCGGCGCAAATTATTATATTCTATGGGTGTGAAAGGTTTTTTCGATCCTCGGCATCGAAAGCCCGGGCGCAGTCACGGGCCAGTTCGGCGGCGCGGGTGACATAGGCGGGCGTGCGATCCGCATGGTAACGTGCCGCGACTTGCAGCGGGCGCGGGTGCCACGCGGCGGGCAAAATGCGCAGCGCCCCGTCGGCCAGCGCGGCTGCCACCATGACACGCGGCATCACCGCCACGCCCATCCCGTCAAGCACCATGTTCATCGCTGCCGACAGGCTGCTGGAGGGCACCAAACGGGCCTTGGGCGCGGTCGTGCCGTCGAAATGGCCGATCAGATCGAAATGGGCCTGCGTATGGCGCGCATGGCCCAGCACCGGATGGCGCAGCATGGCGGCAAAGTCGGGCGCGGGGCCGATCTGCGCGGCCAATTCAGGCGCGGCGACCCAGATGTAGTCATAGGTCGCAAGGTCCAACTGCCCGCTCGCCGGAGTCGAGAAGGGTGCGGTTTGCAGGGTCAGGTCAAGCGCATGAGCGGCAAGCTCCTGATCCAGATCGCGCGACAGATCGACGGTAAGTTCGACGGTGAGATTGGGATAGGCATCGGCCAATGCGCGCAGGAAGGGGCGCAGCCATGTGCTGGCGACCACTTCGGTCACGCCAAGGCGCAGGCTATCGTCGATCAGGTCGGGCCGCGCGGCGGTCTCGACCAGCGCTTCGGCTTCGCGCAGGACACGGCGGGCTTGGGTCAGCAGGGCTGTGCCCTTTTCGGTGAGCCGGATCGACCCGGCATCGCGCTGCATCAGGGTGACTCCCAGCGTTGCCTCCAGCCCGGAAATCCTGGCCGAAATGTTGGGCTGTGTCGTGTTCAGATGCGCGGCGGCGCGGCGAAAACTGCCAAGGTCCGCGACCCAGATCAGCGCTTCAAGCTGTTTCAGCGTGAAGAGATTGCCGATCATTCGCGCCAGTCAAAGAAACCCGGTCCGGCCTCGGACAGAAGCTTTCGGGCCATCGCCTCGCCCGCCGCGGCGCCGTCGGAAATGGCGCAGGTCACGTCATCGCCGATCGCATCCGACCCATCGGGGCGCAACACCTGCCCGCGCAGGCGCATCTCAGTGCCGTTGAGTTCGGCCAGACCGGCGATCGGCGTCTCGCAAGACCCGTCGAGCGTGGCGAGGAACGCACGTTCGGCGGCAAGCTGTTCGCCGGTCTTGCGGTCATGGATCGCCGATAGCATCTCGGCGGCGCGGCTGTCGCTCTCACGGCGCTCCACCCCAATCGCCCCTTGGGCGATGGCAGGCAGCATGTCGTCGGGATGCACGGCGGCCTGCGGCACGTCGTCCATTTGCAAGCGGTTCAGCCCGGCCATGGCGAGGAAGGTCGCCTCGGCCACACCATCGTCGAGCTTCTTTAGCCGGGTTTGCAGATTGCCGCGGAACTCGACGACTTCCAGATCCGGGCGGCGCAGTTTCACCTGCGCGCGGCGGCGCAGGCTGGAGGTGCCGACGACCGCGCCTTCGGGCAACTCGGCGATGGACTTGAGATGCGGCGAGATGAAAGCGTCGCGGAAATCCTCGCGCGGCAGATAGGTGTCGATCAGCAGCCCCCCGGGTTGCAGCGTGGGCATGTCCTTCATCGAATGCACCGCGATGTCGATGGAGCCGTCGAGCAGCGCGGCCTCGATCTCGCGGGTGAACAGCCCCTTGCCGCCGATCTCTTTCAGCGGGCGGTCGATGATCTTGTCACCCGTGGTCTTGATCACAACGATGGTGAAAGCCTCGAACGGCAGGTCGAAGGCGGCGGCGAGCCGGTCGCGCACCTCATTTGCCTGCGCGAGCGCCAGAAGCGATCCGCGTGTGCCGATGTTGAGAGGCCGGGCCGGGGTGGGGAGCTGATACGTCATGACGCATCCCTACCCCCGTCGACATGAACTGACAACTGCTGTACCTGCGCTACCTACGGGTTTGCCACAAATAGGAACGCCATAATGACTGCGAATAAGACCATCCTGCGTGCCCTTGCGGGCGAAACCCTGCCGACGCCACCGATCTGGATGATGCGGCAAGCCGGGCGCTACCTGCCTGAGTATCGCGCGACCCGGGCGCAAGCGGGGGATTTCCTGTCGCTGTGCTACAACCCGGAACTGGCCGCCGAGGTGACCTTGCAGCCGATCCGCCGCTATGGTTTCGACGCCTCTATCCTCTTTGCCGACATTCTGCTGGTGCCGCAGGCGCTTGGCGCCGACCTGTGGTTCGTCACCGGTGAAGGCCCGCGTCTGTCGACGATCACGACCAAGGCCGAGATGGAAGCGCTGAAACCGGCGGACGCCATCCATGACCACCTCGCCCCGATTTACGAAACCGTGCGCATCCTGTCGCGCGAACTGCCCGAAGAGACGACGCTGATCGGTTTCGCGGGCGCGCCTTGGACGGTGGCGACCTATATGATCGCGGGCAAAGGCACGCCGGATCAGGGGCCGGCCCATGCGCTGAAGAACGAGAACGCGGAGGTCTTCGACGCATTGATGGAGCGGATTACGCTGGCGACGATCGAATACCTCGACATGCAGATCAAGGCCGGTGCCGAGGTGGTGAAGCTCTTCGACAGCTGGGCTGGATCGCTGGAAGGCACGGATTTCGACCGCTATTCGACCGAGCCGCTGCGCCAGATCATCAGCGCGTTGAAGGCGCGTCATCCGGGCGTGCCGGTAATCGCCTTCCCGCGCGGGGCCGGGGCGCGTTTCGCCAATCTACATGCCGCCACTGGGGCGGACTGTATCGCCGTCGATGACGGCGTGAGCGCGGAGTGGGTGGCCGAACATGTGCAGCCGCATGGCTGTGTGCAGGGCAACCTGAAGTCCTCGCATATGGTGACAGGTGGGGATGCGCTGGTGCAGGAGACGCGGGCGATTTGCGACGCGCTGTCGAAGGGGCCGCATATCTTCAATCTGGGGCATGGGATCACACCGGATGCGGACCCGGAGAATGTGCAGTTGATGATTGATACGGTGCGCGGGACGCGGGGCTGAACACCCGCGCTAAGAGATGAGGGCCATCGCCTGCCCGCGGGTTGGCGATCTGACGGCTGTTATAGCCACTTTATATATCAGCCTTGATGTGCGCCCTCGAGGTCACGCCAAGCCTTACCTAATCGCCTACCCGGTCGCACCGAAGGTGCGCCCTCAATATTGCGGCACGCCTTTGGCGTGGCGGGCGGGCAGGCGATGGCCCGGCGCCTACGGCTTGATTCCGGGCCGGGGTGGCTACCTCAAACCCACTTCGCCATCGGCGGCAGGCTCATCAGCACTGCATCCGGATCATGCCCCGTCTCTAACCCGAACTTCGTCCCCCGGTCATAGACGAGGTTATACTCGGCATAGATCCCCCGGTGCCGCAGCTGCACGTCCTTGTCTTCCATGTCCCACGGCATCTCGCGCCGCTTGTCGACCACGGGCACATAGGCGGGCAGGAACGCGCGACCCACATCCTGTGTCAGCGCGAAATCCGCCTCCCAGTCGCCACTGTTGCGGTCATCGTAAAAGATACCACCCACCCCCCGCGCACGTTTGCGGTGGGGGATGTAGAAATACTCATCCGCCCAAGCCTTCAACTCATCATAGAGCGTGGCCCCATGCGGATCGCAGGCGGCCTTCATCTCAGCATGGAAATGGTCGGTGTCCTCGTCATACTCGATACAAGGGTTCAAATCCGCACCGCCGCCGAACCACCACGCATGCGGGGTCCAGAACATGCGGGTGTTCATATGCACCGCTGGCACATGTGGGTTTTGCATATGCGCCACCAGACTGATGCCCGAGGCCCAGAAACGCGGGTCTTCGGCCATGCCGGGCAGACCCTTGCGCGCGGCCATGGCGGCCTGCGCCCGCTCACCCAACTCGCCATAGACGGTGGAGATATTCACACCCACCTTCTCAAACACACGGCCCCCGCGCATGACGGACATCTCACCGCCGCCAGCGTCCGATCCATCGGGGGCGGTGCGGGTGGTGTTGCTGACCACGAAACGCCCGGCCTCTTCCTCGCCCACATGACGCGCTTCGATGTCGTGGAACGCCTGAACGATATCATCGCGAAGCTTGCGGAACCAATCCGCCGCGCGTGTCTTTTGGTCTTGCATGTCGTCGGTCATCTCTGGCCCGCCTTTCTGTTATTCCATCGCCCCGCCGCCGAGGATCAGACCTTCGTGTTCGGCCATGTAAATCCGCAGCCAAGGCGTATATTCATCGGGGTGCTGCGCGAGGTCGGCATGTAGATCGCCAAGGGTGATCCAGCGGGTCGCCATCACCTCCTCAGGGTTTGCCGTGACCAAGAGGTCCGGCGCGGCATGGGCGAGATAGACCTCGACCACCTCATGCTCGATCAGCCCGCCGCCGACATCGGCGCGGTATTCGACCCGGCCCCGGTGTTGGAGTTCCAGCCCCGTGATCCCCAACTCTTCCTCCAGACGCCGCGCGGCGCAAACCTCGGGTGGCTCGTCCCAATGCGGATGTGTGCAGCAGGTGTTCGCCCAAAGACCGGGGGTGTGATATTTGCCAAGCGCGCGCTGTTGCATCAGCAGCCTGCCGTCAGAGATGACAAAGACCGAAACCGCCATATGCCGCAAACCGCGTTCATGCGCGGCGAGCTTTTCAACCGGTTGCAGGGTGCCGTCGACCCAGGCGGGGACCATGATCTCCATCAGATGCGGCTCACCGTTGTGTTCATCTCACCCTCGGCGCTAAAGGAATTCACCGGCTGTTATCGGAGGATTTCCCCCTGGTCTCAACCGCTAACCGGCGCGCCGCGCGCACCATGCTACCTTTTGGCGCAGTCAACATCCTTTACCCCTTCGCCCCGAACGCTAGTTTCGGGCCAGACAGATAGAGGAACTGAGAATGAACATGCGTATCGCGTCGATCTTCGCCATCTGCCTTGGGGCCACGCCCCTTTGGGCGGAAAGCCATGCCTCCGGTGACGCCGAAGCCGGGGAAAAGGTCTTTCGGAAATGCAAAAGCTGCCACATGATCCAAGATGATGAGGGCAACGATATCCAGAAAGGGGGCCGTACGGGGCCAAACCTTTATGGCATCTACAACCGCGTCGCGGGGTCCATAGAAGACTACCGCTATGGCGATTCCATCGTTGAGGCTGGCGAAGCCGGGCTGGCGTGGAACGAAGAACATTTCACCGGCTACGTCGCCGACCCCAAGGGGTTTCTGGCCGAGTATCTTGATACGAAACGGGCCAAGTCGAAAATGTCTTACCGTCTGAGAGACGAGGAAGACGCGAAAGACGTTTGGGCCTATCTGGTCTCCGTCGGGCCGGAGGTGACCGAGACCGAAGCGGCGGCAGAGGCGACCGAGTAATTCGCGCATTCAGCGCAACGCGAAAGGGGGGCCATCTGGCCCCCCTTTTTGTTTCGGATCAGAAGCAGTCGCGCAGCAGCTGCGTGACGTTCTCTTTGGTCAGTTCAATCGGGTTGCCGCCACAGCTCGGGTCTTGCAAGGCCGAGGCGACCAGCGCGTCGATATCCGGTTCGGTCACGCCAAGGGCGGTCAGATTAGCGGGGATATTCAACTCCGCATTCAACTTGCCGACGAAATCATAGAACCCATCAAAGCTGCCAACGATATCGAGATAGGCCGCCGCCTTGGCCAGACGCTCCTCGATCGCGGGGCGGTTCAGGCGCAGAACGGGCTGCATGACCACGGCGTTGGTGGTGCCGTGATGCGTGTGATGCACCGCGCCAATCGGGTGGCTGATGGCGTGAATGGCCCCCAGACCCTTTTGGAACGCCGTGGCGCCCATGGCCGCGGCGGACATCATATGGCCGCGCGCCTCAAGATCACTGCCATCGGCGTAGGCGCGGGGCAGGTATTCCTTGACCAGACGCATCCCTTCCAGCGCCATGCCTTGGCTCATCGGATGGTAATGCGGCGAGCAGAAGGCTTCGAGACAATGGGCGAAAGCATCCATCCCAGTGCCTGCGGTGATCATCGGCGGCATGCCGACGGTCAGTTCCGGGTCGCAGATCACGACGGCAGGCAGCATCTTGGGGTGGAAGATGATCTTCTTCTCATGGGTCTGGGAATTGGTGATGACGCTGGCGCGCCCCACTTCCGAGCCTGTGCCGGCGGTCGTCGGCACGGCCACGATGGGCGCGATGCCATCCGCATCGGCGCGGGTCCACCAATCGCCGATGTCTTCGAAATCCCACAGGGGGCGGGTCTGGCCCGCCATGAAGGCGATGACCTTGCCCAGATCGAGACCGGAGCCGCCGCCGAAGGCGATCACGCCGTCATGGCCGCCGTCGCGGTAGACCTTGATGCCCGCCTCGGCGTTCATCTCGGTCGGGTTCGGGTCAACGTCCGAGAACATCGCGCGGCCCAGACCTTCGGCCTCCATCAGGTCCAGTGTGGACTGGGTGATTGGCAGATAGGCCAGCCCCTTGTCGGTGACCAGCAGCGGCTTCTTGATGCCCGCAGCGGCGCAGGCCTCGGCAATCTCTTTAATCCGGCCCGCGCCGAAGCGGATGGCGGTGGGGTAAGACCAATTTGCAGTCAGGGACATGTCTCAGGCTTTCTTGAGGTGGTAGGATTTGGGGCGTGTCAGCGCGTGATAGCCCAGTTCAGACAGGCCCGCGCCGCGCCCGGTTTGCTTGCAACCGGTCCAGCACAGCGCCGGGTCCAGATAGTCGGCACGGTTCATGAAGACGGTGCCGGTTTCCAACCGCTGACCGATGGCCTCGGCAGCCTCGGCATCGGCGGTAAAGATCGCGGCCGTCAGGCCGAACTGGCTGTCGTTCATCAGCGCGATGGCCTCTTCGTCGTCCTTCACCGGCATGATGCCGACAACGGGGCCAAAACTTTCGTCGCGCATGACGCGCATCTCATGGGTCACATCGGTGAGCACCTGTGGCGTCAGATAGGCACCACCATCGTCGGCATCCATCTTCTCGATATGCGCCTTGGCACCTGCCGCCACGGCCTCATCAATCTGCGCGCGAACCTCATTGGCGAAACGCACGTTGGCCATCGGGCCAAGCGTCGTGGCCTGATCCAGCGGGTTGCCGAGGTTGAGGTTGTTCACCCATGCCACGGCCTTTTCGACGAAGGCATCATAAAGGCTTTCGTGCACATAGATCCGCTCGATCCCGCAGCAGCACTGGCCCGCGTTGAACATGGCGCCGTCCATCACGCCATCGACCGCCGCGTCAAGATTGGCATCGGCCCGGACATAGGCGGGGTCTTTGCCGCCCAACTCGGTCGCGACGCCGGTGAAGGTGCCCGCCGCGGCGCGTTCCATCGCCTGACCGCCGCCGACGGAGCCGGTGAAATTGACGAAATCAAAGGCGTTATCCGCGATCAACGCCGAAGTGGTGTCATGGCTCAGCACGACGTTCTGAAACACATCCTCCGGCACGCCCGCGGCGCGGTACGCATCGGCAAGATGTTCACCGACGAGAATGGTCTGGGAGGCATGTTTCAGGATCACCGCGTTGCCCGCGATCAGCGCGGGCGCGATGGTATTGTTCGCGGTCATATAAGGGTAGTTCCACGGTGCCACGACAAAAACCACGCCATGCGGCTCACGCATAATCTTTCGGCTAAAGGCGGCGCTGTCTTCGATCACCGTAGGTGCCAGCGCATCGGCGGCGATCTTGGCCATGTGGCTGGTGCGTTCTTGCAAGCCGCCAAACTCACCGCCATAGCGCACCGGGCGGCCCATCTGATGGGCCAGTTCCTCGGTCATCCGGTCGGTCGAATTCTCGATCTCTTTCAACGCAGCCATCACCAGATCAACACGTTCCTGCAAGGGGCGCGCGGCCCATGCCTTTTGCGCGCGGCGCGCGCGGGCGACAGCGTCTTGCGCTGCCTGCGTGCTCAGGGTTTCGCGCTCCGCATAGACCGAACCGTCAATCGGAGAGATACATTTTACCGTCGTCATTCTCAGGCCCTTTCAAAGCCGCGGGCGATTTCCCAATCGGTCACCACCCGGTCATATTCTTCCTGTTCCCATTCCGCTGCGCGGGTGTAATGGGTCACTACATCGTCGCCCAAGACCTCGCGCAGGAAGGTCGAGCCGCGCAGGGTCTCGGTTGCTGCCCGCAGGGTCTGGGGGATATCGACAGCGTCGGACTCGCCATAAGCATCGCCGCGTGTGGGCGGGGCAAGCTCCATCTTGTCTTCGATCCCTTTGATCCCGGCGGCTAGCATGACTGCCTGCGCCAGATAAGGGTTCAAGTCCGATCCGCCAATACGGCATTCGACCCGCACGCCCTTTGTCCCCGCCCCGCAGAGGCGGAACCCCGCGGTGCGGTTGTCGACGGACCAGACGGTCTTGGTCGGGGCGAATGTGCCTTTGGCGAAACGCTTGTAACTGTTCACATAGGGGGCGAGAAAATAGGTATATTCCGGGGCATAGGCGATCAGACCCGCCATATAGTGGTGCATGAGCTCGGACATGCCCAACGCGCCCTCGCTGTCATAGAATGCCGCTTCGCCGTCTTTCCACAGCGACTGGTGGACGTGGCTGGAAGAGCCGACGCGGTCCTTGTGCCACTTGGGCAGGAAGCTTGCCGCATGGCCCTGCTGCCAAGCGATCTCTTTGACCGCATGTTTGGCGATCGTGTGATAATCGGCGCAGTCCAGAGCCGCTGAATAGCGGATGTTGAGCTCTTCCTGACCGGCCTCGGCCTCGCCCTTGGAGTTTTCGATGGGCAGACCGGCAGCGAAGAGATGGTTGCGCAGCGGGCGCATCACGTTCTCTTCCTTGGTGGTCTGGAGGATGTTGTAATCCTCGTTATAGCCGCTGATCGGCGTGAGGTCGCGGTAGCCGCCCTTGCGGATCGCGTCAAAGCTTTGCTCGAAAAGGAAGAACTCCAGTTCGGTCGCCATCATGGCGTCGAAACCCAGTTCCTTCAGCCGCGCGATCTGTTTCTTCAGCATGGCGCGCGGGGAATGCGGCACCGGGGAATGCGTGTCGTGATCCAGCACATCGCAGAGCACCATCACCGTGCCCTCCAGCCATGGCACCGGGCGGATCGTGTCGAGGTCGGGCTGCATCACGTAGTCGCCGTAACCCGTCTCCCACGAGGTCGAGGCAAAGCCCTCGGGCGTGGCCATCTCAAGGTCGGTGGCCAGCAGGTAGTTGCAGCAATGGGTTTCTTTATAAGAGGTCTCGACAAAGTTGACGGCATGGAAGCGTTTGCCCATCAACCGGCCTTGCATATCCACAAGGCACGCAAGAACCGTATCGACGGATCCTTCTTTGACCAGTTTTTTCAGCGCGTCGAATGTCAGTGTGCCGGGCATGTTCTGTCCACTTCAGGGGGTAAGGCGGGGGCGCGGGCAGCGCGCCCCCGGTTGTCGGTTCAGCCGTTGGTGTAGGGCGGACCGGCTTTGTTGATGACCTCGTTATAGTCGCGGAAGATCTGCACGATCTTGGCGTGCACTTCGCCCTCTTCGGCGATCTCGGTCCAGAAGTCCTTGGCCGCGTTTTCAACCTCGGCCCATTCGTCGGCAGGCACGGTGCTAAGCTTGAGCTTGTCGCCCTGCGCGCGCAGACGCGCCTCGCCGCCCCAGTACCACTGGTTGCGGTAGGTGTGGCCCGCTTCGATCCCGGCCATGACCAACTGCTTGAGGTGATCCGGCAGATCGGCCCACTGCTGCTGATTGACGAAGAACGACCCGATCCAAGCACCCGAGATGTTATTGGTCAGGAAGTAGTCGGTCACATCGGCCCAGCCGACGGTGTAATCCTCGGTGATGCCGGACCATGCCATACCGTCCAGCTCGCCGGTCTGCACCGCGACCTCGGCGTCCTCGTAGGGGATGTTCACCGGCACCACGCCGAACTTCGACAGGAAGCGGCCCGCGGTGGGGAAGGTGTAGAGCTTCAGACCGTCCAGATCGGCGACCGATTTGATCTCTTTGGTGGTGTTGAAGTTGCAGGGGTCTTGGCCCGCAGCCGACAGCCATTCGACGCCGACCTTGGCGTATTCCTCTTTCCAGATTTCGGCCAAACCGTACTGGTTGAACAGCACAGGCACATCGAGGATGTGCTTGGTGGCAAAGGGGAAGTAGCCGCCGAATTGTTGCAGCGGCGTGGGCGAGGCCATGGAGTCGTCATCGGAATGCACCATGTCGATGGTGCCGCGCTGCATGGCTTGGAACAGCTCGCCGGTGGGCACGATCTGGTCGGCGTAGAACAGTTCGATCTCCATCTCGCCATTGGCGGCGGCGTTGATGTAATCGACCGCCGGTTTGGTCACCTGCTCACCCAGAGCGGCGCCGGCATAGGTCTGCATGCGCCATTTGATCGGCGCTTGGGCATGCACGATGGAGGGCGCGGCAAGGGCCGCAGGGGCGGCGACGGCGGCCCCGGATAGAAACTTTCTGCGAGTGGTCATACGTCTCTCCTTTGTTGAAATGTCAGGCCGTCTTTGCGCGGCTCTCATTGTTATTTGTCGTAGATGTAATCGGGCAGCCATGTCGCGATCTGCGGGAAGACCATGACGAGTATCAGTGCCAAGACCATCACCAGCACGAAGGGCGTGATCGAAGCATAGATGTCGCGCAGGGTAATCTCTGGCGGGGCCATGGCGCGCATCAGGAACAGGTTGTAGCCAAACGGCGGGGTCATATAGGCGATCTGCGTGGTGATCGTGTAAAGGATACCATACCAGATCAGATCGAAGCCGAGCGCACCGACCAAGGGCACATAGAGCGGCGCCACGATCACCAGCATCGCGGTGTCGTCGAGGAAGGTGCCCATGATGATGAAGCTAAGCTGCATCATGATCAGGATCATCCAGGGGCTGAGGTTCATCTTCTCGGTGAACAGGCTCTCGATCGCCTTCACCGCACCCAACCCGTCGAAGACCGCGCCAAAGGCGAGGGCGGCAAGGATGATCCACATGAACATGCAGGTGATGCCCAAGGTGTTGCGCAGGGAGTTCTCGAAAACCTCGCGGGTCATGCGGCCTTTGAGGACCGCGGCAAAGAACGCCGCCGCAGCCCCGATGGCCGAGCTTTCGACCAAGCTTGTCCAGCCATTGACGAAAGGCACCATCATCACCGCAAAGATCACCAGCGGCAGGATGCCCGCCCGCAGAAGGCGCAGCTTCTCGGCACGGGGAATGTCGCGATCCTCGGCCGAGAGGATGGGTCCGAGTTCGGGATTCATTCGGCAGCGAATGACGATATAGGCGACGAACATCGCGGCCATCATCAGCCCCGGGATGACCCCAGCCAGCCACAACTGACCCACCGGCTGCCGCGCGATCATCGCATAAAGCACCAGCACGACCGAGGGCGGCACGAGGATGCCAAGGCTCGACCCCGCTTGGATCACCCCCGTCACCATCCTTTTGTCATAGCCGCGTTTCAAAAGCTCCGGCAGCGCAATGGTCGAGCCAATCGCCATCCCCGCCACGCTGAGCCCGTTCATCGCCGAGATCAGCACCATCAAGCCAATCGTGCCAATCGCCAGACCGCCGCGCACCCCACCCATCCAGACGTGGAACATCCGGTAGAGGTCATCGGCAATGCGGCTCTCGCTCAGCACATAGCCCATGAAGATGAACATCGGCAGCGTCAGCAGCGGATACCATTTCATCAGCTTCATCGCGGCGGCGAAACCGATGTCATAGCCGCCCTTGTCGCCCCAAAGCAGCAGCGCCGAGACCACGGCGATAAAGCCAATGGCGCCAAAAACCCGCTGGCCGGTCAGTAGCATCAACATCATTGACGAGAACATCAATGTCGCAATCATTTCATAGGACATCAGATGGCCTCACCCTTGAGCCGCAGCACGTCTTTCGCGAGCTCGGACAGACATTGCAGCAGCATCAGAAAGATGCCGACGATCATCACGACCTTGATCGGCCAGAGATAGGGACGCCATGCGGAACTGGATTGCTCCATATGGCCAACCTCTTCACTACCGGTGATCAAGCCGCCGAAAAAGCTGAACGGCTCGGTGCCCCAGTAGCCCAGCGAATAGGCGGTAGAGCTTACCGCCCCATAGAGCAGCACGCAGAGATAGAAGATCAGGAAGAAGACGGTGAAGAGGTCAAACCACGCTTTGCGGCGCAGCGACCAATCGCCATAAAGGAGGTCCATCCGCACATTCGACCCCAGTTGGATCGAATAGGGACCGCCCAAGATGTAATAGCCCACCATGACAAACTGCGCCATTTCAAGCGTCCAAAGCGAAGGGACGAAGAAGGCTTTGCTGACGGTGGACCACAACAGCACCCCCATCAGGACAAAGATACCATACATCATGATCCGCCCGATCCGCCGGTTCATCGCGTCGATGCCCCGGATATAGCCTCGCATGAACCTCACGTTGTGGCCTCCTTCATCTCGGGCCGAGCCATGGCGGCGCGGAGCCAATTGCTGATCATCTCGGCCATCTGCTGCTGGTTGGCTTCGGTGGTGATGAGGTCATTGCGGATCTCTAGCATCACATGCGGATGACCATGGGTCAGCCCATGTTCTTTTAGCGTATGGGTCACTCCGTCCTGCGGACCGTAGGGCTCATTTCGTTCGACGTTGAGGTCCGTGAACCCCGACGCCACCGCGAGCATCGCATCGGCAAGGCGCGTGTCGCTGTCGTGCAGAATGCCGATCTCTACGCGGCGCGGCTTGCCGTGGTAGATCGGCGTGAAACTATGCACCGTAACGATCGCGGGCGCGTCGACCCGTTTGATCGTCGCCGCCAAAGTCGCGCGGAACGGCTCGTAATAGCGCGCCACCCGCTCGGCCCGGCCAGCCTCATCAAGCGTGGCATTGCCGGGGATCGCGAAAATCTCGCTTTGCGCTGGCATTGCGCCCGGGGCTTCGGGCGGGCGGTTGCAATCGTAGACCAGACGCGAGACGCGCCCGGCCACCAGCACCGCATCCAGATCCTGCGCCATGGCCCGGGCCACACCCAAGGCACCGGGATCCCAAGCCACATGGCTTTCGCGGGCCGCGGCATCCAGCCCCAGACCGTCGTAGCAGGCCGGTATCTCACGCGCCGCATGTTCGCAGACCAACACCAGCGGAGCCTTGGCCCCGGCGTTGATCACCTCGACGGCTTCATTCGAAAGATCTGTCTGTTCTGACACCCTATCCCCCTCAGTTAGATCAAACCTCATTCGGGCGGGGGGCTTCTGTCAACAGAATAATGTCAAATTTATTACAACGCTGTTCAGTTTGTGTTATTACTCATCAAAAGAGGGGCATCCATGGCTGAACCGACGCTGACCATTTCCGATCGCATCCAGCAAGAGTTGGACCGGCTGACCCGTGCGGAACGGCAACTCGCCCATTCGATTTTGGAGAATTACCCCGCCTCCGGCCTCGGCCCGCTTACGGCGCTGGCGAAGGATGCCAATGTCTCGACCCCCACCGTGGCGCGGATGGTGCAAAAGCTGGGGTTCAAGGGTTACCCTGAGTTTCAGAACGAGTTGCGCGAAGAACTGAAGGCCAAGGCCAAGAACCCCATCGCCAAACATGACACTTGGGCTGAAGGCGCACCCTCGGGCCATGTGCTGAACCGTTTCACCGACGCGGTGATCGACAACATCCGCCATACGTTGGGCCAGATCGAGCCTGCCACCTTCGACCGCGCCTGCGCGATGATCGCCGACACCGCGCATCCGCTCTATATCGTGGGCGGACGCATCACCCATGTGATGGCCGAATACCTTTTCCTCCACGCCCAGATCATCCGCCCGCGGGTGACACATATCCAGTCCACATCAAACGCTTGGCCGCATTACCTGCTGGACGTGGGCGAAGGCGATGTTTTCGTTATTTTTGACGTGCGGCGCTATGAGAACAACACGCTGAAGCTGGCGGAAATGGCCCATGCGCGGGGGGCCAAGATCATCCTCTTCACCGACCAGTGGCGCTCTCCGGTGCATAGCCTTGCCGATATCTGCTTCTCCAGCCGGATCGTCGCGCCCTCGGCTTGGGACAGCGCGGCGGCCACGCTGCTGCTGGTGGAGAGCGTGATTTCCGCCATGCAGGACATCAACTGGGAGGATACAAAGGACCGCGCCGAACGCTTGGAAGACATGTTCGACCAGACCCGTTTGTTCCGCAAATTCACCTAACGCCCCCGGGCGGCCAGCGCCTTGCCCTAAAGGGTATTGGCTTGCCCAAACCCCGCCAGTCGTCTATGGCCAGCACGCCGGGTGTGGTGTCCAGCGCGGTGCCGTGACACGCGCCAAGGCCGGAGGGGGACCGACCATGCGTGATGAAATCTTTTCGCCCAGCGAGCTTGAGCGCCATTATGACCTCGCGCCATCGCCAGCGCTGGCGGCTGAAATGGCCGATATCTACGCCAAGATGGACCGTGTCGTCTCGCCCCCCGATTGGGCCATCCATGCGCCCTATGTCGCCGCGATTAACAAGCTCAAGAAAGAGCGTAACGCGGTCATCCTCGCGCATAATTACATGACGCCCGACATCTATCACGGCATCGCGGATTTCGTCGGCGACAGCCTGCAACTGGCCGTGAAAGCGACCGAGGTTGAGGCCGATGTCATCGTGCAATGCGGCGTGCATTTCATGGCCGAGACTTCAAAAATCCTGAACCCCGCCAAGACCGTGCTGATCCCCGACATGGAAGCGGGTTGTTCACTGGCCGAAAGCATCACTGCCGAGGGCGTCGCACAGATGCGCGCACAATATCCCGGCGCGCCGGTGGTGACCTATGTAAACACCACGGCGGAAGTGAAAGCGGCGTCGGACATCTGCTGCACCTCATCGAATGCGGCACAGATCGTCGCCGCGCTTGAGGCCGACACGATCATCATGACGCCGGACAAATATCTGGCACAGAACATCGCCAAACAGGTGCCGCAAAAGCGCATCGTCTGGTGGGACGGCGCCTGCATCGTGCACGAACGCTATACCGCCAAGGACATCGCCGACTACCGCGAGTGGAACCCCGACACCCGCATCATCGCGCATCCCGAATGCCCGCCCGACGTGGTGGCAGAGGCGGATTTCTCCGGCTCGACCAGCGGCATCCTCGACTACGTGCACCGCGAAAAACCGGCCAAGGCGATGCTGGTCACCGAATGCTCCATGGCGTCGAACATTGCCGATGAACTGCCCGAGGTCGATTTCGTCGGCCCCTGCAACATGTGCCCCTACATGAAGAAGATCACGCTGGAAAAGGTGCTCTGGTCCCTGCACACGATGTCCGGCGCCGTCGAAGTGGAGGCCGAGGTTGCCAGCAAGGCGCGGGTGGCCGTGCAACGGATGATCGACCTCTCCCGCGAACTCGGGCTCTGAAGGGCGCGCGCGTGGAGCAGATCACAACCGGCAGGATCATCATCGTTGGGGCCGGTCTGGGCGCGCTCTATGCCGCACTTTGTCTTGCGCCGCGTCCGGTTTTGCTGATCTCGCCCGATCCTTTGGGGTCGGGGGCCAGTTCCGCTTGGGCGCAGGGCGGCGTGGCCGCCGCCATGGCGCAGGCCGACAGCCCCGAAGCCCATGCGCTCGACACCATCAAAGCGGGAGCGGGCACGGTCGAGCCGCGCGTCGCCGCCACCGTAACGGATGAGGCCCGCGCCCATATCCTCGCTCTGACGGATTTCGGCACCGCCTTCGACCGCAGCGCCGATGGGGGCTATGTCATGTCGCGCGAGGCGGCGCATAGCTTTGCCCGCGTTGTGCGCGTACAGGGCGATCAAGCCGGGGCCGAGATCATGCGCGCCCTGATCGAAAAGGTGCGCGAAACACCCTCGATCCAAGTGCTCGAAGGGGAGCTGGCCCGCGGTTTGGAAAGTGACGGCAGCAAAGTCACCGGGGTCGAGGTTGAACTGGCCCGGCCCGAAGGCTCTGCCCCGGCAATGCTGCGCGGCGCGGGGGTCTTGCTGGCGGGCGGCGGGTCTGGCGGGCTTTATGCGCTGACCACCAACCCGGCCCGCATTCGCGGTCAGGTAATCGGCATGGCCGCCCGCGCGGGCGCACTCATTGCAGATGCGGAATTCGTACAGTTCCACCCCACCGCCATCGACTGCGGCGAAGACCCCGCGCCCTTGGCGACCGAAGCACTGCGCGGGGCCGGGGCGCATCTGATCAACCGCGAAGGCCTGCGTTTTATGGAGGCGGTTCACCCCCTTGCTGAGCTTGCCCCGCGCGATGTGGTGGCCCGCGCGATCTTTGCCCAGACCCAGACGGGGCTGCGCCCCATGCTCGACACCCGCGCGGCTTTGGGCGCGGCGGTGCTGACCGACTACCCCGCCGTTGCAACCGCCTGCGCGCGCAACGGCATCGACCCGGTGACCCAGCCCATCCCCGTCGCCGCCGCGGCGCATTACCATATGGGCGGCATTGCCACGGATGCGCATGGCCGCTCAAGCCTCGCCGGGCTCTGGGTCTGTGGGGAGGCGTCTTCGACCGGGCTGCACGGCGCGAACCGTCTGGCGTCCAACGGGCTGCTCGAAGCGCTGGTTTTTGCCCGTCGCGCGGCGCAGGACATGCTTGAGGAATGCGAGGCGGGCGAGGATGACGCCGTACAACTGCCGGATCTGCCCGCTGGCGAAACGCCGAACGAAACCCTCGTCACCCGTCTGCGCCAGACCATGACCGCAGAGGTTGGCGTGCTGCGGGATGCGGCGGGCTTGCACCGCGCCTTGACGGCCATTGCAGAGATCGAAGCGGCGCAACCCGAATGTGCGCAGCTGCAAAACATGACCGCCACCGCAACCCTGATCGCCGCCGCGGCCCTCGCCCGCCGCGAAAGCCGGGGCGCGCATTGCCGCACCGACTACCCCGAAACGCTGCCCGACGCCGCCCGCAGTTTCATGACATTGGCCGAGGCCACGGCCCGCCGCACCAACCCCGAGGACGCTTGAAAATGCCCACCGCCCTGCCCGACCTGATCCTTGAGCCGCTGGTCCGTGCCGCCTTGATGGAAGACCTCGGCACCTATGGTGATGTCACGACCCGCAGCGTGATCCCCGAGGGCACGACCTATACCGCCCGGCTGCGCGCCCGCGCCGAGGGGGTCGTCTCTGGCATGCAAATCGCGCGGCTGGCCTTTCACCTTGTCGATCCAACGCTTGACGTGCGCACGCTGAAAGAAGACGGCAGCAGGATCGCAAAAGGTGACACGCTGATGGAGATCGAGGGCTCCGCCGCCGCAATCCTCTCGGCGGAACGTGTGGCGCTGAACTTTGCCGGCCGGCTCTCGGGCATCGCCACCCTGACGGCGGCCTGCGTGGCCGAGACGAAGGGCACCGAGACCCGGATCACCTGCACCCGCAAAACCACGCCGGGGCTGCGCATGGTTGAGAAACAAGCGGTGCTGCATGGCGGCGGGTTCAACCACCGCTTTTCCCTCTCCGACGCGATCCTGGTCAAGGACAACCACATTGCCGCCGCCGGGGGCATCCGGCCCGTGTTGCAGGCGGTCAAGGCCAATGCCTCGCATATGATCCGGGTCGAAATCGAGGTCGACACGCTGGCACAGCTTCAAGAGGTCTTGGACGAAGGCGGCGCAGATGTGGTGCTGTTGGATAACATGGACACGCCGATGCTCGCGCAGGCGGTCGACATGGCGCAGGGGCGTATCGTGCTGGAGGCTTCGGGCAATATGACCCTGCCGCGCCTGGCCGAGGTCGCAGCGACCGGGGTGCACTACATCTCTATGGGCGCGCTCACACATTCTGCGACAACGCTGGACCTTGGACTGGATTTCTGAACCAACTGGGGCAAAGATCGCGCAGCCAGCGAAGGGAGCCCCGCCATGTCCGACCTTACCATCCGAACCGTGAGAGACCATGACCGCGCTGATTGGGAGCGGCTTTATCAAGGCTATGCCGAATTCTATAAAGTCGAGCAGACCCCCGAGATGCGCGCGCGGGTCTGGTCTTGGCTGCATGATCCGCTGACCGAAGTCGAAGGGTTGGTTTGCGAAGATGCCGAAGGACGGGTGATCGGACTGACCCATTTCCGGCATTTCGCCCGCCCTTTGGCGGCGGCAACGGGTTGTTTCCTCGACGATCTTTTCGTGGCCCCCGAAGCCCGTGGCAGCGGCGCTGCCGACGCGCTGATCGGCGAGGTCAAGAAGATCGCCCAGAAACGCGGCTGGAGCCTCGTCCGCTGGATCACGGCCGAGGATAACTACCGCGGCCGTGGTGTTTATGACAGGCTGGCCACCCGGACCAATTGGGTCACCTACGACATCAAGCTGTAGGGTCCGGGGCTTTCCTGGGCGTCTCGGGATCGGTCGGCTTTTCCGGCTCAGTCACCAGTTCCGCGTCTTCGATATCCTCCGTCCGCGTGGTCAGCGCCCCTTCCGTTGGGGTCGTTTCCGGCGCGCCGACGATCAGCGGCAGCATCTGAACACCGCTCGGCATGGCCACTTCCGACAGCGGCGGTGTCTTCCATTCCAGCGTGTCGAAGCTCTTGCAGTTCTCGCAGATCGGCACCCATTCGGCATGGATGTGGTGGCAGTTCTCGCAAATCCACTGCGGCCCGCGCGAGACGTTTAGCGCGCGTGTCAGCCAGCCTTTGACCACGGTGTCCGGCGCGCCTTCGCCCCGCTCAATCGCTGCCATCAGGGTGACGGACCGGGCCGAGGGATCGGTCTCGACCAGATTGCCGAGCGCCCGGCGCGCTTCGGGGAAGTCTTCGTTGGCGATGTGCAGTTCGGCCAGCAGCATTTTGGTCTCGGGATGGTCGGGCTGAGATTTGGTCAGCGCGCGGAACCGTTTGATCCGCTGCGGCGGTGTCTCATCCGGCTGAATTTCGGCAAAGGCGGCGGCAAGATCGGGATGCGGCTGCACGCTCCACGCCTTTTGCAGCACTTTGGAAGCATTGCGGGGCTTGTCCTGCGCGATATAGCTGCGCGCGGCCATCACGGCGGCGGGCACCAGATCGGGCGACAGGCGGTTGGCTTCGATCGCGGCCTCGCGGGCCTCGACACTGTTGCCCTCGTCGATCACCTCGCGCGCCTCGGAGAGTGCCAGAACCGCGTCGCGGCGTTTGTGCACATCGCGCGGCAGATGGCCGTTTTTATACTTGGCCTGCAGGGTGCTGCGCGCCCCGACCCAATCATGTTTCTCGGCCTGCAACTTCAGCAGGGTATCGCCAGTTTCCTCATGTTTGGGCTTCAGGGCAAAAGCCTTTTCGGCCAGTTTCAGCGCCGTTTCGGTATCTCCGTCGGCCAGCTTCTGTTTCATGATGCCGCGCACGCCGACGAAACGGGTCTTTTCGTCTTCGACCAGCTTGCGATAGGTCCGCTCAGCCTTGCGACGGTCCCCCGCCAGCTCCGCCGCCTGTGCGGTCAGCAGATTGGTCAGTGCCGGGCGTTTGAGATAGCGGTCCGCCTTGGCGGCCTTGGCCATCGCGACCTGACCCTCGCCGCTGGCCAGCGCCATCAACCCGTCCGACAGCGCCTCATAGCCCTTACGCTCGCGGTTGCGGTCAAAATAGCGCGACAGCGCCGTCTCATCGCCATTCAGGAAATGCCAGACCGCCGAAAGCAGCGACACGATCTTGAGCAACACCCAAACCGCAAACATCAGCAGCAAAACGGCGATCACCGATTGCAGCGGCCCTAGGGTATATTCCGTGCCCGCCACGGTCAGTTGAATGCCGCCTTCGCTTTCCAACAAAAAGCCTGCGCCCCAAGCCAGAGCGGCGACCAGCACGACGAAAAGAACGATTTTAATAAGAGACCAGAGCATTTTTCGTTCCTCAGTTGGCCGTCAGGCGTTGGGAGAGTTCATTGGCGGCGGTTTCAGCCGCCTGACGCGCGCGGGCATCGGCCAGCCATTCCGCCATCGCGTCCTGCGCGGGGGCCGGCAGCGTGTCGATCTCGGCCAACGCATCGGTCAAGCGGCCATCGCGCACCGCCGCTTCGGCACGAGACAGGACAGCATCGGCATCCGTCCCCTCGCGCGGCGCGACCGAGCGGGCACCGAGTTGACGTTTCAAGAAACTGCCAAAGCCGCCTTCGCCCTCTTCCGGCACGGCGGCACGGGCGGTGGCCAGCGCCTGCCGCGCGGCATCGGGATAGCGCGCTTGGAGATTGGCGAGGGTGACAACTCCGCCCGCGGCGCTTTCACGCAGGGTTTCGGGTATGTCGTCGACCCCAGCCTGCTGCAACTCGGCCAACGGCGCTTCGAAGGGGCGACCGGCGCTGATTGCAGCGTTCATCTGGGTCATCGCGGTCTGGGCACGGGCCGCTTCCGCGGCGGCGGCTGTTGCCTCTTCAGCGGTTTTTGCGTTTTCCAGCAGGCTCTCGATCTCGCTGCGCTGTTCGGCGACAGAGGCACGCAGGGCTTCCATCTCACGCTCAAAGGCCGCGACTGCAACTTGATTGTCCCCGCCGGTGGCGGGCTGCTTTTCGACCATGGTGAGGCGGGCGTCGATCTCGGCCAATTGGCTTTGCAGCGCCGAGAGTGTATCGCGGCTGGCTGTCAGTTCTTCGCGCAGTGCGTCGACCTGCGGCAGGCTTTCGGGCAGGGTGGCAGGCGCTGCGACCCGGGCTTCCAGTTCCGCGATGCGGGCCTGCTGCGCTTCCATCGCGCTTTGCAATTCCGCCGCGCTTTGTACGCGGGTGCCCAATACGTCATATTCAGATGCGGCAAAGCCGAGCCCCGCAGCGATGGCACCGCCCAGCAGCATGGGAAAGAACACAGGGCGCTTGCGCTCTTTCGGGGCGGGCTCAGGCGCCGGGGTCGAGGCGGGCGGTGGCGTCGGCTTGGACGTGGCTGCGCTTGGCTTTTCGGTCTTTTCCGGCGCGGGTTTGGAGGAGCTACCGCTCGGCTTGGACGCAGCCGCCGAGGCGCGCGAGGGCGCGGGATCAGCGGCCGGTTTGTCCTTGGGTGCAGCGCTGGTGGCGCTTGTTTTGGGATCGTCCTTGGGCGAAGCCGTCTGGGGCTTCGTCTCTTTGGCCGATGTAGCGCTCTCGGGCTTATCTTTAGCTGGTGTAGTGCTCTCGGGCTTGGCCGGGGCTTTGTCGTCCGGCTTGGCCGCAGGCGTGGGCTTGTCCGTTGTAGGCGTGGTGCTGGATGTCTTCGACAAGTCGGCCTTGACTGTTTCAGTTTTCGCCGCGCCGGGCTTGGCACCCTCGGTCTTGGGCGCGTCGGGCTTTGCCGGCTCCGTAGCTTTTCCATCGCTTTGGATAGGTTTCTGGGCCTCGGCGTTCCCCGCCGTTGTCGCCTTATCCGCCGCAGGAGGCGTTTGATCGGCTGTGGTCTTGTCCGCTTCGCTTTTGCTGACCGTCTTTTTGGGTTTTGCCACGCCTCACGCCTTTCGATTCTGAACCTGTCATTCACTCGCAACGGCGAGCTTACCCGGCATACCTATGCCCCTCAAGGCAAGGTGGTGCAGCGGAAAAGTTTTTCAACGGCCTCTGCCATGGCTTCGCCGGTGGGTTCTGCGGCGACATCATGCGCATAGAGCGGCAGAGCTTCAAGCGCCTGCGCGGCGGCGCGGCTGATCGACAGAGCGATGACCCGTTCCGTCGAAGCGGCCTCGCGCGCGAAATGCTGCGCGCTGCGCGGGGAAAACAGCGGCACGATAACGGGGTCCGGGCCACTTAGAAGGGTCTGCGCGGCGGTAGAGAGCGGCAGAAGGGTTTGGTCATAGATCGTGGCGGTTTCCACTTTCAGACCTGCGGCGCTTAAAATACCGGCAATATCTGCCCGCCGGTGCCGCCCGGCAAGGTGCAACAGCGGGCCGGTCTGGGCGCGCTCCGACAGGGTCGCGATCAGCGCCTCGGCATCTAACCCAACCATCTGCGCCTGCCAGCCCGCTTTGCCCGCCGCCGCCGTGGTCTGCGGGCCGACGCAATAGGCGGGCCGCCCGTCCCCCGGCGGCGCATGGGCCACGGCATTGGCCGAGGTAAAGATCACCCCGGCATAGGGTGAAAGATCAACAGGGGCATCCGTCGCGGTAATCTCGATCAGCGGAGAGATCACGGCCCCGTCGCGCAGCGCGGGCGAAAGCCGGTCCAGAAACTGCGCGGCACCGGGCTGGGGACGTGTCAGAAGCAATCTTGGCTGCGGCATCGCAAGGCTCCGGCATTGTTTGCGCGTGTTAGCGGTGTTACCTGCGGTACAGGTGCCTTGCAACGGAAAGCCCCCATGCCCTCTACCCAGTCTCAGACCCGCTTGATCCTTGGTTTGGAAAGCAGTTGCGACGATACCGCTGCCGCCGTGGTGCGCATGGAGGAAGACGGGCGCGGCAAGGTGCTGGCCTCGGTCGTGGCGGGCCAGACCGAGTTGCACGCCGACTTTGGCGGCGTCGTCCCCGAAATCGCCGCCCGCGCCCATGCCGAGAAATTGGACCATTGTGTCGAGGATGCCTTGGCCGAGGCCGGGATCGGCCTGCCGCAGATCGACGCCATCGCAGTGACCGCCGGGCCGGGGCTGATCGGCGGCGTGGTGTCGGGCGTGATGTGCGCCAAGGGGCTCTCGGCGGCGACGGGCAAGCCGCTTTACGGGGTGAACCACCTCGCGGGACACGCGCTGACCCCGCGGCTGACCGATGACGTGCCCTATCCCTATCTGATGTTGCTGGTCTCGGGCGGGCATTGTCAGTTTCTACTGGTGCGCGGGCCCGAAAGCTTCGACCGTCTCGGCGGTACCATCGACGATGCCCCGGGAGAGGCATTTGACAAGGTTGCGCGGCTGTTGGGCCTGCCCCAGCCGGGCGGGCCGTCGATCGAAGAATGGGCCAAAAAGGGCGATGCGACGCGCTTTGCCCTGCCGCGCCCCCTGCTGGATCGCGACGGCTGCGACATGTCCTTCTCGGGTTTGAAAACCGCCGTGCTGCGCGCCCGTGACACATGCGTGGCGGAACGTGGCGGGCTGACGCGACAGGATCAGGCGGATCTTGCCGCAGGGTTTCAAGCCGCCGTGGTCGATGTGCTGGCCCATAAAACACGCCGCGCCTTTGCGGAGTATCCGGCAGAGGGTGCGCGGAGCCTTTGCGTGGCGGGGGGCGTGGCGGCGAACAAGTCCATCCGCGCTGCGTTAGAGACGGTTGCGGCAGCGCAAGAGGCCACCTTTGTGGCGCCACCCTTGGCGCTTTGCACCGACAACGCCGCGATGATCGCCTTCGCGGCCGGAGAGCAGGCCGCCCTGCGGGAGGCCGATGACCTGACCCTTGCCGCACGCCCCCGCTGGCCGCTGGACACCGCGCGCCCGTCGATGCTGGGCAGTGGCAAGAAGGGGGCTAAGGCATGAGCGTCTCCATCCTCGGCGCAGGGGCATTCGGCACGGCGCTGGCCATATCGCTTGCCGGCAAAGGGCCGGTGACGCTCTGGGCGCGTGACGCGGGGGACATGGCCGCACGGCGCGAGAACGCCAAACGCCTGCCCGGCTGCCCTTTCCCCGAGACGCTCAGCGTGACCGAAAGCCTTGCCCAAGCCGCTGAGGCCGAGATCCTTTTGCTGGCCGTACCGATGCAGAAACTGCGCAGTGTGTTGGAGGAACATCGCGCCGCGCTTCACGGGAAACATTTGGTCGCCTGCTGCAAAGGCATCGAACTCAGCACCGGCGTGGGGCCGGTCAGCGTGATCGAAGAGACCCTTCCCGAGGCCACCGCCGCGATCCTGACGGGGCCGAGCTTTGCCGCCGATATCGCACGGGGTCTGCCCACCGCGCTGACCCTGGCCTGTGCTGACCCTGCGGCGGGCGAACAGCTGCAGGCGGAACTCACCACGGCGAACCTGCGGCTTTACCGCACCACGGATACCACCGGCGCGGAACTGGGCGGGGCGCTGAAAAATGTTGTCGCCATCGCCAGCGGGGCCGCGATTGGGGCGGGTCTGGGCGAAAGCGCCCGCGCCGCGTTGATGACCCGCGGATACGCCGAAATGCAGCGCCTCGCCGCCCATCTGAAGGCCGAGCCGACGACGCTGGCCGGGCTCTCCGGCTTTGGCGATCTGACGCTGACCTGCACCTCTGAGCAATCGCGCAACTACCGTTTGGGGCAATCGCTGGGGCAAGGCACCCCCTTTGACCCGTCGACCACGGTCGAAGGGGCCGCGACCGCCCGCGCCGTCGATGCACTGGCGCGCGAAGCAACGCTTGATATGCCGATCACCCGCGCGGTTGCCGGATTGCTCGACAACCAGTTAGATGTGGCTGGTGCCATGAAATCTTTGCTGACCCGCCCTCTAAAGGAAGAATGATATGTTCGTTGCCCTGATCGCCCATGACAAAGCCGATGGCCTGCCGATCCGTCAGGAAAACCGGCCCGACCATCTGGCCTATCTGAAGTCCAGCGATGCCGTGGCCCAAGCTGGCCCGCTTTTGGACGCCGAAGGCGGCATGATCGGTTCGCTCATCATTCTGGACGTGCCCGATATGGCCGCAGCCGAAGATTGGGCCGCGAATGACCCCTATGCCAAGGCCGGCCTGTTCCAAAGCGTGACCCTGACCCACTGGAACCGGGTGATCGGCTGATGGCCTATTGGTTGTTCAAATCCGAACCCGCAACTTGGAGCTGGGCCGACCAGATGGCCAAGGGCGATGCGGGTGAGGAGTGGGACGGGGTGCGCAACTATCAGGCGCGCAATTTCATGCGTGAGATGAACATTGGTGACCTCGGGTTCTTTTACCACTCGCAAAAGGACCGTGAGATCGTCGGCATCGTGGAAGTCTGCGCCGAGGCTCACCCCGACAGCAGCACCGATGACCCACGCTGGGAATGTGTGGACATCAAAGCGGTGCGGTCCTTCGCCCAACCGGTCAGTTTGGATAATATCAAAGCGGACCCACGGCTGGAGGACATGGTTCTGGTGAAAAATTCGCGCCTTTCCGTGCAACCTGTCACTGACGCGGAATGGCAGCATATCTGCGCCTTGGGCAAGACCGCGCCCTGACATTAACAGCGCATCGGCGTTTACGAAAAAGGGTTCCGGCACCCCGCCAGAACCCTTCTCACCCCATGTGCTCCCATAACCACCACACATGTTCGTAACGCTCACGGCCACTTTCACCGATATACGCGTGATAGCAAAAAACAGTGATTTACTCAACTTTCTACTCTGTCAAAGCCCGCGCAAAAACGAAACGCGCGCTTAACCAAGCGCGCGTCCAGCGTAAGGATTTGATAAGCTTCTTAGGGCTTGCTTAGCCGTAGACAGACTCTTTGCCGAAGTGTTTGACCAGCATGTAATAGACCACCGCGCGGTACTTGTTCCGCTCGGACCGGCCATAGGTCTCGATCACCTTTTGAATGCCGCCCATAAGATGCTCATCATCCGGCAGGCCAAGCTTCTTGATCAGGAAATTGTCCTTCACGGTATTCAATTCAGCCGTATCGCTGGAAGACACCGTCTGCGCGTCGGCGTTATAGATCGAGGGACCGCAGCCGATGGTCACCTTGGTCAAAAGGTCCATATCCGGCTCCATGCCGCATTTGTTCTTCAGGTCTTCTGCGTATTTGGCGATCCATTCGTCACGCTTGCCCATAAAATCTCTCCCAATAGTGTCTTCGGCCCTTCAGGGGTTCCTGAGACCGGAGCCTAAGGCGATATCCCTGTATTGCAAAAGATTTATTTTGAGCGCGGCGGGGCTGGCGCCGTGGCCGCCAGAAAAAGAGGCGCCCGAATGGGGCGCCTCTTGGTCAGGATATCAGTTGTCGCTTAAGAAGCGTCGTCAAGACGAACGTCATCTTCCAGACCTTCGATTGTATCTTCATCGACTTCCGGCTGGGCTTCCAACTCGGCTTTGGTCCAAGAGCTCAGCTTCAGGTCGTTCTCGGCGGCCATTGAGATTTGTTCAAGTGGCACGGCGACGGTGTGTTCACCCAAGCCGAGGAAGCCGCCCACGCCAACCACTGCGGCATAGCCTTCGTCAGTCTTGATGACATAGTCGACATCACCGATGGTGTCGCCATCCGCTTCGACCACGGTCAGGCCGATCAGATCACCAACCACCATGCCGGAGAATGCGTTGCTCATGCCGGTGTCGGTCCGGGTTACGTCGGTTTCCATGTTCGCTTCGGTGTCGGAAGCGACGTTTTCGTCGAGTTCAGTCTCGGACTCGCTTTCGATTTCGGCAGTCATCTCGCTGTCGATATCAGTGTCGTCATCGGCTGCCACATCGGTGTCTGTTTCCGTCGTGGCTGTGCCGCTGGTGTCGGTGCTCAGGGTCGAATTCGACTCTGAATCGGCGTTCCCGGCCAGATCCGCTTCGGCTTCAGTCGTTGGCGTTGCGCCATCGGTCTCGGCGGTCAGCTCCGCTTCGTTGTCGACTTCGGTCTCACCTTCGAACTCTGCGCCTTGTGTCGGCGCGGTCAGAACCTCATCGGTGGCGTTAGCGTCGTTGGTTCCTTCATAGTCATCGGAATTCTCGCGCGACATTTCGGCGGTCTTCTTCGCCTGCTGCTCTACAGTGGCGGTCAGATCGTTGGCCGTGTCTGTAGCGCTCTCGCTTGAGATTGTGGCCTCGGCTTCCGCAGCAGCACCTGCTTCGGTGTCGGCGGTCTGAGCAAATGCGGTGCCCGCGGTCAGAGCGAGGGCGGCGACGGTGGACTTCAGGAATGTACGTTTCATCTTCGATACTCCTTTTCAATGGTCTGGGGATGAAACACCGCCCGATTGACTATGTTCCGCCCGCCATCCGCCGCTGGCAGATATGTGCTTGAATCCGCCGATTGAGGAAATTTTCCTATATATCTCAGTCACTTGAAATAAAAACGCCGCCCCGGTGACTGCGGGACGGCGTAGAAATCTGCTGAAAGAGGGAACTCTTCCCGTTTAGTAGCGGTAATGCTCGGGCTTGAACGGCCCTTCGGGCGTCACACCGATATAAGCAGCCTGTTCCGGGTTCAGCTTCGACAGTTTCACACCAATCCGATCGAGGTGCAGACGGGCGACTTTCTCATCCAGATGTTTGGGCAGGATATAGACGTCATTCTCGTATTTGTCGGTGTTTTCCCACAGTTCGATCTGCGCCAGCACTTGGTTGGTGAAGGAGGCGGACATCACGAAAGACGGGTGGCCGGTGGCATTGCCGAGGTTCAGCAGACGGCCTTCCGAAAGCAGGATCAGTCGATTGCCATTCGGCATCTCGATCATGTCCACCTGCTCTTTGATGTTGGTCCACTTGTGGTTCTTCAGCGCGGCGACTTGGATTTCGTTGTCGAAGTGGCCGATGTTGCCGACGATGGCCATGTCCTTCATCTCGCGCATATGCTCGATGCGGATCACGTCTTTGTTGCCGGTGGTGGTGATGAAGATATCGGCGGTCGCGACCACGTCTTCCAATAGCACCACCTCGAAACCGTCCATCGCGGCTTGCAACGCGCAGATCGGGTCGACTTCGGTGACTTTCACGCGGGCACCCGCACCGCGCAGAGACGCGGCGGAGCCTTTGCCCACGTCGCCATAGCCCATGACGACAGCGACCTTGCCCGCCATCATTGTATCGGTGGCGCGGCGGATACCGTCGACGAGGCTTTCCTTGCAGCCATACTTGTTGTCGAACTTCGACTTGGTGACAGAGTCGTTCACATTGATCGCGGGGAAGGGCAGCTGGCCCTGTTTCACGAGGTCATAGAGACGATGAACGCCGGTCGTGGTCTCCTCAGACACGCCTTTGATCTGGTCGCGCATTTTGGTGAACCAGCCGGGGCTTTCGGCCATGCGCTTTTTGATCTGGGCAAAGATCGCCTCTTCCTCTTCGGACTTCGGCACGGCGATCAGCGCGTCTTCGCCATTTTCCACCCGCGCACCCAGCAAAATATAGAGCGTCGCGTCGCCGCCATCGTCGAGGATCAGGTTCGGGCCTTCGGGGAACATGAAGGATTTGTCAAGGTAATCCCAATGCTCAACCAGCGACTGACCTTTAATGGCAAAGACCGGCACGCCCGCTTCGGCGATGGCCGCCGCCGCGTGATCTTGGGTCGAAAAGATATTGCAAGACGCCCAACGTACATCTGCACCAAGGGCGACCAATGTTTCGATCAGAACGGCGGTCTGGATGGTCATGTGCAATGAGCCGACGATCCGCGCGCCCTTCAGCGGTTTGCTGTCACCATATTCCTCGCGCAGCGCCATCAGGCCCGGCATCTCGGTCTCGGCGATGTCCAGCTCTTTACGCCCGTAGGCCGCCAGATTGATATCTTTAACAATATAGTCGTGGGCCATGCGGCGCTCCTGTTTGAAGTGTTGCAGGGCGGTTAGCACCTTCGCCGCGAATTCTCAATGTGAATGGGGAAAGGCCGCGCCGGATCACTCTTGAAGAGCGGCCAGTTGCTTATCACCCGACAGACCCGCCATCCAATCGTCACCTTGGGCCAGCACGCAGGCGTTGCCGTCGGCCAATGTCTTGACCAAGGTCCATGTCCCCGATTGATCCGATGCCCAAAGCTGATTGTTGTCCTCGCGCTGACCCGGCACAGGCTCTTCGCCGTACCAATCAATCAGGGCGGACTTCATTTCCTTGGCGGGCATGCAGACTTCTTCTGCCTGTGCGGCACCGGCGAGGGTGGCCAAGGTAACTGCAACTATCGTACCGGAAAAAACGGGTTTCATGATCATCTCCTTCGTGGGATGAACAGGTTTGACAGGGATTTGTTCCCAAGGCTCACGAGGTAAGGACCACAGCTGATGGCGCAGAAACCACGCGCATGGCAAAGGATGCTGTCAGGTCGACGGCTTGATCTGCTGGACCCCACCCCGGTCGATATTGAGATCGAAGATATCGCCCATGGTCTGGCCTTTGTCGCGCGCTGGAACGGTCAGACGCGGGGTGACTATGCCTACTCGGTGGCCGAACATTCGCTTTTGGTCGAGACGATATTCGCCCGCATCGCCCCCCGCGCGCCTGCGAAATGGCGCTTGGCCGCCTTGTTGCATGATGCGCCGGAATATGTGATCGGCGACATGATCTCGCCTGTGAAAACCGCCGTGGGCCCGGATTATCGCGCTTTGGATGAGCGGCTGACCACTGCTGTGCACCTCCGTTTCGGCCTTCCCGCCAGCCTGCCGGTGCGGGTGAAGCAGCAGATCAAGAAGGCGGATCGCGTCAGCGCTTGGATGGAGGCCAGCCAGATCGCCGGCTTCTCCGAGACCGAGGCGACCCGTTTCTTTGGCCGCCCCGATACGGCACTGATGGAGGGGCTGAGCATCCTGCTGCGCCCGCCGGTCGAGGTGCGGGCCGAGTTCACCGAACGCCACGCGGCGCTGCTGCGCGACATGGCGTGATCCACATCCGCCGCGCCGGGGCGCTCGATACCCGCGCCTTGGCCGAATTGCTGAACGCGATCATCGCCAAGGGCGGGACCACCGCCATAGTCAGCCCCGTCACCCCGCGCGAGTTGCAAGGCTGGATGGCCGCGCCCGACAGCGCGTGGCATCTGGCGGAGGACGAGCAGGGCGTGCTGAAAGGCTTTCAATACATCGAACCCCACCCCGACCTGCCCGAAGGCGGTGTGGATGTCGCAACTTTCGTGCGGTTGGGAGAGAAGGGGTTCGGCATCGGCTCGGCCCTGTTCGACCGGACCAAACAGGCGGCACGGGAACTGGGCTATGCCCATATCCACGCCATCATCCGCGCCGACAATCAGGGCGGGCTGGCCTATTACCAAAGCCGCGGGTTCGAGGATTTCAGACGGCTGCCAGACTGCACATTGGCCGATGGCACCCGCGTCGATAAAATCTGGAAACGGTTCGAGCTTTAGCGCGGCGAGCGCTTAGCGAGGATACGCTGCAGGGTGCGTCGGTGCATGTTCAACCGCCGGGCCGTTTCCGAGACGTTGCGGTCACACAGTTCATAGACCCGTTGGATATGCTCCCACCGCACGCGATCCGCGCTCATCGGGTTTTCCGGTGGTTCGGGCAAGTCCCCTCCGGTCGCCAAAAGCGCGTTGACGATGTCATTGGCGTCGGCGGGTTTCGACAGGTAATCCGTCGCCCCGGATTTCACCGCCGCCACCGCCGTGGCAATCGCACCATAGCCCGTCAGCACGACCACCCGCGCATCCGCGCGTTTGTCCCGCAGGACTTCGACCACGTCGAGCCCGTTGCCATCCTGAAGCCGCAGATCGACCACGGCAAAGGCCGGGGGGCGCGCGGTGGCGATGGCCTTGCCCGCCGCGACAGAGCCTGCGGTTTCCACCTCAAAGCCGCGTTTCTCCATCGCCTTGGCCAAACGGCGCAGAAACGGCTCATCGTCATCGACCAAAAGCAAACTGCGGTCCGGGCCCAAGTCAGATATATCCTGCATCAACGTCCCCTCTCAAAGGCTAATATGGGGCGGCCATGGCGGCGGGTCAATTTCAGCTTTGATCGAGGAAGCAGCCAATGCTGTCGGCCATCTGCTCGGGGCGTACTTCACGGCGGAAAAAGTCGACGACGCCTTCCTCGGGCATGACCAGATAGCTGAAGGTCGAATGATCGACGAGGTATTCACCATTCTCGTCCGCCGGGTGGGCCTTGTAGTAGGTGCGGTAGGCTTGGCTGGCGGCTTTGACCTGCTCGGGCGAGCCGGTCAGCCCGACCATGCGCGGGTGCATCACCTCGGCAAAATCACCGACCACTTCGGGCGTGTCGCGCACAGGGTCGACGGTGATGAAAACCGGCGTGATGCTCTGGCCGCGCTCCTCAAGAATCTCTGTCGCCGCCGCGTTGCGGTCCACGTCCAGCGGGCAGACATCGGGGCAGGAGGTATAGCCGAAATAAAGCAAGGCTGGTTCTTTGATGACATCGGCATCGGTCACGGTTTCGCCCGCCCCATTCACCAATTCAAACGGCCCACCGATGTCGCCGCCCGCCACCTGGCTCGACCGGCAAGAGGCATAGGGATCGTCCTCGCCCCGCAGCACCATGAAAGCCGTCCCGGCCAGAAATACCGCCGCAACCCCAGCCGCACCAAATGCAATCATTCGTTTCATGTCAGTCCTCCGCCATGCTGGCCGGTCTTGATCGTGTTTCGCCGCAGACCTACGCTAGATGGCAGGTGATGCAAGACGCAATAAAGTGATGGGGCTAAGATGACGCAGGCAAATATCCGGCCCCTCGATGGGCGCACCCGCGCCAGTTGGATCCGCCTGCGCACGATGATCCTGCTGCGCTGGTTCGCCATCGCCGGACAGTTGACCGCCGTCACCGTGGCGCAATGGGCGCTTGGGCTGCAACTGGCCTTTGGCCTATGTTACCTGACAATCGGGGCCTCGGTGGTGGGCAACCTTGTCGCGGCCTTCGTCTTTCCGCAGAACAAACGCCTGTCCGAGCGTGAGAACCTCGCCATGGTGCTCTTCGACCTGTTGCAACTGACCGCGCTTCTGGCGCTGACCGGCGGGCTCCACAATCCCTTTGCACTGCTGCTGCTGGCCCCGGTGACGATCTCGGCCACCGCGCTCAGCCTGCGCTCGACACTGGTTCTGGGCGGCACGGCGATTATCGCGGCCTCGGTGCTGGCGCTGTGGCATCTGCCGCTGGTGACGCAATCGGGCGATGTGCTGCGCCAGCCCGGCATCTTCGTCTTTGGCCATTGGGCGGCACTGCTGATCGCCATCGTCTTTACCAGCGCCTATTCGCGGCGCGTCACGACCGAGGTCCACTCCATGGCCGACGCGCTCTCTGCCACGCAGATGGTGCTGGCACGGGAGCAGAAACTCTCTGACCTCAGCGGCGTCGTCGCCGCCGCCGCGCATGAATTGGGAACGCCCCTTGCCACGATCAAACTGGCCAGCACCGAACTGCTGGGCGATCTGGAAGACCGTCCCGATCTGGCCGAAGATGCCGCGCTGATCCGCGATCAGGCCGACCGCTGCCGGGATATCCTGCGCGACATGGGCCGCATCGGGAAAGACGATCTACACATGCAGCGCGCGCAGCTGACCGCCGTGGTGAAAGAGGCCGCCGAGCCGCATCTGGAGCGCGGTAAGACGGTGATGTTTTCCGACAATCCGATGGCCCGAGACCCGGCCCGCGCCCCGACGATCCCGCGCAAGCCCGAGATCATCCACGGGCTGCGCAATCTGGTGCAGAACGCCGTGGATTTCGCCGAAACCACGGTTTGGATCGAAACCGAATGGTCCGCAGAGGATATCTCGGTGCGGATCATCGACAACGGGCCGGGCTTCCCGCCGCAGCATTTGGGCCGGATCGGCGATCCGTTTTTGCGCCGCCGAGGGGGTGCATCGAGCGAGACGGCGCGGCCCGAATACGAGGGCATGGGGCTGGGGCTGTTCATTGCCAAAACCTTCCTCGAACGCTCCGGCGCGCGGCTGCGCTTTGCCAATGGGTCCGACAGTGGTTGGCTGCGCGGGCTGCCCCCCGCTGACAGCGGCGCTGTGGTCGAAGTCGTCTGGCCACGCCGCCTGTTGGACCTTGGCCCCGATGACAGCGTGATGGGCGAGAACCAACGTCTGACGGCCTGAGGGCGGGATCGGCGCTTTTGTTAACGCACGGTTAACCTTTGGCGCTCAAAATAGGGCGTCGCATTTGCCGAAAGGGTTCTCCGTCATGGCATTGCCGGATGTCATCATCGTGCTTGCCGCCGCCTTCGTCACCGCGCTGGCCGCTCTTTGGTGGCTCGGCTCGGCTGCGGGCCGACCGGCGGCGGCCCCCCCCGGCATCGACGACATGAGCCTGCTGTTCGAAGAGGGGCAGTTGGTCCATGGCTCCGACAATGCGCTGACCCGCTTTGCCCTCGCCCCCGGCTACCACCAGTGGGAGGATATTCGCGACGCGCTGCTGTCGCGGTTTCCCGAATTCCCCCGCACGCCCCGGCATGGGGCCACCGGCAATCTGACCCTTAGGGCAGAGGATGGCGACAGCCCGTTGGAGCTGCGGATCACTTGGCGCGACGCGCTCTGTTGGCTGCACCTGCCCCAGACCCGCGCGACCGAAGAGATCACGGAAGAAACCTTTCAGAAACTCGCCGCCCTGCGCCGCGCCTGCGAAGCCAGCCCAAACCCCGCGTGGCAGACCGATGCGGGCGGGCATATCATCTGGCACAACCGGGCCTACGGGGCCCTGAAACGCAAGGCCCAACCAGACCCGGACTGCGGCGGCGCCGCCTTGTTCAGCACGCCCTCGCCCGATCACCCCAACCGCGTCTGTCTGCGCCGTAGCGATGGGGAAAAGCCCGATTGGTACGCGCTCACCACCACGACCGAGGATAATGTGCAGGTCTACCACGCCACCTGCATCAACGCCGTGGTCGCCGCCGAAGAGGCGCAGCGCAACTTTGTCCAAACCCTCGCCAAAACCTTTGCGCATCTGTCCATCGGACTGGCGATCTTTGACCGCAACGGGCAGTTGGCCCTGTTCAACCCCGCGCTGGTGGACCTGACCGACCTGCCTGCCCCCTTTCTCAGCGCCCGGCCTACGATGGTCTCTTTCTTTGACCAATTGCGCGAAAGCCGCCGCATGCCAGAGCCGAAGGATTACAAGAATTGGCGTCACGAAATCGCCGAAGTTATCGCCGCCGCAACCGATGGCCGCTATCAAGAGACTTGGTCGCTGGAGAACGGCCAGACCTACAGCATCCGGGGCCGGCCCCACCCCGATGGCGCCACCGCTTTCCTGATCGAAGACATCACCGCCGAGGTGACCCTGACCCGCAATTTCCGCGCCGAACTTGAACAGAGCCAAAGCCTGCTCGACAGACTTGAAGACGGTTTCGCCGTCTTCTCCGCCTCCGGCGTGCTGACCTTTTGCAACGCCGCCTATCGCGCCCGGTGGAAACAGGACCCGGACAAAAGCTTTGCCGAAATCACCATCTACGATGCGATCCGTGTTTGGCAGGAAATGTCGGCGGCCAATCCGCTCTGGCCCGATGTTGCGGAATTCGTCATGGGCCGGGGCAACCGTGCGGGCTGGAACATGCCCATCTACCCGCATCAGGGCGCGCCGCTTTCTTGCGAGGTCTCGGCCATCGCATCTGGTGCCACGCTCATTCGCTTTCGCCCGATCCCCATCGGCGCGGGCCGGTCGGAGCCTACCCGCGCCCCCTCGGCGGGCGACCGGCGGCAACCCTCCAACTAGGGCATTCCCGGCCGCTTTAATCTTGCGGCTGCGCGTCGGGACGCTAAGCATGGGGCATGTCCGACGATACCCTTTCCCTCCTGCTCAGCGGCCCCGATGACACCGCCGGGCGCGCCCGGCAACTGGCCTGCCGCCTGTCCCCCGGTGATGTCATCCTGCTCAGCGGCGATGTCGGCGCGGGCAAGACCCATTTCGCCCGCGCGCTGATCACCGAATTGCTCGATCACCCCGAGGATATCCCCTCGCCCACCTTCACGCTGGTGCAGACCTATGACGCGACAAGCAGCGCGATCTGGCACGCCGATCTCTACCGGCTGACCTCCACCCATGAGATTGAGGAACTGGGGCTGATCGGCGCCTTTCACGATGCGATCTGTCTGGTGGAATGGCCGGACCGGCTCGGCCCGCTCGCACCCGCCGCTGCGTTACAAATCAGCCTCAGCCCCGGCACCGAAGAAGACAGCCGAAGGCTGACCGCAGAATGGTCCGGCGGCGGTTGGGCGGAGAAGCTGGCGGCGTGGCGCAAATGACCGAACGCGCCGCATTGATCGAAGGTTTTTTGCAAACCGCCGGCTGGGCCGAAGCCGCCCGCAGGCTGCTGGCGGGCGATGCCTCCAACCGGCGGTATGACCGGCTGCGCAAAGCGGATGGCGCGCGCGCCATCTTGATGGACGCCCCGCCGGAACGCGGCGAAGACGTGCGACCCTTCCGTCATGTCGCGGCGCATCTGACAAGCTGTGGCCTCAGCGCGCCCAAGATTTACCATGCGGACAATGACAATGGCCTTCTGCTGATCGAAGACCTCGGCGATGACCTCTTTGCGCGGCTCATGGCGGCGGATCCGGCTTGGGAACTCCCCCTCTACCGCGCGGCGGCTGACGTTTTGGTCAAACTGCACGCTGCCCCCCTGCCGGATCTGCCAATGTGCGATGCCGGTTGGCTGACCGATATGGCGGCCCCCGCCTTCGACTTCTACGCGCCCGCAGGCGGGCAGAGCGCAAACGCCGCTTTCGCGCAGGCTTTCCGCCCGCTCGCCGCTCAGCTGGATGAAAGCCCAAAGGTCGTGATCCTGCGCGACTACCATGCCGAGAACCTGCTCTGGCTGCCGCAGCGCGAAAGGGCGGCGCGGGTCGGTTTGCTAGATTTCCAAGACGCGCTGCTGGGTCATCCGGCCTATGATCTCGTCTCCATCCTGCAAGACGCCCGTCGCGATGTGCCCCGCGCGGTGGAGGCGCAGATCATCGACGACTATCTTGCCCAAACCGGGCAGGATGACACCGCATTTCGCCGTGCCTATGCGCTGCTCGGTGCCCAGCGAAATCTGCGCATCTTGGGTATCTTTGCGCGTCTCTGTCTGCGC
This sequence comes from Sulfitobacter sp. 1A15299, assembly GCF_043556915.1. NCBI lineage: Bacteria > Pseudomonadati > Pseudomonadota > Alphaproteobacteria > Rhodobacterales > Roseobacteraceae > Sulfitobacter > Sulfitobacter sp. 1A15299. The sequence continues at coordinate 281,660 of NZ_JBIFFJ010000001.1, read as the reverse complement.
GACGGAAAACCGCATTACGTCGATTTAATCCCGCGTGTCTGGCAGCATCTGCACCATAACCTGCGCCATCCCGCGCTTGCCGATGTGGCGGAAGCAATCGCAGGCGCGCTGCCCCCGCCGACCCCCGAATTTCTGGAGCATCTGAAAAGCCAATGCGCGACAATCCCGACGCCATCATGATGTTCGCGGCCGGGTTCGGCACGCGTATGAAACATCTCACCCGGAGCCAACCCAAGCCCATGGTGCCGGTCGCGGGCCGCCCGTTGATCGACCATGCGCTCGACCTTGCCCGCGGGATATCGCCTGCGCGGATCGTGGCGAACCTGCACTACCTGCCCGACCAGTTGGAGGCACATCTGAAAGCGCAGAATGTGCAAACGGTGATCGAAACGCCTCAGATCCTCGACACTGGCGGCGGTTTGCGCAATGCGCTGCCACTGCTGGGCGCGGGTCCGGTATTCACCATGAACAGTGACGCGATCTGGGCCGGGGCAAACCCGCTCAGGATGCTGCGCGACGCATGGGATCCGGCGCGGATGGACGCGCTTTTGATGACCGTGCCGTTGGAAAACACCCTCGGCCACGGCGGCACGGGCGACTTTATCCGCGCCGCGGATGGTCGTCTGCAACGCGGGCCGGGCGAGGTCTATGGCGGGGTGCAGATCATCAAGACCGACCTGTTGGCCGATATCGAAGCCAAGGCATTCTCGCTCAACCTGTTGTGGGACATGATGCTGGCACGGGGGACGCTGTTTGGCCTGCCCTATACCGGACGCTGGTGCGACGTCGGCCACCCCGGCGGCATTCTCCTTGCCGAAAGCCTCTTGGCAGGTGCCGATGTTTGAGCCGCAGGACAGTCCCCGGGTCTTTGGCCTCGCCCCCGGTGTCGATTTCCCGCGCGGATTGGTGCGCGGGCTGTGCGACCGGTTGGAGAATGGCCCGCCCGAGGCGATGGCCCGTGTCGAGTTGCTGGTCAACACCAACCGCATGGCGCGCCGGCTGCGTCATGATTTCGACGCAGGTCCGGCAGGCTTCCTGCCGCGCATCCGGCTGATCACCGACCTTGATGCATTGGCCCCCGGCATTGCGTTGCCCGCCCCGACACCGCCGCTGCAACGGCGGCTGGAACTCATTCAACTGGTGTCACGCCTTCTGGATGCCGCACCCGATCTCGCGCCGCGCGCCTCGCTCTATGCGCTGTCGGACAGTCTTGCGGGGCTGATCGACGAAATGCAGGGCGAAGGCGTCTCGCCCGAGACGGTGGCCGGGCTGGACGTTGGCAACCTCTCGGCCCACTGGGAGCGGGCGCAACGCTTCCTCGCCATCGCGCATGACTATCTGGGCCAAACCACCACCCGCCCGGATGCCGAAGCACGTCGGCGGCAGTTGGTCGCCCGGATCATCGCCCGTTGGCAGGACGCGCCACCGCAGCATCCGGTGATCCTTGCCGGGTCCACCGGCTCGCGCGGGACCACGGCGCTGCTGATGGAGGCCGTGGCCCGGCTGCCGCAAGGCGCGATCATCCTGCCGGGGTTCGATTTCGAGATGCCGACCGCCGTCTGGAACGAATTGGATCAGGCGCTTTTGGCCGAGGATCACCCGCAATACCGCTTCCGCAAGCTGATGAATATGCTCGGCGTGGTGCGCGGCGCAATCGCACCGTGGTGCGAGATGCCCCCGGTTTCCACCGCCCGCAACAAGCTGGTGTCGCTCTCGCTCCGGCCTGCGCCCGTAACCCATGCCTGGCTGAACGAAGGGCCGAAGCTGGAAGACCTGCAAGGTGCCACCACTGACATCACCCTGATCGAAGCGCCCACCCCGCGGGTCGAAGCTTTGGCCATCGCGCTGCGCCTGCGCCAAGCTGCCGAGGATGGCGTGAAAGCCGCCTTGATCACCCCCGACCGGATGCTCACCCGGCAGGTCACCGCCGCGCTCGACCGGTGGAGCATCCTGCCCGACGACAGCGCCGGGATGCCGCTGCAACTCTCCCCGCCGGGGCGGTTCCTGCGCCATGTGGCAGCGCTCTTTGTCCGAAAACTGGATGCCGAAGCGCTGCTGACCCTGTTGAAACACCCGCTGACCCACAGCGGCGCGGGGCGCAATTTCCATCAGCTCTATACCCAGCGCTTAGAGGCTGAGATCCGCCGCCACGGGTTGCCCTATCCCGATGCCGAAGGCTTGGCCGAGATTGCAGAGCGCGCCGCGAAACGGATGGAAGACCCCAGCGGTTTCCGCGATTGGGTCGCTTGGCTGGGCGAGACCTTCCCCGGCCATGACACCCCCGGAGAGCGGCCCCTGCCCGATTGCGTCGCCGCGCATCTGGCGCTGGCCGACAAGATCGCCGCCGGTCAACCCGCCGATCCCGACCACCTGCTTTGGCAGCAAGGCGCGGGCATTTCGGCCGAGGCGGTGATGGCGAACCTCACGGAACATGCGGCCCACGGCGGGGCGATGAACGCCGCCGATTATGCCGATCTCTTGGGCGCGCTCTTGGCCCAAGAAGAGGTGCGCGAGGCCGATACCCCCCATCCCGACATTATGATCTGGGGCACGATGGAGGCACGGGTTCAGGGGGCCGAGTTGGTCATCCTCGGCGGTCTGAACGAAGGCACATGGCCCGAAGCGCCGCCGCCCGATCCATGGCTCAACCGTCAGATGCGCGAGAAAGCCGGGCTGCTGCTGCCCGAACGGCGCATCGGCCTGTCGGCGCATGACTATCAACAGGCCATCGCCAGCCCCGAAGTTTGGATCACCCGCGCGATCCGCTCGGACGAGGCCGAGATGGTGCCGTCTCGCTGGCTGAACCGCTTGGGCAACTTGCTGGGCGGCTTGGGCGACACTGGCGGGCCGGAGGCGTGGAAGGCCATGCAGCAGCGTGGCAACAACTGGCTGGATCAGGTGCGTGCCTTGGAAGCAGTAGAGCGCTCCGCCCCGGCCCCGCGCCCTTCGCCGCGCCCGCCGCGTGCGGCGCGCCCGCGCAAACTGTCGGTGACCGAGATCAAGACGCTGATCCGCGACCCTTATGCGATCTATGCCAAACACAGCCTGAAACTGCGCCCGATCAACCCGCTGGTGCAATCGCCGGACGCGCCCGTGCGGGGCATCGTCCTGCACCGCATCATGGAAGATTTCGTCAAACTGGTCGCCCGCGACCCAGCGCGGCTGACCCGGGACACGCTGATGCAAGTGGCCGCCGAGGTGCTGGAGGAAGAAGCCCCATGGCCCGCTGCCCGCGCGATGTGGCTGGCCCGCATCGACCGGATCGCCGATTGGTTCATCGCCCGCGAAAGCCAACGGGCCGCATTCTCCAGCCCCGTCGCCTTCGAGCAGGGCGCGCGGGGCAGCCACACCTTTGCCGACCTCGGCTTTACACTCAGCGGCTTTGCCGACCGGATCGACCAGACTGACGATGGCGACGTGCTGATCTACGACTACAAGACCGGCACCCCGCCCGGCAAAAAGGAACAGCGGCTTTTCGACAAGCAACTCTTGATCGAAGCGGCGATGGTCGAACGCGGCGGTTTTCCCGAGGTGGGCGTGGCCCATGTTGCCCATGCCGCCTTTATCGGTCTTGGCTCGAAACCCGTCGAAGTCCCCGCCCCGCTGGAGGAGGAAAACCCGCAAGAGGTGCTGGCCGGTCTGCACGCGCTGCTCTCGCGCTACCTTGATGAGGGGCAGGGCTTTACCGCGCGGCGGATGGTGCAAAGCGATGCCTTTGCCGGAAACTTCAACCAATTGGCGCGGTTCGGGGAATGGGACGGCACCAGCCCCGCCCGACCGGAGGATCTGGAATGATGCGTGATTTCAACGATGCCACCCGCGCCCAGATCGAAGCGGCGCGGCCCGATGCTTCCACCTGGCTGACGGCGAATGCGGGCTCTGGCAAGACCCGCGTGCTGACCGACCGGGTGGCGCGGCTGCTGCTGGATGACGTGGAGCCGCAGCATATCCTTTGCCTGACCTATACCAAGGCGGCGGCCTCAGAGATGCAAAACCGTCTGTTCAAACGTTTGGGCGAATGGGCCATGCTGAAAGATGAGACGCTGCGCAGCGCCTTGGCCGATCTTGGCGTTCAGGGGGAATTGACGCCCGAGCAACTGCGCAATGCCCGCACCCTTTTTGCCCGCGCGATTGAAACGCCCGGCGGGCTGAAAATTCAGACCATCCACTCTTTCTGCGCGGCCCTTCTGCGCCGCTTCCCGTTGGAGGCGCAGGTCAGCCCGCAGTTCACCGAGATCGAAGACCGCGCCGCCGATCTGCTGCGGGCCGAGATCGTCGATGAGATGGCCGAAAGCGAAGACGCCCCGCTGGTTGCTGATATTGCGCGGCACTACACCGGCGAGGATTTCGCCAGCCTTACCCGTAGCATCGTAGGCCAGCGCGACGCCTTCGCCGCGCCCCGCTCTTTGCCCGAGATCCTGACGCTTTTCGCGCAGCCCGAAGACCTGACCGAAGAGAATATCGCAGCCTCGGTTTTCCTCGGCAGCGAAGCGGCGATGATGGCGGAGATCATTCCCCATCTGCTGGCCAAAGGCGGCAACGATGGCAAGGCGGGCGCGGCGCTGCAAGAGATCGACCGCTATGATCTTTCCGCCCTGCCCCAGCTCGAAAACATCCTTCTGACCGGCAGCGGCGCCAAGGCGCCCTTTACCGCCAAGATCGGCAGTTTCCCGACCAAGCCGACGCAAAAGGTCATCGCCGAACAGATGCCGCAGCTTGAGCAATTGATGCAACGCGTCGAAGATGCCCGCGAAGCCCGTTTGGCACTAAAGACGGCGCGCAAATCCTATGTGCTCCACCGTTTCGCGGCGCGTTTTCTTGAACGTTATGCGGATGAGAAACAAAAGCGCGGCTGGCTCGACTTTGACGATCTGATCCTTAAAGCCCGCGCATTGCTGACCGACAAGGCCGTGGCCGCTTGGGTGCTGTTCCGCATCGACGGCGGCATCGACCATATCCTTGTCGACGAGGCGCAGGACACCTCCCCCCGGCAATGGGACGTGATCGAACGGCTGACAGATGAATTTTACTCGGGCGCCGGGGCGCGCAACGAGGTGGATCGCACGCTCTTCGTCGTGGGTGACAAGAAGCAATCAATCTATTCTTTCCAAGGCGCGGACCCGGAAGAACTGGACCGCAAAGGCGCGACATTCGAACAGAAGATCGGTGAGGCCGGGCAGTTTTTCCAGCGCCGCAGCCTTGCCTATTCCTTCCGCTCCTCGTCGGCGATTTTGCAGGCGGTCGATGGGGTTTTCGACCCCGCGATCCAGATCGGTTTCGCCAATGAAGGCCATATGGCCTTCAAAGATCGCCTGCCCGGCCGCGTTGATCTTTGGCCCTTCATCGAAAAGGCGGGACCAGATGAGGAAGGCGATTGGACCGATCCCGTCGACCGGCGCAGCGCACGGCATCACACGGTGCAACTGGCCGAACGCATCGCGCGGCGCATCAAGGAGTTGACGACCGAGGAGCATTACCTCCCCGACGACAGCAAGGGCGGCATGGCGCGGCGGCGCATCCAACCGGGCGATTTTCTGATCCTCGTGCAGCGCCGCTCGGCCTTGTTTTCCGAGATTATCCGCGCTTGCAAGGCGGCGGAACTGCCCATCGCGGGGGCCGACAGGCTCAAGGTCGGGGCCGAACTGGCAGTGCGCGATCTGGCGGCGATCCTGTCGTTCCTCGCGACGCCGGACGACGACCTATCGCTTGCCACCGCGCTGAAATCGCCGCTTTTCGGCTGGTCGGAACAAGAGCTTTTCACCCTCGCCCATTACCGCAAAGAGGATCACCTCTGGCAGGCCCTGCGCGGCCAGACCGAGGCCCACGCCGCCACCCTCGCCGTGCTGCGCGACCTGCGCGGGCAGGTCGATTACCTGCGCCCCTACGATCTGATCGAACGCATTCTTACCCGCCACGATGGCCGCCGCAAGCTGCTCGCGCGGCTGGGCCCAGAAGCCGAGGATGGGATCAACGCGATGCTGAGCCAAGCGCTGTCTTACGAGCGCGGCACGGTGCCCAGCCTGACCGGGTTCCTGCAATGGATGCAGACCGATGATCTGGAAATCAAACGTCAGATCGACAGCGCGTCGAACCAGATCCGGGTGATGACGGTGCATGGCGCCAAGGGTCTGGAAGCGCCAATCGTGATCCTGCCCGACACCGGGCGGCGCGATGTGACGATCAAGGATGAGATCATCACCGTCGATGGCACCCCCGTCTGGAAAGCTCCGGCGGATGACATGCCCCAGCCCATGCGCGCCCGGCTGGACGAGATGAAAGAAGCCGCGTTGCAAGAGCGGCTCCGCCTGTTCTATGTCGCCATGACGCGGGCCGAGAAATGGCTGATCGTGGCCGCGGCGGGGGAATTGTCGAAAGATGAATCCTCTTGGTATCAAATCACCGCTGCCGCTCTGGCCCGGCTCCGGGCCGAGCCTGTGGGCGACGATGGCACGCTGCGCTATCAACAGGGCGATTGGGATGCGCTCGACATAATAGAGACGCCTGACAAAACCGTCACAACGCCTGAGTTAGACCCTGTTTTCACCCGTTCTGCCCCCTCTCCAAAGGGGGAGGATAAGACCCTCTCTCCCTCAGATCTCGGCGGAGCCAAGGCGCTTGCGGGTGAGGCCGGGCTCGATATGGACACCGCGCTAAGCTATGGCACGCTGGTCCATGAACTGCTGGAACATCTGCCGCTGATGGGGCCGGATGCCCGGGAGATCTTTCTAGAGCGGTTGGCCCGCACGCACCCCGCAGAGATGATTGCCCGGGCGGAAGAAGAGGCGGAAGCGGTGCTGAACACCCCTGCCCTCGCCCCATTGTTTGCCAAGACAACCCTCGCCGAAGTGCCCGTGACTGGCAGCCTCAAAGACCAGCGCCTGCACGGCACAATCGACCGTTTGGTGATCACCGAGGATCATATCCTCGCCGTCGATTTCAAGACGAACCGCGTGGTCCCCGGCACGGTTGAGGCCTGCCCCGACGGGCTGCTGCGCCAGATGGGAGCCTATGCCCATATGCTGCGCCAAATCTACCCGGATCGACGGATCGAGACGGCCATTCTATGGACCGCGACCCCCGCGCTTATGGTGTTACCCAACGATATCGTGACAAATGCCCTGCGCGCCCTGCCATATCTTGACGCCACTGCCGCGCATTCATAGGTTCAGGCCTCAACCCATTCCTGTCAGGAGAGCATCATGGCAACCGTCGCAGTCACCGACGACACTTTCGACGCCGAAGTCAAAAATTCGGACATTCCGGTTCTGGTCGATTTCTGGGCCGAATGGTGCGGCCCGTGCAAACAGATCGGCCCTTCGCTGGAAGAGCTGTCGGATGAAATGAACGGTCGCGTGAAGATCGTCAAAGTCAACGTCGACGAAAACCCGAACTCGCCCGCACAAGTCGGCGTGCGCGGTATCCCGGCGCTGTTCATCTTCAAGGACGGGCAGGTCGTGTCCAACCTCGCCGGTGCGCGCCCCAAGGCAGCGCTGCAAAGCTGGATCGAAGAATCCATCTAAGGCCAAGGCCTTAGGCACTGAGTTCCGAAAACGGGCGTCCTGCGGGGCGCCCTTTTCATTGGGGTCAAGCCTCTGGCCACTTCAGGCTAGGGGTGCCCCTGCGTCATCAACAGTGCGCCTGCCTCGCGCGCAACTGGCGCTGCCCTTGTCCTGCACTGCCACGGGGGCCATATAGAGCGCCAAGCGACAGGAGGCCCCATGGCACAGAACGACGATTTCCCCGGTTGGCACGGGACCACGATCATTGGCGTCAAGAAAGGCGGCGAAGTGGTGATTGCCGGTGACGGACAGGTCAGCCTTGGCCAGACCGTGATCAAAGGCACCGCGCGCAAGGTGCGCAAGCTCAGCCCCGGCGGCTATGACGTGGTGGCGGGGTTTGCGGGCTCCACGGCGGATGCCTTTACCCTGCTGGAGCGGCTGGAGGCCAAATTGGAAGCGACACCGGGTCAATTGGCCCGTGCCAGTGTCGAATTGGCCAAGGACTGGCGCACCGATAAATACCTGCAAAAGCTCGAAGCGATGCTGATCGTGACCGACGGCAAAGACCTGCTGGTCATCACCGGCGCGGGCGATGTGCTGGAGCCGGAACACGAGGTCGCAGCCATCGGATCGGGTGGCAACTATGCCCTCGCCGCCGCGCGCGGCATGATGGACAGCGACCGGGACGCCGAAACCATCGCTCGTGATGCCATGGCGATCGCCGCCGACATCTGCGTCTACACCAACGGCAAACTCACCGTGGAGAAAATCACCGCATGACCGACCTGACCCCCCGCGAGATCGTATCCGAACTGGACCGCTATATCATCGGCCAGAACGACGCCAAACGTGCCGTGGCCGTGGCCCTGCGCAACCGCTGGCGCCGCAAACAATTGAGCGATGACCTACGCGACGAAGTCTACCCCAAGAACATCCTGATGATCGGCCCCACCGGTGTCGGCAAGACCGAGATCAGCCGTCGTCTGGCGAAGCTCGCCCGCGCGCCTTTCATCAAGATTGAAGCGACGAAATTCACCGAAGTCGGCTATGTCGGCCGTGATGTGGAACAGATCATCCGCGATCTGGTGGACAGTTCCATCGCCATGACCCGCGAGTTCATGCGTGAGGACGTCAAAGCCAAGGCCGAACAGGCCGCCGAGGACCGCGTCATCGACGCCATCGCCGGCACCGATGCCCGCAACGGCACGCGCGAGATGTTCCGCAAGAAACTGCGCGCGGGCGAGCTTGACGACACGATGATCGAGCTTGAGGTCGCCGATACCTCCAGCCCCTTCCCGATGATGGATATTCCCGGCCAGCAGGGCATGGGGATGATGAACCTCGGCGATCTCTTTGGCAAAGCCATGGGCGGGCGCACCACCAAGAAACGCATGGCCGTGGCCGATAGCTATGACGTGCTGGTGGGCGAGGAGGCCGACAAACTGCTCGACGACGAAGCCGTGAACCGCGCCGCCGTGGAAGCGGTAGAGCAAAACGGCATCGTCTTCCTTGATGAGATCGACAAGGTCTGCGCCCGTTCCGATGCGCGCGGCGGCGATGTTTCACGTGAAGGGGTGCAGCGCGACCTGCTGCCGCTGATCGAAGGCACCGTCGTTTCGACGAAATATGGCCCGGTGAAGACCGACCATATCCTATTTATCGCCTCGGGCGCGTTCCATATCGCCAAGCCTTCGGATCTTTTGCCCGAATTGCAGGGCCGACTGCCGATCCGCGTCGAACTGCGGGCGCTGACCGAAGATGATTTCGTCCGCATCCTGACCGAGACCGACAATGCGCTGACGCGGCAGTATACCGCCCTGATGGGGACCGAGGAACTGACCGTCACCTTCACCGAAGAGGGCATCGCGGCACTGGCCAAGATCGCGGCAGAGGTCAACACCTCGGTCGAGAACATCGGCGCGCGGCGACTTTATACCGTGATGGAACGGGTCTTCGAAGAAGTCTCATTCGACGCGCCGGACCGGTCGGGGCAAGAGATCACCGTCGATGCCGATTTCGTCGAAAAGAACCTTGGCGAGTTGACCCGCTCTACCGATCTCAGCCGCTACGTTCTTTAGGGCTTTCCTTTCCTCCATGCCCCGGCGATGAAAGGGGCATGGCGTACCTCTCGTTTCTGCGGCGCAACTGGCTGTTTCTACTGGCCGGTTTCCTGCTGACCTTCACCTCGTCCTATGGGCAAACCTATTTCATCTCGCTCTTCGCGGGCGCGGTGAAGGGCGACTTTGGCCTCAGCGACGGCCAATGGGGCGGCATCTATACCATTGGCACCACGCTATCGGCCATCACCATGGTCTGGGCCGGGGTGCTGACAGACCGCTTTCGCGTGCGGGTGCTGGCCCTTGGCGTGATGCTGGCGCTGGCGGGGGCCTGTGTGGCGATGGCGGCGGTGCCGAACTGGCTTGCGCTGATCTTTGTCATCTACGCCTTGCGGCTGACCGGGCAGGGGATGATGTCTCAGCTTGGACAGGTCGCGATGGTGCGCTGGTTCGAAGCCTCGCGTGGCAAGGCGCTGTCGCTTTCTTCAATGGGTTTTGCCGCCGGGCAGGCATTTCTGCCGGTGATCTTCGTCGCGCTTTTCGCCAGCTTTCACTGGCGCAGCCTTTGGGTGCTGGCCGCGGTGCTGGTGCTTCTGACGATCCCGGTGCTCCTGATGCTGCTGCGGCAAGAGCGTACCCCGCAAAGCATGGCCGATCAGGCGCAGCGCGCAGGCATGAGAGGGCGGCATTGGACCCGGGCCGAGATGTTCCGCTCGGGCCTGTTCTGGATGATCATCCCGTTGGCCATCGGCCCCGCGGCTTGGGGCACGGCTCTGTTCTTTCAGCAGGTGCATCTGACCCAAGTGAAGGGATGGGCCTTGGTTGAATTCGTGGCTTTGATGCCGGTCTACACAATCTCGGCGGTGGCCTCGACCTTCCTCTCGGGCTGGGCGATCGACCGTTTTGGCGTCAGCCGCGTGGTGCCGGTGATGATGCTGCCCTTTGCCCTGTCATTCGCGGTGCTCGCCTATGCCGACACGCTTTGGATGGCCGGGATCGGCTTGGTGATTTTCGGCATAGGGCAGGGGATGCAATCTACCGCGCCGGCGGCCTTCTGGGCCGAGTATTTCGGCACCCGCCATGTGGGGTCGATCAAGGCGGTGGCGGCGGCGCTCATGGTCTTTGGTTCGGCCATCGGGCCGGGGGTCACGGGGCTGTTCATCGACCTCGGCGTCGATTTTCCGCAGCAGATGCTGCCCATCGCGCTTTATTATCTGATTGCCGCAGGTCTGGCCGCATGGGCGATTGCGCGCTACAAACCGCTGCTGCGCGGTTAACGGTTGCGCCGCAGGTAGACGTAATAGGCCCCGCCGCCGCCGTGGCTGACATGGGCCTGCGCGACCTGTAGCACAAGACTGCTCAGCGGTGGCATCGACAGCCACTGCGGCACCTGATGGCGCAGCACGCCATCGCGCACGGGGATCGGGCCACCATCATCGCGCCGCTTGCCCTTGCCGGTGATCACCAGCACCAGCCGTTTGCCCCGGGCATGGGCATCCATAATGAAACCGTTGAGCGCCGGATGCGCCCGGTCGAGGGTCATGCCGTGCAGGTCGATCCGGCCCTCGGGGCGCAGCTTGCCGCGTTTGAGCTTGCCGTAAGCCTTGTGGTCCATCTGAACCGGGGCGGCTTTCATCTGCTCGGCCAATGTCGGGCGCAGGTCGTTGCTGCGCTTTTTCATGTTGGCCTGCGGCTTGTTGCCCTGCAGCACGATCTTGGCGCGCCGGACCTGCGGCGGGGCAGGGGCGCGGGCGTCAATCTCAGGCGTGAACAGCTTGTTCAGCTCCAGCTTCTCGGTCCGCTCGGTCACCCGGCGCCAAAGTTCGAGATCGTCTTCGTTCAAGCGGCGGCGTTTCATATCGCGCTCTCGGGCAGGAAAGCATAGGCGCGTTGAATGGGCATCAAGACCATCATCCGCCCCGGATCGCGCAGACGGCCCGCCGCGCGGCCCGCTTTGTCACCGGTGCCAAAAAACACATCCGCACGCTGCGCCCCCTTGATGGCCGAGCCTGTATCCTGTGCGACCATCAAACGCCGCAGGGGTTTCTTTCCGTCCTTCTCGATCCAGACCGGCGCGCCGAGCGGCACATGCGACGGGTCCACCGCGATGCTGCGCATGGCGGTGATGGACCGGTTCATCGCCCCCAGCGGCCCCTTGTCGGCAGGCACCCGGCTGACTTCGCGGAAAAAGACGTATGACGGGTTGTAATAGAGCAATTCGCGGCCATCTTCGGGGTTGCGGCGCACCCAATTCTTGATGACATCGGCGCTGACCTGATGCGCCTCATAGACCCCGCGCCGCACCAATTCGACCCCGACAGAGCGGTAATCATGGCCATTCGCGCCCCGGTAGCCCACGCGCAGGTAGCTGCCATCGGGCAGGCGAATACGGCCAGAGCCTTGAATCTGCAGAAAGAAAAGCTCAACCGGGTCATCGACCCAAGCGATCTCGAGGCCGCGGTCGCGCATCACGTCACCATCTAGGATCTCGCGTCTGGTGAGCCAGGGGCGGATCTCTTCGGCCTCGGGGGGCATGGCGTAGATGGGGTATTGAAACCGGGCAGAGGGGTAGAGATCGCCGTCCAACTCAGGCTCGAAATAGCCGGTGAAAAGCGCGTCTTTGCCGTCTTCCATCAGAACAGGGCGAAAGAACAATTCGAAAAACTGCCGGGGGTCGGGGCCGTCTTTGGCCAGCTTGCAAAGCGCGCGCCAATCGACATCTTTCATGTCGCCGCAGGTGCTGGTGAAAACCTCGAAGGCGGCGGCGTGGTCATCTTCGGCCCAGCCCTCAAGCTGGTCGAAATCCATGACGGTATAATGCACCTCTGCTGCGGACGGCGTGTTCATCGACACACCGCCCAACAGCGCAAGAGCGCCAAGCGCACGCGCTACCCGTCTGTGGAAACCAACAGCCAATTCGGATCGTCCGAGCCCATGACACGGGCAAAAACCCATGTATCTTTTTGGCGTTTGATTTCGGTGCTGCTACCCTCGATAACCTCGCCCTCGCGGTTGCGAACCTCCGAGGTCAGCTCGCCCACAAAACGGATGGTAAGCTCCGCTTCTTTCGTGGTTTCGTCCATCTTGGCGTCGATCAGTTCCATTTCGCGCACGCCGATGAAATTCGCGTCGATCGTCAGACCTTGGTCCTCCCGCGCGGCGACGCCATCAACAAAACTTTCATAAACGTCGTCGGCCAGAAACGGTTGAATTTCCGCCAGATCACCCCGCTCATAGCCCATGACGATCATCTCATAGGCGCCGCGCGCGCCTTGCAGGAAATCGCTGACGCCAAAGGACGGCTCGACCCGCTTCATCTCGACCAAGGCCTTGCCCGAGGGGCTGTCTTCGGGAACATGGTCGGTGATATCGAGATCCGGACCACCTTCGATCACTTCGAACGCGGGGCCGCTGCGCGCGCTTGGCGTTTGATCGGTGACCGGGGGCTTTTCAAAACCCTCACGCGTGCCAAGCACGTTTTTCAGTCGCAGGATCAGGAATACGGCGATACCGGCAAGCACCAGAAGCTGTATCAGGGGAGAATTCATCGAAACCTCATTCAGGGGTGGCATGGAAACATGCGAGTTAAGCTCTTATGTAGGTGTTCGACCGGGGCAAGTCCACTCTGCCCCCAGCGAAAGGACTCTGCCGCATGTGGCTATTGATCGCATTTATCGCCGTGCCTCTGATCGAGATCACGCTTTTCATCCAAGTCGGTGGCGCCATCGGCCTTGGCTGGACGCTGGCCGTGGTGGTTTTGACCGCCATTCTGGGCACATGGTTGGTGCGGTCTCAGGGCGCACTGGCGCTTGGCCAATTGCGCAGTTCTTTCAATGATCTGCGCGACCCGACCGAGCCTTTGGTGCATGGCGCGATGATCCTGTTTTCCGGCGCGCTGCTGCTCACGCCGGGGTTCTTTACCGACGCTGTAGGCTTCGCCTTTCTGGTGCCGCGCTTCCGCGCCGCCGCCTATCGCGCCATCCGCGACCGGGTAAAGGTCCAAAGCTTTGGCACCCCGGGCGGCATGGGGCCGCGGCCCGGTCCGCAACGCCGGGGCGATCCGCGCGGTGACGTGATCGACGGGGATTTTTACGAGATCCCCGAACAGCCGCGCCAGAGCAAGGGCCCCTCGGGCTGGACTAAGGATTGAGCGGCCCGTGCCGACCTGTTAAGTCCGGGTAGATTTAAGAAATTCACCACAACAGGACACAGAAAATGGCAGAAAACGAAACCGCACAACCCAAGCAACCGCAGATGCGCGTGCTGGGCCAGTTCATCCGCGATATGTCGTTCGAAAACATCATGGCGCAGAAGGGTGCCCCGGCGGATGTGCAGCCCGACGTGCAGGTTCAGGTCAACCTCGACGCCAAAAAGCGTTCGGGCGAGAACCAGTATGAAACCGCGATCAAGCTGAACATCACCTCCAAGGCGAAAGACGGCGACGCGACGCTTTTCGTGCTGGAGATCGACTATGTCGGTATCTTCCAAGTCGAAAACGTGCCGGAAGAGCAGATGCACCCCTATCTGCTGATCGAATGCCCGCGCATGATCTTCCCCTTCCTGCGCCGCATCGTCAGCGACGTGACCCGCGATGGCGGCTTCCCGCCGCTGAACCTTGAAAACATCGACTTCCTGTCGCTCTACCGCAACGAGGTCGCGCGTCGTCAGGCCGAGAACCCACCCAAAGCCGACGCCTAAGCGTCAGCCCAGCTGTTTCCACAGCGCGTCGTCGCCCAGCTTGCCGACAAATTCGGCATGGGCGGCGGCTTCGGCCTCGGTCAGACGCGAGGGCAGGGGCGTGGGCCGCGGTTTCGGCATCCAGCGCGTGTCAGGCTCGCCCGTCTTGCGCTCTGGCGCCGAGGACAGCGCGAAATCCGGCTGCCGCCCCCCGATCAGTTCCAAATAGACTTCGGCCAAGATCTCACTGTCGAGCAGGGCGCCGTGCAGCGTCCGCGAGGTGTTATCAATGCCGAAACGTCGACACAGCGCATCGAGCGAAGCAGGCGAGCCCGGAAAACGTTTGCGCGCGATTTCAAGCGTGTCGAGCGCCTGTTCCCACGGGATCTGCGGCAGCCCCATCCAGCGCAACTCGGCATTGAGGAATTTGATGTCGAAAGCGGCGTTGTGGATGATCAGCTTTGAATCCCCGATGAAATCGAGGAAAGCGCGCCCGATCTGCGCGAACTTGGGCTTGTCGCGCAGAAAGTCATCGCCAAGCCCGTGCACCTGAAAGGCTTCCTCGGGCATCGAGCGTTCGGGGTTGATGTACTGGTGATAGGTCTCGCCCGTGGCCATATGATTCATCAGCTCGACTGCGCCGATCTCGACGATACGGTCGCCGCTTTCGGGGTCAAAGCCAGTGGTTTCGGTATCGAGCACGATTTCACGCATGGCGCAGCCTTTCCCTGATGTCGCGGATCACCGCCCGCACCTGCGCGCGGGCATGGTTGAGCGTGTCGGTCACTATCACATAGTCCGAGCGGGCGCACTTCTCTTCGGCGGGCATCTGCTTGGCGCGGATGGCGTCGAACTGGGCCTCGGTCATCGTGCCGCGCGCAAGCACGCGGTCGCGCTGCACCTCTGCCGGGATCGTCACGCAGACCACGGCATCCATCGCCGCCTCGCCGCCGGTCTCGAACAGCAGCGGGATGTCGAGAACGGCGATGTCGCTCTCGGCTTCCGCGAGGAAGGCCGCGCGGTCCTCTCCCACCAGCGGATGAACGATGGCCTCGATCCGGGGCAGGGCGGTCGGATCGGCGGCGATGATCTCTTTCAGCGCGGCACGAGAGACGCCGCCGCCCTCGATCGCTTGCGGAAAAGCCGCCTGCATCGGCGCGACGGCAGCCCCGCCCGGGGCGTAAAGCCGGTGCACCGCCGCATCCGCATCCCAAACGGCGCAGCCTTCCGCGGCGAACAACTTTGCCGTGGTCGATTTGCCCATGCCGATGGAGCCGGTGAGCCCGAGGAGAAACATCAGCGCAGCACCGCCGTCCGCGTGGCGCGGTCGACCTCGGGCCGCTGGCCGAACCAACGCTCGAACGCCGGAACCGCCTGATGCAACAACATGCCCAGCCCGTCGACCGTAACGCAGCCCATATCCTCAGCCGTTTCAAGCAGATGGGTGCGCAGCGGGGCATAGACGAGATCCGTGACCACGGTGCCGGGGCGCAGCCCATCCAGCGGCACCCGCAAGGCGCCTTTGCCGATCATGCCAAGGGAGGTGGTGTTCACCAACAAAGTGGCGTGATCAATCATATTGCCCGCCTGCACCCAATCGACAACCTTGACCCTGCCGCCAAAATCGCGCTGCAACTGCTCCGCCCGCACGCGGGTGCGGTTTGACAGGCAGATCTCAGGCACGCCCGCGTCCAAAAGCGACGAGACAACCGCCCGTGCCGCGCCACCCGCGCCCAAAACAGCCGCCGGACCGGCCTTCGGATCCCACTCCGGCGCACCGGCCTTGAGGTTTTCGATGAAACCGTAGCCATCCGTATTGTCCGCGTGAATCTTGCCATCGGCGCGAAAGATCAAGGTATTGGCCGCGCCGATCAGAGTGGCGCGGTCGGTGATGAGATCCGCGATCTCCATCACCGCTTCTTTATGGGGGATCGTCAGGTTCACCCCGACAAAGCCCATCTTGGGCAGCGTTCTCAGCACTTCTTCCAGATCATCGGGGGCGACATCAAGCGGCACATAATGCCCGGCGATGCCATAGGTCTCTAGCCAATGGCGATGCAACTGCGGGGATTTGGAATGCGCGATGGGCGATCCGATCACACCGGCAAGGGGGATTTTGGGCAGGCTCATGTCGTGAGATCTCCGCGCAGCGTCAGGTAATTCAGCAATTCAAGAAATGGCATACCGAGGACGTGAAAGTAATCCCCCTCGATCTGGGTGAAGAGTCGCACGCCTTCCTCTTCAAGCTTGTAACAGCCCACTGCGTGGCGAATGCTCTCCCAGTTTCGCGCGACGTAGTCTTCTATATAGGCATCGCTGGCCTCACGCATGCGCAGCCGCACTTGACCGACATGCCGCCAGAGCGGCTCACCGTCTTCATAAAGCACCGCGGCAGAGAGCAGCGAGTGCCTATCCCCGCGCAGCCGGTGAAGCTGCGCAATCGCCTCGCCCCGGTCTTGCGGCTTGTGCAGCATCTCTCCGCGATGCTCCAACACCTGATCGCAGCCCAGAACCAAGGCGCCGGGGTGCCGCTCGCTCACCTTACGGGCTTTCATCTCGGCCAAGGTATCGGCGATGTCGCGCGGCTTGGCCTCTTCGGCGCGTAGCGCGGCGGCTATCATCTCTTCGTCGATCTTCGCGGGGATCACCTCATGCGGGATCGCGGCCTGCGCCAAGAGCTGCGCCCGGATCTCCGAGCCGGAGGCGAGGATGATTTTCTGCGGCATGTGGATAACCCTGTGATGATCTGGCGCAAATCTTGAGGATTTGTTCTGCGAGATAAAAGTTGACAGCACAAGCCCGCAGATCTCGCCCCGAGTCGCGGTTTTTGTCGCCGATTCCCACCCCGATGAATAGGGATAAGCCGCTTGTGCGTATAACCACGAGACTTCACCGGTTATCCCCGCTTTGATACATTTTGTCCCCCGGAAAATACGCCAGCAAGATCTTGAGAAAATTTAACTTTCGCAGATCGAGGCCGGTTTATCCACAGGGGGCCGTGAAGTTTGTTCACCTGTTGATAAGCGGCGGTATAAATCATTAATCCACAGGATTCAGACGCCCTACAATCAACTACATCTTTTCTCTTTTCTTATTTATTAAGAAAGAAGCACGCACACCGGAGCCTTCCCCATGTTCGATCTTCTCAGCCTCGCTTATCCATGGATTAAAGCGCTCCATATCGTGTCGGTCATCAGTTGGATGGCTGCGCTCTTCTACCTGCCGCGGCTTTTCGTGCATCATGTCGAACAGGCAGGTTCCGCCGGGCGGTTGCACGAGACCTTCTCGATGATGGAATTCAAGCTCGCTCAGTTCATTATGCGGCCCGCGATGATGGCGACATGGGTATTCGGCCTCGCCCTCGTTCTGACGCCCGGAATCGTGGATTGGACGATGGTCTGGCCGTGGACCAAGGGCGCCAGTGTCATCGCCATGACGGTTTTCCATGTTTGGCTGAAAAAACAGGTCAAATCCGTTGAAAGCGGCAAGAGCACCGTCACGGGCCGCCAGTTCCGGCTTTTGAACGAGGTGCCGACGCTGCTGATGATCGTGATCGTCTTCTCCGTGGTCGTGAAATTCTGAGGCAATTGACTCAAGCGTTGCGGCCGCCTATATCTGCGCCACTGTCCCGTCCGGGGCGGTTTCTGCTTGCCACATTCAAATGATCGACCAGCCCGCATTCTGCTGCGGCTGAACAGGATGCTCAATGACAACCGAAACGCTGAACCTCGCTGATCTCAAGGCGCAGACGCCGAAAAACCTGCTCGCCATGGCCGAAGAGCTGGAGATCGAAAACGCCTCGACCATGCGTAAAGGCGAGATGATGTTCCAGATTCTCCGCGAACGTGCGGATGACGGTTGGGAGATCTCGGGCGACGGTGTCTTGGAAGTGCTGCAAGACGGATTCGGTTTTCTGCGCTCTCCGGAGGCGAACTACCTGCCGGGCCCCGATGACATCTACGTTTCGCCCGACATGATCCGCAAATGGTCGCTGCGCACCGGGGACACCATCGAGGGGCTGATCAAAGCGCCCGACGACACCGAACGCTATTTCGCGCTGACCGAAGTGACCAAGATCAACTTCGAGGCGCCCGAGAAGGCGCGCCACAAGGTCGCCTTCGAGAACCTCACGCCGCTTTACCCCGACGAGCGCCTGACGATGGAGGTCGACGACCCCACGATCAAGGACCGCTCGGCGCGGATCATCGATCTGGTCTCTCCCATCGGTAAGGGTCAGCGTTCGCTGATTGTCGCCCCGCCGCGCACTGGTAAGACCGTGCTGTTGCAGAACATCGCCAACAGCATCGAGAAGAACCACCCTGAGTGTTACCTGATCGTGCTTTTGATCGACGAACGCCCCGAGGAAGTGACCGACATGCAGCGTTCGGTGAAAGGGGAGGTCGTCTCTTCCACCTTCGACGAGCCGGCAACCCGTCACGTCGCCGTTTCCGAGATGGTCATCGAAAAAGCCAAGCGTCTTGTGGAACACAAGCGCGACGTTGTCATCCTGCTTGATTCGATCACCCGTCTCGGCCGCGCCTTCAACACCGTGGTCCCGTCTTCGGGCAAGGTTCTGACCGGCGGTGTCGACGCCAACGCCCTGCAGCGCCCCAAACGTTTCTTCGGTGCCGCGCGGAACATCGAAGAGGGTGGATCGCTCACCATCATCGCCACCGCGCTGATCGACACCGGCAGCCGCATGGACGAGGTGATCTTTGAAGAGTTCAAGGGCACCGGCAACTCCGAGATCGTTCTCGACCGCAAGATCGCCGACAAGCGCGTCTTCCCGGCGATCGACATCCTCAAGTCCGGCACCCGGAAAGAGGATCTTTTGGTCGACAAGGTGGACCTTCAAAAAACCTTCGTCCTGCGCCGCATCCTCAACCCGATGGGCACCACCGACGCCATCGAATTCCTGCTCGGCAAGCTCAAGCAAACCAAGTCGAACTCTGACTTCTTCGACTCCATGAACACCTGAGTTATTAAATAATAACAATAGGTTAGTGAAATATGGACACGATATTCGCCCAAGCGTCAGCGCCGGGCCGTGCCGGGGTTGCGGTAGTCCGCATTTCCGGCCCGCAGGCCTTCGTGATCGCGCAAGATATTACCGGGAAACGCCCTGAAGGGCGCGAAAGCGTGTTGCGTAATCTCCGCGGCACGGGCGGAGAGGTGATCGACCAAGCGCTGGTCCTCAGTTTCCCCGGGCCGAACTCCTTCACTGGCGAAGATGTTGTCGAATTTCAACTGCATGGCTCCATTGCCGTGATGCGGGCGATCCTTTCGTTGCTGTCGACCTTTCCCGAAGCTCGGATGGCAGAAGCGGGGGAATTCACCCGCCGCGCGCTGGAGAATGAAAAGCTTGATCTCGCGCAGGTTGAAGGGCTGGCAGATCTCATTGAGGCCGAAACAGAAGCGCAGCGAAAGCAAGCGCTTCGCGTATTGTCAGGCCACCTTGGCGCGCGCGTCGAAGAATGGCGGAAAGACCTGATCCGCGCCGCTGCGCTTCTGGAAGCCACGATCGACTTCGCGGATGAAGAAGTGCCCGTCGATGTCACCCCCGAAGTGACGGCGCTGCTCTCGAAGGTCGGCAAGGCATTGCGGGCAGAAGCGCAAGGCACCTATGTCGCCGAACGGGTTCGAAATGGCTTTGAAGTCGCCATCATCGGCGCACCAAATGCGGGTAAATCGACGCTCTTGAATGCGCTCGCCGGGCGCGACGCGGCGATTACCTCCGAAATCGCGGGCACCACCCGCGATGTAATCGAAGTTCGGATGGACCTCGGCGGGCTGCCGGTCACCCTGTTGGATACGGCGGGCCTCCGAGAGAGCGAAGATATAGTCGAAACCATCGGGATCGAGCGCGCAATCGAACGCGCCGAAGCGGCGGATCTGCGGGTCTTTCTTGCCGCAGCAGATGAGACGCTGGTCCTTACGCCGAAGGAGGGGGATATCGTTCTGCAGCCCAAGGCAGATCTCCTTGGTATTGTCGCGAACGGTATCTCAGGGAAGACCGGGCAGGGCGTGTCAGACCTTATTGACCGCATCCAATCTACGCTCTCGGAACGCAGTTCAACCATCGGATTGGCCACCCATGAGCGGCATCGCGTCGCTTTGCAGCAAGCCGTCTCGTGTTTGGCCGAAGTAGATGTTATCCTGACTCGTGGACCGGATTTCTATGATTTGGCTGCCGCGGAGCTTCGATTTGCAATCCGGGCATTAGAAACTCTAGTTGGCCGCATAGACGTCGAGAACCTGCTGGATGAAATCTTCACCAGCTTTTGCGTAGGTAAATGATGGAGTGTTTCACGTGAAACATTTTGATGTGATCGTGATCGGCGGCGGCCATGCCGGCGCAGAGGCGGCCCATGCCTCGGCGCGGCTAGGAGCACGAACGGCGCTCGTCACCATGAGTCGTGATGGAATCGGCGTCATGTCCTGCAATCCTGCAATCGGAGGACTGGGGAAGGGTCACTTGGTCCGAGAAATTGACGCGATGGATGGCGTCATGGGGCGCGTCGCAGATAAAGCGGGCATTCAATTCCGTCTATTAAACCGTCGGAAAGGTCCGGCTGTGCAGGGACCGCGTGCGCAGGCTGATCGGAAGATTTATCGCAAAGAAATGCTGCGCGAGATTGAAGCGCAATCTGACCTCGATATCATTGAGGGCGAGGTCGTCGATTTTGAGATGGATGGTGATAACGTTACAGGCGTAGTCTTGGCTGACGGTTCATCCATTACCGCACCCTCGGTGGTTCTCACGACAGGCACATTCCTCCGGGGCGTCATTCATATCGGAGATAGGTCGCAGCAAGGCGGCCGCATGGGCGATAAAGCCTCGGTTAAACTGGCCGAACGCATCGACTCCTTCAACCTTCCGATGGGTAGGTTGAAAACTGGCACGCCCCCGCGTCTTGATGGGCGAACGATCAACTGGGATATTCTAGAAGAACAGCCGGGCGATGATGATCCCGTCTTGTTTTCATTCCTATCTGATAGGGTATCCGCACCCCAAGTCGTCTGCGGCATTACGCATACCAACGAAAAAACCCACCAGATTATCCGAGAAAATCTCGAACGGTCTGCGATGTATGGCGGACACATTGACGGCATAGGCCCGCGGTACTGTCCTTCTATCGAAGACAAAGTCGTGCGATTTGCGGATAAAGACTCGCACCAGGTATTTTTGGAACCTGAAGGTGCGGATGACCATACGGTCTATCCCAATGGTATTTCGACTTCCCTTCCAGCGGACGTACAAGAAGCCTATGTTCGGAGCATGGTCGGCCTTGAAAACGCAGTCATTTTGCAACCTGGCTACGCGATCGAATATGACTATATCGACCCGCGGGCGCTTGCATCGACCCTTGCGGTCCGTACAGTTCCCGGCCTGTATCTCGCAGGGCAGATCAACGGCACCACCGGCTATGAAGAAGCCGCAGCGCAGGGGCTGGTCGCTGGCCTGAATGCAGCGCTTCATGCTCAGGGTCGAGACCCGGTAACCTTCACTAGGTCCGAGAGCTATATCGGCGTCATGATCGACGATCTGACGACGCGTGGGGTCACAGAGCCCTACCGGATGTTTACGTCACGCGCTGAGTTCCGCTTGTCACTCCGGGCGGATAATGCTGACCAGCGTCTCACACCCCTTGCGATCAAGTTGGGTTGCGTTTCTAAATCTCGCCGGCAGCTCTTTGAAGAGAAAACTTCATGTCTAAGTGCCCTGAAAACACGACTGCAGAGTAGGGAGTACACGCCCAAAGAGCTTGCAAACGCTGGGATCAATGTCAATCAAGACGGTTCAAAGCGGAATGGCTATCAGGTATTGGCATTCCCTGAAGTTCAGTTCGAAGACCTGCTCACGCTCGATCCCGATTTAAGCGATACCCCGGCTGAGGTTCGACGTCAGCTCGAGCGTGATGCCCTCTATGCGACCTACATCGTAAGGCAGCAGAAGGAGATTGATCTGTTGAAAAAAGACGAGAATGTACGCATTCCGGCCGACTTCTCCTTTGAGGCGCTTTCGGGGCTTTCAAACGAATTGAAATCTAAAATCGCAGCTGCACGTCCCGAGACAATGGCTCAGGCAGCACGTGTCGATGGAATGACGCCCGCTGCGCTCACATTAATTCTGGCCCGGGTTAAAAGAGGCGCCGGGAAGAAGACAGCATGAGCGAATTGAGTAAACTCGATGTTTCACGTGAAACATTTGAAAAGCTCGAAGCCTTTGCGGAGCTTGTTCGGAAATGGAACCCGAGGATAAACTTGGTTTCCAAGAGTAGCTTGGGCGACCTTTGGACGCGTCACATTGTAGATTCCGTTCAGGTCTTCAAGCTTGCCGAAGGCAGCGGCGTGTGGGTAGACCTCGGTAGCGGCGGGGGGTTTCCCGGAATTGTCGTTTCGATCCTCAACCAAGAGGAACGACATTTCCACGTTACTTTGGTGGAGAGTGACCAGCGGAAATGCGCATTCCTACGGACTGCCATTCGAGAGCTGAAGCTAGAGGCCTCTGTAAAGAATGAGCGGATTGAGGGAATAAAAAGCCTCAATGCAGATGTCCTGTCAGCGCGTGCCTTGGCTGATTTGACAAAGCTCTTAGGGTTCGCCGAATTGCATCTCAAGCCCGAAGGTACCGCCCTTTTTCCGAAAGGTCAGAGTTGGCAGCGGGAGGAAGAAGAGGCGCGGCGGAATTGGACTTACGGCCTCGAATCGGTACCCTCCCAGACCAATCCCGAGGCTGCCATTCTAAAGATTAAGGATATCGCCCGTGTCTGACCTTTCCCGTCCATCTGGACCTAAAATTATCGCAATCGCGAATCAGAAGGGTGGCGTCGGGAAAACGACGACAACGATCAATCTTTCAGCCGCACTTGCTGAGGCGGGTAAGCGCATATTGGTGGTTGACCTCGACCCGCAAGGCAATGCTTCTACGGGGCTGGGCATCGAAGTCGAAGACCGCGAATTTACGACCTACGATCTGCTGCTGGACGATAGCCTGCCGCAGGACGTAATTCAGCGTACAGAGACGGATGGATTGCTAATCGTTCCGGCGACGGTTGATCTAAGTTCTGCGGATATTGAACTCTTTTCCAATGAGAAAAGAAGCTTTCTGTTGCATGATGCATTACGACAGACGCAGATGGACGCGTTTCAATTTGACTATATTCTAATCGACTGTCCTCCGTCATTGAACCTGTTGACTGTAAACGCGATGATCGCGGCACATTCTGTTCTCGTGCCCTTGCAGAGCGAGTTTTTCGCGCTGGAGGGGCTCTCTCAGCTTATGTTGACGATACGAGAGGTTCGGCAGAGTGGGAATAAAGACCTGCGGATTGAGGGCGTTCTTCTTACTATGTATGATCGCCGTAACAATCTCTCGCAACAGGTTGAGAATGACGCGCGGGCGAACCTCGGTGAGTTGGTGTTCCAGACCGTTATCCCGCGTAATGTTCGGGTGAGCGAAGCACCGAGCTTCGCCATGCCCGTATTGAGTTATGATCCCACATCGAAAGGGGCACAAGCCTACCGCGATTTGGCGGCGGAGCTGACAAGAAACAATGGTTAATAAGGTGGCAGTATGGCAGACAAACAAGAGCGGAAACGGGGCCTCGGCCGGGGGCTTTCGGCCCTGATGGCGGATGTAGCGGAGACAGAGAGCGTGGCCGCCAAGGGGGCCGCGGCGGCGGAGCAGTTCGTTCCGATCGAGCGGATCAAACCGAACCCGGACCAGCCGCGTAAGCGATTTGAGCAAGAGCACCTTGACGATCTTGCGGCCTCGATCAAAGAAAAGGGGGTCATTCAGCCCCTGATCGTTCGTGCGCTGGCCGATGGCAATTTCGAGATTGTCGCAGGCGAGCGGCGTTGGCGGGCCTCGCAGATTGCGAAGGTCCATAGCCTTCCGGTGATCGTGCGCGAGTTCACCGATGTCGAGGTGCTCGAAGTTGCGATCATCGAGAACATTCAGCGGGCAGATCTGAACTCGGTCGAAGAGGCGGCAGGCTATCGTCAGTTGATGGATAAGTTTGGCCATACCCAGGAAAAGATGGCCGAAGCGCTCGGCAAAAGCCGGAGCCATATTGCGAACCTATTGCGTCTTTTGAACCTGCCAGATCCGGTCCAGGAGATGGTGCGCCAGAATGAGTTGAGCGCGGGCCATGCGCGGGCACTGATTCCAGCGAAGGATCCGCTGAAACTTGCGCAACAGGTCATTAAGGGCGGTCTTTCCGTCCGCGCAACCGAGGCTTTGGTCAAGAAAGATCAGGCCGGCGAGCGCGGTAATATGGTAAATAAAGAGCGTCTCTCGCAGCGTCCAGAGAAAGATGCCGATACCCAGGCTCTTGAAGGTGATCTGTCAGCGAACCTGGGTATGAAGGTCAGTTTGGACCACAAACCGGGTCAGGAAGCAGGTAAGGTGACCTTGCACTATACCACGCTTGACCAGTTGGATGAGATTTGCCGCTTGCTGGGTGGATCTTAAGGCAGAAGCGTTTCGATCACGGCGTTTAAGAGTATCACGCCCTGATCTGAAACGATTAATCTGTCTTTCACCCGTGTTGCCATGCCGATCTCTTGCAGGTGTTTGACGGCTTTGTCGTCAATTTCATGCCCGGCAATGTCGGCGTAGCGGGCGAGGTCGACGCCTTCTTTAAGGCGCAAGCCCATGAGGAGAAACTCGGTCGCCTGTTCGCTACGGCTCAGGGCGGTTCGGGGTTTCTCCGCTTCGCCTTTTGCGACACCGTCGAGCCACCGCTGTGGATTGCTATAGGCAACCGTCGCGAGTTTCACACCGTTTAGCGTCAGCCGCCCATGGGCGCCGGGACCGATGCCGATATAGTCACCATAGCGCCAATAGATCAGGTTGTGACGCGATTGGGCGCCATCCCGGGCGTGGTTCGACACCTCGTAAGCGGGCATACCCATGTCATTGCAAATGTCCTGGGTCAGGGTGAACATATCCGCGCCGAGATCCTCGTCGGGCAGGCCGCGTAGTTTCCCACGGGCGTAGCGATCGCCAAAGGCGGTGCCCTGTTCGATCGTAAGCTGATAGAGTGAAATATGGTCTATCGCGAGTGATAAAGCCTGTTTTAACTCGGCTTCCCAATCCGCGGCGGATTGGTCTTGCCGCCCGTATATCAGATCGAAGCTCACACGGTCGAAGGTATTACGGGCGATGTCAAAAGCAGTCATCGCTTCTTTCGCCGAATGCAGGCGGCCCAAACGTTTGAGATCGGGATCGTTCAGCGCCTGAATGCCCATCGACACGCGGGACACACCAGCCTGCCGATAGGCGGCGAAGCGCCCGGCTTCGACCGAGCCGGGATTGGCTTCGAGGGTGATTTCCAGATCGTTCGCCGTAGGCCAATGGCGCCGGATCGCGCTGATGATGTCTGCAACGACATCGGGATCCATCAGACTGGGCGTGCCGCCGCCGAAGAAGACCGCATTAAGTACGCGGCCCGGTGTCTCATCCGCAGCGCGCTGAAGCTCGGCAAGATAGGCATCCCGCCAAGCGGCTTGGTCGATCTGGCGGCTAACGTGGCTGTTAAAGTCGCAATAGGGACATTTCGCCTCGCAAAATGGCCAATGGATATAAAGGCCGAAGCCGCCCTGTTGCCAATCTTCAGCCAAAACAGCCCGCAATCAGTTTCGCAAAGGCATCGGCGCGGTGGCTGATGCTGTTCTTTTGCTCGGCGTCCATTTCGGCAAAGGTGACCTCATGGCCATCAGGTTGAAACATCGGGTCATAGCCGTGACCCTGTTCGCCGCGCATCGGCCAAACCAACGTGCCGTTTACCTTGCCCGCGAAGACTTCATCATGACCATCGGGCCATGCCAGTACCAGCGTCGCGCAGAAACGGGCACGGCGGGGGTGGGGGGCGTTCTTTTCTTCCAGTAGGTTGCGCGTCTTGGTCATGGCCATGACAAAGTCGCGGCCATTCTCCGTTTCGGCCCAATCGGCGGTATAGACGCCGGGCGCATTGTCGAGTGCTTCGACCTCGATGCCGGAATCGTCGGCGAGCGCGGGCAGGCCGGTCGCCTTTGCGGCGGCATGGGCTTTGATGCGGGCATTGCCGACGAAAGTTGTCTCAGTCTCTTCCGGTTCAGGCAGGTTCATCTCTGCCGCGCCGACCACCTCGACCCCGTGGGGGGCGAAGAGTTGACGCATTTCAGCCAGTTTGCCCGCGTTGTGGGTGGCGATGAGAATGCGATTTTCAGTGAACTTGCGGGTCATGCGGTAACCGATTTTTGGATGGAGGCCAGTTCGCCGACCCCTTTCTCGGCCAGGTCCATCAGCTGGTTCATCTGATCGCGCGTGTAGGTAGAGCCTTCGGCGCTCATCTGCACTTCGATCAGCTTGCCGGAACCGGTCATGATGAAGTTGCCATCGACGCCCGCCTCGGAATCCTCGGGGTAGTCGAGATCGAGCACCGGCTGGCCTGCGTAGATGCCGCAGCTTACCGCCGCGACCGGATCGACCAGCGGGTCAGAGACGACATCGCCCGCTTTCATCAGCTTGTTCACCGCCAGACGCAGCGCGATCCAACCGCCGGTGATCGACGCGCAGCGGGTGCCGCCATCGGCTTGCAGCACGTCACAATCGACGGTGATCTGACGCTCGCCCAAAGCGGAACGGTCAACGCCGGCACGCAGGGCGCGCCCGATCAGGCGCTGGATCTCGACCGTGCGGCCCCCTTGCTTGCCTGATGCAGCTTCACGGCGCATCCGCGTATTGGTGGCGCGAGGCAACATGCCATATTCCGCGGTGACCCAGCCCAGACCGGAGCCTTTGATGAAGGGCGGCACGCGGTCTTCGATCGTTGCGGTGCAGAGCACATGGGTATCGCCCATTTTGATCAGGGCCGACCCTTCGGCATGTTTGGTGAAACCTGTCTCGATCGAGACGGCGCGCATTTCATCGAGTTTCCGGCCAGAGGGACGCATGACATATCCTTTTTGATGTTGCCCGGGGATACCGCCCCATAAGGCTTTGATGCAACCCCGATTGACGTTTGCCCGGCTTGTACCTTTATTAGACAAGAGAGCGAGCACCGATGAAAAACACGCCTGAATTACTGAAAGACATGAATGACCGATCCCGCGAAGTGTTTCGCCGGGTGGTCGAAGGCTATCTGGAAAGTGGCGATCCGGTGGGGTCGCGCACGCTGACACGGGACTTCAGTGAGAAGGTCTCGGCGGCGACGATCCGCAATGTGATGCAGGATCTCGAATATATGGGGCTGCTCGACAGCCCCCATGTTTCAGCCGGGCGCATTCCAACGCAATTGGGGCTGCGGATGTTCGTCGATGGAATGATCGAGATCGGCGATCCAACGGAGCTTGACCGCGAAAAGATCGACGCGACACTGGGCAATAACTCCTCTGATGTCGGCGGGCTTTTGGATCGGATCGGTTCGGCCCTGTCAGGTGTCACCCATGGCGCCTCCCTCGTGTTGACGCCGAAACACGAAGCGCCGATCAAACATATCGAGTTCGTCTCTCTTTCGCCAGATAGAGCCTTGGTCGTGCTTGTTTTCTCCGATGGCCATGTGGAGAACCGGCTGTTCACGCCGCCACCCGGGCAGACCCCCAGTTCGATGCGTGAGGCGGCGAACTTCCTGAATGCTTTCGTCGAAGGCAAAACCCTCAGCGAATTGCAGCGCAGCATCAAGCAAGAGATCGCCAAGCGCCGTCAGGAGATCGACGTTCTGGCGCAGCAGCTTGTCGAAAGCGGGGCGGTGCTATGGGACGCGGAAGGGGAGCATTCAGAGCGTTTGATCGTGCGCGGCCGCTCGAATCTGCTGGGCGGTGAGGCGGAGGCCGAGGACCTTGAGCGCATCCGAAGCCTTTTCGACGATCTTGAGCGCAAGCGGGACATCGCCGAATTCCTCGAACTGGCCGAAGATGGGGACGGTGTGCGCATTTTTATCGGCTCGGAAAACAAACTTTTCTCACTTTCGGGTTCCTCTCTGGTCGTTTCCCCTTATATGAACGCTGATCGTAAGGTGATCGGCGCCGTGGGTGTCATTGGCCCGACACGCTTAAATTATGGACGTATCGTGCCGATTGTGAACTACACGGCACAACTGGTGGGAAAGCTGATTTCCGACCGGAACTAGAGGTGGAACATGGCAGAGCCGAAAGAAAACGACTTTTTGGACGAGATCGACAGCGCCGAAGCTGAAGAATACGCCGAAGACATGGCCGAGATCGACGAAGAAGCCCTTGCGGTTGAGGAACTGCGCGCCGAGCGTGACCAGTACCGCGACCGTTTCATGCGCGCGCTCGCCGACGCCGAGAATGCGCGCAAGCGCTCCGACAAGGACCGTCGCGAGGCCGAGAACTATGGCGGCTCCAAACTGGCCCGTGACATGCTGCCCGTTTACGACAACATGAAACGCGCGCTGGAAACCACCACCGATGAGCAGAAAGAGGCTTTTGGCCCGCTGCTTGAAGGCGTGGAACTGACGATGCGCGAGCTGCTGAACGTCTTCAAGAAGCACGGCATCGAAGTGATCGCACCCGAAGTGGGCGACAAGTTCGACCCCAAGCATCACGAAGCGATGTTCGAAGCGCCAGTGCCCGGCACCGTCGCGGGCGAGATCATTCAGGTCGCCGCCGAAGGCTTCATGCTGCACGACCGTCTGTTGCGTCCGGCGCAGGTTGGCGTGTCTTCGACGCCCGCGAGCTAAGCGCGCAATCAGTCACTTTGGGAGGAGGCGGTCAGGATTTGGCCGCCTCTTTCAGTTTGTAGATCAGCTCAAGCGCCTCGCGCGGGGAGAGTTCATCGGGGATGACCTCTGCCAGTTTCTCTTCGACCGCCGAGGTTTTCGCAGGGGCCGGTTGCGGGGGCGGGCTGGCCGCGAAGAGCGGCAGATCGTCGATCAGCGTCTTTTGTGTGGCCCCGCCTTCGCGTTCGCCTTTCTCCAATGCCTCCAGCACCACGCGGGCGCGGGCGATCACCGGGGCGGGCAGGCCCGCCAGTTGCGCCACCTGCACGCCATAAGACCGATCCGCAGCGCCCTTGCGCACCTCGTGCA
This sequence comes from Sulfitobacter sp. 1A15299, assembly GCF_043556915.1. Taxonomy (NCBI): domain Bacteria; kingdom Pseudomonadati; phylum Pseudomonadota; class Alphaproteobacteria; order Rhodobacterales; family Roseobacteraceae; genus Sulfitobacter; species Sulfitobacter sp. 1A15299. Next base: position 252,389 of record NZ_JBIFFJ010000001.1, on the reverse strand, counting down.
GGAAGACGACCTCGCCCTCCCACTCCTTGACCGCCACCGTGGCATTGTCGACCCCCGGCAGCTTGCCGGCCAGCGCCGTCATCTCGTGGTAATGGGTGGCGAACAGTGCCCGGGTCCGGTTCACGTCGTGCAGATGTTCCAGCGTGGCCCAAGCGATCGAGAGCCCGTCATAGGTGGCCGTGCCGCGCCCGATCTCATCGAGGATTACCAGCGCGCGGTCATCGGCCTGGTTGAGGATCGCGGCGGTCTCGACCATTTCCACCATGAAGGTCGAGCGGCCCCGCGCCAGATCGTCCGAGGCCCCGACGCGGCTGAAGAGCTGGCTGACCACGCCGATATGCGCCGAGGTTGCGGGCACGAAGCTGCCCATCTGCGCCATCAGGGCGATCAGCGCGTTCTGCCGCAAAAAGGTCGATTTACCCGCCATGTTCGGGCCGGTGAGCAGCCAGATGTTGGCAGCCTCGCCCTCGGCGCTCAGGTCGCAGTCATTGGCGATGAATGGCTCCCCCGATTGCTGGGTCAAAGCGCGTTCCACGACTGGATGCCGCCCACCTTGGATGTCGAAGGCGCGGGACATATCCACGCGCGGGCGGGTCCAGTTCTCACTCCGGGCGAGGTTGGCCAGACCGGTGGCCAGATCGACTTCGGCCAGCCCGGCAGAGGCTTGTCCGATCTCTGCCGCATGCTCTAGAATAGCGGTCCGAAGGCTTTCGTAGAGCCGCTTTTCGATCTCCTGCGCATGGTTGCCCGCATTGAGGATTTTCGTCTCCAACTCCGACAGTTCGACAGTGGTAAAGCGCACTTGGTTCGCCGTGGTCTGGCGGTGAATAAAGGTCTCTGACAGGGGCGGGTTCAGCATCTTTTCCGCATGGGTCGCGGTGCATTCGACGAAATAGCCCAGCACATTGTTGTGCTTGATCTTCAGCGACGAAATCCCCGTGTCAGAGACGAATTGCTGCTGCATACCGGCAATCACGCTGCGGCCTTCGTCGCGCAGCTCTCGCGCGGCGTCAAGCTCGGCGTCATGGCCGGGGGCGATGAAACCGCCGTCGCGCACCATCAGCGGGGGCTCGGCCACCAGCGCGTGATCCAACAGGTCGATAAGCTCCCCATGGCCCTGCAACCCTTCGGCAGCTTCGCGCAGCAGGTCGGGGAGGTCTTGTTGCGTCAGGCTTTGGTGCAAAGCCTCCGCCTCGATGAGCCCGTTACGGATCGCGGCAAGGTCGCGCGGTCCACCCCGGTCGAGCGAGAGGCGTGACAGTGCCCGGTCGAGATCCGGCACATTGCGCAGACGTTGGCGGATGTCTTCGGAAACGCGGGCATTGTCATAGGCAAAGCTGACCGCATCGGCGCGGGAGGTGACCACATCGACAACGCGCGAGGGGCTTGAGATCCGCCGCTCCAGCAGGCGCGCGCCCCCGGCGGTGACGGTATTGTCCATGATTGACAGCAAAGACCCGGCACGGCCCCCGTTGAGGGAATGGGTAAGCTCCAGATTGCGCCGGGTTGCCGCGTCGATCTGAACGGTGCGGGCCTCTGCCTCTTTCTGGGGCGGGCGGAGCAGGGGCAGCTTGCCACGTTGGGTGATAGTGAGGTACTCTATTACCGCGCCCATGGCCGAGACTTCCGCGCGGTTAAAGCTGCCGAAAGCCTCTAGTGTGGCGATATCAAACAGGTCGCAGACCCGCTTTTCCGCGCTTGTGCTGTCAAAGGCCGAACGGGCCAGACCCGTCAGCGCAATCCCGAAATCAGAGACGACCTCGTGCAATTCCGTTTCTTTCGCCTCTGAGACGATCAGTTCCGACGGGGACAGCCGCGCCAATTCCGGCCCCAGCCGAACCTGCGCCAATGGCATCACATGAAACGCGCCGGTCGAGATATCGACCCAAGCCATCGCGCAGGCGTCGCGCACCTCGGCAAAGGCTGCGAGGTAGTTGTGGCGCCGCGCTTCCAGCAGGCTTTCCTCGGTCAGGGTGCCGGGTGTCACCAGCCGCACCACATCGCGTTTCACGACCGCTTTGTAGCCGCGTTTCTTGGCTTCGGCAGGGCTTTCCATCTGCTCGCAGACCGCCACGCGAAACCCTTTGCGGATCAGCGTCAGCAGGTAGCCTTCGGCGGCATGGACCGGCACGCCGCACATGGCGATATCCTTGCCCTGATGCTTGCCGCGTTTGGTGAGCGCGATGTCCAGCGCCTCGGCGGCGGCCACGGCATCGTCAAAGAACATCTCGTAGAAATCGCCCATGCGGTAGAACAGCAACGCATCCGCGTGGTCCGCTTTAAGCTCGAGATATTGCGCCATCATTGGCGTTACTTTTTCTGTCTGCACGGCTGCCCCCTGTTGCCGCGCGGACCCTACAAAACCCCCCGGCGCAGCGAAAGGGGGTGCGGCGCCTTGGGCGGCCTTTGTCATGCGATTTGCACTGACGCGGGGCTTGCGTTGTGCTGAACTCGGATCGTGGCTAAGAAGATCCCAAAGCAGAAGAAGGGTAATGTCGTGACAAGAAAGAACCGTATCACCTCTGAAGAGGCGCTTGCCTTTCATCTTGAACCGACCCCCGGCAAGTTCGAGATCTCGGCCACCGTTCCGATGACCACGCAGCGCGATCTGAGCCTTGCCTATTCCCCCGGTGTGGCCGTCCCTTGCGAGGCCATCGCCGAGAGCCCCGAGACGGCCTATGACTACACCAACAAGGGCAATCTGGTCGCCGTGATCTCGAACGGGACAGCGGTGTTGGGGCTTGGGAACCTCGGTGCGCTGGCCTCCAAACCGGTGATGGAAGGCAAAGCGGTTCTGTTCAAGCGTTTCGCTGACGTGAACTCCATCGACATCGAGCTCGATACCGAGGACACGGAGGCTTTCATCAACGCCTGCAAGCTGATGGGGCCGACCTTTGGGGGCATCAACCTTGAAGACATCAAGGCGCCTGAGTGTTTCATCATCGAGCAGCGTCTGAAGGAAGAGATGGACATCCCCGTCTTCCACGACGACCAGCACGGCACCGCGGTGATCTGTGCCGCGGGCCTGATCAACGCGCTGCACCTCTCGGGCAAGAAGATCGAGGATGTGCGTATCGTGCTCAACGGCGCGGGGGCTGCGGGCATCGCCTGTCTGGAACTGCTCAAGGCGATGGGCGCGAAACACGACAACTGCATCATGTGCGACACCAAAGGTGTGATCTATCAGGGCCGTACCGAGGGCATGAACCAGTGGAAATCGGCACATGCCGCCAATACAGAGCTGCGCACGCTCGAAGAGGCGATGAAGGGCGCGGATGTCTTCCTTGGCGTCTCGGTCAAAGGGGCGGTGACGCCCGCGATGGTGGCCTACATGGCCGACAACCCGGTGATCTTTGCCATGGCCAACCCGGACCCGGAGATCACCCCCGAAGAGGCGCATGAGGTCCGCATGGATGCCATCGTCGCCACCGGGCGCTCGGATTACCCGAACCAGGTCAACAACGTGCTGGGCTTTCCCTATCTCTTCCGCGGCGCGCTCGATATCCATGCGCGGGCCATCAACGACGAGATGAAGATCGCCTGTGCCCATGCGCTGGCGCAGCTGGCGCGCGAGGATGTGCCGGATGAGGTGGCGCTGGCTTATGGCCGCACGCTGAGCTTCGGCCGCGATTACATCATCCCCACGCCGTTTGACCCGCGCCTCATTCACCGCATTCCGCCCGCCGTGGCCAAGGCGGGGATGGACACCGGGGCCGCGCGGCGCCCGATCATCGACATGGACGCCTATGAGGTCGGGCTGAAATCGCGGATGGACCCAACGGCCAGCATCCTGCGAGGCATCAACGCCCGTGCCCGTGCCAACCAGGCGCGGATGATCTTTGCCGAGGGCGACGACCCGAAGGTCTTGCGCGCGGCGGTCATGTACCAGCGCGCGGGCTTGGGCAAGGCGCTGGTGGTGGGCCGGGAGGACGACGTGCGCGCCAAGCTCGAAGAGGCAGGCATGGCCGACGCGGTGCGCGAGTTGGAGGTGGTGAACGCCGCCAACACCCAGCATCTGGCGACCTATAAGGATTTCCTCTATGGCCGGTTGCAGCGCAAGGGCTTTGACCGCAAGGACATCCACCGTCTTGCCTCGCGCGACCGTCATGTCTTTGCCGCGCTGATGCTGGCACATGGTCATGGCGACGGTCTGGTGACCGGGGCGACCCGCAAGTCGGCGCATGTGCTGGAGCGGCTGAACCACGTTTTCGACGCCAATGCCGAGGCCGGGGCCGCAGGCATCACGGCGCTGCTGCACAAGGGGCGCATCGTCTTTATCGCCGATACCTTGGTGCATGAATGGCCCAATGAGAACGATCTGGCCAATATCGCCGAGAGCGGGGCGCGCGTGGCGCGGCATCTGGGGCTTGAGCCGCGGGTGGCTTTCGTCAGCTTCTCGACCTTCGGCTATCCCGTCTCGGAACGGGCCGAGAAGATGCACCTCGCGCCCGAGGTGCTGGACAAGCGCGGGGTGGATTTCGAATATGAGGGCGAGATGACCGTCGACGTGGCGCTGAACGCGGCCAGTCAGGCGAACTACCCCTTCTCGCGGTTGACGGGGCCGGCGAATATCCTCGTGGTGCCAGCGCGGCACTCGGCCAGCATCTCGGTCAAGCTGATGCAGGAGATGGCGGGGGCGACGGTGATCGGGCCGATCCTCACGGGCCTCGATAAGTCGATTCAGATCTGCTCTTCGACCTCGACGGCGAATGACATCCTTAACATGGCCATTCTCGCGGCCTGTAAGGTGGGCTGATGATCTGGAATCTCGGCTCTATCAACGCGGATAACTTTTATCTGCTGCCCCATCTGCCGGGACCGGGAGAGACCATTTCAGCCCTGAATTTCCGGCAAGGTCTGGGCGGCAAGGGAGCCAATATGTCGGTCGCCGCCGCCCGGGCCGGGACGCGGGTGATGCATGTCGGAGCGCTGGGCGCCGATGGCGGCTGGGCGCTGGAACGGCTGTTGGAATACGGGGTCGAGACGGCGCATATCACCTTGATGGAGGGCGTGACCGGTCACGCCAATATTGCCGTCGATCTGGAGGGGGAGAACAATATCGTCATCTTCCCTGGCACCAATCACGAGATCACCGATGAGATGATCGGTGCCGCGCTGAGCGAGGCATCTTCGGGCGATTGGCTGTTGATGCAGAACGAAACCAACGGGCAGCGGTTCGCGGCACGAACGGCAAAGACCTTGGGCCTACGACTGGCCTATGCTGCCGCCCCCTTCGAAGCGGATGCGGTGACGGCGATCCTTGAACAGATCGACCTATTGGTTCTGAACGAGGTCGAAGCGGCGCAGTTGCGGGCCGCGACAGGGGGCGAGTTGCGGCAGCTGCCGATCGACGACATTGTGGTGACGCTGGGGGCGGGTGGCTGTGAATGGGTCTCTAACAAGGCGCATTTGGTCGAAAGCTTCTCTGCCTATCAGGTCGATGCGGTGGATACGACTGGCGCAGGCGATACTTTCACCGGCTATCTGCTGGCCGGGCTGGACCGGGGGATGACCATGCCGCAGGCGATTGATCTGGCCATGCGCGCCGGGGCCTTGATGGTCACACGCCATGGCACGGCGGATGTGATCCCCGATCTGAAAGAGATCCGGGATCACGATTTTCGCAGCTAGGCTTTCGGGGGCGGTTACTTCACGAAGGGGGCCGCACTGCCCCAAAGCTGTTTCACGCGGGCGTCACGGCCACAGCCCTTGCGGTAGCGTTTGTAGGCGACCGATTTTTTCACGGCCACACCGACACTGCTGAACGCCAGCCGGTCGCTGCTTTTGTAGTAGTCTTGGTGATAATCCTCGGCCGGGTAAAAGGGCGCATCGCCAAGGATCGGCGTCACGACCTTGGTCCCGAGAGCGGCCTGCGCTTCGGCCTTGGCAGCCTCTGCTGCGCTTTTCTGGGTGGGGCTGCCCGCGAAGATCGCGGTGCGGTAGCTTTCACCCCGGTCACAGAATTGCCCGCCCGCATCCGTGGGGTCGATCGAGCGGAAGAAGAGATCAAGCAGCGTCTTGCGACTGACCACATCCGGATCGAATTGGATCTGCACCGCTTCGTAATGGCCAGTGTTGCCGCCGGTGACTTCTTTGTAGGTCGGGGTTCTTGGTGCGGCCTCCGGCAAAGCCCGAGACGGCCTCTTTCACCCCTTTGACGGATTCGAAATCGGCTTCGACGCACCAGAAACAGCCGCCCGCCACCGTCAGCACCTCGGTCTCCGCCGCCGCTGCGGGTCGGTTCTGCGCGGCGAGGCCCAGAGTGATCGCGAGGGTCAAAAGGGCGGGTTTGAACATTGATTTTCGGAACATATCGGTCCTCCTCGGGCCTAGGGTTGCCGCTGGGGCGGAGATAGCGCAAGGCCGGTGCGGGGAAAGTCACGCGCTGGTGAAAGCAATTTACCACTTGGCGAGCGGGCGCGTTCTTTCTAGCGTTCCGGGTTCAACGGCAATGGAGAAGCCTGTCATGCGAATTGCGATGTGGTCAGGGCCGCGCAATCTCAGCACTGCGATGATGTATAGTTTCGGCGCGCGGCAGGATTTCACCGCGATGGATGAACCATTTTACGCGGCCTATCTCAAGGCGACGGGGCTGGATCATCCGATGCGCGACGCGGTTCTGGCGGCGCAGGAGCAAGACCCGGCGCTTGTGCCTCTTGGCTTTGTGCAAGACCGCACCCGGCATCTCTATATGAAACATATGGCGCAGCATATGATCGACGGTTTCCCGCTCAATTGGGCCGAGGACTGCGTGAACATCCACCTGATCCGCCATCCTGCCCGGGTGATCGCGAGCTATGCGGAAAAGCGCGAAGCGCCCGGTTTGGCGGATATCGGATTTGACCGGCAAGTCATGCTCTTTGAACGGTTGGGCGGACTGGTCATCGACAGCGGCGATATCCGCGCGGACCCGGAGGGGATGCTGCGCAGGCTTTGCGCCGCGATCGACTTGCCCTTTGATCCTGCGATGCTGCATTGGCCCGCCGGGCCGCGGGCCGAGGATGGGGTTTGGGCGCCGCATTGGTACGGGGCGATCCACCGCAGCACCGGTTTTGCCGGGCCGGAGGGGGAATTGCCCTTGCTGAAAGGGGCGGAGGCAGAGGTTCTGGATGCCGCCATGCCCTATTATGAACAGTTATTTTCGAGGCGTCTGAAAAATTCCTGAAGAACTTGAAACTTATTTCGCGGTGCTATCGTGACTACGGCGCTATTTCAAACGGAGGGAAAACCAGATGAAAAAATTTGCAAGCACCGCAATCGCCCTGTCCATGATCGCCGGCGGCGCATGGGCGGATGCCCATGCCATGGCCATGGTCGAAGCCTCGGGTCAGGACGTATCGAATGGCGTCGTCACTGCCGATAAGGTGATGGCAGGCGAGAATGGCTGGCTGGTCGTGCACCGCACAGATGCCGATATGAAGCCCGGCCCCGTGGTCGGTTACGCTCCGCTGCGCGCGGGCGAGAACATGGATGTGGTCGCGATCCTGCAAGAGGAGGTGGCTTCGGGCGATATGCTGATGCTCATGGTGCATTCCGAAGATGGCGGCATGAAAACCGGCGTGTTCGAATACACATTGGGCGCCAAGGAAGACGGGCCGATCAAGCCGGATGGGGAACTGGTGATGACGGTCGTCACCGCCGAGTGATCCCATAGGCGATAAAGAGAAAGGCCCGGGCGGGAGCGTCCGGGCCTTTTGCGTTTCTATCCGGGGCTGGCCGCCGGGGGCGCTGCCCCCGGACCCCCGCGGTATTTAAGAAAGGATGAAGGAGGGGGGTTGTCCCGTGCTTCAGCCTTTGCTGCGCTTGTCGCGGGCGGCGAGGAGTTTGAGGCGCAGGGCGTTTAGCTGGATGAAGCCTGCGGCGTCTTTCTGGTCGTAGGCGCCGGCGTCGTCTTCGAAGGTCACATGGGCCTCGGAGTAGAGGCTGTGATCGGACCAGCGCCCGACGGTGCGGACATGGCCCTTGTAGAGCTTCAGGCGCACGGTGCCGGTGACATGGGTTTGGCTCGCGTCGATGGCGGCTTGCAGCATGGTCCGCTCGGGGCTGTACCAAAAGCCGTTGTAGATGAGCTCGGCGTATTTCGGCATCAGCTCGTCCTTGAGGTGCATGGCGCCACGGTCGAGCGTGATGGATTCGATGGCGCGGTGCGCTTCGAGCAGCAGGGTGCCGCCCGGGGTCTCATAGATGCCGCGGGATTTCATGCCGACGAAGCGGCCTTCGACCAGATCGAGGCGGCCGCAGCCGTGTTTGCCGCCAAGCTCGTTGAGTTTGGTCAGGATCGTGGCCGGCGACATGGCTTCGCCGTTGATGCTGACCGCGTCGCCGCGCTCGAACCCGATCTCGACGTATTCGGGCGTGTCGGGGGCATCTTCGGGGTTCACGGTGCGCTGGTAGACGTAATCGGGCGCGTCGACGGCCGGGTCTTCGAGCACCTTGCCTTCGGAGGAGGTGTGCAGCAGGTTGGCGTCGACCGAGAAGGGCGCTTCGCCGCGCTTGTCCTTGGCGATCGGGATCTGGTTCTGCTCGGCGAAGGCCAGAAGCTTGGTGCGGCTCGACAGATCCCATTCGCGCCAGGGGGCGATGACCTTGATGTCGGGGTTCAGCGCATAGGCGGCCAGTTCAAACCGGACCTGATCGTTGCCCTTGCCGGTGGCGCCGTGGGCCACGGCGTCGGCGCCGGTTTCCTCGGCGATCTCGACCAGACGCTTGGAGATCAGCGGGCGGGCGATGGAGGTGCCCAGCAGGTAGAGACCCTCGTAGACCGCATTGGCGCGGAACATCGGGAAGACGAAGTCGCGGACGAATTCCTCGCGCACATCTTCGATGTAGATGTTCTCAGGCGCGATGCCCATCATCTCGGCCTTTTTGCGGGCCGGTTCCAGCTCTTCGCCTTGGCCGAGGTCGGCGGTGAAGGTCACCACCTCGCAGCCGTATTCGGTTTGCAGCCATTTCAGGATGATCGAGGTATCGAGGCCGCCGGAATAGGCAAGCACGACTTTCTTGGGCGCGGACATGACGGGTTTCCTTTCAAGTTCGCCCTGCGAGGTAGCGGTTTTCGCGGGCGCGGGCAAGATTGAAGCCCGCGTTGACCTATGCTGGCTGCGCGCCTATCGACGGATGGCAGCAAGGAGAGCACAGATGGCGGATGAATTTGCACGAAAAGCACAGGCGGCGGCAGAGGCGCTGCGGGCCTTGTTCCCAGCGACACCGCTTTTGCGCAATGAGCATCTGTCGGAGCGCTTTGGCGCGGATATTTGGCTGAAACGCGAGGATCTGAGCCCGGTGCGCTCTTACAAGCTGCGCGGCGCTTTCAACGCGATGCGCAAGGTGATCCCGGGGCAAGGGGTTTTCGTCTGTGCCTCTGCCGGCAACCATGCGCAGGGGGTGGCTTTTGCCTGTAGCCATTTCGGGGTGCGCGGGGTGATTTTCATGCCGGTGACGACGCCGCAACAGAAGGTGCAGAAGACCCGCATGTTCGGCGGTGAGAACGTCGAGATCCGGCTGGTGGGGGATTATTTCGACGCCACGCTGGCCGCGGCGCAGGGTTTCTGTCGGGAGGAGGGCGCGCATTTTCTGTCGCCTTTCGACGACGACGATGTGATCGAAGGGCAGGCGTCGGTGGCGGTGGAGATTGCCGCGCAGTTGGGCCGGGTGCCGGATCGGGTGATCCTGCCCGTGGGCGGTGGCGGGCTGTCTTCGGGGGTGGTCAGTTATTTCGGTGATGCCTGCGACTATACGTTCGTCGAACCCGCCGGTGCGCCGAGCCTTGCGCGGGCGTTGGAGGCCGGTGCGCCGGTCGATGTCTCTCCGATCGACAACTTTGTCGATGGGGCTGCGGTGGCCAAGATCGGCGCGCGGACCTTTGAGCGTTTGCGCGGGGTGAACCCGGCGGATGTGGTGCATCTGCCCGAGGACCGGATCTGCGTGACGATCAATGAGATGCTGAATGTCGAAGGCATTGTGTTGGAACCGGCAGGCGCATTGTCGATTGATGCGCTGGGCGAGGTGGCCGATCAGATTGTGGGCAAGACGGTGGTTTGCGTGGCCTCGGGTGGTAATTTCGATTTCGAGCGTTTGCCCGAGGTCAAGGAGCGGGCGCAGCGCTATTCGGGCGTAAAGAAATATTTCATCCTGCGCCTGCCGCAGCGGCCCGGGGCGTTGAAGGAATTCCTGATGCTGCTGGGGCCGGAGGACGACATCTGCCGCTTTGAGTATCTGAAAAAGTCGGCGCGGAACTTTGGCTCGGTCCTGATCGGGATCGAGACGCGGCGGCCCGAGAATTTCAAACCGTTTCTCGAGCAGTTGGGGCAATCCGGCTTTACCTATACGGATATCACCAACGACGAGACCTTGGCTCAGTTCGTTCTGTAGAGACGGAAGGCCAGGGGGATTCACCTTCTGGTAAGGCTCGGCGGTTTAACTCGGCAAGGTCTGTTAGGATCGTGTCGCATGAAATTGGATATCCCCAGCCTGTCCGAAGCGGTGGCGGCGCCTGCTGTGGCGTCTTTGGTTTTGGTGGTCGAGGGGGAGGAGGCCCGGCGGGCCTGTCTTTCGACCGCTTTGAAGGGATGGGGATATGAGGTGGTTTCGGCCACCTCGGAAGCCGACGCTTTGGCCCTTTCTGCGCGGCGGTGGCCTGACATCGTGCTTTGCAGTGGCGCGATAGCGGGGCTTGATTTTTGCCGGGCTTTTCGGGAGCCCCCGCAAGGGCGAGGCAGTTATCTCATTCTGTTGGTCGACAGACAGGTGGAGGAGGTTGTGGACCGCGCCCTTGATGCGGGGGTCGACGATGTTTTGATGCGGTCCGCAGGCCTGCCGGAATTACACGCGCGTATATTGGCGAGCGCGCGTTTTCTGGCCATGCAGCGTGAGCTGACGCAGAAAAACCAACTGATTACCGAGACTTTGGATGTTCTGCGACAAGTGCATGCGCGGATCGACAAGGATTTGGTCGAGGCGAAGAAATTCCAGCAATCGCTGCTACGCGAGCGTTATCGCGCCATGGAGGGGGGGAACCTGTCGATGATGCTGCGCTCTGCCGGACATGTTGGCGGCGATTTGGTGGGCTATTTCCCTGTACGACCGGGGGTCGTGGGGTTGTTTGGCTTAGATGTGTCTGGACATGGAATCAGTTCGGCCCTGATGACGGCGCGGCTGGCGGGGTATCTGTCGGCGGCCACACCGGATCAGAACCTTGCGCTCACGCTTTTGCCTGGAGGGACCATCGCGGCGCGTCCACCGGGCGAGGTGATCGCGGAACTGAACGATCTTGTCCTTCACGAGATGGAGACGGAACATTATTTCACGCTGATGCTGGCGATTGCCGACCTCAATACCGGGGAGGTCACCGTGGCGCAGGCGGGGCATCCGCACCCGGCCTTGCTGCGCTCGGATGGGCGGGTCGAACAGTCGGGCACCGGGGGCTTTCCGGTGGGGCTGCTCTCTGGGGTCGGGTTCGAAGACTATAAACTTCAGATGGCGCCCGGCGATCGTTTGTTGATCCTATCCGATGGGGTGACGGAATGCCCCGATCCGGGTGGGGAGATGTTGGGCGAAGAAGGGTTGGCCCGCATGTTGGGCGAATTGCGCCGCTTCAGCGGCCCGGCGCTGCTGAGTGCGCTGGTTTGGAAGCTTTCGGAATTCGCTGGTAGCCGCGGTTTCCCCGATGATGTCTCGGGGATATTGCTTGAGTATCACGGCGAGGGTTAGCGCAGGTGGCGTTGCAGGAACAGACGATCGCCTTCATTGGCGAGGGTTGCCAGCGCTTCGCTGGCCGATAGCACCAGCGTGGCGTGATGCGGCTCTGTCGGGGCGGCGATTTGGCGCACGGGGTGGGCGACATAGACGTGGCAGATCTTCTGCGCCCAGAGGTCGTAATCCTTCATATAGGTAAAGCGGCGGAAAGCGCCCAACCGGCGCAGGCGGGCGATGCGCCAGCCGGTTTCCTCCAGCACCTCGCGGTGCAGCGCTTGCAGCGGGGATTCCCCCGCTTCGATACCGCCGCCGGGGAGTTGCACCTCGGTTTCCTCTGCCATTTTCAGCGTCATCAGAAAGCGGCGTTGCAGCGGCAGAATGGCATAGACGCCGGGGCGCGGCGTGTAGCGTTGGCCGGGCTGTGGTGTCTCACCTGTGCGTCGGATCATGTGCTGCCCCTTTTTCCATGGGTTGCTGCGCCTATATAGACGCGGTATGCCAAGCGGCCCCCGATAAGGAAACCCGATGACCCAAGGAACTAAAATCGCGTGGGACGATACCGTTCTGCCCTTTCAGCTTGATGATGTCGACATGCGCGGCCGCGTGGCGCGGCTTGATGGCGTGTTGGAAGGCATTCTGAAACAGCACGACTACCCACCGCAGGTCGAAGCGCTGGTGGCCGAGATGGCGTTGCTGACCGCATTGATCGGCCAGACGATCAAGCTGCGTTGGAAACTGTCGCTGCAGGTGCAGTCCAAAGGTGCCGTTCGGATGATCGCGACCGATTACTACGGCCCCGATAAGGAAGGCGAGCCTGCGCGCATCCGCGCCTATGCCAGCTATGATGCGGATCGGCTGACCGATGACGCCCCGTTCGACCAGGTTGGCGAAGGCTATTTCGCGATCATGATCGACCAAGGCCAAGGCATGACCCCCTATCAGGGCATCACGCCGCTGGCGGGTGGGTCTCTGGCCGCCTGTGCCGAAGCCTATTTCGCCCAATCCGAACAGTTGCCGACCCGCTTTTCCCTGAGCTTTGGTAAATCGTCCGGCCCGGATGAACCAGAGCATTGGCGCGCCGGTGGCATCATGTTGCAGCATATGCCCAAAGCCTCGCCCTTGGCGGCGTCGGGTGAGGGGGGCGGTGACATCCTCAAGGCCGATGATTTGGTCGAGGGCGATGAGGCCGAGGATTGGAACCGTGTAAATATCCTGCTCGGCACCGTTGAGGATTTGGAGCTGATCGGCCCCAGCGTTCCGCCGACCGATCTTCTGCTACGATTGTTTCACGAGGAACAACCGCGGGTCTATGACCCCCAGCCGGTGCGTTTCGGCTGCACCTGTTCCGAAGACCGCGTGCGGCAAAGCCTGTCGATCTACTCGGCCCGAGATATCGAAAAGATGACCACGGACGAAGGGCGGGTCACCGCCGATTGCCAGTTCTGCGGCGCGCATTACGACCTTGATCCGGCCACGGTCGGTTTCGACGCCAAGGCTTAAGGTGAGCGACCGGTTCCAGTCCTTTCGCGAGGCGCTTGCCCAGACTGGGGTGGAATCCTCTGATTTCGATCTGAACCCGGAGGTCACCCTCCCCGAGGGGCGCGCCCTGCGGCCTGCGGGTGTGCTCGCCCCGGTGGTGGATACCAGTGCGCGGCTTGAACTGATCCTGACCAAACGCTCTTCGGCGCTGAAGCATCACCCCGGTCAGATCGCCTTTCCCGGAGGCAAGCAAGACGGCGGGGATGCGGATGTCATCGCCGCCGCCCTACGCGAAGCCCGCGAAGAGATTGGTCTGCCGCCCGATATCGTCGATGTCTTGGGCGTGCTCCCGGCTCATGAGACGGTCACCGGCTTTAGCGTAACGCCCGTGATCGGCTATGTGACGCGCGATTTCACCGTGGAGCCTGAGCCCGGTGAGGTTGAAGAGGTGTTTCGCGTGCCGCTCGACCATGTGCTCAATCCCAGCAACTACCTTGTGCATTCCCGGCGTTGGCGCGGCCAGCGGCGGTATTATTACGCCGTTCCCTACGGTCCCTATTACATCTGGGGTGCGACCGCGCGTATGTTGCGGGCATGGGCGACACGCATGAACAAATGATTCCGACCGGCACGCGCTGGCTACATGACGAAGACGCACAGCGGGTTTGCCGCGTGCTGCAGGATGGGGGGTATCCTATCTATTTCGTCGGTGGCTGCGTGCGCGATGCGCTGCTGGGCCTGCCAGACAGCGATGTTGACCTCTCTACCGAGGCGACGCCTGAAACGGTGATGGCGCTGGCCGAGGCTGCCGGGGTGAAGGCCGTGCCGACAGGGATTGACCATGGCACGGTGACGCTGGTCTCGGGCGGCAAACCCTTTGAGATCACCACTTTTCGCCGCGATGTAGAGACCGATGGTCGCCGGGCTGTCGTCGCCTTTTCCACCGATATTGCCGATGATGCCCGCCGCCGCGATTTCACGATGAACGCGCTCTATGCCACGCCGGAGGGCCGTGTGATCGACCCTTTGGGCGGGCTACCCGACCTGCGCGCGCGCCGGTTGCGTTTCATCGAGGACGCAGGTCAGCGTATCCGCGAAGATTACCTGCGCACTTTGCGCTATTTCCGCTTCATGGCGTGGTATGGCGACCCTGAAGTTGGGCCCGAGCCGGAGGCGCTGAATGCCATCGCGTCGAATTTGGATGGGCTAGAGACGCTATCGGCAGAACGTGTGGGGCAGGAGTTCAAGAAACTTCTGCGCGCGCCTGATCCTGCCCCCGCACTGGCTCTGATGCGGCAAACCGGTGCTTTGCCCGTGCTTTTGCCGGGGAGTAATGACAGTTGGATTTCCATGCTGGTCCATTTCGAACAGGGTCTTGGCCTTGATCCCGATTGGCTGGTGCGTCTGGCGGCGCTGGGCGGGGAGGGTTTGACCGACCGTCTCAGGCTCAGCAAAGCAGAGGCCAAACATCTCATCCTGCTGCAAGAGCAGGGATTTGCAGGGCCACCACTGCCTGAGCTTGCCTATCGCCACGGGGCGGAGGTGGCCATCGGGGCGGCTCTGCTGCGGGGCTGTATGGCAGCGCATATGCCCGAAACCGCCGTGTTAGAGACAATAAAAGCCGCCGCTGCGGCCCGTTTCCCAGTGACGGCCAAAGACCTGATGCCCGCGTTCAAAGGCCCGGCTTTGGGCCAAGAGCTTGCCCGGCTTGAGCAGCTTTGGGTCAACTCAGGCTTCACCTTGACCCGGGCGGACCTATTGGCACGCCGCAGCTAGGTCGACATCGCGGGGAAATTCGTCTATCCAAAGCGCATTACGAGGGAGAGGGGCGAAATGTACCGCGGGATCTGGTTCAGCTAAGCTGGCATAACCATTGCCCCTTTGCTGCTTTGCTATTGGGCAGCGCCGAACATTTTGCACGTCTATTTTTCAAGGTCTCCCCATGTTTCGCTTTTTCGAAAATCTCGTCGATCCCTATGTCACCTATCGCGAGAAGGACGTCCCGCCCCAGGGGCTCTGGCCCTTTCTGCGGGACTATGCGCAGCCGTTCAAAAAGGTGTTCGCCCTCGCCAGCGTGATGGCGATCCTCGTCGCCGCGATCGAGGTTGGTCTGATCTACTACATGGGCCGCATCGTCGATCTGCTGGGCAGCGATCCCGCGCAGATGTGGGCGGACCATGGGACCGAGCTGATCCTCGTAGCGTTGGCCGTGTTGTTGCTGCGGCCCATGGTGCAGGCGGTCGATGTGATGCTACTGAACAATGCCATCTTGCCGAACTTCGGGACGTTGATCCGTTGGCGGGCGCATCGTCATGTCTTGCGGCAATCCGTGGGCTGGTTTGAGAACGACTTCGCCGGGCGTATTGCCAACCGGATCATGCAAACGCCACCGGCAGCGGGGGAGGTGGTCTTTCAGGTCTTCGATGCGATTTCTTACTCGTTGGCCTATATGATCGGCGCGGCGATCCTGCTCTCCACCTCGGATATCCGTTTGTTAGTGCCGCTTTTGGGGTGGTTCATTCTCTATGGCGGCTTGGTGGCTTGGACGATCAAACGGGTTGGTCCCGCCTCTAAAGCGGCGTCGGACGCGCGCTCGCAGGTGACGGGGCGCGTGGTGGATGCCTATACCAATATCCATTCGGTCAAGATGTTCGCGCATCATGATCTGGAGGTGGATTTCGCGGGCGAGGCGATTGAAGAGGCACGGCGCACGTTTCAAGGTGAGATGCGTATTTTCACCATCATGGATGTGGTTCTGACCCTCCTCAACGGCATGTTGATCGTGGGCGTGGTCGGCTGGGCCTTGGTGCTGTGGATGGGGGCCGAGGCAAGTGTTGGTGTCGTCGCCGCTGCCGCCGCACTGGCTTTGCGGCTGAACTCCATGACCGGTTGGATCATGTGGGCGCTGTCGAGCTTTTTCCGCGAATTGGGTGTCGTCGCCGAAGGGATGGAGACCATTGCCCAGCCCCTCGCGCTCACTGACCGCCGCGACGCGCCGCCGCTGAAGCTGACCGAAGGGCGGATCGAAATGGCCGGGCTCAGCCATCACTACGGGCGCGACAGTGGCGGGGTTCAGGGCATCAATATCACCGTGCAGCCGGGCGAGAGGATCGGCCTTGTTGGCCGCTCGGGCGCGGGGAAATCGACCCTCGTGAAGCTGATACTGCGGTTCTACGACGCCGAAACGGGTGAAATCCGGATCGACGGGCAGGACATCGCGCAGGTCCGGCAAGACAGTCTGCGGCGCCATATCGGTGTGGTGCAGCAGGATTCCTCGCTGCTGCATCGCTCGGTGCGGGAAAATATTCTCTATGGCCGCCCCGACGCAACCGAGGCCGAGATGATTGCGGCGGCGAAACAGGCGCAGGCACATGAGTTCATCCTCAATCTGACCGACCCCGAGGGGCGCGCGGGCTATGACGCGCGGGTGGGCGAGCGGGGCGTGAAGCTGTCCGGCGGGCAGCGGCAGCGGATCACGCTGGCACGGGTGATCCTCAAGGACGCGCCGATCTTGTTGTTGGATGAGGCGACAAGCGCGCTCGACAGTGAGGTGGAGGCCGTCATTCAAGAAACGCTCTATGGCATGATGGCGGGCAAGACGGTCATCGCCATCGCGCACAGGCTGTCGACGATTGCCGAAATGGACCGAATTCTGGTTCTGGATCAGGGCCGTATCGTCGAAGAAGGCAGCCATGACGCGCTTTTGCAGAAAGCTGGCCTATATGCAGCTTTCTGGCACCGTCAGTCGGGCGGTTTTCTCGCATTGGATGACAAGACGTGAGCATTTCGAACTGGATCAATCCGTTTCGCCCCGCCGAGGGGCCGCCACCGCAAACCCTTTGGGCCTTCATCCGATGGTGCCTTGCGGGCGCTTGGCCGGTGCTCTGGCTCGCAGCATTCCTGTCGGCCGCCGCGGGCGCGATGGAGGCGGGCACGGCGTGGATTTTGGGCAAGGTGATCGATGCCACGGTCAGCGCGGGGCCGGAGCGGTTTTTTGAAGGCAGCAGTCTGGTTCTGGTTTTGGGCGCGATTGCGTTTTTCCTTGTGGCGCGTCCCGTGCTGTTTGGCCTTTCTTCGGCCTCTAACGCGATCATGGTGCAGCCCAATGTGAACCCGCTGGTGCTGTCGCGGCTGCACCGTTGGACGCTGGGGCAGAACGTCAATTTCTTTGACGAAGATTTCGCCGGGCGCATCGCGCAAAAGCAGATGCAGGCGGCGCGGGCGGTGACGGATGTGGCCGCCGAGGTGATCAACGTGGTGGCCTTTGCGCTCGCCTCTCTCGTGGGGTCGGTGGCGCTGCTTTTGGCGATCGACTGGCGCGTGGCGGTTGGATTTTCCGTCTGGTTGGTGATGTATCTGGCGCTGATCAACTGGTTCTTGCCGCGCGTGCGCAAGCGGGCCGCAGGCCGGGCCGGGGCGCGGGCGATGGTGTCGGGGCAGGTGGTCGATACGATCACCAACATCAAGACAGTGAAGCTTTTCGCCCATGCCGATCACGAAGACCGCGCCGCACTTTCCGCGATGCAGAGCTTTCGCGCCCGGGCGTTGGAGTTTGGCTATCTCGCTGCCGGGTTCCGTCTGGCGTTGATGAGCCTTGCGGGGCTTTTGCCGGTTCTGCTTTTGGGCGGGACGATCCTGCTGTGGCAGCGCGGATTGGCAAGCGAGGGCGATATCGTCGCCTCCGGCGCCATCGCGATCCGCATCGCGCAGATGACCGGCTGGGTCTCTTTCACGCTGATGGCGATCTACTCCAATATCGGGGAGGTCGAAGACGGCATGCGCACGCTGACGCCGCGCGTGCGCCTCGATGATGAGCCTGATGCGCAGGAATTGGTGGTCGAGGCCGGGCAAATCGAATTACGCGATCTGGGCTTTGCCTATGGTCGCCAGACTGGGGGGATCGACCGCATTTCGCTGACCATCCAACCGGGTGAGAAACTGGGCATCGTCGGCGCTTCGGGGGCGGGGAAATCGACCCTCGTGGCGCTGCTTTTGCGGCTCTATGAACCCGAGCAGGGCAAGATATTGATCGACGGGGTAGATACCACAACGGTCACCCAAGAGAGCCTGCGCCGCAATATCGGCATGGTCACGCAGGAGACGGCGATGTTCAACCGCTCCGCGCGGGACAACATCCTATACGGTCGCCCCGACGCGACGGAGGCCGAGGTTATCGCCGCCGCCGAACGCGCCGAGGCGCATGAGTTCATTCAGCAACTCGAAGATCATAAAGGTCGCCGCGGCTATGACGCGCATCTGGGCGAGCGGGGGGTGAAGCTTTCCGGCGGCCAGCGCCAGCGCATCGCCCTGGCCCGGGCGATCCTGAAAGACGCGCCGATACTGGTGCTGGACGAGGCGACAAGTGCGCTGGATAGCGAGGTGGAGGCTGCCATTCAGCAGACCCTAGACCGTGTGATGGAGGGCAAAACCGTGCTGGCCATCGCCCACCGCCTCTCCACCCTGACCGAGATGGACCGGATCATGGTGCTGGACGCGGGCCGCATTGCCGAGATCGGCAGCCATGCCGATTTGCTTACCCAAGACGGGCTTTATGCGCGCTATTGGCATCGGCAGTCGGGCGGGTTTCTGGATGTGAAGGCGGCGGAATAGGCTTTCCCAGTCGCCTTTACCGCGCTATGGGCAGGCTATGACAGAACATGAAATCTTGCGTCTCGGCCACCACGGCGATGGCATCGCCGAAGGTCCGATCTTTGCCCCGATGACCCTGCCGGGGGAAACCGTCACCGGCGTTGTCGATGGGCAGCAGCTTCGCGATGTGCGGATCGTCACCCCCTCCGACCAGCGGGTCGCGCCGCCCTGTCGCCATTTCAGATCCTGCGGCGGCTGCCAGCTGCAACATGCCGCGGATGATTTCGTGGCGGCGTGGAAGGTCGATGTGGTGCGCAATGCGCTTTCGGCTCATGGGTTAGAGACAGAATTTCGCCCCATCCAAACCTCCCCCGCGCAATCGCGCCGTCGGGCGACATTTGCCGCACGGCGGACGAAAAAGGGTGCCATGGCGGGCTTTCATGGCCGCGCCTCTGACGTATTGATCGAGGTGCCGGGCTGTCAGTTGGTCGATCCTGCCTTGCTGCCGGGGCTGAAGGTCGCCGAAGAACTCGCGCTGATCGGCACCAGCCGAAAGGCCGAATTGGCCGTCACCGTGACCCTGTCGGAAGAGGGGCTCGATGTCTCTGTCGCCAATGGCAAACCGCTGGACGGGCCGCTGCGGCAGCAATTGGCACAGGCATGTGAGGCGCTGGCGCTGGCCCGTTTGACATGGGATGGCGAGGTGATCGCGATGCGCGCGTCGCCCGTACAGCGCTTTGGCGGGGCGCCGGTCACGCCGCCGCCGGGCGCTTTCTTGCAGGCGACCCGCCATGGCGAAGCGGCCTTGCTCGATGCGGTCAAGGATGCCCTGGGCGATGCCGAGGTCGTGGCCGATCTTTTCGCAGGTTGTGGCACCTTTGCCTTGCCCCTGGCGCAGCAGGCGCGGGTGCATGCGGTGGAGGGCGATGCCGAGATGATCGCGGCACTGGAAGGCGGCTGGCGTCGGGCCAAGGGGGCCAAACCCCTCACCGCCGAGGCGCGCGACCTGTTTCGCCGACCGCTCCTTCCGGATGAACTGGCCAAGATCGACGCCGTTGTGCTCGACCCGCCGCGCGCGGGGGCGGAGGCGCAGGTGGCCGAGATCATCCGCGCCGCGGTGCCGCGCGTGGCCTATGTCTCCTGCAATCCGGTGAGCTTTGCCCGCGATGTGCAGAACATGGTCGCGGCGGGCTATCGGTTGGAGTGGGTGCAGGTGGTGGACCAATTCCGCTGGTCGTCCCATGTGGAACTCGCCGCCTGTCTGACCCTGCCTGAAAGCTGAGCCACGGGCCGATTTGGCACTGTGGCTCACAGCTTTTTGAGTGAAATTAATCCCTCTCTATGGTAACGCGAATAAAAAGGGCCGGAATGGCCAGGGCGTTGAGGGCACAGTGATGAAACGCAGGACAATGATACTTGGCGGCACCGCTATGGTGGCGCTTGGCGCGTGCAGCAGCAGCAAATTCAAACGCTACAACGGTCCCGAAGTGACCTATGTGGTTGTGAATAAAAGCCAACGCCGCATGATGCTGTTGCACCATAACCGTGTGTTAGAGGATTACCCGATCAGGCTGGGCTTTGCTCCGGTGGGTCACAAAGCCTTTGAGGGGGATGGGCGCACGCCCGAAGGGCTGTACCGAATCGACCGGCGCAACCCGAACAGCCGTTTCCACCTTTCCGTCGGGATCGACTACCCGAACGCCCGCGATATCGAGAATGCGCGCGCCATGGGCAAAAGCCCCGGTGGCGATATCTTTATCCACGGGCAGAAAGACCCGCGGAAGAAGGAAAAGCACGATTGGACTTGGGGCTGTATCGCGGTCACCAACAAGGAAATTGAAGATGTCTACGCGATGGTGCGCGACGGCACGCCGATCCTGATCACGCCCTAAGCATCGTTCAAAACGACACCGGCCCCCGCAGGGGCCGGATCGGTCGGTTAATCAGGCAGAGATTAGTTGCCGACGACCAGCGTCCACCAGATCTTGCCACCGTTTTCCTGATACCAGGAAAAGCCCATCCGGCGGCCATCGGGGGCCATCAGAATGCGGCGCGTGTCAGGTTGTTCCATCCATGCGGCGAGGGTCTCAAGCTCGGTCTCATAGGTTTCCGAGATCACCTCACCGACCAAACCGCCGGTATAGCCCACACGCTGGATGCGATCGATGGGCGAGGAGCCGTCGGAGCCGAAATGCCAAGGGCGGTTTTGCACCGACATGTCGCGCGAATGGGTCGCGGCAGCGGCGTTCAGCTTGGCATCCAGCGCCAGCGGCGTCACCCCGGCAGAGCTGCGCAGCGCGTTGACGGAATCGAGCATGCGGAACTGGATCGTACCCGCGTCGGAGCGGCTGATGCGGTAGGAACCGCCGGCTTTGCCGCCGGTCGTACTGGCGGGGGTACAGGCAGCCAGCGCAACCGTCAGCGCCAGCAGAATGGACAGGATACGGATCATATGAGCGCTCCACGCAATGAAGTTTTTTCTGCCTTACATCGGGGCGCGTTGCAGTTCAAACGCACATAGGCATGACTCTGCCGTGCGGCCCCGGTTTCAATTGAAACTGCGTCTTTCGAGCCATATAAGTGGCATTAATTAGCATAATTACAGTTTTGGAGACGCTCCATGTCCGCTCCCCGTTTTTCGATCAAGAGCCGCCGTGGCTTCCTTGCTGGCAGCGCCGCGATGCTCGCCGCACCCGCGCTGGCGCAAAGCACCTCTTCCTTCAACTCCACCGCCACGACCGAGACGGAGCGTGATCTGACCGAAGCGGTCAAGCGCAATGTCTCGAGCTTCCGGATGCTGGATTGGCGCCCCTATTTCAGCAACACGCGCAATGGTGCGGTGCTGGTCGATATCGACAGCCGGGCGGTGCACTACTGGTCCGAGGATCAGAGCGTTTACAAACTTTACCCCTCCTCGGTGCCGCTGACCGAAGACCTCACCCGCCGTGGCCGGACCCGTGTTATCAAAAAGGTCGAGGGGCCAAGCTGGCGTCCGACGCCCTCCATGCTCAAGCGCAATCCCGAATGGCCGCCCTATGTCGGCCCAGGCCCGGACAACCCTCTGGGCACCCATGCGCTGTACCTCAGCTGGACCTACTATCGTATCCACGGAACCCACGACACAAGAAAAATTGGACGTAAGTCTTCCAATGGTTGCATCGGGCTCTACAACGAACATATCGCCGAACTTTTTGCCCTGACAAAGGTCGGCACACAGGTGTTGCTAATTTGACGACATCCCCCTGATTCCTTGATGCAATAGCTGATTCCGGGTTTGCAAACTTTTGCCGATACTGTTTAGAACAGGATTACGAGGTAAGTCTTGGGTGCGTGTATGTATATGATACAGCACGCCTATTCTGGAGGTTATGTTATGAAGAAACTCGTTCTCGCCGCTGCTCTGTCCGCTGCTGCATCGACTGCTTTTGCTGGTTCGCTGGCCGAGCCGATCGTCGAAGCACCGGTCATCGTGGAAGAAACAACAGGTTCGTCCTCGGGCATCCTGGTTCCCCTGATCCTGCTGGCTCTGGTTGCCGCAGCTGTTGCTTCCGACTAATCGGAACTGACGATCAAACGGAAAAGGCGGTGCAATGCACCGCCTTTTTTGTATTCTGCGCAAGGTTCTGAAAAGGGGCCGCCGGCGCGACCCCAAAGCGGGATTAGACCCAGCCGGCCAGATTTTCACTGATGATCGTGGTCAGCGTTTCGATATGCGCCGTATCGTCGTTCAGGCAGGGAATATATGTGAAATCCTCGCCACCTGCCTCTTCAAAGCTTTCCTTGATCTCTTCGTTGATCTCTTCCAGCGTTTCGATGCAATCGGCTGAGAAGGCAGGCGCGCAGATGGCGATGCTTTTCTTGCCCGCCTTGGCCTGACGCGCGACTTCTTCGACGGTATAGGGCTGCAACCATTCTTCGGGGCCGAATTGCGATTGGAAGGTCGTGATGATCTCGCTGTCGTCCCAGCCTAGCCGTTCTTTCAGCAGGCGCGTCGTTTTCTGACATTGGCAATGGTAGGGGTCACCCTCCATCAGATAGCGCTGCGGCAGACCGTGGTAGGAGCAGACCAGCAGGTCCGGCTTCTTGTCCTTGGCGGCATAGGCCCGTTCGACCGATTGCGCCAGCGCTTCGATATAGTCGGGCCGGTCGAAATAGGGGGCCACGGTGCGCGAGGCGGGTTGCCATTTTTCTTTCGCCAGAGCGGCAAAGAAAGCGTCATTCGCCGTCGCCGTGGTGGCCCCGGCATATTGCGGATAAAGCGGGAAAAACAATATCTTCTGGCATCCGGCGGCGACCATCGCCTCGACCTTGGAACGGGTCGAAGGGTTGCCATAGCGCATGGCGTAATCGACCATCACATCGGCCCCGTAGCGCGCTTCGATCACCGCCTTGATCTTGGCGGTTTGCGATTTGGTGATCGTGGCCAGCGGGCTTTCGTTCTCGGCCTCGTTCCAAATGGATTTATAGGCCGCGCCGCTCGCGAAAGGGCGTTTGGTGAGGATCACCGTCTGCAACAGCGGTTGCCATTTCCACGGGCTGTAGTCGATCACCCGGCGGTCCGAGAGGAACTCGCTCAGGTAACGGCGCATCGACCAATAGTCATAGCCGTCCGGCGTGCCAAGGTTGGCGAGCAGAACACCAACCTTGGGACGCGGGACTTTGGGGTGATCGCTGGGGCCGTGTTCGGGCCGGGTGGCGTCGGCTTGAGCGGATTGGGGCTGGGCTGCCTGCATGGGGGTTTCCTCGCATATGATCCGCGCAGAGATAGCCGCTTTGCCGATTGGGTCAATCGGGGAGGGGTTCCTCGCGACTATTCAGCGCATCTGCCAGCCGTTGCTGCGCCGATCCGGGGCGCAGCGGTTTCTGCTGGCTTTCGTCCGGCGCCCAACCGGCAAGAAAGATCATGTCGAAGGTCGCCGTGATCCGGCCCGAGGCGGCGGTGAAATGCGTGGCGTAAAGCTCGGCCGCGCGGGTCAGCACGGCGCGGCCCGTGGGGCGGCGCAGGCGGGCTTGCAGGGCGTTGGTCTCTCCCATCTCGCGCAGATCGCGCATCAGGGCCCATGCGTCTTCGTATTCAACTGTCAGCGGTTGGCTGTCGGCCACGGGCAGGGCCAGCCCTGCGCGTTGCAGCAGCGCGCCCAGATCGCGCAACTCGCCCATCGGGGCGATACGGGGCGACAGGCCGCCGGTCACTTCGGCTTCGGCCTGCCCAAGGCAGGCGCGCAGCTCATGCAGGGTTTGCCCGCCAAGCGACACGGCCTGCAACAGCCCGTCAGGGCGCAGCGCACGGCGACACTGGATCAACTGGCCAATGGGGTCATTCGCCCAATGCAGCCCCATGGCGTGGATCACCAGATCATGCGCCTGCGGTTCCAGCGCGAGCACCTCGGCCTCGGCGACGATCTTGGCCTTCGGGAAGGCCTCTGCCCAGACTTGGGGGAAGCCGGTCACGATGGCCGGTGCGGTAAACGTTTTCTTAACCAAACTGAGCCGATCCTGAACCTCAGCGGCGGCTGCCTGTTGCAGGAGCATGCCCCGCGCCGTCGCGCGGGCGCGGTGCTGGGCGAGGGCCTTGGGGTCGGTCAGGGTGGGCTGTGCTGTCATGGGGAACACATAGAATGCCGCCACGGGGACTTCAAACAGCAGTGTCGCTTATCTATCCGCCGCGCTGTCTGGGATGCGGGGGGCTTGTCGATGCGGATTTCGGGCTCTGCGGCGCTTGCTGGCGGGATACGGCCTTTATCGGGGGGACGGTCTGCGATGCCTGCGGGCTGCCCCTGCCGGGTGGCGGGGATGTGGGCTCACCCCATTGTGATGCCTGTCTCGCCACGCCGCGGCCTTGGGCGCAGGGGCGCGTGGCGCTTATCTATCGTGATATGGGGCGCAGGCTGGTTCTGGCGCTCAAGCATGGCGACCGGCAAGAGATCGCCCGCCCTGCCGCGCGTTGGATGGCGCAAGCGGCGCAGGGCATCTTGCCGCAAGAGGCGTTGATCGCGCCGGTGCCGCTGCATTGGCTCCGCTTGCTGAAACGGCGGTACAATCAATCGGCTTTGCTGGCCAAGGCGCTCTCGGCGGAAACCGGGCTCCGCTGGTGTCCCGATCTGTTGCAGCGGGTCCGGCGTACGCCCTCGTTGGAGGGTTTGGGCCGTGCAGCCCGGTATCGCGTCTTGGAGCAGGCGATCCGCGTGCATCCGCGGCGGCGGCACCGTATCACTACGCGACCGGTGATCTTGGTGGACGATGTCTTTACCTCCGGCGCCACATTGACCGCCTGCACGCAGGCCTGTCTGGCTGCCGGGTCTGGCCCGGTTTTCGTGCTGGCACTGGCGCGCGTGGCCAAAGAGACCTAGATCACTGGGCAACGTTAACTGTTCAAAGGGTGATCCTATGCAACCTGTCGAAATCTACACGTCGCCGCTCTGCGGTTTTTGCCATTCCGCCAAACGCCTGCTGACCCAGAAGGGCGCGGCCTTTGACGAAGTCGATGTGCTGTCGGAACCAGAGCGTAAGAAAGAGATGATCCAGCGCGCCGGCGGTGCCCGCACCGTGCCGCAGATTTTCATCGGCGATGTGCATGTCGGTGGCTGCGATGAGCTTTATGCGCTGGACCGTGCCGGCAAGCTGGACGCATTGCTGAGCGACAGATGAAAATCGCGCTGCTGCAACTCAACGTCTCGGACGACCCCGCCGCCAACCTGGTCGAGACCCGCGCCCTGCTGCACGCGGCCGTGGCGGGCGGGGCCGAGTTTGTCTTGACCCCCGAGGTGACGAATTGCGTCAGCACCAGCCGGTCTCACCAACAGTCGGTGCTGGCCTATGAGGAAGACGATGCCACCCTCGCAGCCCTGCGCGAAGAAGCGGCAAAGGCGGGCATCTGGCTGCTGATCGGCTCGCTCGGGCTGAAAACGCGCGGGGGCGACGGGCGCTTTGCCAATCGGTCTTTCCTGATTTCCCCGCAGGGGGAGATCGTCGCGCGTTACGACAAAATCCACATGTTCGACGTGGATATCAACGAGACCGAAAGCTACCGCGAGTCCGCGGGCTATCGCCCCGGCGACAAGGCCGTGCTGGCCGAGACGCCTTTTGGCAAGATCGGCATGTCGATCTGCTATGACATGCGTTTTCCGGCGCTCTATCAAGCCTTGGCCGAGGCGGGCGCGCGTATCCTGACCATGCCTGCGGCCTTCTCTCCAGTCACCGGGGCCGCGCATTGGCACAGTCTGCTGCGGGCACGGGCGATCGAGAATGGCTGCTATGTGCTGGCCCCGGCCCAAACGGGCACCCATGCCAGCACCGGGCATAAGACCCGCGACACCTATGGCCATTCGCTGGTCGTGGCCCCTTGGGGGGAGGTGGTGTTGGATGCCGGAACGGCCCCCGGCGTTTACTTTTGTGACATGGACATGGAAGAATGTGACAAGGCCCGCGCCAAAGTGCCCAGCCTTGCCAACCGCCGCCCCTTTGCCGCGCCCTGACCGGACCGAAAATGACCGACGATAAAAATACCCTTGCGATCATGTTGTTCGGAGAATTGCTGGCCGCCGACCAATCGGTGCGCAGCCGCCTGACACGGGTGCTGCCGCGGGGCATGGAGATTTCGCATTTCTCGGTGCTGAACAGCTTGTCGTGGCACGGCGGCGAACGCTCGCCCGCGCAATTGGCCGAGACATTCAACGTCACGCGCGGGGCGATGACCAATACGCTGAGCAAACTGGAGTGGGCCGGTTACGTCCATATCCGCCCCGATTGGGACGACGCGCGGCGCAAGATGGTCGCGATCAGCCCCGCCGGGCGGCAGGCACGGGATGCGGCGGTGAATGCGATCACGCCGATGATCTCGAACGTGGTGGGGGAGCTTGGCGAGGAACAGGTCCGCGCCACGCTCCCGATCCTGCGCGCGCTCAGGCGTCAGTTGAGCCAGGGTTGAGGCCCGGATTAAGGCTGGCTGTAACGTAGTTCACGCTCAAATCCCGATCAGACAGGCGCCACGACCATGCGACGGGGTTAAAGACGAAACCCTTGCGGTCCACCGGCTCCAGCCCGGCGCGGCTCAAAAGATCGTAAAGCTCGTCCGGGGTGATGAACTTGTTCCAGTCATGGGTGCCCTTGGGCAGCCAGCGCATCACATGCTCGGCCCCGACAATCGCCATCATAAAGGACTTCGGGTTGCGGTTCAGGGTCGAACAGATGTGCAGCCCGCCGGGTTTCAGCAGGCGGCGGCAGGCGATCAGGTAGTCGATGGGAGAGGCGACATGTTCGACCACCTCCATGTTCAGCACCACGTCGAATTTCTCACCGGCATCGGCCATGGCTTCGGCGGTGGTGTGGCGGTAGTCGATCTCCAGCCCCGATTGCTGCGCGTGGATCTGCGCCACGGGGATGTTGCCCGCCGCCGCATCCGCGCCTACCACATCGGCCCCAAGCCGCGCCATCGGTTCGGACAGCAACCCGCCGCCGCAGCCGATGTCGAGGATGCGCAGCCCCGCGAAGGGGGTGGGGGCCGTCAGATCGCGGTCGAACTCCCCCGCGATCTGGCTGGTGATATAGTCCAACCGGCAGGGGTTCAGCATGTGCAGCGGTTTGAACTTGCCGTTCAGATCCCACCATTCGGCGGCCATGGCTTCGAATTTGGCGATCTCGGCGGGGTCGATGGTTGATTGATCCGCTTGCATTCTGATCTCCCTGTGCTCTTTTGGGTTCAATGACTATATAGGGCGGCAATGGACAAGTATCCCGACCAAAAACGCGGCGCGCCGCATCTTTATCCGCCGGTTGAGCCTTTCGACCAGCGGATGTTGTCCGTAGGACAGGGGCATCAGGTCTATGTCGAGCAATGCGGCAACCCCGAAGGCATTCCCGTCGTGGTGCTGCATGGCGGCCCCGGCGGCGGTTGCAGCCCGGCGATGCGGCGGTATTTCGACCCTAAGGTTTACCGCGTGGTGCTGTTCGATCAGCGCGGCTGCGGGCGCTCCACCCCGCACGCCTCGGTCACGGACAACACGACATGGCATCTGGTCGCGGATATCGAACTGATTCGCACCACCCTCGGCATCGACAAATGGATGGTTTTCGGCGGCTCTTGGGGGGCGACGCTGTCGCTGATCTATGCCCAAGCGCACCCCGAAGCGGTGCGCCATCTGATCCTGCGCGGCGTCTTTTTGATGACGCAGGCCGAGCTTGATTGGTTCTACGGTGGTGGGGCCGGACGGTTCTGGCCAGAGCTTTGGGCGCGTTTCGTAAACCTGATCCCCGAAGACGAGCGGGACGATCTGATCGCGGCCTATCACCGGCGGCTGTTCTCGGGTGATTTGCGGGTCGAGCAGGACTATGGCCGCGCCTGGGCCGCTTGGGAGAACGCGCTTGCCTCGGTGCATTCCGATGGCGTGTCCCATGGCGGTCCATCCGCCTATGCACGGGCCTTTTCGCGGTTGGAGAACCATTATTTCACCAATAACGGCTTTTTGGAATTTGACGGGCAGATCCTCGAACATATGGGGCGGATCGCGCATATCCCGGGGGTCATTGTGCAGGGGCGCTATGACATGATCTGCCCCCCTTCGGGCGCCTATGCGCTGGCCGAACGCTGGCCCAATGCCGACCTGCGGATGATCCGGGATGCGGGCCACGCCCTGTCGGAGCCGGGGATCAGTGCCGAATTGGTGCGCACGATGGATAGGATCGGGCAGCGATGAGCGGGCGCAACTCTCTGCTGGATCGCCGCGCGCTTTTCACCAGCGGTGCGGCGGCGGCCCTGCTGGCCGCGACAGGTGCGAGCGCGGGGGAGCCACCCCGGCGCGGCGGTCGTTTGCGGCTGGCGCTGTCGGGCGCCACGCGAGAGGATACTTGGGTCGATGGCGATGGGCTCTTCATGCAGGTCGCGCGTCAGGGCATGATCTTTGACACGCTGACCGAGGTTACCGGCAATGGCATCCTCAAGGGCGAGTTGGCGGTGGCTTGGCAGGCCAGCGATGGCGCGCGGCAGTGGCAGTTCGATCTGCGCCCCGATGTGCGTTTTCACGATGGTCACCCCCTGACCGCCCGCGATGTAGTGGCCAGTCTGCGTGGTCCGCTAACGGGTGCCGAGGTCACGGTTCAGGACGATCTGCGCGTGCAGGTCACATTGGCGGCGGCGAATCCCGACCTGCCGCTGCTGCTGGCGCAATTGCGCTATGTGATCCGCCCCGCTCATGCGCCCGAGGCCGGGATCGGCACCGGGCTTTACCGTCTGCGGCGCTTTTCCGCCGGGCGTCAGGTTTTGGCCGAACGGGTAGAGACGCATTACAAGGACGGCACCGCCGGGTGGTTCGATACGGTCGAACTGGTCTCGATCCCCGCCCGAGAAGTGCGGGCGCAGGCGCTGAGCGAAGGGCTTGTTGATGCAGCGGATTTACCCGCGCGGCCCCGTTACCGCGACCGGGGGGATGTGACCCTTCAGGCCGACAGCGCAGGCGGGGTCAGCGCATTGTCGGGCGATCTGCGTCAGCCCCCGAACCCCGGACGGCAAGCGCCTATGGACAACCTGCGCGCGCCCGAGCGGTGGTGGTTCGGCTGAGAGGGGTTGCAGTTTCGCCGCATTCGGCCTATATCCCCTTCAACAGCGGCGCTTCCGGGTCCAAACCGAAGGCTCCACCGAATTCGTGAACGGGCCGCGCGCCCGTTTTTTTGTGCCCAGTGAAAATGGATGTCTCATGTCGAATGACCTGATCGCCAAAGCCGCCATCGACCGCCGCCTGGCCGAGATCATCACCCCGGTGATCGAGGATATGGGCTTTGAACTGGTGCGCGTGCGCCTGATGTCGGGAAAGTCCACCACCCTGCAAGTCATGGCCGACCGGCCCGAGGGCGGGATCGAGGTGGATGAATGCGCCAAGATCTCGCAGGCCATCGGCGCTGTGCTGGATGTCGAAGACCCGATCCTCGACGAATATTCGCTTGAGGTCTCCAGCCCCGGCATCGACCGCCCGTTGACGCGGCTTAAGGATTTTGACGCTTTCGAAGGCTATGAGGCCAAGATCGAGACGACCGATCTGATCGACGGCCGCCGCCGCTTCAAGGGTGAGTTGGCTGGCGTCGAGGGTGGCGAAGTGCTGATCAATGTCGAAGAAGGCACCATCGGGTTGCAATTCGACTGGCTCAGCGATGCCAAGCTGGTGCTGACCGACGACCTGATCAAGGAAATGCTCCGCCAGCGCAAAGCGTCTGGTGCGATCGACGAAACCGATTTTGATGATATCGAGACTGAAGAGTCTGCTGAGGGAGACACCTAATGGCCATTACATCTGCAAACCAGCTTGAGCTGTTGCAAACCGCCGAGGCGGTGGCGCGCGAGAAGATGATCGACCCCGGTCTGGTCGTCGAAGCGATGGAGGAATCCCTCGCCCGCGCCGCCAAGTCCCGCTATGGCGCCGAGATGGACATCCGCGTCGACATCGACCGCAAGACCGGCAAGGCCACCTTTACCCGCGTCCGCACCGTGGTCGAGGATGATGAGCTTGAGAACTATCAGGCCGAGTTCACCGTGGAGCAGGCCAAGCAGTATATGGCCGATCCCAAGGTTGGCGATACTTTCGTCGAGGAAGTGCCCCCGGTTGAAATGGGCCGTATCGCGGCGCAGTCGGCCAAGCAGGTGATCTTGCAAAAGGTCCGCGAAGCCGAGCGTGACCGCCAGTACGAAGAGTTCAAAGACCGCGCCGGCACCATCATCAACGGTCTGGTCAAGCGCGAGGAATATGGCAACGTCATCGTCGACGTGGGCGCTGGCGAAGCGATCCTGCGCCGGAACGAGAAGATCGGCCGCGAAAGCTATCGCCCGAACGACCGCATCCGCGTCTACATCAAGGATGTGCGCCGCGAGCAGCGCGGCCCGCAGATTTTCCTGAGCCGCACCGCGCCTGAATTCATGGCCGAGTTGTTCAAGATGGAAGTGCCGGAGATCTATGACGGCATCATCGAGATCAAAGCGGTCGCCCGCGACCCCGGTTCGCGCGCCAAGATCGCCGTGATCTCGCATGACGGCTCCATCGACCCCGTGGGTGCCTGCGTTGGTATGCGCGGCAGCCGCGTGCAGGCCGTGGTGAACGAGCTTCAGGGCGAGAAGATCGACATCATTCCGTGGAACGAAGACCAGCCCACCTTCCTCGTGAACGCGCTTCAGCCCGCGGAAGTGTCGAAAGTGGTTCTGGACGAAGAAGCCGGCAAGATCGAAGTCGTCGTGCCCGAAGAGCAGCTGTCGCTCGCCATTGGTCGCCGTGGTCAAAACGTGCGTCTGGCCAGCCAGTTGACCGGTCTCGACATCGACATCATGACCGAAGAGCAGGAAAGCCAGCGCCGTCAGGCCGAGTTCGAACTGCGCACCAAGCTGTTCATGGACAACCTCGATCTCGACGAATTCTTCGCCCAGCTTCTGGTCTCCGAAGGTTTCACCAACCTCGAAGAAGTGGCCTATGTCGAAGTTGACGAACTGTTGGTCATCGACGGTGTGGACGAAGACACGGCGGGTGAGTTGCAGGCCCGCGCCCGTGACGTGCTTGAAGCGCAGAACAAGGCGGCGCTTGATAACGCCCGCGCACTGGGTGTCGAAGACAGTCTGGTTGAATTTGAGGGGCTGACCCCCCAAATGATAGAAGCGCTGGCCAAAGACGATGTCAAAACGCTGGAAGATTTCGCCACCTGTGCCGATTGGGAACTGGCTGGCGGCTGGACCACGGTCAATGGCGAGCGTGTCAAAGACGACGGCGCGCTTGAGCCCTTCGATGTTAGCCTTGAAGATGCGCAGGCCATGATCATGACCGCCCGCGTCATGCTGGGCTGGGTCGACCCGGCCGAGCTTGAGGGCGACGCGGAAGAAGACGACGTAGAAACAGACGGCGAAACCGCCGAGGAGGCCGAGGCCTAATCGGGCCTCGGGGGTTGCACATGGGACGCGGTGGCGCCTCGAAAGACCGCTCAGACGGTGCGGAACGCAAGTGCATCGCCACGGGCGAGGTGCAGCCGAAACACGGGTTGATCCGTTTCGTGATCGGCCCGGACAATCAGGTTTACCCGGATATTCTGGGTAAACTGCCGGGCCGGGGCATCTATGTCGCGGCGGATCGTGCGGCGCTGGAATTGGCCATCAAGAAAAAGGCCTTTTCCCGCTCGGCGAAACAGCCGGTCACCCTGCCCGACGGGCTGGTCGACGAGGTCGAGCAGCAGTTGGCGCGTCGGGTGGTCGAGTTGATCTCGCTCCAGCGCAAGGCGGGCAAGGCGGTCGCCGGTTACGAAAAGGTCAAGGGTTGGTTGCAAACCGAAGAGGCCGAAGTATTGATACAGGCCGTAGACGGGTCAGGGCGCGGCAAGTCCAAGCTGAGCACCCCACACTATGGTCATTACATCGGTTGGTTGACAGCCGATGAATTGGGTTTGGCATTCGGTCGCCAAACTGTGATACATGGGGCGCTCGCCTCTGGTGGACTCACGCAACGTGTTGTAGAGGAAGCCGGTAGACTTAAAGGCGTGCGCGTAAACGAGGGTGGCAACGGCCATCCGAAAGGATAGACGAGCTTCATGAGCGATAGTGACGGCAAGAAAACATTGGGTCTGCGCGGTGGCGCACGTCCGGGGAACGTAAAGCAAAGCTTTAGCCACGGGCGTACCAAAAACGTTGTGGTCGAAACCAAGCGCAAACGTGTTGTGGTGCCCAAACCGGGTGGCCAGAAATCAACAGGTCCGGGCGCCGGGCCGATTGGCGATCCCAAGAAGCGCCCCGCAGGCATCACCGATGCCGAGATGGAGCGCCGTCTGAAGGCCGTTCAGGCCGCCAAGGCCCGTGAGGCCGAGGAAGCCGCGCAGCGTGAAGCCGAAGAAAAAGCCCGCGCCGAAGAGCGTGAGCGTCGCCGGGCCGAGCTTGAGGCCAAAGAGCGCGAAGAGCGTGAGCGCGAAGAAAGCCTCAAGGCCAAGGCCGAGGAAGACGCCCGTCGCAAGGCAGAGGCCGAAGCGGCGGCTGCTGCCCCCGCGCCGGAACCTGCCGCTGCACGCGAGCCGGGCAACAAACCTGCGCCCGCCGCCACGCCGCGCAAAACCACCGACCGTGACCGCGACGACACCAAGAAGCGCAGCAAAGGTGGCGACAGCCGCCGCGCGGGCAAGCTGACCGTCAATCAGGCACTTGCCGGTGGCGAAGGTGGCCGTCAGCGCTCCATGGCGCAGATGAAGCGCAAGCAGGAACGTGCGCGTCAAAAGGCCATGGGTGGTCAGGTCGAGCGTGAAAAGATCGTGCGTGACGTGCAACTGCCGCCCGCCATCGTGGTCTCTGAACTCGCCAACCGTATGGCCGAGAAGACCGGCGCGGTGGTCAAGGCGCTGATGCAAAACGGCCTGATGGTGACCCAGAACGAAACCATCGATGCCGATACAGCCGAGCTGATCATCGAGGAATTCGGCCACAAAGTGGTGCGCGTTTCCGACGCCGATGTCGAAGATGTCATCAAAGAGGTTGAGGACGATCCGAAGGATCTGCAATCGCGTCCCCCGGTCATCACGATCATGGGCCACGTCGACCACGGCAAAACCTCGCTGCTGGACGCGATCCGCAACGCCAAAGTTGTGGCGGGCGAAGCCGGTGGCATCACCCAGCACATCGGCGCCTATCAGGTGAAAACCGACAATGGCACCGTGCTGTCCTTCCTCGACACGCCGGGTCACGCGGCCTTCACCTCCATGCGCTCGCGCGGGGCTCAGGTGACGGATATCGTGGTTCTGGTGGTCGCGGCGGATGACGCCGTGATGCCGCAGACGGTCGAAGCGATTGCCCACGCGAAAGCGGCCAAAGTGCCGATGATCGTGGCGATCAACAAGATCGACAAACCCGCCGCCAATGCCGACAAGGTCCGTACCGATCTGCTTCAGCACGAAGTCATCGTCGAGAAGATGTCGGGCGACGTGCAAGATGTCGAAGTTTCGGCGGCCACGGGTCAAGGTCTGGACGATCTGCTCGAAGCCATTGCGCTGCAGTCGGAAATCCTCGAACTCAAGGCGAACCCGAACCGGGCCGCCGTGGGTGCGGTGATCGAAGCGCAGCTTGACGTGGGCCGGGGCCCCGTCGCGACTGTGCTGGTTCAGAACGGCACGCTGCGTCAGGGTGATATCTTCGTCGTGGGTGAGCAGTACGGTAAGGTTCGTGCGCTGATCAACGACCAAGGCGAGCGCGTCAAAGAAGCCGGGCCTTCGGTTCCGGTCGAGGTGCTGGGCATCAACGGCACGCCCGAGGCCGGTGACGTATTGAACGTGACCGAGACCGAAGCGCAGGCCCGTGAGATTGCCGAGTATCGCGCACAGGCCGCCAAGGACAAACGCGCCGCTGCCGGTGCGGCCACCACGCTGGAACAGCTGATGGCCAACGCCAAGGCGGATGAGAACGTCAGCGAGCTGCCGATCTTGGTCAAGGCCGACGTGCAAGGTTCTGCCGAGGCCATCGTTCAGGCGATGGAAAAGATCGGCAACGACGAAGTCCGCGTTCGGGTTCTTCACTCCGGTGTGGGCGCGATCACCGAGACGGATGTCGGCCTTGCCGAAGCCTCCGGCGCGCCGATCATGGGCTTCAACGTGCGTGCCAATGCCTCGGCCCGGAACACGGCCAACCAGAAAGGCGTCGAGATTCGCTACTATTCGGTCATCTATGACCTTGTGGATGACGTCAAAGCGGCTGCAAGCGGCCTGCTCAGCGCCGAGATCAAAGAGAACTTCATTGGCTACGCCAATATCAAAGAGGTCTTCAAGGTCACTGGTGTGGGCAAAGTCGCAGGCTGTCTGGTCACCGAGGGCGTCGCCCGCCGCAGCGCCGGTGTGCGTCTGCTGCGCGACAACGTCGTGATCCACGAAGGCACGCTGAAGACACTCAAGCGCTTCAAAGACGAGGTGCCCGAGGTTCAGTCCGGTCAGGAATGCGGCATGGCATTCGAAAACTACGAAGACATCCGTCCCGACGATGTGATCGAGATTTTCGAACGCGAAGAAGTGACCCGCACCTTGGCCTAAGCCGAGCGCTTACAAAACAAATTCTCCAGAGGCCCGGTCAAATTGCCGGGCATCTGCTTTTGTGAAGGCCTTTTTGCTGTCGTCGAAACTGATCCGCGCCAGATTGACATGCAGGGGCGAGATATCGATCAGGTTAAAATCGTTCGGCTCCCCCCGTTGGCGCGAAGACAGGCTGGTGCCCGCGTGTAGCTGGATCGCCAGATGGCCATCGTGCTCCGGCGCCGGATGGGCAAAGGTGCCCGCGTGCCAGATGTGCAGATGTCCCGAGAGGATCAGGTCCGCTCCGCAGTCCAAGAGCCGCCTGAGCGCCCGTGGCGCGCCGGGGATGGGCTTCTTGTGGGTCTCATTGGGGTGATCCAGCGGATGGTGGCAAACGGCGATGCGCAGGGTCTTTTCGCTTCCACGCGAAAGGGCGCGGCAGGCGCGGCCCAAACGGCGCAGCCCCAACTTGCCGGTTTGCCATTTGAACCGGTCGACGGTGTTGATCCCCACGGCAACAAAATCCGCGCCTTCATGGACCGGGGTGAGGTCGCGATTGATCCAGCGCCGGTAATAGCGCCAAGGAGCCAAGAACCGGGTAAAGGGGCGGTGCAGCGGGATATCGTGGTTGCCCGGCACGCTCAGCACCGGGGCGTTGATCCGATTGATAAAGGCTCGTGCGGCGCGATACTCCTTTTCCCGGGCGCGTTGGGTCAGGTCGCCCGAAATAATCACCAGATCGGGGTCATAGCCATTTACGGCTTCCAGCAAAGGCAGCAGAAGGTCGGGGCGGTCCTTGCCGAAGTGCAGGTCGGATAGGTGGATCAAACGGCTCATCTTACGGCCTTTCCGCGCGCGCTCGGCACGTAGATATGAATGGGCGAACTGGCGCGGGCGAGCCGGTACGGCCCGCGCATCACCGCGATCTCCCCATCCCGCGCGACATAGCGTTTGCGCTGTTTCATGCGTATTTCGATCTCGGACCCGCAGAGCATCTCGTAGTCCGTGTGATGCTTCGCGCGGCCCGTGGCCAGCGCCACCGCATGGCGCAGCAGGCCGAAGCGATAGGTGTCAGGGGCGACCAGCAGCACCATATCGCCGCGGGCGATGCAGTCTTGCCCGTCGAGCCCCATTTGATCCAACTGGAAGGCGTTGTTTACCGCGAAAACCAGCGGAGTGCGCAGCTGTGTCTCTTTCCCATCCACCACGATGGTCAGTTTGAGCGAGGTGCGGAAACCGATCAAGGCTTTGATCACTGACCAATAGGCGGCGATGCGGCTGCGGCCCCAACGGCGGTAGATGCCTTCGCGTGTCTTGAGGATCGCGGGATATGCGCCGATGCTGGCGTTGTTCAAAAAGGTCTCACCATTAATCGTCGCCACATGCAGCGGGCGGCTGTCACCAGCGGCGATGACGTCGACGGCTTCTTCGAGGTTCTCGGGAATGCCGATCGACCGCGCGAAATAGTTGAAGGTGCCCTGCGGAATGATGCCGAGCGGACGGTCGTGGCCCACCATCGCCGAGGACACGCCAGAGATCGTGCCATCCCCGCCCGCGACGGCGATGATCCCAACGCCACTAGACAGCGCCTCACGCGCTGCGCTGGCGGGGTCGTTGCGTTTGTCAATGTGAATGAATTCTGCCGTGATCTCATGCCGCGCAAAGGCGGAGCGGATCGTGTTTTCGGCTTGGTCACCGTCTTGACGGCCTGAACCGCGGTTCAGAATGACGATAGCGCGCTTCGATGACATAAGTTCCCCTGCCAAATGCTCGGGGAAAACGCGGTGGAACGCCTATTTGTTCACCTCAATAGGCGTTCCGAAGAGATTTTTCAGACAGGTCTGCCTTCGAAAATCTTCCCGTCGACCTGAACGGCCATGCGACCGCCCGCCAACATTTTTACAAAGATACCCTGAACGTAAATGGAACTTCCGATTGCGATGGTTCTCAACATGTCGGCACCCTTTCATACAGATGTTACAACTCTGCCTCAGGATGATGCGCATTCGGTTAAAAAATCCGCAACATGCTGAGCGATTGCCATTCACTAGTGCAATTCTGCCACTCTGCGCTAGAGCCAATCACGCAATATTGATATTAGCGGCACGTCTGCCTCGGGCATCGGATAGGCGCGCATTTCGTTCGGGCGCACCCATTTCAGGGTCTGCCCCTCGCGCGAAACCGGGGTGCCGCCCCATTTGCGGCAGGCGAACAGCGGCATCAGCAGGTGGAAATCACTGTAGCTGTGGCTGGCAAAGGTCAGCGGGGCAAGACAGGATTCCCATGTCTCGATCCCCAGTTCCTCGTGCAACTCGCGGATCAGCGCCGCCTCTGGTGTCTCTCCCGGTTCGATCTGGCCGCCCGGAAACTCCCAAAGGCCCGCCATCGGCTTGCCTTGGGGCCGTTGGGTCAAGAGCACGCGGCCATCGATGTCGATCAAGGCCGCGGCGGAAACCAGCACTGTCTTCATCTGTTCAGGACCGATAGTCGGCGTTGATATCGATATAGCCATGGGTCAGGTCGCAGGTCCAAACGGTGCACTGCCCCTCACCAAGGCCCAGATCGACCCCGATGGTGATATTCTGACCCTTCATATGCGCGGCGGCATCCTCTTCGGAGTAGTCCGGGCTGCGCCATCCCTCGCGGGCAACTTCAATATCGCCGAACCGGATCGACAAACGGTCACGGTCCGCCGCAGCACCCGATTTCCCGATGGCCATCACGACGCGGCCCCAGTTGGGGTCTTCGCCGGCGATGGCGGTTTTGATCAGGGGGGAGTTCGCGATGGCCATGGCATGAACCTTGGCCTCGTTGTCATTGGAGGCGCCGGTCACGGCCACCTCGACGAATTTCTGCGCGCCTTCGCCGTCTTTGACGACCTGATGTGCGAGGTCCATCATCACGTCGCGCAGGGCCGCATCGAATGCCTCGTTGCCCGATACATCGACACCGGAGGCGCCTGTCGCGGCCATGATCAGAGCATCAGAGGTGGAGGTGTCGCTGTCGACGGTGATGCAGTTGAATGTCGTCTCGGTATGGATCGAGAGGCGCTGTTGCAGCGCGTCGGTCGCCAGGACCGCATCGGTAAAGATATAGACCAGCATGGTGGCCATATCAGGCGCGATCATGCCCGAGCCCTTGGCGATCCCCGCGATAGAGACGGTTTTGCCGTCGATCTCAACCTTGGCGCTGGCCCCTTTGGGGAAGGTGTCTGTCGTCATGATGGCGCGCGCCGCGTCTTCGATTCCCGCGGCGTCGAGTTTCGCGTGGAGGTCTCCCAATACGGCAGTGATACGCTCATGTGGCAGCGGCTCGCCGATCACCCCGGTGGAGGAGGTGAAGACCCGAGCCTGCGGCACGCCGCAGGCATCGGCAGCGGCGGCGGTGATCGCTTCGACCGCGTCGATGCCGCCCCGTCCGGTAAAGGCATTGGCGTTGCCGGAGTTCACGACGATGGCGGCGCCTTCGTCCGAGGCGCCGCCGATCTTGGCCTGGCAATCCAGCACCGGGGCCGCGCGGGTGGCGGAGCGTGTGAACGCCCCCGCCACGGCGCTGCCCGGCGCCAGTTTCGCCAACATCACATCGGTGCGCCCTTGATAGCGCACGCCTGCGGCGATGGTGGCGAATGTCACGCCGTCGATAACCGGCAGTTCGGGAAAACGGGCCGGGGCGAGCGGCGAGACAGCCAGGGATTTAGCCATGAGTTAGTTCAGCCATTCAATGTTGTTAAGAACGGAAGGGTCGATGCCTTCGGCCGCGCTGCGGTCCACCTCGGCGGAGTTGGTCAGGCTTTCGATGGCCTCTTGCACCTTGGTCTGGCGGATTTGGGTCTCCAGCTCTTCACGCACGTCTTCCAGCGCGGGGGCTTCGGCGGTGCGCGTCTCGTTCAGCTTGATGACATGCCAGCCGAACTGGGTTTCCACCGGCTCGGACACGCTGCCAGCTTCCATGCCGGTCACCGCCTCTTCAAAGGCGGGCACCATCATGCCGGGGCCGAACCACCCCAAGGAGCCGCCACCGGGGCCGGAGGGACCGGTCGATTTCTCTTTGGCAAGCTCGGCAAAGTCCGCGCCGCCATCAAGTTCTGCTTTGATCGCGTCGGCTTCTTCCTTGGTTTCGACAAGGATATGCGAGGCGTTGAACTCTGGCTCAGGCTCGGCATCTTTGTACTGCGCGTCATAGGCCGCTTGCAGTTCTTCGTCGCTGACCGGCTCGGCCATGACGCCTTCGATCGCTTCACCGGCGGTGAGCGAGCGGGTCTCATTCTCGAGCGACAGGGTCACACGCGGCGGCAATTCGCCGGTAAAGCTGTCGGCGAGGGCCGTTTGCTGCACGAGCTGGTCCAGAAGACCTTTGAACAGCACGTCCTCGGGCAGTTGTTGGTACTGCTGAGGCAGGCTCGCGCGGGCGACGATCATATGGCCAAGCGTGATTTCAGTGTCGTTGACGGTGGCAACAACCGTGTCGAGACCCGGTTCGTCCTGGGCGGCCACAGGCAGCGCCACAGCGGCGGCAAGCGCCAAAGACGACAGAAAAGTGAGGGGTTTTTGCATGGTTGGGTCCAATCGCTTCCTTCGTAGCAGGGCTGCTACATTGACAGTGTATGGCACGCCCCTTACATCGCCTTATGGCGCTGAGAGGCGCGGGCTCATCCACTATCTATGGGCTGCCATGGCGCTCGGCAACCAGATCGGCGCAAGACATCATAACTTCGGCGGGAGATTACATGCTGGGTATCGGAACAATCGCCAAAAAGGTCTTTGGCACGCCAAACGACCGGAAGATCAAGGCGACCCGTCCGCTTGTGGCACGGATCAATGCGCTGGAGCCTGAGTTCGAAAAGCTAAGCGACGACGAGATCAAAACGCGCACCGCGGAACTGGGCAAACGGGCCGAGGCGGGAGAAAGCCTTGACGATCTGCTGCCCGAAGCCTTTGCCAATTGCCGCGAAGCCGCCCGCCGCACCCTTGGTCTACGCGCCTTTGACACCCAGCTTCTGGGCGGCATTTTCCTGCATCAGGGCAATATCGCCGAGCAGAAGACCGGTGAGGGCAAGACCCTGACCGCGACCTTCGCGGCCTATCTCAACGGTCTGACGCATAAGGGCGTTCATGTGGTGACCGTGAACGAATACCTCGCCAAACGTGACGCCGAATGGATGGGCAAGGTTTTTGGCGCGCTCGGTCTGACCACCGGGGTCGCCTATTCCGGCATGCCCGAGGATCAGAAACGCGCGGCCTATGCTTGCGACATCACCTATGCCACCAACAACGAGTTGGGCTTCGACTACCTGCGCGACAATATGAAGTCGAACCTCTCGGACATGCTGCAACGCGGGCATAACTTTGCCATCGTGGACGAAGTCGACAGCATTTTGATCGATGAAGCGCGGACGCCGCTGATTATCTCTGGCCCGTCGCAGGACCGTTCCGAGATGTACCAGATCATCGACGCGCTGATCCCCTCGCTCACCGATGAGCATTACGAGCTGGACGAGAAAACCCGCAACGTCACCTTCACCGACGAGGGCAATGAGTTCCTCGAAGAGCAGTTGCGCGCGCGGGAATTGATCGAAGAGGGGATGACCCTTTACGATCCCGAAAGCACGACCATCGTACACCACGTCAACCAAGGCCTGCGCGCGCATAAGCTGTTCCAGCGCGACAAGGATTACATCGTGCGTGATGGCGCGGTGACATTGATTGACGAATTCACCGGCCGCATGATGCCGGGCCGCCGCCTGTCGGACGGCCTGCACCAAGCGATTGAAGCCAAGGAAGGCGTCGACATCCAGCCCGAGAACGTGACCCTCGCCAGCGTCACCTTCCAAAACTACTTCCGCCTTTACGACAAACTGGGCGGCATGACCGGCACGGCCCTGACCGAAGCCGAAGAATTCGCCGAGATCTACGGCCTCGGCGTGGTCGAAGTGCCGACCAACGTGCCAATCGCCCGTGTGGACGAAGACGACGCCGTCTATCGCACCGCGCGTGAGAAATACGAGGCGATGATCGAACGGGTCAAAGAGGCCCATGCCAAGGGGCAGCCCTGCCTTGTCGGCACCACCTCGATCGAGAAGTCCGAACAGCTCAGCGCCATGCTGACCGCCGCCGGGATCGAGCACAATGTGCTCAACGCCCGCCAGCACGAGCAAGAGGCGCAGATCATCGCCGAAGCGGGCAAGCTTGGCGCGGTGACGATCGCCACCAATATGGCGGGCCGCGGCACCGATATTCAGTTGGGTGGCAACGTCGAATTGAAAGTGCTCGACGCGCTGGATGCCGACCCCGAGGCCGACCCGGCCAACATCCGGGCCCAGATCGAAGCGCAGCATGCCGAGGAAAAGCAGAAGGTGCTGGAGGCTGGCGGTCTCTACGTTCTGGCCTCCGAGCGTCACGAGAGCCGTCGCATCGACAACCAGCTGCGGGGCCGTTCGGGCCGTCAGGGTGACCCGGGCCGCACTTCGTTCTTCCTGTCGCTCGAAGATGACCTGATGCGCATCTTCGGCTCGGAACGGCTTGAGAAAGTGCTGACGACGCTGGGCCTGAAAGACGGCGAAGCCATCGTGCACCCATGGGTCAACAAATCGCTGGAGCGGGCGCAGGCGAAGGTCGAGGGCCGCAACTTCGACATCCGCAAGCAGCTGTTGAAGTTCGACGACGTGATGAACGAGCAGCGCAAGGTGATCTTTGGCCAGCGCCGCGAGATCATGGAGGCAGACAACCTCAATGAGATCGTCACCGACATGCGCGAGCAGGTAATCGACGATCTGATCGACACCTATATGCCGCCCAAGACCTATGCCGATCAGTGGGACACCCAAGGTTTCTATGCCGCGGTGATCGAACAGTTGAACGTCGACGTGCCGATCATCGCATGGTGCGAAGAGGACGGCGTGGATGACGAGGTGATCCGCGAACGTCTGATGAAAGCCACGGATGAGCTGATGGCCAAGAAGGCCGAAGCCTTTGGCGAAGAGAACATGCGCAACATCGAGAAACAGCTGTTGTTGCAAGCGATCGACACCAAATGGCGCGACCACCTGCTGACGCTCGAACATCTGCGTTCGGTCGTGGGCTTCCGCAGCTACGCACAGCGCGATCCGCTGAACGAGTATAAGAACGAAGCCTTCCAATTGTTCGAGACGATGCTCGACAGTCTGCGGCAGGAGGTGACCCAGAAGCTGGGCCAGATCCAACCGATGAGCGAAGAGCAGCGCCGCGAGATGATGCAGGAAATGGCCGCCCGTCAGGCCGCGATGCAAGCTGCGGCGAGCGAGGCGGCGGATGAGGCCTCTGAACAGGCCGAAGCCGCAGCCCCCGGTTTTGACGAGAACGATCCGTCCACATGGGGCAACCCGGGCCGGAACGATCCTTGCCCCTGCGGCTCTGGCAAAAAGTTCAAACACTGCCACGGCCAGATCACCTGAGCGGCGTCACTTTTTCGCCCATAACTTGGCGTTTCAGGGCCATACCCCGGCCCTGATCCACGCCCATAAAGTCTCTAACGAATCCGTTGAAGGAGACTTGTCATGCGGCGCACGAAAGAAATTCTGACAGC
This sequence comes from Sulfitobacter sp. 1A15299, assembly GCF_043556915.1. Taxonomy (NCBI): domain Bacteria; kingdom Pseudomonadati; phylum Pseudomonadota; class Alphaproteobacteria; order Rhodobacterales; family Roseobacteraceae; genus Sulfitobacter; species Sulfitobacter sp. 1A15299. Next base: position 210,074 of record NZ_JBIFFJ010000001.1, on the reverse strand, counting down.
TGTCGGCACTCTGGCCTGTGCGGTGAGCATTGGCTATGTCATGCAAAGCTCCGACACCGCGCAGCAGCGCTATGGCGCAGGTGAGGCGCAGCGCCCGGTGGCCGACAATGGCGCCTTGCTTGAGGTTGAAGGCATCACCCTGACCTCTGCCGCGCTTGAAAGCCCCATTGCCCTGCCAACGCTGGATGACCGCGTGGTCAAGGCCGCAGCGCCCCAAGGCCTGCCGCCCGCCCCGAAAAACCACAGCGCCGCGATCCCCGCGACCTGCGATATAATCGCCGAAGCCCATGCCGTTGCCGCCGCGATGGTGAAACTTACCCTCGATGCTGCCTGCCTGCCAAATGAGCGGCTGACCGTGCATCACAACGGGATGATTTTCACCGAAGTCACCGATGACCAAGGGCAGTTGTCCGTCACCGTCCCGGCCTTGGCGGAAGAGGCTGTTTTCATTCTCGCCTTCGGCAACGGCGATGGCGCGGTGGCGCAGACTTCGGTCCCTGAACTCTCTGATTTCAACCGCGTCGTGCTGCAATGGAAAGGCACGGCAGGGTTCGAGCTTCACGCCCGCGAGTTCGGCGCGGATTACGGCGACGCGGGCCATGTCTGGTCCGGCGCGCCGCGCGATATGACCGCTGCCGTGCTGGGCGAAGGGGGCTTCATGACCCGCAATGGCGACACCGACACCGCTGAGCCGTTGATGGCCGAAGTCTATAGCTTCCCGGTCGCCAAAGCGGCGCAGGAGGGCGATGTCGCGCTGAGCGTGGAGGCCGAGGTAAGCGAGGCGAACTGCGGGCTTGAGATCGAAGCACAGGCGCTGGAACTGCGCGGCGACGATCCGGTGAAAACCCAGAACCTGACCCTTGCCGTGCCGGACTGTGACGCGGTTGGCAATTTTCTGGTGTTGAATAATTTGCTCCAAGACCTGAAAGTCGCGCAGAACTGACGCAACCGGGTAGGTCTAGATGAACGGGTTGAAACGTGCGGCGATCAGCGCCGCACTTTTGCTTTTTACAGCGGGCGCATCTGCGGCGCAGGACATCGCACTGACCTCGCGCGATGGCAGCGTCGAACTCAGCGGCACCCTGCTGGGGTTCGACGGCGAATTCTACCGTGTCGAGACGGACTATGGCGAATTGACCGTCGACAGCAGCGGCGTGTCCTGCGCCGGGCCGGGCTGCCCCAACCTGGAAGATTTCGTGGCCGAGGTGCGCTTCTCGGGCTCCGCCACCATGGGGGCGGTTTTGATGCCTGCCTTGATCGAAGCCTTTGCCGCGCGGCAAGGCTATACCGTCAGCCGCGAAGAGGGGGACAGCGGGCGCTTCGCGCTGCTGCTGGCGCGTCAGGACGACGGTAAGCTCGCCGCGCGGTTCGATTTCCGGGCAAGCAATACCAACGAGGGCTTTGCCGATCTGCTGGCGGATGAGGCCGATGTCGTCATGGCCCTGCGCGAGGTGCGCCGCGAGGAGCGGATTAATGCCCGTGAGGCAGGCTTGGGTGATCTGACCGGGGCCAATCGCAGCCGGGTTCTGGCGCTCGATGCGGTGGTGCCCGTGGTCGCCCCGTCCAATCCGGTCAAACAAATCTCGCCACTGACTTTGGCGCGGGTGTTCTCGGGCGAGATCAAGAATTGGCAGCGCCTCGGCGGGCCGGACGCGCCGATTGAGTTGCATCTGCCCACCGCCGACAGCGGGCTGAGCCAAGCCATCGTGGATCAGGTTCTCACCCCCGCCGGGCTGGAACTGACCGCCGATGTCACCCGCCACGCCATGCCCGATGCGCTGGCCGAGGCGGTCGCGCGGGATGTTTTCGCCCTTGGCATCACCAGCTATGCCGAACAGGGCGAGGCCGAGGTGCTGACCCTTGGCGGCAACTGCGGTTTTGCGCTGGATGCCGCACGGCGCACGATCAAAACCGAAGACTACCCGCTGACCGCGCCGATGTTCCTCTATTTCCCCGCCCGGCGCTTGCCGCTGATCACCCGCGAGTTTCTGGCCTTTACCCGTGGCCCTTCGGCCCAGATCGTGATCCGCCGGGCCGGTTTCGTGGATCAAACGCCCGAGGAAATCCCGGTTGAGGAACAGGGCAACCGCTTTGCCAATGCGATCATCACGGCGGGTGTCGAAACCCCGCTAGAGGAGTTGCAGCGCATGACGGCGACGCTTGTGCCGATGGCGCGGCTGACCACCTCTTTCCGTTTCGAGGCGGGGTCGATCCGGCTTGATGCGCAGTCGCGGTCCAACGTGCAGCAGTTGGCGCGGGCCTTGGAACAGGGGCTATATGACGCGCGGCGGCTGATGTTCGTGGGCTTCAGCGATGGCGAGGGGGCCGCGCGGGCCAATCGCGAAATCGCCCTGCGCCGGGCCGAAGCGGTACAGCGTGCCGTCAGCGCCGCTGCGGTCACCGCCAACCTGTCGCGCATCGATCTGCGGGTCGATGCCTTTGGCGAGGCGATGCCGATTGCCTGTGACGATAGCGAATGGGGCCGTCAGGCCAACCGGCGGGTGGAGGTTTGGGTGCGCTAGGCGCACCCCGCTATAAATGCCCCTCACTGCGAAAGCTGAGCTCGCGCGATTTGCCGATGATCAGGTGGTCATGCAGCGTCAGCCCCAGGGCATCACAGGCGGCGGCGACCTGCCGGGTCATGTCGATGTCTGAGCGTGACGGGCTGGGGTCGCCCGAGGGGTGATTGTGCACAAGGATGATCGCGCTGGCGTTCAACTCAAGCGCCCGTTTGGCAACCTCGCGCGGGTAGACCGGCACATGGTCCACCGTGCCCTTCGCCTGTTCCTCATCCGCGATGAGGATGTTCTTCCGGTCGAGGTAGAGGACGCGAAACTGCTCCATCTCCAGATGGGCCATGGTGGTGTGGCAGTAGTCCAGCAGCGCGTCCCATGAGGAAACGATATGCCGTTGCAGCACCTTCGCTCGGGCCAGCCGCTGTGCCGCAGCCTCAATGATCTTGAGTTCGACAATCACCGCTTCGCCCACGCCTTTGACATCGCGCAGCCGGGCGGCGGGGGCGGTGATGACGCGGTTGAAATCGCCGAACCGGTCGAGCAGTTCGCGCGCCAGCGGTTTTACATCCCGTCGCGGGATGGCGCGGAAGAGGACAAGCTCCAACATCTCGTAATCCGGCATGGCCGCCGCGCCCCCGTCGATGAAACGGCTGCGCAAACGTTGGCGGTGATCCGCGATGTAAGAGGGTTGCTTCCCCGTATTGGACGGCGGCGCTTGCGCTTCGTCCAGCAGATAGGGGAGGGGCTGATCAGCCAAGGTTCTTGGGGCGCGGTTCATGCCCGGAGTGTTGCGTCAAAGTGGTTATTATTCGGTTAACGGACGATTATAACTTCGTTCACCATATTGCCGCAAAAGGGGAGCCGCCTTCGCAGCTCCCCCCAATGGTTAACCCTTCATCGAATCCCAGAAGGATTTGACGGAAGAGAAGAAATTGCTGCTTTCGGGGTTGTTGTTCTGGGCCTCGCCCTCGAACTCGCGCAGCAGTTCTTTCTGCCGATTGGTCAGGTTCACCGGGGTTTCGACCGCCAGTTCGATGATCATATCACCCACGCCACCGCCACGCAGCGGCGGCATGCCCTTGCCGCGCAGACGCATCTGACGCCCCGATTGGCTGCCCGCGGGGATCTGCACGCGGCCCCGGCCCCCGTCGATGGTGGGCACTTCGATATTGCCACCCAAAGCGGCGGTGCTCATCGACACCGGAACACGGCAGAAGAGGTTCGGCCCGTCGCGTTCGAACAAGTCGTGATCGGCCACCTCGATAAAGATGTAGAGATCACCCGACGGCCCGCCGCGCATGCCCGCTTCGCCTTCGCCAGCAAGACGGATGCGCGTGCCGGTCTCGACGCCCGCGGGGATGTTGACCGAGAGCGTGCGCTCTTTCTCAACCCGGCCCGCGCCACGGCATTTCTTGCAAGGATTCTTTACGATCTGCCCCATGCCGGAACAGGTCGGGCAGGTCCGCTCGACGGTAAAGAAACCTTGCTGGGCGCGCACCTTGCCCATGCCCGAACAGGTGGGGCAGGTCGAAGGTTCCGCGCCGCCTTCGGCGCCGCTGCCGTCACAGGCGTCACATTGGACCGAGGCCGGCACGGTGATCGACTTTTGCATGCCAGAAAAGGCATCTTCGAGCGAGATGCGCAGGTTATAGCGCAAATCAGCCCCGCGTGCGGCACGGCGTCCGCCGCCACCCCCACGCTGGCCCATGAAGTCACCGAAGAGATCGTCGAAGACGTCGGAAAAGGCCGAAGAGAAATCGCCCTGACCGCCGCCCATGCCGCCACCGGGACGCCCGCCGCCCATGCCACCTTCAAAGGCGGCGTGGCCGTAGCGATCATAGGCGGCTTTCTTGTCGCCGTCCTTGAGCACGTCATAGGCCTCACCCACTTCTTTGAATTGGGCTTCGGCTTGGGGATTGTCTTTGTTGCGGTCGGGGTGAAGGTCCTTCACCTTGCGGCGATAGGCCTTCTTGATCTCGTCGGCAGAGGCCCCTTTGGCAACGCCAAGCACCTCGTAGTAATCACGTTTTGCCATGGGTTATCATGCTCCTGCGCTGGAACGTGATGGGCCGGCCCGTCTGACGGACCGGCCCTTTCACAGGTTCCGTTTCACGCTTACGCGCGCTTGTCGTCGTCCAGATCTTCGAACTCGGCATCAAGGATGTCGTCATCGCCACCTTGCGCTTGCTGAGCATCCGAAGGCTGCGCCGTGTCGTCGCTGCCGCCCTCGTCCTGAGCGGCCTTATAGATGGCTTCGCCCAGTTTCATGGCGGCTTCGGTGACGTTCTGGATGCCGTTCTTGATCTTGTCGGCGTTGTCTGTTTCCAGCTCGTCTTTCAGCGCGGCAATGGCCAGTTCAATCGCTTCGACGGTGGTCGGGTCGACCTTGTCGGAATGCTCTTCCAGCGACTTTTCGGTCGAATGGATCAGCGATTCCGCCTGGTTCTTCGCTTCGATCAACTCGCGACGGGACTTGTCCGCCTCGGCATTCTCTTCCGCGTCCTTGACCATCTGTTCGATATCCGCATCCGACAGACCGCCCGAAGCTTGGATCGTGATCTTCTGCTCCTTACCGGTGCCTTTGTCGAGCGCGCCGACCGACACGATGCCGTTGGCGTCAATGTCGAAGGTCACTTCGATCTGCGGCATGCCGCGCGGGGCAGGCGGGATGTTCTCAAGGTTGAAGGCACCGAGCATCTTGTTGTCGGCTGCCATCTCACGTTCACCTTGGAAGACCCGGATGGTCACAGCGTTCTGGTTGTCTTCGGCGGTCGAGAAGACCTGAGACTTCTTCGTCGGGATCGTGGTGTTGCGGTCGATCAGACGGGTGAAGACACCACCCAGCGTCTCGATGCCGAGCGACAGCGGGGTCACGTCAAGCAGGACCACGTCCTTCACGTCGCCTTGCAGAACACCGGCCTGAATGGCGGCACCAAGCGCCACGACTTCGTCCGGGTTCACACCCTTATGCGGCTCCTTGCCAAAGAATTTGGAGACCTCTTCAGCCACCTTCGGCATGCGGGTCATACCACCCACGAGCACGACTTCGTCGATATCGGACGCGGACAGACCGGCATCTTTCAGCGCGGCGGCGCAGGGCTTCATCGAGGCTTTGATCAGGTCACCAACAAGGCTTTCCAGTTTGGCGCGGGTCAGTTTCATGACCATGTGCAGCGGCGAGCCGTCCTTGCCCATCGAAATGAAGGGCTGGTTGATCTCGGTCTGGCTGGAGGAGGACAGTTCGATCTTAGCCTTCTCTGCCGCTTCCTTCAGACGCTGCAGCGCCATCTTGTCTTGCGTCAGGTCAACGCCGTTGGCCTTTTTGAACTCTTCCGCAAGGTAGTTCACGATGCGCATGTCAAAGTCTTCACCACCGAGGAACGTGTCGCCATTGGTGGATTTCACTTCGAACAGGCCGTCGTCGATCTCAAGAATGGTCACGTCGAATGTACCACCGCCAAGGTCATAGACCGCGATGGTTTGCGTGTTCTCTTTGTCGAGGCCGTAGGCCAGCGCGGCGGCTGTCGGCTCGTTGATGATGCGCAGCACTTCGAGACCGGCGATTTTGCCGGCGTCTTTGGTGGCCTGACGCTGAGCGTCGTTGAAGTAGGCCGGCACGGTGATGACCGCCTGAGAGACTTCCTCACCCAGATAGCTTTCTGCGGTTTCTTTCATCTTGCCGAGGATGAAGGCCGAGATTTGGCTTGGGGAGTATTTCTCACCCTTGGCTTCGACCCATGCGTCGCCGTTGCCGCCGTCGATGACGTTGAACGGCATGTTCTTTTTGTCTTTGGCCAGATCCGCATCGTCGTTGCGGCGGCCGATCAGGCGCTTGACGCCAAAGACTGTGTTTTCAGGGTTGGTGACCGCCTGGCGTTTCGCCGGCTGGCCGACAAGGCGCTCGTCGTCGGTGAAGGCGACGATCGACGGCGTGGTGCGCGCGCCTTCGGCGTTTTCGATCACACGCGGCTGGCTGCCATCCATGATGGCGATACAGCTGTTGGTGGTGCCAAGGTCAATACCGATTACTTTGGACATGTTTCGATCCCTCTTTGAATCTAAGGCGATGACACGAGGCGCGGACCCGTTTTGGCATCCTGCCCCGATCTGTTGACATCGAAGACCACGTGCCTTCGACGGTTCGGAGCGTATATAGGGAGGGTATTTGCACCCTGCAACCATTGGCTGGTCTGGATGGTCGCGATTCCGTGATGTTTTTGCTAAACGAGCGAGGAAGAACGAAAAATGACTGCTTTGCGCCTCCGGGGCTTTGATATTCACAAGGAATTTCTAGGAAGAGCGGCCCAGCAGGAGGTACTGGAGGCGGTGCGCGGCGTGGTGCGCCAGGCGCCGTTCTTTCGCCCCGAAGTGCCGCGCGGCGGGCGCATGTCGGTGCGGATGAGCGCGGCAGGGCGCTATGGCTGGTTTTCCGATCGGCGCGGGTATCGCTACGTCACCGAACACCCCGACGGCCAGCCTTGGCCCGAGATTCCGGCACCGATTATGGCGATTTGGGATCAGTTGACCGGGTTGGAGCGCCGCCCGGAATGCTGCCTGATCAATTATTACGATGCAGATGCGCGCATGGGGCTGCATCAGGACCGGGACGAGGCGGATTTTCAGTGGCCTGTGGTCTCAGTCTCTCTGGGGGACGATGGGCTGTTTCGGATCGGCAACCTAACCCGAGGGGGCAAGACGGAATCGATCTGGCTGCAATCGGGCGATGTGGTGGTGATGGGCGGAGATGCGCGGCTGACCTATCACGGCGTGGACCGGATCAAACCCGGCACCTCGACATTGCTGCCCAAAGGCGGGCGGATCAACTTGACGCTGCGCGTGGTGGAGTGACGTTTTCTTTAAAAGAAAACGGTGACGGACTTTTTCAAAAAGTCCGTTGCTCTAGCGGCTGAGAGAACAACACCCTGTCTGATGTTGCCAGCCATCATTCCCTTGCAAAAGGAAGTCGACCGCCAGCCCATAGGCGCGGTCCGACATGCCATCGCTACAGGCGCGCGTCATGAGCGTGGCGATGGCCGCGCCCTGCGGCCCCTCGGCGATCATGTGAAAACTGTCGCGTCGCCCCTGCGCCGGGCCTGACTGTGTGATGCGGTAATCGCCTGCGCCGCCCGCCATGGCGTCATAGCTCAGCGCATCGCCGGTCAAGACAAAAGACCAAAACGGCTCTGTCCCGCCGCAATGGGCCACGGGTGGCATCGCCCCGGCCCATTGGCCCGGTTGCCGGGTGAGGAAGCTTAAAGACACCCAGCCGGTTCCTTCGCCCGTGTTGACCAAGCCCCAACCGTGATGGTCATTGGGGCGGATCACTTCGATGTTCTGGGCGTCAGGCTCGAAACTGCCGATGATTGGAGCATTGGCACTTGGGGCTTGGCGAATGTTCAACACATCATCCGCCGCAACTCCGCTGACGTCATGTAGGGCAGGCCATGCATCCTGCGTTGCCCAGACAGGCAGTGCCCAGAGGCAGAGGAAGAGTGCCAGAAGTCTCATCGCCGGGCGTTCCAACTGATCGACGCATGGCGGCGGGTATAGAATTCGCCCATTAGCCCGATCATCAAAAGCACCAGCCCGACCCAAAGCGGATATTCCCAACTGGTGTAGCGCGGGTTGTAATTGATGAAGGCAAAGCCGCGCGCTTGGTCAATGCTGTGAAACAGCGGGTTCCAGTCAAACATCGCCAGCATATAGCCGGGCAGAGAGTTGGCGAGGAACATCTTCCCCGAAGCGATCATATTGGCGCGCTGATAGACGGTCGAGAAAATCGTCACGAAAGACGGAAACCACGGTTTGATCGCCAGCATCACCAGCCCAAGCGCGCAGCCGGTAAACCAAGCGGTCAGCATCATCCCGAAAGCGGCAAAGGGCTGGTCTATGGTGATCGGCGTGACCGCCACATGATAGATGAACAAGATCACGAAGAGCGACAGCACTTGGATATAGAGCGACCCCACCGCCGCCGATGCGATGGCGATGATCGTGTTCATCGGGGCGTGCTGCATCATCGGACTTGCCGGCCCCTCAGACCCTGCGACCGCGCCCAACGCCTTCACATGGGTGAGGTAAAGGAAAATCCCCGACATCAGATAGATGAGGAAGTCACCCCGCACGGCAGAGCCGCGCATCCCGAGGATCGAGAACATCACATAGAAGGCCAGTACGAACATCACTGTTTGCAGCATGTTCATCGCGATGGCGATAAAGGCATTGTTGTGCTGTTTGCGGACGTTGCGCACCACGGAATGGTAGACCAGTTCCGCGATGGCGAGGGCAGAACCGATGCCGGATTTCGGCTTTCTGGAAGACTGGAACATGCGCGCGTCCTTGACGAAGCCCTAGCGTGGCACGGAATTCTTGCTGTTCCGTTAGCTCCGCAGCATAAGGGAAAGGGTGAATTGAAGCAACGACAGCCCGCAGGGCCGGAGGCAGAATGAATTACGAGAAACTGGTCGCGGAAATGCGGCGGCTGGCATTGGAAGCCGGGGATAAGATCATGGAGATCTACGGTCAGGACGATTTCGAGGTGAAATCGAAATCCGACGACAGCCCCGTCACCGCCGCCGACGAAGCCGCAGATGCGATCATTTCCGACGGGCTCCGCGCGGCTTTCCCCGATGTCATGTTGGTGACCGAAGAACAGGCCGCGACCCATTCCGCCAAGGGCGATACCTTTCTCATCGTCGATCCGCTGGACGGCACCAAAGAGTTCGTCCACCGCCGCGGAGATTTCACGGTAAACATCGCTCTGGTCGAAGGCGGCGTGCCGACGCGCGGCGTGGTCTATGCCCCCGCCAAAGCCCGGATGTTCTTTACCCAGGCCGACGGCCAGTCGGTCGAGGAGGTCGGCGCATTCGACAAGCGGCAGGTGGGGGAGACCAAGGCGATTTCGGTCTCTGACCCTGACAATGCGGCCCTGATGGTCGTCGCCTCGAAATCTCACCGCGATCAGGCGACCGATGATTACATCGGAAAATACGCCGTGCGCGACATGACTTCGGCGGGGTCGTCGCTGAAATTCTGTCTCGTCGCGACCGGAGAGGCCGATCTCTACCCGCGTTTGGGCCGCACGATGGAATGGGACACCGCCGCGGGCCATGCGGTGCTGAACGGGGCAGGCGGCGCTGTGGTGCGTTTCGATGACCTCACCCCGCTGGCCTACGGCAAGGACGATTTCGCCAACCCTTTCTTCATCGCCCATGCGCCGGGCGTTGAGTTGAAGGCGGGCTGATGTCTGTCCTGATCGTCATCCCCGCCCGCTATGCTTCCACACGCTATCCCGGCAAACCTCTGGTGGCGCTCACCGGGGCGTCGGGCCAGAAACAAACACTGATCGAACGCAGTTGGCGGGCCGCCAGCGCGGTGTCGGGTGTCGACCGCGTGGTGGTGGCCACCGACGACGACCGCATTCGGGAGGCCGCCGAAGGCTTCGGCGCCGAGGTCGTGATGACTTCGGAGGCCTGCGCCAACGGCACCGAACGCTGTGCCGAGGCCCATGCCGCATTGGGCGGGGGCTATGACATCGTGGTGAATCTGCAAGGTGACGCGCCTCTCACGCCGCATTGGTTCGTCGAAGGGCTGGTGCAGGGGTTGAAAGACACCCCCGAGGCCGAGATCGCCACCCCGGTTCTGCGCTGCGACGGGGCTACGCTGAACAGTCTTTTGGCCGACCGCAAAGCGGGCCGCGTGGGCGGCACCACGGCGGTTTTCGGCGCCGATCATCAGGCGCTCTACTTCTCGAAAGAGGTCGTTCCCTACACCGGAAAGCCCTATGCAGAGACGGATATGACCCCGGTCTTCCACCATGTCGGCGTCTATGCCTACCGCCCTGCCGCGCTGGCCCAATACCCAAGCTGGCCCGTCGGCCCCTTGGAGCAGTTGGAAGGGTTGGAGCAGCTGCGTTTCCTTGAGAATGGCCGTGCCGTGCTCTGTGCCGAGGTCGAGGCCAAGGGGCGCGAGTTTTGGGAATTGAACAACCCCGAAGATGTGCCAAAGCTTGAAGCCATGATGGCGAAAATGGGCCTGGAATGACCCCTACCCCCGACAGTGCCACGCTCGAAAGCGGCGTGCCTGTCAGCATCGTGATCGTCAGCCGGAACCGGCCCGAAGCATTGCGGCGCTGCCTGACGGGGGTGGAACAGCTTCAATATACCCCTTTCGAGGTCATCATCGTGGCCGATCCTGCGGGGATCGCCGTCGCCCGCGCCATGCATTTTGCTTGGGCCTTGAAAATGGTCCCTTTCGACAAGCCAAACATCTCTGCCGCGCGCAACCTTGGGGTCGCCGAGGCCGCGGGGGAGGTCGTGGCCTTTATCGACGATGACGCGGTGCCCGAGCCGCAATGGCTGCGCCACCTGCTGGAGCCTGCGCAACAGCCCAAGGTCGCGGCGATGACCGGTTTCGTCCGGGGGCGAAATGGTATCTCGTTCCAATATCGCGCGCGTCGGTTGAATGGTTTCGGAGAGCCGGAAGAGTTTGATGTCGACCCTGAAACCCCCAGCATCCTGCACCCTCCGCCCGGGGGGGCAATCAAGACCGAAGGCACTAATATGGCCTTTCGGCGTGATGTCTTGGTGAAAGTGGGCGGCTTTGACCCGGCCTTTCATTACTATCTTGATGAGACCGATCTGAACATGCGGCTGGCGCGGGTGGGCCATGCCACGGCAATCGTGCCGCGCGCCGAGGTCCACCACGGTTTCGCCGCCAACGCCATGCGAAGCGCCAACCGTGTGCCGCGCGATCTCTTCGATATCGGGGCAAGCTGGGCCGTTTTCCATCGCAAACACTTGCCCGCGCAGGACCGTGCCGCCCATTGGGCGCAGCTGCGTGCCCAAGAACGCCGCCGTTTGCTGCGCCATCTGGTGAGCGGCGGGTTAGAGCCGCGTGACGTGCCAAGGTTGCTGCGCAGGTTGGACGAGGGCCACGCCGAAGGGGTGAAGCGCCCCATCGCCAGCGTTACCCTGCCGCAGAAAGCCAACAGCGCTTTCCGCCCTTTTCCGGCCCACGCCCGGCGCAGCGTGGCCATCTTCACCCGGCCTATTAAACTGGCGCAAGACCGGGCAAAGGCTGCAAAACGGGCACGATCGGGTGAGATCGTGACCTTAATCAACCTTTCGCCGACGGCGCTTTACCATCGCGTTGCTTTCGATCCGGCCCACGCTATCTGGCTGCAAACAGGTGGAATATACGGAAAGTCTGAACGGGATGACGCGGTTTTCCGCTTAACGCGACGCCTTGATCGGCAGCAACGGGAAGTTAAGCGAGTTGCCAGACAGCGCGGTTTCGGCAATGATTGTGACCGGTAGAAAGACGCAGGTAAATTGACCGAGGCGTTCTGTATATTTCGAATAAGTTGTAAGGATTAAAATGCGCAAGAAGGTTACAAAAGCGATTTTCCCCGTTGCAGGCATGGGAACACGCTTTCTGCCCGCCACCAAATCGGTGCCGAAAGAGATTATGACCCTCGTCGACCGGCCCTTGGTTCAATATGCAATTGATGAGGCGCGCGCCGCCGGGATCAAAGAGTTCATCTTCGTAACCTCGCGCGGCAAAGGCGCGCTGGAGGATTACTTCGACCACGCCCCACAGCTTGAGCAGGAGCTGCGTAAAAAGGGCAAGACCGAGCTTCTGGAGACGCTACAAAGCACCAATATGGACAGCGGCGCAATCGCCTATATCCGCCAGCACAAGGCATTGGGGCTGGGCCATGCGGTCTGGTGCGCGCGCCGTTTGATCGGCAATGAGCCCTTTGCCGTCATGCTGCCGGATGACGTGATCGCAGCGGAAAAACCCTGTCTACAGCAGATGGTCGAAGCCTATGAGGAAACCGGCGGCAGCATGGTCGCCGCGATGGAGGTGGAGCCGTCCCGTGCGTCCTCCTACGGCATTCTCGATACCAGCGAAGAACGCGGTGATCTGGTGAAGGTGAATGGCATGGTAGAGAAGCCTGCCGTCGACGAAGCACCATCGAACCTCGCGGTGATCGGGCGCTACATTCTGGCACCGACCGTTTTGAAGAACCTGAACAAGCTGAAATCCGGCTCGGGCGGTGAAATTCAGCTGACCGATGCGATTGCCCAAGAGATCGAGCAAGACCGCGATGTCTATGGCTTCCGTTTCCGCGGGCAGCGGTTCGATTGCGGCTCAAAAGCGGGCTTTCTGCAAGCGACGGTGGCCTTCGGCCTTGCCCGTGAAGAATTGCGCGACGATCTTTCGGCCTATCTGCAAAGCATTTCCCAGATCGACCGGGCGGCGCAGTAGGGGCAAGAAGCAGGCCTTTGGAAAAGCCTCAGTCTCCCCCCACGCGGCTGTTGGACCTGACGCGCAGTTTGCGTCGGGTCGGGCGGGGCGCGACGGGGGTGGATCGGGTCGAACTGGCCTATCTTTCACATCTTTTGACAGGGGCTGCGCCGCTTTTTGGAGTGGCGCGCACTGCTTTGGGCTATGCCGTGCTGGACCGCGATGGGATGCGGGCCTTTCAGGATCGGCTCGCGGGCCGCGTTGCTTGGGGGCGGGCGGATCTGCTTTCGCGCCTGCCGCGGGGGCGCAGTGTGGCGCTCAGCCGGGCGGAGAGCGACTTGCGGCGTTTGGCGGTCGCGCGCTGCGTTCCCGCTCGGTTGCCCGCGATGCTCTCCCGGCATCTGCCGCCGGGTTTCGCCTATTTGAATGTCGGGCACAGCAATCTGACGGACCGGGTTCTGGGCGCTGTGAAACAGGCACGGGGGCGAAGTGCTGTTTTTATCCACGACGTGATCCCACTGGAACATCCCGCCTATCAACGCCCCGGCACCGTCGCGCCGTTTCGGGCCAAGATCGACCGGGTAAGCGCGCAGGCCGATCTGGTGATTTACAACTCACAAGACACGCGCCAGCGCAGCGAGGCGCAGATGCGCGGGCGGATTCCGTCTGCTATCGTCGCACATCTGGGCGTCGATCTGCCCGCGCCTGATGCCGGTGACCTGCCTGCGGGGCTTCCGCCAGAGCGTCCCTATTTCGTCGTCGTCGGCACGATCGAGCCGCGCAAGAACCACGGCTTTTTGTTGGATCTCTGGCAGAAGATGGGGCCCGATGCGCCGCTCTTGCTGATTTGCGGGGCGCGGGGGTGGAACAACAGCGCGGTTTTCAACCGGCTCGACCGCCTGCCTGAAAACGGCCCCGCGCAAGAGCTGGCGAACCTCAGCGACGAAGGATTGGCGGCCTTGGTGCAGGGGGCGGCGGGGATGCTTTTCCCCAGCCATGCAGAGGGGTTTGGCCTGCCCCCGGCAGAGGCGCTGAGCCTTGGAACGCGTGTTTTATGCAACGATTTACCAGTCTTGCACGAGGTCTTGGGCGACAAAGCCGTTTACGCGCCCTTGGGCGAACCCTATTCATGGATCAGAACAATCGAAGAATGGGCCGCATCTGTGCCAGACCCGCGCCCAGCGACGACTTTTATCGCGCCAACATGGGCCGAACACTTCAAGACCGTGTTAAAGTCGACGTGATAGCGCGGTAGAGGGGGGCGGTCAGACGCGATAGGTAAGGGGCGGTTTGGGCTTAATTCAGTCATATCGGTTGCGGCTGCAACGCAAGCGCTGGCGCATCCGCGCCTTCCGCAAGCGGCGCGAGTTGACCTCTGTGGCGAACCGGACCGCGCAGATCAAGGCTGACGATATTCTGCTGTTCTGCACGCAGCGCAACGAAGCGATCCGGCTGCCCTATTTCCTGAAATACTACCGCGAGATGGGCGTCGGGCATTTCTTCTTTGTCGATAATGACAGCGACGATGGCGCGCTCGATTATCTGGCCGAGCAGCCCGATGTCTCGGTCTGGAGCGCCAAGGCCAGCTACAAACGCTCCCGCTTTGGGGTGGATTGGCTGAACTGGTTGCAGATGAAATACGCCCATGGCCATTGGGCGCTGACGGTCGATCCGGATGAGTTTCTCGTCTACCCCTTTTGCGACACGCGCCCCCTGCGGGCGCTGACCGACTGGCTCGATGCCTCTTCGATCAAGAGCTTTTCAGCGATGTTGCTGGATATGTATCCCAAGGGGCGGCTTGACGAGGAGCCCTATCAGGCGGGCCAAAATCCGATTGAGATCGCCGCATGGTTCGACAGTGGCAACTACACCATTTCGCGCAATCGGCGGTTTGGAAACCTCTGGATACAGGGCGGACCACGGGCGCGGGTGTTCTTTCCTGACGCGCCTGCCAAGGCGCCTGCGCTGAACAAGGTGCCACTGGTCAAATGGGATCGGCGCTATGCCTACGTCAGTTCGACCCATATGCTGCTGCCGCGCGGGCTCAATCAGGTCTATGACGAATGGGGCGGAGAGAAAGCCTCGGGCGTGCTGTTGCACGCCAAATTCCTCGACACCTTTGGGGCCAAGGCGGCGGAAGAGTTGCAGCGTAGCGAGCATTACGCGGCTTCGGTGGAATACAAAGCCTATGCCGCACAGCTGAAGGACGACCCGCAGCTTTGGTGCAAATGGTCAGAACGCTACATCAACTGGCGGCAGCTTGAGATCCTCGGCCTCATGTCCAAAGGGAACTGGGCATGAGCGTCGGGATCGTCATGTTGGTGCACAACGCTTTTGACCGGGCCGAGCAGGTTGCGCGGCATTGGGCGGCAGCGGGTTGTCCGGTGGTGATCCATATCGACAAGGCGGTGTCCCGGCGGGCGCATGATGCCTTCGTGGCGGCGCTGTCGGATCTCAAGGATGTCTGCTTTAGCCCGCGCAAACGTTGCGAATGGGGCACCTGGGGAATCGTTGCCGCCTCTCAGGGCGCGGCGGAATTGATGCTCTCGCGCTTTCCCAAGGTGCGCCATGTCTATCTGGCCTCCGGCTCTTGCCTGCCGCTGCGCCCGGTGCAGGAGTTGATCGACTATCTTGAGGACCGTCCCCAGACCGATTTCATCGAAAGCGCCACCACGGCGGATGTGCCTTGGACCGTGGGCGGGCTGGATGCAGAGCGGTTTACCCTGCGTTTCCCCTTCTCATGGCGGCGCAACCGCTATCTGTTCGACCGCGCGGTCGAGGTGCAGCGCCTGCTGCGGTTGAAGCGTCGGATGCCGCGCAGGATCGTGCCGCATATGGGCTCGCAGTGGTGGTGCCTGACCCGGCGCACCCTGTCGGCGATCTTGCAAGACCCGGACCGGACGACCTACGACAAGTTCTTCCGGCACGTCTGGATCCCGGACGAAAGCTATTTTCAGACCCTTGCAAGGCTCTATTCCAGCAAAATCGAAAGCCGATCGCTGACCCTGTCCAAGTTCGATTTTCAGGGCAAGCCGCATATCTTCTACGACGATCACCTCCAGCTTTTGCGCCGCTCTGATTGTTTCGTGGCACGCAAGATTTGGCCCCATGCGGACCGGCTTTATGATGCCTTCCTGACCGACTCTGCCGGTGCGATGAAAAAGACCGAGCCGAACCCCGGCAAGATCGACCGTATCTTTGCCAAGGCGGTGGAGCGGCGCACCCGGGGCCGCGCCGGGCTTTATATGCAAAGCCGTTTTCCAAACGAGGATTGGGAGAATGGCGTCACCGCCGCGCCCTATTCGATGTTTCAGGGCTTTACCGAGATTTTCGAGGATTTCGAACATTGGCTCAGCCGTGCCAGTGGTGCGCGCGTGCATGGGCATCTCTTTGCCCCCGACCGGGCGCATTTTGCGGGTGGGGAAACCACGCTGAACGGAGCCTTGTCGGACAACCCGGTGCTGCGCGATCACAATGCCAGTGCGTTTCTGACCAACCTGATCTGGAATACAAGGGGCGAGCGTCAGTGCTTTCAATTCGGCCCGATGGACAATCAACAGATCAACTGGCGTGTGGCCAAAGACCCCAACGCGCATATTTCGGTCATCACCGGCGCTTGGGCGGTGCCTCTGTTCCGCTCGAACCTCGATTTCGCCGATATTCGCCGTCTGGCCGCCAAGCTGCAAAAGACGGAAAGCACGCATTTGGATGTGTTGAATTCGCCCTATACCAAGGCGCGTGTGCGGGTCTGGACCATGGCGGATTTCATCGAAGCGCCGATGGAGCCCTTGCAAGATATCCTTGACGAAATTGGCCGCCACCGTCTGCGTCGCCTGTCAGAGGCGCCGCGCATGGTTGATCTGAACGGCTTTGGCCAGTTTCTCCAGAACCTCAAGAACCAAGGCATGCACCCCTATCTGGTCGGCGATTTTTCGGTGGCCCAAGGGGGCAGCGCCGATGCCAAACCTTCCCCCAAACCCTATCTGGTGAAATAACCCATGCGCGACAAATTCGACAGTTTCGTAGTCTTCGCCGAGATGCGGACCGGGTCCAACTTCCTGGAGGCGAACCTGAACGCCTTTGCCGGGATCGCCTGTCATGGGGAGGCGTTTAACCCTTTCTTCATGGGCTATCCCAAAAGCGAGCCGATCCTTGGCGTCGATCAGGCCACGCGGGACGAGAATCCCAAAAAGCTGCTGGCGGCGATCCGGGGTCAGCAGGATGCTTTGGGCGGTTTCCGCTATTTTCACGACCACGACCCGCGTGTTTTTGACCAGATCGTCGAAGATCAGCGCTGCGCCAAGATCGTGCTCACGCGCAACCCGGTCGACAGCTATGTCAGTTGGAAGATCGCGCAGGCCACGGGGCAGTGGAAACTGACCGATATGAAGGCGCAGAAGGTGGCGCAGGCTGTCTTTGACGCCGATGAGTTCAGCGCCCATTTGGATGCCCTGCAACAATTCCAGATCACGCTGCTGAACCGTTTGCAAATCTCCGGCCAGACGGCGTTCTATGTGGCTTACGAAGACCTGCAAAGCGTTGAGGTGATGAACGGGCTTGCGCGCTACCTCGGCGTGGATGAGCAGTTGGAGGGGCTGGATAAGAACCTCAAGAAACAGAACCCCAGCCCGATCTCGGCCAAGGTCAGCAATTATGACGAGATGCTAGCGGCGCTGGCGCGGCTCGACCGTTTCGACCTGACCCGCACCCCCAATTTCGAGCCACGGCGCGGGCCGAATGTGCCCTCCTATGTGGCGGCGGCGACCAGCGGGTTGATCTATCTGCCGATTAAATCCGGCCCGCAGGAACAGGTGTTGGACTGGCTCGCCGCCCTCGATGGTGTCCCGCGCGAGGCGCTGCGCGATAAGATGTCGCAAAAAGAGCTGCGGCAGTGGAAACGCAAAACGCACGGGCATCGCGGCTTTACCGTACTGCGCCATCCCGCCCTGCGCGCGCATGATGCCTTTTGCCGCCATATCCTGACCACGGGGGAGGGCAGTTACCGCCAGTTGCGCAACACGCTGATGCGCCGCTACAAGGTGCCGCTGCCAAAGGATGGCCCCGACGCCGAATACGACCGAGACGCGCATCGCGCCGCTTTTGTCGCCTTCCTGAAGTTTCTCAAAGGCAATCTGGCCGGGCAAACCTCGATCCGGGTGGATGCTGCATGGTGTTCTCAGGCCCAAGCCATCGCGGGTTTCGGGGCGTTCTGCCTGCCCGACCGTATCATCCGCGAAGAGGAGTTGGCCAGCGAACTTCCCGCTTTGGCCGCGGGTCAAGGCCATGCCACCGTCCCGGCCCTGCCCCAGATGGTGGAGCCCGGCCCCTTCACGCTCGGCGATATCTATGACGATGAGATCGAAGCACTCACGGCGGAAGCCTATCAGAAGGATTATATGACCTTCGGCTTTTCGCGCTGGCGGTGAGGGGTACAGGCTAGATTGACCTTGCCGGTTCTGACGTAAACTGGAACAACAGGGCATCTTGAGCATCCCGCCAAAGGTCGCGCCGTGAGTTTTCTGTCTGTCACCTCTGTTCCCCGGCTACGGTGGAGTTCGCCCAAAGCCTTCACGCTCAGGCCGCCATTGGCGTCGATGGTGTTTTTGGTTCTGGGGTTGTTGATGTTCGGCTTGGGCGAGGCGCTTTTGGTCACGGCGGGTGTCGGCGTCAGCCCTTGGACCGTTTTCGCCGAAGGGGTGACCCGCATCACGGGGTGGAGCCTTGGCTTTGCCACCTTCTTGATCAGCGCCGTGGTTCTTTTGCTTTGGATCCCGCTGATGCAGACGCCCGGCATCGGCACCATTCTGAACGCGCTGATCGTGGCGCTGGTGCTGGAATATGCGTTGCCGATCCTGCCCCACTTCGACAACTATCTGGCGAATGCCGTGTTGGCGCTGACCGGTGTCTTCGTGACTGGCTTTGGCGGCGCGATCTACCTCGTCGCAAACCTCGGCCCCGGGCCACGGGACGGGTTGATGACGGGGCTGCAGCGGGTCACCGGCAAACCCATCGCGCTGGTCCGCATGAGCATCGAATTGTCCGTCGTGGCGATCGGCTGGGCCTTGGGCGGCACCTTGGGTCTCGGCACGCTGCTTTTCGCCGTGGGGATCGGCCCGGCCATGGCGATTGGGATGCAGATTCTGCAACTGCGCAGCGTCGCCCGCTAGACGGCAGCGCGCAGGCAGCGCTAGGTGGCGGGTCGAAAAGGCTGAAATCCGCTTTTCCTGAAACGACCTCACCGCATACTGCGGTATACCGTCGACCTTCGCCGCCTCTTCCGCTATCAGGGCAGCAAATGCAGCAATTTGGAGCAATCATGTCCGATATCATCTACACCAAAGTTGACGAAGCGCCGGAGCTGGCCTCTGCCTCGCTGTTGCCGATCATCAAAAAGTTCGCCGAAGCCGCCGGTGTGAGCGTCGGCACGAAAGACATCAGCCTCGCGGGCCGTATCCTCGCGACTTTCCCTGAGCATCTGAGCGAAGAACAGCGCCAGTCGGACGATCTGGCGGAATTGGGCCGTCTGGTGAAGACGCCCGAGGCCAATGTCATCAAACTGCCAAACATCTCTGCCTCCGTGCCGCAGCTGGTCGCCGCGATCAAAGAGCTTCAGGCCCAAGGCTACGCGCTGCCCGACTACCCCGAAGAGCCGAGCACAGATGAAGAAAAAGCCGTGCGCGCGAAATATGACGGCATCAAAGGCTCCGCCGTGAACCCGGTCCTGCGCGAAGGCAACTCCGACCGCCGCGCGGCCAAAGCCGTCAAGAGTTTTGCCCAGTCCAACCCGCACCGCATGGGAGATTGGACTGCCGACAGCAAGACGCATGTGTCGTCCATGTCCGGCAATGATTTCTTCTCCAACGAAGTTTCGGCCACGCTTGACGCCGCGACTGGCGCCAGGATCGTGCTGGAAACCGCGGACGGGGAAAAGGTGCTGAAAGAGGGGCTTGAGTATCCCGCCGGCACCGTGGTCGATGCGACCTTCATGAGCGCCGCGGCGCTGAAGGACTTCCTCAACACCCAGATCGAGAAGACCAAAGAAGACGGCATTCTCTTCTCGCTGCATCTCAAGGCCACGATGATGAAGGTCTCTGACCCGATCCTCTTTGGTCACGCGGTCAAAGCCTATCTTGCGCCGGTATTTGAAAAGCATGGGCAAAAGCTCAAGGAACTGGGCGTGAACCCCAACTCCGGTCTCGGCGATCTGCTGGAACGCGTGAAGGGCGAGAGCGAGATCATGGCCGACATCGACGCCTGCATGGAAGAGCGTCCGCCGATGTATATGGTCGATTCCGACAAGGGCATCACCAACTTGCATGTCTCTTCTGACGTGATCATCGACGCCTCGATGCCCGCGCTGATCCGCGCTGGCGGCAAGGGCTGGGGCCCCGACGGCAAAGAGCATGACGCCAACTGCGTGATCCCCGACAACTCCTATGCGCCGGTTTACGACGAGGCGATCAACTTCTTTAAAGAGAACGGCAAGCTCGACCCGGCCACCGCAGGTACGGTGCAGAACATCGGCCTGATGGCGCAAAAGGCCGAGGAATACGGCTCCCACCCGACCACGTTTGAGCTGGCCGAAGCGGGCACCGTCAAGATGATCCTTGACGACGGCACCGTGCTGCACCAGCACAAGGTCGAGGCCGGTGACATCTGGCGCTCTTCCTCCGCGCGCAAGGCGCCGATTGAGGATTGGGTAAACCTTGCCATCTCCCGCCAAAAGGCCGAAGGCTGCCGCGCAATCTTCTGGCTAGACTCAAACCGCGCCCATGATGCCGAGCTGATCTCCTACGTGAAGCCCATCCTCGAGGCGCAGGGCGTCGCCGACAAGTTCGAGATCATGGCCCCCCGGGAAGCCACCCGCGCCTCGCTGGAGACCATCACCAAAGGCGAGAACACCATCGCGATCACCGGCAACGTGCTGCGCGACTACCTGACCGACCTCTTCCCGATCTTGGAGCTGGCGACCTCGGCCAAGATGCTGTCGATCGTGAAGCTGATGAACGGCGGCGGTCTGTTCGAGACTGGCGCGGGCGGCTCTGCCCCGAAACACGTTCAGCAGTTGGTGGAGCAGAACCACCTGCGGTGGGACAGCCTTGGCGAATTCTGCGCCCTCGGCGAGAGCCTGAAGTTCCTCGCCGATGCCCGCGGCAACGAGAAGGCGCGCGTGCTGGGTGATGCCGTGGAAACCGCGACGCAGGGTATCCTCGACCATGGTCGTTCCCCTTCGCGCAAGGTGGGTGAGCCCGACAACCGCGACAGCCACTATTGGTTCGCGCGCTACTGGGCCGAAGCCGTCGCCGCTCAGAGCGATGACGCGGACCTCGCCGCAGAGTTCGCGCCCATCGCCAATGACTTGGCCGCCAAGGAAGCCGACATCCTGTCCGAGCTTGCAGCGGCCCAAGGCGCGGCTGTCGATCTGGGCGGCTACTACCACACCGACGCCGAAAAAACCGCCCGCGTAATGCGCCCCTCCGAGACGCTGAACGGCATCATCGGGTAATTGGCCAAATGAAATGAAAACGCCGCGTCGCTGTTTAGGCGGCGCGGCGGATTATCGGTTTGAGATTTGGCAGCAGCGCTGGCGCTTTGGGGGCACCTACACGCCCTGTAGGACACCGCGTAACCGTGCGCATTCCGCTTTTAATCGTTGAAGAAAATCGTCGGTTCAGGCCCAATAGTTTGCGCACTATCCGCCCAAAGTCTTGCGCGTTCTGCCGATAATGTTGCGCATCAAATGTGCCGCTCAGCGTCGGCAACCGCGTTCCGATCCGTCGTCCGGCGCAGGTTGATCTTGCGAAAGGCCACCATTCCATCGGCTCCGGCACTTTCAACCCGGGCCACTTGCCGGATTTCATCTACCGCAGCGCAGATATTCTTGAGGTCGAAATCTCCATCGACGCAGGGGTGAGGCGACACCCTGCACTCAGCACCGAAGAACCTTGCCTCTTCCAAAAGCTCGAACTGTTTCCTCGAAACCCCAAGCATGTTCCGAACCTTTTCTTTGGTCGCAGATCGCTTCCGTTGCTCACGGACCTCTTCAATGTCCTGTGTTCTGACGATCGTATGAAGGTGGCCCGTGCCCGATCGTCCCTGCGATCCCTCCATGACCCCAGCACGGACTGCCTCGACAATCCTCTCGCTGCGCATGCCCAGAGTTTCTCCTGCGTGGGCTGCGCTCATCCATGCCGCGCCATCCTGATGGCGACGGGTTTTGTATGCGTCGCCACACACTGTGCTGACGACAATGAGGCAGCGGGACAGCAATGCCTCGGCCAGTGCACCTTTCTGGCTAAGAAGGCCACGATACCATGGGCCCAAGCGTGTGGCGGCCGTTAGTCCTTCTGCACCCTGGGTATTCCATCGCTCGATTACATGATCGTCGAATGCCTTCGGCCAATCGATGAGGAGTGGTTGGACACGCGCCAGGCGCGTGCGAGCTTCTGCGACGGTCTTAGGGTAAATTGCCTTCCCTTCCTTACCGGTCCGCGCGCGTTCCATATTCGCACAGAGAAACCACACGGTGCGAGCCGCGTGTAGCCCTTCTTCTGATCCGAGGTCTACGCCGCCCATGTGGCCCGAGTGTCCCGCGATTAACTTTGCGAACTCAGTCTCGAAAGGGCCGGCGGGCACAGCATTCGCGTCGCCATAGGAAGTGCCGCAAAGGCAGCCCGCATAGCCATCGCCGAGCAGGGTGAGATCGTCACCGCAACCAGGACACTGATCGATTAGCTGGCATTCATGCCCGGCACATGCCGTTACCAAGGCGTGTCGCCACTCTTTCCGCCGGGGCTGGCGCGCGGCAATACAGGCTGGGCAAACCGGGTCGCGGTGCATCCGATGGAACGACCAGTCGAGGGCGGCGTCCATTGGTTGCTTGGCAGGCAGGATCTGTTCCATCGTTGCCAAGTCGAGATTGAGTTCCAAAGCCAGCCGCTCTGGCTCCTCGACTGTAGCGCGCCCGTAGGTCTGCCCGGGCGCCGTCAGGAAGCCCTTGGCCTCGGGAAAACCTTGCGCATCAGAGCGCCGCTTGATGTAGCCGAGAAGGCTTTCGTCAGTGTAAGGGATCATTCCGCCAACGCCCCTTCGCCCGCCTGCCGAAAAGCGTCGAGCTCAAGCGACGAATTTGGATCAGGGAGCTTTAGTCCTGCGTCCCTCATGACCTTCGCGTAGGACCGCAGAAGAACGTCATCCTGTGGTGGTTCGGGGTCGAAGATCGGCGCGAAACGAGATAACCCTTGAAGCCTTATATGTGCGGCCTTCCCCATATCCGACAGGCCCAGGGCTTTGGTCTGCGCAGACTTTCGGACAGCGACCTCGAGCAGCTCGATTACCATGCCGACGCGACCGCCAGAAGCAGCGAAGAGGCGCCGGGTCATGTCTATCCAATCGAATTCGAGCGAAAGACCGCGCTCCTCAAGGTATTCGAAAATACTGTAAACTACTGTTGTGAACTCGTTCCGGTCGTCCGGGTCCGTCCAGCGATAAGGTTGGAGCTCGATCGTGGCCATGGACCGCGCCGCGAACTGTTCGTTCTCGTCGATTAAGCGTTGGAACTTTGGCAACCCCATAAGGATGAGTATGACACCCGACCGATCTACGATGGTCTTGAAATGGTCCGCTGCTGCACGCCGCGTGAGGTTCGCGCCGGGTTCGGCGCAATGGCTGCACTCATCGAGGGCCACAATCCGAACATCGCGTTGTTCCAGCAGATCATACATACGATCTTTCAGGAGCGCGAGCTTCGGATTAGCTCCAACCCGCCCCATCGTTCGAATGACCGATGCGTAGATCTCTGAATCGTTCGGCTTGGGAGAAATTTCGCCGGGCAGGAAGTCCGGCGATGGGATCATGTATCCTGGGCCGGAGCGAAACTTGGCTACCTTGCTTTCGACCGCTAACATGAGGTCGGATTTACCGACGCGGGACGGGCCAAGAAAGGGAATGCATACCCCATCCGAGCCAGCCAACTCGATTGCCTCGAGCATCTGGTTCAGCGCAATGTCGTAACGGGAATGCGAAATCCGCAAGCCCTTCAGGGAAAGTTCGTTCACGTTAATTATCCTCGTGCGGAGATCCGGTTACGCCGCTTCGGGGCGAGCACCGGCATCGTTGGGTGGGAGACATTGCCAGAAGGCATTGAGCTATTGGGTCCATTGCTGCGGTTTATGATTTCTTCATCTCGCCGCTTGCGTCGGGCGGCATGTTGTTTCTTCCGCCCCTTGGTCGTCGCCTTAGACGGCTTGTGGTGCTTGCCCTCCACGAGGGCTGCGAGGACCTCAGAAGCAGAGAGGTAGTCGTCGGGATCACGCCGGTTGAGGGCGAGAATGCGATCCCGTTCCGCGACAGAAATCGCGGGCATGTCGGGATCTTTGCAGGGCACGTAGAATGCTTCGCCAGATTTTGGATGAGAAACGATTATCTCCCGTATGTCGGCCGGGTTGATGCGGATCTCGACTTCCAATTTTCCTTTCGTATTTTTCTCCAGCTCCCGCAGTTCCCAAGAAGAATACTGAACGTATCCCACCTCGATCCCGTATCGGTGGACGACCCTCTTCTCCGCATGATGGAAGAACATCTGCGTGAGGGTTTGCTTACTGGGCGGCTCTGGAACGTAGGCTTCCGCGGAAAGGCGACGCCAGCTCTCGATCGGGCTCTCACGACGCTTTAGTGGAGATTGCACACGCCGACGCGGCACAACGCCGTATATATCGTAGCGCCACACCTGAAGCTTTTTTACGAACTCGTCAAAGGTCCAACAGGCCTCTGCCTTTGCCCGCTCGTAGCGTTCCTTAGTAGACATCTCCTCGGTTTGCGTTGCTCCGTCCAGTTTCGTTACAAAAGTCTTGAGGGTTCGCATCCCGCGCTCGATGAACGGTTTTTTCTCAGGGTGTCCTGGGATATTTTTTTGGAGTTCGATAGCGGTCGTCGATATCAGGCGATTTATTATGCTGCCGGAGTTCTCAGACCCTTGGTCCGCAACTACCGTCAGAGGATGGCCTGCCACATGCACCCGGTTCTTGATGCCGAAGCGATCGAAGAATGCTTCGTCATTGCCCCTCATAGCCTCGTAGAGCGCCGTTGCAGTGGTCAGTCCGGTGGGGTTATCCAAAGAAACCACAAGCCCTACGATGAAGCCGGTCGCAGCATCTACCACCATCGTGACCCAAGGCATGATCAGTTTGCCATCGTAGATCACGTAGATGTCCGCTTGCGTGGAATCTGTCTCAAGCCGATCGTAGGCGTGATCGATTTTCTGGAAACTGCCAGCTTGAAGTAGAGCTTTTCGCGCGGCCTTCTTTCCCAGCCGCCGCTTGATGACGTCGGAATGAGGAATGTAGCTATCAATTATCGATTTCACAGCCTTTTCGCCGTGATTTCCCGGCTTTTCGTTTGGTCGCTCTTTCGGAAACTGCTTCAGATACTTGTGCCTCGATTGCCGAACCAGATCCGTCATATTCATGCGGTCCGAGGTTAGATAAGATTCCTCAAGAAGATCGAGGACGACCTCGAGGAAAACCTCGTCATAGCGGACGGTGTAGTTTCCGGACTGATCCCGCTTATCGACCAAAGCAAGCTGCCCCATGGCGCAGTAATCTTTCCGATACTTTTGGATTGTTCGGACAGCGGGGAGCTTTGACGCGCGTGGCGCGAAACGCGGATCTTTCTGTAGTTCGATACCGATTGCGCTCCTTATCTCACCCCACTTGAGCCCCAGCTCTTGGTAGCGGTCAGCGAGCTCAAGGATGCGCTTCCGGAAAGCCGCCTCCGACAACTCGTCGTCGTTCATGACACGGTCGCAGAATACCGGCGCTTGTCCCTCTGAGACATTTCCCAGTGCAATCTGACGATGAAAATCCTCGAGGGTGATCTCTGACCCCTGTCCGTTCAAATCGAGGATCACGGCCGGTTTTCCTTGGGCGCGCCCAATCACCCGGTAGAGCGTCTCGCCGTTCCGGAGGTAGCGTCCATCAAATGCCTGTAGCTGGTTCATAGCGGCAAAACCTCGAGGTGCGATACATCACCGTCAACGCGCAGAAGCTTCGTCCGCTCGCTGAAAGGGGCGCGTGAGAGGTCGGTCGCGAGAAGCCCGTGGAAAAGGGCCGCATAGACTTCCGCTCGCGTCAGGCCGAACGACCATTGGGCCTCTCCAAATGATACGGTGCGCGGGAACTGCGTCTCGATCGACTCACGTATTGCAGGTTCCAGACTGCGGTTCGGGAGGGCCCGGAGAATACGGAGATTCCGATGGTCCGCACGAGTAAACATTTTTTCCGTGACCAGAGTAAGTCGATGACCGAGTTGCTCCATGGCCGCGGCCAAACGGCTGAACTCTGGGTTGCTGCGAAGCCAGCGACTATGCTTTCCTTCGACGAAGACGGTCTGTCCATTTACAAGCTCGAACAGGAAGTCAGGCGTGTAGACCCAAGGCTTGTAGCGCGTCCCGTGCACCGCCTCGGTCAGAGCGGTCTTGGTCGGGTAGGCTTCGCCAGTGTGCAGGTCAAAAGTCGTGGGTTGGGGAAAGATCCGGCGAACCCTCGGGTCGACCTCAGCTGCCACGACGATGATGGATTCACCGAGGCTCTCCGTGTCAATGATGCCCATCGCCTTGCGGCAGGCCTGACGGTTCACCTTCTTTTGCAGACCGCGCTTGTAAATCGTGCGAGCGGGATCATGGGAAATGTTGTTTTCGAGCTGCATCCTTTAGACCTTTTTTGGGGCCATTATTATCTGCGAGAATAGTGGGGCGACCCCGTGGCGACGAAAAATCCGCCAACCGTTTGCCACCTGAAAAAATCACAAGTAGCTGTATTTAATTGGATCTTTTTTTTGCTCGTTGACGAGAAGGCAGGGGTCTCGTGAAGTTTGCGTTTGGTGGTTGCCCAAATTTGAACACAAAAATTAGCCCTATAGGTCTATTCGAAGAAATGAGCGTTCAGTGAAGGAGACCCGAGGTGATTCGCTTAGAGGGGCGTGCCGTCGGCTTAAATCAGGGGATACTTTGCGCTTTGAGGCCGCCCGGAGCGGCAACTCCTGGCAGTGTGGCTGCCCCATGCTGAGGCGTCGCTCACAACATCCAGTAGTCGGTGTCAGCATCATGCCCCTCTGAAGAGCATAGCAAATGTGCTATACTACGATTCCACGATGGAGTTCCTGGTCATGGCTGAGAGTTACACATACCTCCGAAACGCGCTTCACCGTGCGCATCCAAAGCTCGCGGAGCACCAAGCCAAAAACGCCCGCAAGCGCGGGATTGCCGTCAGGCTACGCGCTCTGCGAGATGCAAGGGGACTGACACAGGATGAAGTGGCTGCGGCGGCAGGAATGACGCAATCCATGATTGCAAGGTTGGAAGCCCTGACCGGACCGGTGCCGAGCCTCCAGTCGATCGAGCGCTACGTTGATGCATGCGGGGGTCATCTGGCACTTCTTATCTCGGACAAAGAAATCGATAGCGAAGATGCATTCGGAGATGCTTTTGCGAAGGCGAGGGGACGCATCCCTGCGGATATCGATCTCGGTATCGAAGACTGCCGGCCACCTCACAACTCCCAGACTAAGGCATGAGTGATCGGGCGCAAGGCCCACTCGGCTTAATGCAGTCATTCGCAATCTGCCCTCTTGTCAGGCATTCGCCCGAATGAACTACATCCAAGGCAAATGACGATGACTGACAGCAAATTTACGGAGAAGGCCTTCTGCGCGCCATTTCGCGAAGAGCGCATCGGTGTCATCTCCGATACCCATGGCCTGCTTCGCCCCGAAGCGCTGGAGGCACTTGATGGTGTTAGCCACATTCTGCATGCAGGAGATATAGGCGTCCCCGAGCATCTCGAGGCGCTGGCGTGCATCGCACCTCTGACGGCAATTCGCGGCAATATCGATCGCGGCCCTTGGGCTGAGGCCTTGCCTGAAACGGTTAGCCTCACGATCCAGGGACTGCATATCCATATGATCCACGACCGCAAGGACCTAAGGGCCGAACCCGAGACCGACGGCTGGAATGTCGTGATCTCGGGTCACTCTCACAAGCCCAGCATCGAAGACGTAGGCTCTCTTCTTTGGCTAAATCCCGGAGCGGCCGGTCCCCGGCGCTT
Source organism: Sulfitobacter sp. 1A15299 (assembly GCF_043556915.1). Lineage (NCBI taxonomy): Bacteria > Pseudomonadati > Pseudomonadota > Alphaproteobacteria > Rhodobacterales > Roseobacteraceae > Sulfitobacter > Sulfitobacter sp. 1A15299. Next base: position 182,206 of record NZ_JBIFFJ010000001.1, on the reverse strand, counting down.
CCGCCTTCCGATCACGCTGGCTTTCCTTTGGGCGGAGTCCGGGCGCCCACGTGCCGAGATCCACCACTTGCCGGTTTGAGCAGTAGCGGTCTGACTATTGCTTCGTGCACTGCTGATTGAGGACCGAACGCTAATCGCAGCGCCTACTGTTCAACCGGGCCCAAGGAGAAATAGCGACCCCTCGAAAAATACGCAGCCAATGACCGGAAATAGCCCTTGTCGACCGTGCTGAGCATGGAGATTTCCGTCGGTGCAACAATATTGCATGCTTTGCCGCGAACGGTCCCAAGCGGACATTGTGCTCCAAGTCTCTTCCGCACTCACCAGCATTATCGATTTGATCTTGATCGGCCCGTGGCAGCTCACGGGCCGTGAAGCGCGGCCCGTGGTGGGGATCAATGTGCGATCAGAGGAAGGCTTGTGCCACGATGGCCGAGCCCACGTAAGTGCCTGTCATCACCAGCACGGCGACAACGGCGATCTTCCAGCCCGAGGTCTTGGCAATCTCGATCTCGCGCATGGCAATCGCGATACCCGCATAGGCGAGGCAGGGCGTTGCCAGCGTCAGGAAATTCACGTGGCTCACCTTATCGAGTATCCACGCGCTGCCCGGGGTCCAAGGCAGAGTGGCGAGAATGCCGACGGCGGAAATCCAGGCGACCGAGGGCAGTTTGAACGGCACGAACCTGGTCAGCACGATGCCGATCATGCACATCGTCCAAAGGATGGTCAGCCCCACCAGCCCCTGCGGCACGGTGGCCTCGGTCGCCACCGTGTTGCCCACCAGCGCAATCACGCTGACCACAGCCAGTGCCGCGGCATGGGCGCCGAGGCCGAGCTTGGGTTCGTCGACCAATTCGAAGTCGTCAGATTGGATGTCACTCATGGCTCAGGCTCCGGCTTCCGCGGGCTCTTTGCGTCCCAGCATGTTGTAGAGTTTCTCGGTCATCGGCAGCGCCACGAACACGCAGAGGTAGAGACCAGTGGCATAGGTCAGCACATTGGACGCACCGGCAAGTGCGAGGATCTGCTCCTCCATATCCGGCACCGCGTGCACCAGGGCCCCAGAGCAGGCCGCCATCATGCTACCCGAACCGATGCCGCAGGCCATTGCCAGAGCCTCGATCGAAAAGGCCCCTGTGGTTGCAAGGATCGAGGCGAGAATGGCGAAGATGAAGGTGCCGAACAGCGTGCCGATGACGTAGACGCCCATGACACCTGCGCCCTCTTGGCTCTTCAGGCCATATTTGTCGGCGATGATCGCGATATTGGGCTCGCGCGCCACCGAGAAACAGGCACCGATGGCCTCGCGGCCCATGCCCAGCACCAGCACGGCGACCGGGAAGGCCAGCACGATCGTGCCGAGGTTGCCCAATTCCTGAAGGATGAGAGCGGGACCCGCGGCGATGATCTTCTCCATGGATGGGCCGATGATTGTGCCGAACTTCGCGATGAAGGGCATGATGGCGATGACGATCAGCGGCGAGGCGGCATGCACCTCGCGGTCGCGGATCAGTGCGCGGGCGCCGGCGATGACGTTGGGGTTGATCAGCAGCCCCAGGACAAAGGCATAGAGCAGCGGCAGCAGCAGGATCGAGCCGATGCCGATGGGCACGACGATGACCCCGATCATCTCTGCAATCACTGTGATGACCAGCACGCTGCCATGCAGCCGCCAGTCCAGAAGTATGTCTTTCATCGGCATTAAAGGACCTCTCTGTTGTTGCCCCCTTTTTGGGGGGTGCATTGGCCGCGACCGCGCGGTTACCCGGCCGCGGCAGTGGAAAAAGATCAGCGTCAGACTGACCTTGGGAACGCATCAGCCCGGCGCGTAGCCGAAGCCCTGCGCTGGGTGAGCGGCGGTCTCGACCCAGACCGACTTCGTCTGGGTGTAGGCATCCAGCGCCTCGCGACCCGACGAGCGGCCATAGCCCGAGCGGCCGAAGCCGCCGAAGGGCGACATGACGTTGATCGTCTTGTAGCTGTTGACCCAGAAGGTCCCCGCCCGGACCTGCGCGGCCATGCGATGCGCCCGGCCCACGTCCTGTGTCCATACGGCGCCCGCAAGGCCGTAGGGCGTGGCATTGGCCAGTGCGATGGCCTCGTCCTCGGTGTCGAAGGGCAGCACCGAGACGACGGGGCCGAAGACCTCCTCATTCGCGATCGTCATCTGCGTGGTCACCCGGTCGACGACGGTCGGAGCAAAAAAGAAGCCGCCGCTTGCCTCCAGCGCGGCTGGCATAGCGCCGCCGCTGGTGATCTCGGCGCCCTCGCTGACCGCCTCGCGCACCATTTCGTCAATCTTCGACCATTGCCGCTTGTTGTTCACCGGGCCGATCTGCGTGGCTGGGTCCATCGGCGGGCCGACAGGGATGTTGCCCGCCGCAAGGCTCAGCTTCTCGATCATCTCGGCATGCACAGAGCGGTGCACCAGCAGCCGCGAGCCGGCCACGCAGCTCTGGCCGCAGGAGGCAAAGATCGCCGCCTGCGCGCCGACCACGGCGCGGTCGAGATCGGCGTCGCCGAAAACGATGTTGGCCGACTTGCCGCCCAGTTCCAGAACCGAAGGCACCAGCCGCTTGGCCGCTGCGCCCGCGATCTTCGTCCCAGCCTCGGCAGAGCCCACGAAAACCACCAGAGCGGTTGCCGGGTTCTCGATCATCGCCTGACCGGAGCCCGGACCATCGCCGGCGATGACGTTGACGAGGCCCTTGGGGGCGCCCGCTTTCTCGCAGATGATACCGACCACGATGGATGTCAGCGGCGTCAGCTCGGAGGGTTTGATCATCACGCCGTTGCCTGCGCAGATCGCCGGAGCGACCTGCCAGCAGCAGGTGAAGAGCGGCGCGTTCCAAGGCGTGATCTGGCTGACCACGCCGAGCGGCTCGTGCCGGGTGTAGTTGAGGTGCGTCGAAGGCACCGGGATTACGTCACCGCTGATCTTGTCGCACCAGCCGGCATAATATTCGAACATCTCGGCCATGCGCGCAGGCTCACTGGTGGTGTCGCGGATCGGGCGGCCAGAGGATAGGGCTTCCAGCTCGGACAGCGCCGCCGCATTCGCGCGCAGCTGGCGGCCGATTTCGAACATGGTGCGGCCGCGTTCGGAGGCGGTCTTGGCAAACCATTCCTTCTGCGCGCGGCTTGCGGCTTCGGCGGCCTGTGCAACAACCTCGGAGCCGGCGTCATTGTAGCGGGCAAACACCTCGCCGGTCGCGGGGTCGGTCAACTCCAACGCATGCCCGGTGCCCGGCACCAGTTCGCCGCCAACCCAGGAGTGCACCTCGGCTGACCCGGTAAGGTCCGTCAAAAGCTCGGCCACACGGGCCGCGGTATCGATGATGTCCTTGGCCATCACTTGGTTTCCTTCTGGCTCAGACGATCCACCGCGGGATCGCCCATGTGCATGAAATCGTCGGCATCCTCCAGGCCCGAGGATTCCTCGGCCCAGAGGTTCGCCACCAGGTCGGCTACCGGCAGGGCGCAACCGACTCTTTGCGCCAGCTCGCGGGCGAGCCGCACATCCTTGCGCATCAGCCCCGTGCTGAAGCCGCTGTCGAAGCTGCGCGGCAGCACCCAGTTGGGGAAGTGGATTTCCGAGATGGCGCTGCGCCCGGTGGCCGAATTGATCACCCGCAGCGCGTCTTCGGCGCCAACGCCCGCCGCCTCGGCCAGCCGCAGCGCCTCGAGCGTGGTGACCATGTGGCTGGCCACCAGCATGTTGTTCACCAGCTTGGCGACGTTGCCGGCACCGCTGGGGCCGATGTGAAAGATGTTCGCCGCCATCGCCTCGAGCGCCGGCATCGCCGCGGCGACCCATGTCTCGTCGCCGCCAAGCATCACCGAAAGCTGCCCCGAGGCCGCGCCCGCGGGCCCGCCGCTGACCGGCGCGTCGAGAAAGCCGTGCCCCTGTTCGGTAAGCGCCGCGGAAAGCTTGCGGCTCATCTCAGCCTCGGAGGTGGAGGTGTCGATGATGACCTTTGAACCGGCCTCTGCGCCCAGCAGCCCCGCGTCCCGTGCCGCGGCGATGACGCCTTCGACATGCTTGGCAGTGGGCAGCGAAAGCACGATCACCTCTGCCGCAGCGAAAATGTGCTCGGGGCTCGGCTTGAGCGCGATATGCACGTCCCGGGCGCGGGTCTGGGCCGCAGGGGAAGGGTCATAGCCCGCGACTTCGAAACCGGCGCATGCGAGGCTCGACGCCATGCCGAGCCCCATGGCCCCAAGTCCGATCACCCCGGCTCTCTTGCCTGTCTCAGTTGCCATGTGATCTCCTGTCGTTGTGCGTCGCCTGCCACGTTCGGCTGGCGTTTCACACAGCTAACCGGAGGAACGGCGTTCACAGATAGAGGCCAGATTGCGCACATCGCGTTGATGTGAGAGCAACGCCAAAAATCACGGACGGAATGCCACCATGCGGTCGGACAGGAAGCTCGCCACCAGGTCCACCGATTTCGGCAGGCGGCGACGGGCGCGCACCATGAGGTGCGTGCTCACTCGATGCAGCGCTGGCTCGTTCAGCTCGATCACCGCCAGATCGCCGCGTTCCGCCTGAATAGACGCGGAAAATCGCGGCAGGAAGGTCACGCCCATGCCCGCGCTCACGTAGCGTATCAGCAGCGCGATGGAAGCGGTCTCGACGTGCACCCGCAGCGCCAACCCGCGGTCGGCGGCGACCTGCCCGACGAGGTGTCGGATGGCGTGACGGGCGTCGAGCATGGCGACAGGATGCTCAAGCACCTCGGCCAGAGCGACACTCTTTCGACCCGCCATTGATGAATTCGCAGGCACAACCGCGCAGAGCGGCTGACGCCCCATCGCCAGCGAGCGCGTCGCCTCGGTCAACAACGGGTTATAGGCGATTCCGATATCGGCCTCGCCCTCGATCACGCGACGCTGCAACTCGTCTGTGCCGGCGTGGTCGATGGCAAAGCGCAGGTCGGGCTGGAGCCGGCTTAGCTCCGACAGCCCATTCTCCATCAGGTCGGCTGTAAACCCCTCCCCGAGCGCGATGCGCACGGTCTGCGTGCGTCCCGCACGGTAGCGGCCGATCTGGTCAAGAAGGAAGGTCTGCTCGTCTTGGAGGTGCAAGGCGTGCTCGCGCAAGAGTTCCCCGGCCTCGGTCACAGTCACGCCTCTGGAGCTGCGCTCGAAGAGCGTCACCCCGAGGCGGGCCTCGGCCTCGGTGATCTTGCGCGAGATCGCCGAGGGCACAACGTTCAACCGATCTGCCGCCCGGCGGATCGATCCCTCCTGAGCGACCGCGAGAAACTCGCGCAGGAAACGGCTGTCGAGCGCGTCCATCAGCCCTGAGTCGTCCAGCGGGCGAGACGCACCCAGAACTCGGCACCGTCGGGCAGCACCGCGTCATTGAAGTCGAACTTCGCAGAGTGCAGCCCGGGGTTCTCGCCCTCGCGCGCGGCACCCAGCCAGAGGTATGCGCCGGGCACCTCGTTCAGCATGAAGGCGAAATCCTCGGACGCCATGCTCGGGCCAACCATTGACGTATCGAGCCCCATGTCCGCCGCGACCTCACGCGCGAGAGCGGCCTCCGGGGCGGTGTTGAGCGTCGCCGGATAACGGCGCTGGTAATCGATGCTGGCGGTGCAGCCCTGCGCGGCGGCCTCAGCACTCGCCACCCGGCTGACGCGCTCCTCAATGATGTCACCCGCGTTGGCGTCAAACCAACGGCAGGTTCCGCTCACAACCGCGCGGTCGGGGCAGACATTGTAGGCCGAGCCACTGTGGATTTGCGTGACCGAGACAACCCTGGGCTCGAGCGGCGAGAGCGCGCGGGCCGGGATCTCTTGCAGCGCCGCCGCAGTGCGGGCGGCAGCGGCGATCACCCCGTCGGATTGCTCGGGCATGGCACCGTGGCCGCCCTTACCGAGGATCTCGATGTCGAAAACGGAGAAGGCCGCCATCATCCTGTCGTCGCGCGCCACGAAGCGCCCCGGCGCGAGGCCGGGCCAGTTGTGGATGCCGAAGACCTTGTCGACCGGAAACTGCGTGAAGAGCCCCTGTTCGACCATGACTCGCGCACCGCCCTCGCTTTCCTCGGCGGGTTGGAAGGTCAGCGTGATCGTGCCCTGCTCGACACCCACCGCCGCGATCTGCCGCGCGGCAAGCAGCAGCATGGCGGTGTGCCCGTCATGGCCGCAGGCGTGCATCTTGCCGGGAACGGTCGAGGCATGGGCCGCGCCCGTCGCCTCGACAATGGGCAGCGCATCGATGTCAGCGCGCAGTCCGATCACCGGCGCGCCCTGTCCCATTTGCGCGACGACGCCGGTGCCCGCGAGACCGCGATGCACGCGCCATCCCCAGCCAGTCAGCAGCCTGGCGATCATCTCGGAGGTTCGGTGCTCTTCGAAGCCCAGCTCGGGATGGCGGTGCAGGTCGTGGCGCCAAGCGATGGCTTCGGCTATGTGGTCTTGGTCGAACATGAGGTCTCCTTGGGGACGCCCTCGGACGCCCCGTCTTGTATCAGGGCGTCGGTGGCGCCTCTTGGAAAGTCAGCAGGATGCCGCCGAGCCGAGCGTGCTCGGTGAGGACAAGGGCGCCGCCGATCTCGTGACAAGCAAAACCGCCCGCGTCTACGAAAGCGCGGAGCCGATCCAGTGCGTGGCAGGCGACGTCGATCGAGATCACCGAGGGCGCGCTTTCCGGAGCAAGATCTTCGGGCAGCGGGCCAAGGAAAGCACGAGCGGTGTCGCGGCTGAGAACACGCCAGTGCCCCTTGCCGGTGGCGACGGTGAAGCCCCATTTGGTCTCGGTCACCGCCTCGGGGCCATGCAGCGCGGCGAGCCAGTCCTTCACCGCGGGTTGGTCCTGCGGCGCGGCAAGAATCGTCGCAGAAACAAAGCCGTGCGCGCCGTTGGGGTGGTCCATCCATTTCGGGAATTCGATCAGGTCACGGCGATGCTGCTGGCAGGCAAACGTCGACAATCTCGGCAGGCCTGCCCGGGTGAAGATCTTCAGCGTAGTTGCGGTGCGATCTGGCGTGCCGTCGTCGCGGGTCACCTTGCGTCCGAATTCGATGGTGCCTGCGCAGTGCCCTCCGCGCGCGACAACGGCCGCTTCGTCCGCCAACGCGTCGCCCGAGTTAAGCGCCGTCAGGCACACGCCTTCACGCTCGGACAGCCAGCGCTGCACGTGTCGACCGAAGCGGAAATCGCCCGCCGGATACCCGTCGAGCAGGCTCTCGTCGCCGATCCCCACGAGTTCCAGCAGTTGATCGCGGAAGATCACCAGCGCGGTCGAGGTGCCCCAGGGATGCATCCCCGGTGGCTTCATCAGGAAGCCGAGCGAACGATAGGTCTCACGCGCCTCGGCCAGATTGCGCACGCAGACCAGCGGATGGTCGATCCCGAGCGCCGTCACTCCGCCCGGTCTTTCAATTCTGCCAGCGTTACAAATCCAGCGAAACGCCCGGCGCCGCGATCCATGCCGCGGGGGCCGGTCACAATATGGCCGGGCGGCACATCCTTGGTCACTATCGCACCGGCTGCCACCGTCGCCCCGGCCCCCACCTCGATCGGGCCAAGGATTTTCGCGCCGGCACCGACCACCGCGCCACGGCGCAGCCTGGGATGCCGCCCTTCTCCCATGTCGACGAAGTTCGACCCCAGCGTGACCCCATGCCAGAGGCTCACGCCCTCTTCGATCACCGAAGTCTGTCCGATCACCAGCCCCAGCCCGTGATCGAACCAGACGCCGCGGCCAATACGTGCCTGCGGCCATATCTCAACTGAGAGCGCCCGTGTGAACTGGCTCTTGACCGCCAGTGCAAGGTCTCCGCGCCCGGCCAGCCAGAGCGCCCGGCTCACCCGGTAGGACAGAAGCGCGTGATAGCCGTTTGCGAAAAGCAGCACATGCGGTGCCCCGCCGGGCTGATCGTCGCGCGCGCTGGTGACCAGCAAGTCGTCGAGAGCCGTGTCCAACAGCTCACCCTCTTGGCGAAAGAGTTCCGCCGTCAGCCCGCGCAGCCACGCCCGCGCCCGGCTCTCGGGCAAACAGGCAGTCAGCGCGGCGGCCATCAGTTCGGGCAGATCGATCAGTTCGCCAGCCTCTACACCGAGCAGCACCGGCAGCCCCGGCTCGTGGGCGAACCGGTCACGGATGTCGGACAGTAGCGTTTGTTCCAATAAATGCTGGCTCACGGTGCCTCACGGGTAATCGAAAGCTTCCCCGAAGCTGCCCCGAACGCTGTGCTGCGCACAAGATCAAAGATGTCTCCGTCGTGTTGCCCTGAAGAGAACACGAAATCCGGAGGACAAGGCGCTGCGGGGCAAGGTTTCGCTTTAGTTCCAGTCTCCTTGCGACTGTGTGAGCTGCTTTCCGAGAATTGCTACTGCACGTTGAAACTCGTTCGCCAATTTGTATCTATTTCTGAAAGCGGGTTCAGCGCTCCTGTTCATGTCATGCAAAGAACCGCGGACAAATACCTGGACAGGGGTGGGGGCCAAGGGACGAGCGAATGCCTTGAAGTAGCTTGATCTGGGTCTTCCCTCCGCAGGCGCGAGGGTCGGCAATGGGCCCGGAGCGAGAGGCACGCCCATGCTGCGGCTGCAAAGCATATTACGACCAGCGTAGTCAGTTTGGCCTCTTAGCGGCCATGCGGCATCGCGGCGGAAGGACTGGTTGATCAGGCATGGAACGATAACGCTCCCGGCCCAAAGCTGCCATTCATCGCATCCTCTGAATGCCGCAGCGCGGCTCGCCGGACCGGCCATTCGCTGCGGCTGCGAGGTCGAGGCAGCCCCAAACCGACTCAGTGCGGACTAACCTGGCTTTCGCTATGATCGCGACATCAGCCTCTTCCGACGTTGGCTGTGAGCAGAATGCAGCCGGATCGCTCCGCGTCCGGCGCGATTGCCATCAAACCATATGCGGACTACAAACTGCTGCGCATCACGGATTCGTCCTCGGTCTGCCGAAATTGGAGGTGACATGGTTAACTGTGCGGCTCATGCCTCATGCTTGTCTGCTCGGGAGATCTACGCATTTGCCTGAACTAACCGCTGCCGAGATCGACGACGCCATAAGCCGCGGGCAGATTACGCTGTTGAGTATCGATACCTCGATTTTTAGCCAATATCAGAACGGGCTCGAGCATGGGCTCCTACAGCGCCTTTCTCAGTTCGAGGCATCTGATGTCGACCTCGTTCTTTCTGATGTTGTGGTCGGCGAAGTCTATCGGCACATGGTTGAAGCCGCAGTTTCGGGTGACAAAGCATTGAAGGACGCCGTGAAAAGGTCTGGCGCAGCCCGCAACCTGGATAAGGCAGCGCGCGAGGCAATCGTCGCGGGTGTAGCCCTGGGGGAAACGCCGGAGCAGTGTGTGACCCGGCGCTGGACCGATTTTCAGGCTCGGACCGGTTACAAACTGGTTGTCACGGCAGACTTAGTTTCCGCCGGAGATCTCTTCAACGCCTACTTTGAAGTCAAGCCGCCGTTTGAGAGCAAGGAGACCAAGAAGTTTGAGTTCCCGGATGCTATGGCACTACAGGGCCTTGAGGCATTCGCGAAGCACGCTGACAAACTCATGTTGGTGGTCTCAGCTGATGGTGGGTGGCTCAACTTCTGCAACCAATCCGCGTGGCTGATACATGCGCGGGAACTCGGGGCAGCAATGTCCCTATTCCAGAAAGTTCCGAGCGTAGTGTGTGCCGCGCTGTCAAACCAAGTCGCGGACGGGAAGGCAGACCAACTGCATTCCGCAATTGAGAATGAACTGATGTCCTTTGTGGAAGGCATGGAGATCTACCCGGAAGCCAGTGCTGCCTTCAGCTATGAACCCGAAGTCGAAGAGAAAGAATATCAAAGCTTCGAGTTTCGCGATGGCCCTGTATTCAAGCTCATTGATCATGAAGAGGCAGAAGAAGTCTTTGTTTTTGAGACCGTTGTCGATGTAAATATTTCCGTGTCTTGTAGCTTCTCGTTCCAAGTCCGCGATGAGGGTGAATACATTTCGATCGGCGGAGCATATGCAACCGCGGAAGCGACACAGAAAATGTCGCTTGTGGTCACGATCTATGGTGATCCCAAAGCCGAGTTTGATGTCGTTGAAGTCGAAGTTTTGGACCATGATAAATGGGTTGATTTCGGCTATGTTGAGCCTGACTATGGGGATGATCACGACTACGATTGATGACAGCTGGGTAGGAGCGGAGGAGCGCTTGCGTAGCGTAATTGCGACCCGGGTCGGTCCCTCTGGGCTCTGAGCCGACCTCGGGTGCAGCGCGGCATCTCTCAGTTCGAACACGCTCCGCGGCAGCGTGGACGGCCCAAACCCGACGTTCGGCTGCCCCCAAAAGTGGGCCTGCTTCGCACCTCATCACGCTCGTTCGAGGAAATGAAAGGGATGTGTCGCATCTACTTTTTTGGCTTCATCTGTGGCCGCGCCGCTTCGGCGGCCAAGCTCTCGGTTTTCAAATCTTTGACGAGTGTTTCCAAAGCCTCGATATCAGCCTCGAAGTCTTCAGGCTTGGGGACCGAAACGGTGTCTGCGGCTGGATTGTCATGGCTGTAAGTATTCGCCCGCGTCATGCCCTCGTGGAACCGGATTGCCAGCGTGTCCGACAAGGTGACATAGCGCAGCAGCTGCGTCTGGATGACGTCAGTGCCTCGGCGCACGATGTCCTTGAATATGATCTCTTCGACCGCGCGCTCATAGGTGTCGCGGAGCCTACCATAGAGATGCTTCACCCGATACTCATACTCGGCCGGGCTCGTTTTTAACAGTTTGGGCAACGGCGCGAAGTCATTCTTGATTTTTCCGATGCGCTTGGCAACGTTGAGCCCCTTCCAGACCATGCCAGCGGCATCGATCTTTCCGGCGGCATCCTTGTCGCCGAACAGTGCGATCGTCACCGGCTCGATGCCTTGGTTCTCCGCAGCACTGCACAGTTCGTTGAAGAAGATGATGTCATGGGTAAACACTACCACCTGCCGCTGGCTGGCCTCCTCGGCAAGACGTTCGGCGACCCTCGCGCTGCGGTCGCGGTCGAGCGACGATACCGGATCGTCTATGATGATCGGCCCGGAGCCGTCGGTCAGCGCCACCTCGGTGAGAAAGCCCGCCAGCGCGAGCCCTCGCTGCTCGCCCTCGCTCAGGATCTCTGATGTGACCTTGGTCAGCTTGGTCTGAGGATCGACCTCGAATTCGGCCTTGGTCTGACCGCTCTTGCGCGAAAGCCCGACTCTAAGATGCATGATGTCGAACCGCTCGCGCTCGGCATCGAAACGCTTCATTACTGCGGATGTTAGATGCGTATCGACCAGTTCGTTCGCGCGCTGCGTGATGCCCCTGGTCTTTACTTCGGCAAGCGCCTTGGCATAGGCGGCCTCGTTCACGAGGAGATCCCGCCGCAAGACCAACTTGGCGCGGTTGGATGTCAGAATTTTCCGGTCTTCAAGTTCCGCCTTTTCATTGGCCAGATTCTCGCGCTCCTCCGCATCACCGGCCTTGGAGAGCCCGTCCTTCTCGTCCCTAAGCTTCTTCGCGAGTTCCTTCAGCTCGGCATGCGGCGAGACGATAGGCGGAACGGGCGCGCTTTCCTCGCCCGCCAGCCTCGCAGCGGCGTCAGATCGCCGATGGGTCGCCGAAAGCTGAAAGTTCGATAGCGCTTCGGCCAGTTCCGGCTCGCGTTGCCGGACCTGTTCGACACGATCGGCGAAGTCCTCAGCACTTAGATGCCTCAGCGCCGCAAGTCCGCTGGTTGCATGTGCGACCGCCTCTTCGGCCTTGGTCGCGGCGACATCGAGCGTATCATCCATATACTTTTGAAAACGTTCCATCCGCGCGGCGCCGTCTGGGTGCAGCGGCTGCTGGCACAGCACGCAGGCAGCCGGTCCTGTCTCGCTCGAAGTGACCGGGAATTCGGCACCGGCATAGGCCTCGCGCACCGAGTAGTCGCGCGCCGCGGCCCACAGCGCACGCCAGCTCTCACTGCCCACGCCGGGAAGCGGCTCGTCCGTGAACAGTTCACCTGCCGACAATTGCGCGGTGCGACGCGCTGTGACGGCAGTATTCCGCAAGGTGGTGAAACTCGACAAGGACGTGTCCGAAAACGCGGTCGCGGCAGTTTCGCATTCGCCGGCAACGGACTCCATCCAGCCTATCAGCGCTGTCAGGTCTGCAACGGCTGCGGCGCCCGCCGACAAGAACGACGTGACCTCGTCGAGCCGTTCTTGGTCCCTAACCGAGAATTTGGTCGCCGCATCAATTTTGGCGTCGGTCGTGGACTTGCTGAGTGCGCGGTCGAAAGCTTGAGCGCTGGTGGCGCGCTGGACTGGAAACTCGATCGCGGTCAGACTGACCTTGTTCCCTACGGCGATCGCTTGCTCCGCTTCAAGCCGGTCCCTCAGTTTGAGGCAGATGGCATTGAGCCGGTGTGGAAGCGCGAGGCCAAAGGGCAAATAGCTTATCTGGTTGCCTCCATCTACATAGAGTTGAGCGGAAAGCGAGTCGAACACCGCAACCCGCGCGAGTTCGGGCGCAGCCGTCATGCCTGTCGTCCAGGCGATCGACGTGTCGCCGCTGCCCGCATCAATCATGATGTCGGCCGCCTGTGGCCCGCTGCTGCCGCCGTAGACGTCCTCAAGGACTTTAAGCTTGGCCGGATTTTCTACGCGCGTCCGGCAGGCCGTGCGCAAGATCCGCACAAAGCCGCTCTTGCCGCTGCCGTTCCGACCATAAACGACCGTCAACGCCTTGGGGCAGAAGTCAAGACCAGCTTTCGAGACGAGCCGGTTAACATTTTCCACATTGGCAATGCCCTTGAGCACGATCGGATCTCGCTTGCAGTCGGCAAAATGGTCCTTGGCAAACGGGACTGGCGTCGGTGCCGGTGTGGGAAGATCTAAGCCAGCTGTCTCCTTTATCATCGCGAGTAGTTCGTCGAGATCTGTATCGGTCAGTTCGTCGCTGGTCGCGAGCCGATGCAAGCAGTCTTGCCGCCAAGGCGAAAGCTTCTTCGACCATGCTTCAATGTCATTGATCGGACCTTCCACCATGCGCCCTTCGCCTTTGTTCTTCGAATTCCATCGCTATCGAGTCGTTAGAAGCTACTCGAGCAAATCTGCTTTTTGAATTGGCAGTGTTTATAATTTCAAGAAGTATGCTCGAGAATCACTTCTGACGCCGACCGCCGAACGGCCTCTCCTCATTCTCCCATGCCCCCGCCCTGTTATTGGCTTCAGTCCGGCCATGGTTGCAAGTCGCAGCGAAGGTCAGCTCTCCGCCCTTTCGGCAAAAGGATCGATATGTGTGCCGTAGTTTCACTATGAGACCGGACAGACATTGATGTGACTATTCTGGTCTACTGCTGGGTAAGGTGACGATCCAAGACGAAATCAACGAATGTGCTGGCGGCCCCAATCGCAAGACGGGCATGGCGTGGTTGAAGTCCTTTGAAGTCGCGGCCGCGGCCGTGGCCCTTGCCATATGCATTCCGCAATGGAGCGAGAGAATGCGCGATATTACCCAAGCTGGTCAGAATACCTCTGATTTCGTTCGCTCCTTTGGCGCTTTCGGCAATTCCATCCGGCATGATCTTGATCTCCTTGCGAAGGAGCTTCAGCAACTCGGGGATTTCCGCCTTTTCAGGATATTCCACCTTCCGATCATCCAGGATCAGTTTGCAGCAGCTCTCGACGATTTCCTTGGCCAGGGCGATTGCCTCGCCAGGCTCACTGTCGCCGATGCGCTCGAGGCGTCGAAGGTCCTCGTAGAGGGTGTCTGAGTTCAGGGTGGCCGCCACGGACTTGATGCGCTGGACCGATCCACCCAGGGCGTGAACCTTGCGTTGCGGCACATAAGCCGGTCTGCCATCTATGATGGCGTCCTCGACGAGTTCCCATCCGTCAGCCCGCAGGTGACCGTTGAATGCCCTGGCGAGCGCGTCCTGCTCCGAGTCTTCTTTCCGGACGATGGGATGGAGAACCTCGCAGATGAACTTCAGGAAGATGTCCTGCTCGGCAGCATAGAGACGGAAGCGCGGGTCGCTGTAGACCCAATCCTGTGGCCAGTCGAAGTTGTTGACGCAGTGCTGCCAGATGTCCTGCTCGGCGTTCTGGAAGCGGCTGTCATGAGAAGGCAGGGAGGTTAGATCAAAGGTCCGGCTGAGAAAGGCGATCTCATCCAAAGCGCCGTGCCAGACCGTCTCCCTGGCGCGCATTTCGTCGAGGATGGCGGCGCGTGTCCGTTCGCGGATCTTCCCGTCGGACAGACGCCGCCCCGCCGGCGGCGCGCGCATCGGCGAGATCTCCGCGCTCACCCAGTATCCATTATCCTTGCCTGTGACGAGTTCGAGGTTCTTTGAAATGATCCCGGCGATCTCATCCCGACTGTTCTCGATCGACACGAAAACGCTGACCGGGACGCGAAGAAAGACAGTCCAGAGTTCAGTGCCGCCATCCCAATTATCGTAGCCGACCTCGTTGATCTCGATGTCAGCCTGGCTCATGGCGCGGAGAGCATCGTGTTCGCCCTTCTGGCGAAGGAGCTCCGCCACGGTGGGCAGGCTGCCTTCGATCTCGCGTCTGATGCTCAGGTATCTCATAGGCTTCGGCTCAGAGTGTTGGAAAGAAGCAGGTGGGCAGTCCCCAACCCACCCTCCATCATTTCCCGTCTTTGTTTTAGGCCACGGCGAAGCCTCGAAGAGCGGCCAGCGCCGAACCAGATAGTATGCGGTTCGGTCTTGCCCGCGCAAACCTTTGGGCAAATCGCGCAAACTTATGGGGATCGCGCACGATTACACGCGATCTTACACGCCCTCAAAAATCCAAATTCTCCACGCTCAGCGCGTTCTGCTGGATGAACTCGCGGCGCGGCTCTACCACGTCACCCATCAGCTTGGTGAAGAGATCGTCGGCCTCGGCCATATCCTCCACGCGGACCTGCAGCAGCGTGCGGGCGTCTGGGTCGAGGGTGGTTTCCCACAGCTGGTCGGGGTTCATCTCGCCCAGGCCCTTGTAGCGCTGCAGCGACAGGCCCTTTTCGCCCTCGGCGAGGATCGCGTCGAGGAGGTCCATCGGGCCGTAGATCATCTGGCTCCGGTCCTTGCGGATCAGCTTGGCGGGTTGGTCGTAGACCTCCTGCAAGTGCTTGGTGAAGCTGCCGGATTTCTTCGCCTCGCCCGAACGCAGCATGCGGCCGTCAAGCGTGCGCACCTCTTCCACGCCGCGCAGGATGCGGGCGAGGCGGATGCCGTGGTCTTGCGTAATGCGGCCCTGCCAGCCGCGCTCGTATTCCAGCGCGATGAGGTTCAGACGATCGGCGACCTTGTCGGCCACGCCCTGCAGGTCGCTGTCCACCGCGCCCTCGACAAAGGCCCCGGCGATGGCCGCCTGTTCGAGGATGTGGCGCGGGTAATGCGTCGGGAAGGCCTCCAGCACGCGCTTGAGCTGGCGCGCCATGTCGACCACGCGGGTGAGGTCTTGGCCGGTGATTTCCTCGCCATTGCCTTGGCGCAGCATGGCGCCGTCGACGCCCTGCTGGATCAGGTAGTCCTCCATCGCGGCCTCATCCTTGAGATAGACCTCGGACTTGCCGCGGGACACTTTATAAAGCGGCGGCTGCGCGATGTAGAGATGGCCGTTCTCGATCAATTCGGGCATCTGACGGTAGAAGAAGGTCAGCAGCAGCGTCCGGATATGCGCGCCGTCGACGTCGGCGTCGGTCATGATGACGATCTTGTGGTAGCGCAGCTTGTCGATGTTGAACTCGTCGCGCCCGATCCCGGTGCCGAGCGCCATGACGAGGTTGCCGATCTCCTGAGAGCCCAGCATCCGGTCGAAACGCGCGCGTTCCACGTTGAGGATCTTGCCCTTGAGCGGCAGGATCGCTTGCGTCTGACGGTCGCGCCCGGTCTGGGCCGAGCCGCCGGCGCTGTCCCCCTCGACGAGGAAGACTTCGGTCTTGGACGGGTCTTTTTCCGAGCAATCTTTGAGCTTGCCGGCGAGGAAGTTCACGTCCATTGCCGTTTTGCGGCGGGTCAACTCGCGCGCCTTGCGCGCCGCCTCGCGGGCCTGCGCGGCCTCCACGATCTTGCCGACGATCTGCTTGGCCTCGTTCGGGTTCTCCTCGAACCATTCGGCGAGGCGTTCGTTCATCAGACCCTCGACCGCCGGGCGCACCTCGGAGGAGACCAGCTTGTCCTTGGTCTGTGACGAGAACTTCGGATCGGGCACTTTCACCGACAGCACGCAGGTCAGACCCTCACGGGCGTCGTCGCCGGTAAAGCTGATCTTCTCCTTTTTGGCGATGCCGCTGGTCTGGGCATAGTTGTTGATGGTGCGCGTCAGTGCGCCGCGGAAGCCCGCCATATGGGTGCCGCCGTCGCGTTGCGGGATGTTGTTGGTGAAGGGCAGAACCGTCTCATGGTAGCTGTCGTTCCACCACATGGCGACCTCGATGCCGATGTCGTCCCGCTCGCCGGTGATGAAGATCGGCTCGTCCATGACCGCGTGTTTGTGCCGGTCGAGGTATTTGACGAATTCCTTCACGCCGCCTTCGTAGTAAAGCTCGGTGCGCAGCGGCTCGACGGGGCGCTCGTCCTTCAGGATAATGCGCACGCCGGAGTTCAGGAAGGCCAGTTCGCGCAGGCGCTTTTCCAGCGTCTCGAAGCTGTAGTCGATGTTCGAGAAGGTGTCGGTCGAGGCCATGAAGCGGACCTCGGTGCCGGTGCGGTCGGTCTCGCCCACGACTTCGAGGTGCTTGGTGGTGAAGCCGCCTTCGAAGCGCGCGATATGTTCCTTGCCCTCGCGCCAGATGCGCAGCTCCAGCCAGTCCGAGAGCGCGTTCACGACCGAGACGCCGACCCCGTGCAGACCGCCCGAGACCTTGTAGGAGTTGCTGTCGAACTTCCCGCCCGCGTGCAGCTGGGTCATGATGACCTCGGCCGCCGAGACGCCCTCTTCCTCGTGGATGCCCACCGGGATGCCGCGGCCGTTGTCGCTCACAGATACGCTGGAATCCGCGTGGATCGTGACGGTCACCGCATCGGCATGACCGGCCAGCGCCTCGTCGATGCCGTTGTCCACGACCTCATAGACCATGTGGTGCAGGCCCGAGCCGTCGTCGGTGTCCCCGATATACATGCCGGGGCGTTTGCGAACAGCCTCCAACCCTTTGAGAACCTTAATGGAATCGGCACCGTATTCCTGTGGTGTCAGATCAGTGTCGGACATGCGGAGAAAACCCTTATCGTTTGCCCGATTTATAGTGGTTTGGCCGGGGATTGTCACGCCGATCCCCCCATATTTTGTGTCAGGTGAAGGGGATGATCAGCCCGACGAGAACCAGCATCGCGCCGGAGGCCAGATTGATCCGCCGCAGGGTGCGCGGGGCGGTCAGAAAGCCGCGCAGATGGCCCACCAGAAGCGCGATCACGAGGTTGCCCAGAAGCGGCACGATGACCGAGGCCGCGAGGATCGCGGCGATGTCCGGGGCGGTGACCGCGCGCAGGTCGAAGAAACCCGGCAGCACGCCCATGTAGAAGAGCACCGCCTTGGGATTGCCGAGGATCGCGATGAGCCCCGCAACGAAACCCGCCCACATGCCGGGGCGGGTAAGGCGGCGGTCGGTGTCGATCTTTGCGCCCGCCTGCCGGATCAGGCCCATCCCCATGGCGATGAAGACCAGCGCCGCGGTTCAGCGCAGCACCTCCATAAGCGTGTCGAAGGCCGAGACGATCCAGGTGATCCCGAGGATCGCCACCAGCGGCCAGAGCATGTCGCCCACCGCCACGCCAAGCGCCAGCGGCCAGGCCGCCTGAAACCCGCCCGAGAGCGCGCGGGCCATCATCGCCAGCCAGACCGGGCCGGGGGTGAGGAAAAGGATCAAAAGCGCGCCGCAATAAAGCAGCAGGTCGGTAGGGGAGAGGGTCATGACCGTCGCGCCACCTGTGACAGCCAGTCTTCCTCGGTGACCTCGACGTATTGCGCGCGGTCTCCGAGGCTGTCGAAAAGCTCCGGCCCGGTGCCGGTCATCCAGGCCTGCGCGCCGAGTGCCGTGATCTCATCATAGAGCGCCGCGCGGCGGGCGGCGTCGAGATGGGCGGCCACCTCGTCCAGCAGCAGAAGCGGCGGGGCGCCGAAATCGGCGGCGATGGCGCGGGCATTGGCGAGGATGAGCGAGACCAGCAGCGCCTTTTGCTCCCCGGTCGAGCAATCCCGCGCGGCGATGCCCTTGGCAGCATAGGTGCCCTCAAGATCGGCGCGATGCGGGCCGATCAGCGTGCGCCCGGCGGCGACATCGCGCATCCGGTTGTCCGACAGCGCCCGGCGCAGCCCCTCGGCGCTGTCGGGCATGTCGTTTTGCAGCATCAGCGTGGCGATGGGGAAGGCGGTCTGTGCCTCCTCCTGCGCCGTGGCGAGGGCGATGAGGGCTTGTTGCCGGTTGGCATGGATCTGCGCCCCGGTCTCGGCCATGCGGTCCTCGAGCGCGGCGTACCACGCGGGCTCGCGCACCATGTCCTTGAGCAGGCGGTTGCGCTCGCGCATGGCCTTTTCGTAGCTGAGCGAAAGCTCGGCATGATCGGGCAGCATCGAAAGCGTCACCCGGTCGAGAAACCGCCGCCGCCCCTCGGCCCCCTCGATCCAGAGCCGGTCCATCGCGGGAATGAGCCAGAGCACCCGGGCGATCCGCCCAAGCGCTGTCTGCGCGGTGGCTTTGCCGTCGATCTTGGTCTGCCGGGCGGCACCGCCCTCGGACCAGATTTCGACCTCGTGGAGAACGCTTGGGCCGTGCAAGACCCCGGTGATCTTCCAGCCCAGAGCCTCGGGGCGGCGCGCCATGTCCTGCGCGCTGCTGCGCCGCAGCCCGCGCCCGGGCGACAGGAGCGAGATCGCCTCGATCACATTGGTCTTGCCCGCGCCATTCGGCCCGTAAAGCGCCACGGGCCGCGCGTCGACTTCGATCACCGCGCGTTTATGCGAACGGAAATGCGAAAGGCCAAGGTTGGAGAGAGACAGCTGCGCCATTCAGCACCCGTTTTCTTTGAAAGAAAACGGCGCGGAAATTGTGAAAATTTCCGCCAGCGTCACACGCGCATCGGCATGACGACATAGACCGCCGATGTATCGGTGCCCTCGCGCATCAGGGTCGGGTCGCCCGAGGAGTTGAACAGGAAAACGGCGTTCTCACGGTCCACTTGGCTGGCGATCTCCAGCAGGTATTTCGCGTTGAAGCCAATCTCGAGCCGCTCGTCGCCGTAAGCCACGGCCAGTTCTTCCTCCGCTGCGCCGCTGTCGGGGGCGTTGACCGAGAGCACGAGGCGGTCTTCGTCGAGTTGCAGTTTCACGGCGCGCGAACGCTCCGAGGAAACGGTCGCCACGCGGTCCACCGCGCGGGCGAAATCGGCGGCGTCGACTTCCATTTTGCGGGTGTTCCCCTGCGGGATCACGCGGGTGTAGTCGGGGAAGGTGCCGTCGATGACCTTGGAGGTCAGGGTGATGGCCGGGGTGGCGAAACGGATCTTGGTCTCGGAGACGGACACCGCGATTTCCATCTCGTCATCGTCGAGCAATTTGCGCAGCTCGCCCACGGTCTTGCGCGGCACGATCACGCCGGGCATCTCCGCCGCACCTTCGGGCATTTCAGCGTCGATCCGGGCCAGACGGTGACCATCGGTCGCCACGCAGCGCAGCGCCTTGCCGCCCTCGGCGTCAGCGACATGCAGGTAGACCCCGTTAAGGTAATACCGCGTCTCCTCGGTGGAGATGGCGAATTTCGACTTGTCGAACAGGCGGCGCAGCACCGGGGCCGGGGCCGAGAAGTTCGAAGCATATTCCGACGAGGCCATGACCGGGAAATCCTCGCGCGGCAGTGTCGCCAGCGAGAAGTTCGATCGGCCTGCTTCGACCGTCAGGCGGCCAGCGGCGGTGTCAGATGTAAGGCTGATCAGCGCGCCATCGGGCAGCTTGCGCACGATCTCATGCAGCAGGGTGGCCGAAACGGTGGTGGCACCGGCGCGCTCGACTTGCGCTGCGACCTTGTCGACCACTTCGATGTCCAGATCGGTGGCGCGGAAGGAGACATCGCTGCCCTCGGCCTCGATCAGCACGTTGGCGAGGATCGGAATGGTGTTGCGGCGCTCGACCACGGATTGGGCTTGCGAAACGGCCTTGAGCAGTGCCGCGCGTTCGATGCTGAATTTCATGTGCCTTCTCCCATACCGACTGCCGGGAGAGGCAAACTACCCGGTTCCCACGCTTACACAAGAACTTTTGTGGCTTTGTTGAAGTGAATGCAAGAGGGGCGCAAGCTGCGCCCCCGATCGCTGTTTGATCGTGTCCTGAGGACAACCCTCAGGCCGCTATGACTAGGATTCGAGCGCCCGGCGCAGCAGCTCCAGATCCTCGGCGATCTGCCCGTCCGAGACCTTGAGTTCTTCGATCCGGCGCACCCCGTGCATGACGGTGGTGTGGTCGCGCCCGCCGAAGCGGCGGCCGATCTCGGGCAGGGAGCGGCTGGTCATCTGTTTGCACAGATACATGGCGACCTGACGCGGGCGCGCGTAGCTGCGCAGGCGCTTGGGGCCGATCATGTCGCTGAGGCGGATGTTGTAATGGTCGGAAACCTTGCGCTGGATTTCCTCGACCGAGATCTTGCGCTCGGAAGCGCGCAGCACGTCGGCGAGACAATCCTGCGTCAGCCCCATGTCGATCTCGCGGCCCACCAGCGATGCGAAGGCGAAGAGGCGGGTCAGCGCACCTTCGAGGACGCGGACGTTCGAGGTGATGCGATGCGCGAGGAATTCCAACACGCCGTCGGCCACTTCAAGGTCGGGGTAGGTCTTGCGCTGCACGTCCACCTTGCTTTGCAGAATGCCGAGGCGCAACTCGTAGTCCGTGGGGTGCAGGTCCACGATCAAGCCGCATTGCAGGCGCGATTTCACGCGGTCTTCGAGGTCTTTGATCTCACCCGGGGCGCGGTCGGCGGAGATGATGATCTGCTTGTGCTGGTCCACCAGCGCGTTGAACGTGTGGAAGAACTCTTCCTGCGTGGAATCCTTGCCCGCGATGAACTGCACGTCATCGACCATCAGCACGTCGACAGAGCGGAAGATTTCCTTGAAGTCCATCATCTTGCGGTCGCGCAGGGCCTGCACGAAACGATACATGAACTGCTCGGCCGAGAGGTAGAGCACGTTCATCTCGGGCTTGCGCTCATGCAGCTCGCGGGCGATCGCGTGCATCAGGTGGGTCTTACCAAGGCCGACGCCCCCGTAAAGGAACAGCGGGTTGAAGGTGACGGGGCCGCCTTCGGCGACGCGGCGGGCGGCGGCATGGGCCAGTTCGTTGGGCTTGCCGACGACGAAATTGTCAAAGCTGAAGCGCGGGTCGAGCGGGGCGGTGCTGAGCTGCGAATTGGCGGCGGGTTTCACGGCAGCCGAGGTCTGACGCGCAGCCGGGGCGGGCTTTTCGGCGGCGGGGGGCTGCTGATTCAGGGCAAAGTTCAGACGCGTGGCATCGGTGCCCGTCACGTTGATCTCATGCAGAATCAGGTCCGAGAAGTTCTGGCTGACGTAGTTGCCGAAGAAATTTGTCGGCACTTTGAGCGTCACAATTCCGTCTTCGACGGCGCCGGGCACAAGCGGTTCAATCCAAGTGGTGTAGTTGTTCTGCCCCACGGTCTTTAGAAGCCGCTCTTTGATCTCGCCCCAGTGATCTAGTGTCATCGTGCCTTACGTCCCGCTTTGCTCTTCGCACAGAGACCGAGTGGTTCTCGGCCCATAAATTGTTTCACCCGGCAACAGGTCATCCACCCGGTCCCACGCGGATGACCGACCTGTGTCCTTCGGACTTTTAAAGAATGGCCTGCCCATGCGCCTGATGTGCCGTAAACCGGCGCAAGAGGCGCTGAACGAACCGTTCGTGTTCTCATCGACAGGGTAAACGTGCTGGCAGCAGCATTCACGATGGTACGCGGAACCGTTTGTGAACGGTCACTTGCACCCCCCTGAATTTGGCATTCTGCCAGTTGGCTGACGCCGTGTTCAGGGCCTGTCCCCCCAAGCGAAATGAATCGCTGGACCTTTGGTAGCAAGTGTTTCCGGTTCGCTTCAACATATCTTCCATCTTGACTCAGAGATTGCCGGAAAAGAATCTCTGGCGTGTTTTTTTCGCTGCACCCGCACGAAAAAAGGCGCCGCAATGCGGCGCCTCTTGTGTTTCTAAGGGCTTGGCTGAGAAGCCGAATTAGCCCAGTGCTTTGACCCGCGCGGACAGGCGCGACATTTTGCGCGACGCGGTGTTTTTGTGGAAAACGCCTTTGGTGACGCCGCGCATCAGCTCGGGCTGGGCGGCTTTCAGAGCGGCGGTTGCAGCTTCTTTGTCACCGGAGGTGATCGCCTCTTCGACTTTGCGCAGGTAGGTGCGGATGCGCGAACGGCGTGCTTTGTTGATCGCAAAACGCTTTTCGTTTTGACGGGCGCGTTTTGCGGATTGACGGGTGTTTGCCATGAGTATCAGCCTTCGGGTTCATATGTTGCGTAGCAATGCGTGACGCCAACCCGACCGGAGATCCGGACCCCCTTTGGGGTAGGTGATTCTAGCCAGAGCGGGCTGCACGCGCATGTATTGGTGCCGCCTATAAGGCAGCGGGCGCGGCAATGCAAGCCGCGCCGGGGGCGACGCTTATTTGTCGCGGAATTGCGCTTCGCGCTTTTCGAGGAAGGCGGACATGCCTTCGTTCTGGTCTTCGGTGTTGAACAGCGAATGGAACATGCGACGCTCGAACAGCAGCCCCTCGCTCAGCGGCACCTCATAGGCGCGGTTCACGCATTCCTTGACCACGGTGGCCGAGATCATCGACTTCTCGGCGATCTTGGCCGCGGCGCCGAGCGCCTCTTCCATCAGTTTCTTCACTGGCACCACGCGGGACACGAGCCCCGAGCGTTCGGCTTCTTCGGCATCCATGAAGCGGCCCGTGAGGTTCATGTCCATCGCTTTGGACTTGCCCACCAGCCGTGTCAGACGCTGGGTGCCGCCGATGCCCGCCACGACGCCGAGGTTGATCTCGGGCTGGCCGAACTTGGCGCTTTCCGAACAGATGATAAAGTCACACATCATCGCCAATTCGCAGCCCCCGCCGAGGGCATAGCCCGACACGGCGGCGATGATCGGCTTGCGCACGCGCAGAATCTGATCGGTTTCGGGCGTGAAAAGATCCCCCATGAAGACGTCGACAAAGCTTTTCTCGCGCATCATTGCGATGTCGGCCCCGGCGGCGAAGGCCTTTTCCGAGCCGGTGATGACGATGCAGCGGACCTTGTCGTTTTCCTGCGCGCTTTTCAGCGCCTTGGCGAGTTCACCCAGCAGCGCCTCGTTGAGCGCGTTCAGCGCATCCGGGCGGTTCAGGGTGATCAGGGCCACATGGTTGTCCACGTCCACGGTGATCGTTTCGTAAGCCATCAAGAATGCTCTTTGTTGTTGCGCTCAGGGGAATGTGCATACCACGGCCCCCCCATGTTTCAAGTTATCTTTGGCAACGCGGACAATAGAAGGAAGAGCGTCCGCTTTGCACGATGCGCGCGATGGTGCCATCGCAGCCGGGTCTGCGGCAGGCTTGGCCCGCGCGGCCATAGACGTCGAAACTATGTTGGAAATAGCCCAATTCGCCATCCGCTTGCCGAAAATCCTTGAGCGACGATCCCCCCGCCGTGATCGCATCCGTCAGCACGTTTCGGATGATCGGCACCAGCCCGGCGACCCGCGCAGCCGAGATGCGCCCGGCCTTGCGGGCCGGGTGAATCCCCGCGCGGTAAAGCGCTTCGCAGACATAGATATTGCCCAAGCCCGCCACGATCCGCTGATCCAACAGCGCAGATTTGATCGGCGTGTTGCGGCCTTTCAGCGCGGCGACCAGATGCGCTTCGTGAAAGTCGTTGCCCAAGGGTTCCGGCCCGAGCAAGGCGAGCAGCTTGTGCGTCTCGGCCCCGGCGGTGGGCATCAAATCCATCGCGCCGAAACGGCGCGGGTCGTTAAAGGTGATCCGCGCACCGTTACCCATATGCAACACGACATGGTCATGTTTCTCGGGCGCCGGGTGGTCGTGCTGAAATTGCCCCAAAGGGTCGCCTGAAACCAGCATCCGCCCGGACATGCCCAAATGCACCAAGAGCGATTCCCCGTTTTCCAGATCGGCGAGGATGTATTTTGACCGCCGCCGCAGCAACCCGACGCGCTGCCCGGTGAGCCGTTCCGCCATCCGCTCGGGGAAGGGCCAGCGCAGGTCGGGGCGGTTCACCTCGGCGCGGGCGATCACTTGGCCCTCCATCGCAGGGACCAGCCCCCGGCGGACGGTTTCGACCTCTGGCAGTTCCGGCATCTCGGTTTCCCCTCTGGCTTGCCTGTGACAAAAGGCACGCATTGTCCCTGCCCCCCGGCACCCTATAACAAGGGACAGAACCAGAGGATCGCAAGAGCAGATGACCCAGGACGCTGACAAAACAACCCATTTCGGTTTCGAGACCGTGCCCGAACATGAAAAGGCCGGGCGCGTGCAGGGTGTGTTCAACTCCGTCGCCAGCAAATACGACATCATGAACGATGTGATGAGCATGGGGATCCACCGCGTCTGGAAAGAAGCGATGATGGACTGGCTCGCCCCGCGCCCCGGTCAGAAACTGCTCGATGTGGCGGGGGGCACTGGCGATGTGTCTTTCAAATTCCTCAAACGTGCCGGGCGCGGCCATGCCACCGTGCTCGACCTGACCGAGCCGATGCTGGTCGAAGGCCGCCAGCGGGCCGAGGCGGACAGGCTGACCGGCAGCCTTGATTGGGTCGTGGGCGACGCGATGGCGCTGCCGTTCCCCGACAACACCTTTGATGTCTACACGATCAGCTTCGGCATCCGAAATGTGACCCGCCCCCAAGAGGCGCTGAACGAAGCGTACCGCGTGCTGCGCCCCGGTGGCCGTCTGATGGTGTTGGAGTTCAGCCAACTGCCCAATCCGGCGATGCAGAAAGCCTATGACCTCTACAGCTTCAACGTGATCCCGCGCATGGGCCAAGCCATCGCGGGGGACCGCGACAGCTATCAATATCTGGTCGAATCGATCCGCAATTTCCCTGATCAGGAGACCTTCCTGTCGATGGTGCGCGCGGCGGGCTTTGGGCAGGCCAAGTATCGCAACCTGTCGATGGGGATCGCGGCGCTGCATTCGGGTTGGAAGCTCTGATGCGCGGTCCGCACAACATCTGGCGGTTGATCCGCACGGGCGCGACGTTGGAACGCGCCGGGGCGATGAATGTGGTGCTGGATGCTTTCGATGCCTCCCCGCCGCTGCGTTTCGTGGCCCGCGCGCTTGGTCTTCCGTTCAAATGGCTGGGCTATAGCGGCGACCCGACGATGCCGCCCGCCACCCGCGCGCTCACGGCGCTTGGCCCGGCCTACATCAAATTCGGTCAGGTGCTGTCGACCCGCCCCGACGTGGTGGGCGACGATCTGGCGGTGCAATTGCGCGTGCTGCAAGACAAACTGCCGCCCTTTGACATGGCGCTGGCCCGCAGCGCGGTCGAGCAGGAGTTGGGCGTGCCGGTCCGCGCGATCTTTTCCGAGTTCAGCGAACCCGTCGCCGCGGCCTCCATCGCGCAGGTGCATCACGCGCGGCTGGCCGAGACCGGCGAGGAGGTTGCCGTCAAAGTCCTGCGGCCCGGCATCGAGAAAGCCTTCCGCAAGGACATCGACGCCTTCTACCTCGCCGCGCGGATGGCCGAGATTTTCTCGCCCGGGTCGCGCCGTCTGCGCCCGATGGAGGTGATCGAGCATTTCGACGGCGTCGTGCGGGGGGAGTTGGACCTGCGGCTCGAAAGTTCCGCCGCGTCGGAGTTCGCGGCCAACACCAAGGATGACGCCGGGTTTCAACTGCCCGAAATCAAATGGAATTATTCGGGCCGCCGCGTGATGACGCTGGGCTGGGCCGATGGGCTGCCGCTGGGCGACAATGCCGCGCTGGATGCGGCGGGGCACGACCGGGTGGCGCTGTCGGAACGGGTGCTGCAACTCTTCCTCCAGCACGCTCTGCGCGATGGTTATTTCCACGCTGACATGCACCAAGGCAACCTCAAGGTCGCCGCCAATGGCGACATCATCGCCTATGACTTCGGCATCATGGGTCATATCGACAGCTACACCCGCCGGGTCTATGCCGAGATTCTCTATGGCTTCATCCGCCGTGATTACCAGCGCGTCGCCAAGGTGCATTTCGAGGCGGGTTATGTGCCTGCCGACAAGGACGTTGACGAGTTCGCCCGCGCCCTGCGCGCGGTGGGCGAGCCGATTTTCGGCATGGATGCCACCCGCATTTCCATGGCGCGGCTGCTGACCTATCTGTTCGAGGTGACCGAGCGTTTCGGCATGGAAACCCGGACCGAGTTGATCTTGCTGCAACGCACCATGGTCGTGGTGGAGGGGGTCGCCCGCTCGCTCAACCCGCATATCAACATCTGGGAAGTCGCCAGCCCCATCGTGACCGACTATATCACCAAGTCGCTCGGTCCGCGGGCCATCGTCTCTGATCTGCGCGACACGGCGATGGTCATGGCCCGTTTCGGCCCCCGCCTGCCGGGGCTGGTCGAGCAGGCGCTGAACCGGCAGGCTCAGGAGCAGCCCGAGCGCCGCCCGCGTTTCTGGCGCTATATCGCGGCGACTGCGGTGATGTCCGGTGTGGCCGGGGCCACCACAATCGCCCTGATCGACGCGCTGCTTTAGGGCAGGGGGCCGCGCGGCCCCCAACCCCGGCCTTCAGGCGATACGTTCGATGGCCATGGCGATGCCTTGCCCGCCGCCGATGCACATGGTGATCAACGCGCGCTTACCGCCGATCCGCTCCAATTCGTAGAGCGCTTTCACCGTGATGATCGCCCCCGTCGCGCCGACCGGGTGGCCAAGGGCGATGGCGCCGCCGTTCGGGTTGACCTTTGCCGGATCGAAGCCCAGTTCCTTGCTCACCGCCAGCGCCTGGCTCGCGAAAGCCTCGTTGCTTTCGATCACGTCAAAGTCATCGGCCTTCAGCCCGGTGCGCTCCAGCAGGCGGCGCACGGCGGGGACCGGTCCGATGCCCATGACCTCGGGTCGCACGCCCGCGTGGGCGTAGCCGAGGAGGCGGGCCCGGGGTGTGAGCCCGGCGGCCTTCGCAGCCTCCGCGCGCGCCAGCACCAGCGCCGCGGCACCGTCGTTGATGCCGCTGGCGTTGCCCGCCGTGACGCGGCCGTCCTTCTGGAAGACGGGGCGCAGCCCGGCCAGCGCCTCCGCGGTGGTGGACTTGGGGTGTTCGTCGGTGTCGAAAGGCACCATGTCGCGCTTCACCTTCACCTCGACGGGCACGATCTGGTCTTTGAAGTGTCCCGCCGCGATGGCCGCCGCCGCGCGTTCCTGGCTTTGCAGGGCAAAGGCGTCCATCTCTTCGCGGGTAATCATGTGTTCATCCGCCACGTTCTCGGCCGTCACGCCCATATGGCCGGTGCCGAAGGGGCAGTTCAGCGTGCCCAACAGCATGTCGAGGCTGCGTGCATCGCCCATCTTCTGGCCCCAGCGGGCATCGGGCAGCACGTAAGGCGCGCGCGACATGCTTTCGGCGCCACCTGCAAGCGCGAAGTCCGCATCGCCCAGCATCAGGCTTTGCGTGGCCGAGACCAGCGCCTGCACGCCCGAGCCGCAAAGACGGTTCACGTTCATCGCTGGCACCTCGTCGGGCACGCCCGCGTCGCGCGCGGCGACGCGGCTAAGGTACATGTCGCGCGGCTCGGTGTTGATGACGGTGCCGAAGACGACATGGCCGATCTGCGCCGGATCGACGCCCGCGCGCGCCATTGCTGCCGCCGCGACGGTGCTGCCCAGCTTGGTGGGCGGGGTGGCGGCAAGCGCGCCGCCGAAAGTGCCGATGGCGGTGCGTGCGCCGCTCAGGATGACGATATCGTCTGACATGAAACTCTCCTCTGATCGTTGGCGGCACTATGGGGGGCGGGCAAGGCAAAGTCAGGCGAAACGTCCCGTCATGCGGCGGCTTGACAGGAGCGAGGTGCCGCGCGACATATCCGCCATGACGGACAACACCGACAAGATCCTGACACAGCTGCCCGCCCGCCTGAAAGAGGCGCGGCAGGGGCAGGGGCTGTCGCTCGATGCCGTGGCGAAGCTTTCGGGCGTGTCGCGCTCCATGGTCAGCCAGATCGAGCGCGGCGAGTCTAGCCCGACCATCGCCACGCTGTGGAACCTGACCCGCGCCCTGCAGGTGGATTTCGCCGGCCTTCTCGACGCCGCCCCCGGCGAGCCGCAGATCGAGGTGCTGCGCAGCGCCGCCGTGCCGACGATCAGCAATCTGGGCGACGGTTGCCGCATTCGCATCCTGTCGCCGCCCGAGGAAGCCGGGCATCACGAGGTCTATGAATTGCTCATCGCCGAGGGCGGCGTGCTCGACAGTGCGCCCCACACCCGCGGCGCGCGCGAGCATCTCAGCGTCTTCGAAGGCGCGGTGGAGGTCACCAGCGGCAGCGGGACCGAGCGGCTGCAGGCTGGCGACACCGCGCGCTATGCCGCCGACGTGCCCCATGCGATCCGCGCCACTGAAGGGCCGGTGCGCGCCTTTCTGGTCGTGCAGGACGCCTGACCTCCGATATATCGGAAAAAATCCGCCATTCCGGAAATCCTCTATTTCGGAACGGCCTCCGTTATGGTAGATGCCTTCTGAAAAGGAGAGCCTCATGACCCAAGCATTTCTATCCCATGTCACCGACACCCTGTCCGAGATCGACGCCGAGGGCATGATGAAGCGCGAGCGGCTCATCACGACGCCGCAGGGTGGCGAGATCGCCGTGGGCGACCGCGAGGTCATCAACCTTTGCGCCAACAACTACCTTGGCCTTGCCGATCACCCCGAGCTGATCGCGGCGGCCAAGGAAGCGATGGACGAAAAGGGCTTCGGCATGGCCTCGGTCCGCTTCATCTGCGGCACGCAGGACATCCACCGCGAGCTGGAGCAGAAGCTGGCCAATTTCCTCGGCCATGACGATTCGATTCTCTTCGCCGCCTGTTTCGACGCCAACGGCGGGCTGTTCGAGCCGCTTCTGGGGCCGGAGGACGCGGTCATTTCGGATGCGCTGAACCATGCCTCGATCATCGACGGCATCCGGCTGTGCAAGGCCAAACGCTACCGCTACGCCAACAGCGACATGGAGGATCTCGAGGCCAAGCTGAAACAGGCGCGCGAAGACGGCGCGCGCTTCATCATGATCGCGACCGATGGGGTCTTCTCGATGGACGGCTACCTCGCCAAACTGCCCGAGATCACCGCACTGGCCGAAAAATACGAGGCGCTGGTGATGGTCGACGACTGCCACTCCACCGGCTTCATGGGGCCGAGGGGCGCGGGCACGCCGGCGCATCACGGGGTCAAGGTCGACATCGTGACCGGCACGCTGGGCAAGGCGCTCGGCGGCGCCATCGGCGGCTATATCGCCGGGCCACAGCCGGTGATCGACCTGCTGCGCCAGCGCGCGCGGCCCTATTTGTTCTCGAACTCGCTGCCCTCGTCGATCGTGCGCGCCGGCATCCGGGCGCTGGAACTGGTGGAAGAGGGCGACGCCCTGCGCGCGCGGCTTTTCGAGAACACCGAATATTGGCGCGCAGGGCTCGAAAAGCTGGGCTTTGACCTGCTGCCGGGCGAGCACCCCATCGTGCCGGTGATGCTGGGCGAGGCGCAACTGGCGCAGGACATGGCGGCCAAGCTCTTTGAGGAAGGTGTCTATGTCTCCGGCTTCTTCTTCCCGGTGGTGCCGCGCGGTCAGGCGCGCATCCGCACCCAGATGAACGCGGCCCTGACGCGCGAGCAACTAGACCGCGCGCTGAAAGCCTTCGAGACGGCCGGCAAGGCCTGTGGGGTGATCTGATGGCGACCAATGAGATGAAGGCACTGGCCAAGTTGCACCCGCGCGAGGGGCTGTGGATGACCCATGCCCCCGTGCCCGAGATCGGCCCCGACGATGTGCTGATCAAGATCAATAAGACCGGCATCTGCGGCACCGACATCCACATCTGGAACTGGGACGACTGGGCTGCCGGGACCGTGCCGGTGGGGCTGATCACCGGCCATGAATTCGCGGGCGAGATCGTCGAGCTTGGCCGCAACGTCGAGGGGCTGGAGATCGGCCAGCGCTGCTCGGGCGAGGGGCATCTGATCGGCAAGCAGTCGCGCCAGAGCCGCGCGGGCAAGTTCCACCTCGATCCCGCGACGCGGGGCATCGGTGTCAACGAGCAGGGGGCGTTCGCGCAATACCTGCGTCTGCCCGCCTTCAACGTGGTGCCGCTGCCGGACGAGATTTCGGACGACATCGGCGCAATCCTCGATCCTTTGGGCAACGCGGTGCACACGGCGCTCAGCTTCGATCTGGTGAGCGAGGACGTGCTGATCACCGGCGCGGGGCCGATCGGCATCATGGCCGCCGCGGTGGCGCGGCACGTGGGCGCGCGGCATGTGGTGATCACGGATGTGAACCCCGACCGTCTGGCGCTGGCGGAAAAGGTCGCCGATGTGGTGCCGGTGAACGTGGCCAAGGAGGACCTGGGCGCGGTGATCGGCAAGCTGAAGATGAAACAGGGGTTTGACGTCGGCCTAGAGATGTCGGGCAACCAGCAGGCGCTGGATCAGATGGTCGAGGCGATGACCATGGGCGGGCGCATCGCGATGCTGGGCATTCCGCCGGGCAAATCGCCGGTGGACTGGAGCCGCATCGTCTTCAAGGCGATCACCATCAAGGGCGTCTATGGGCGCGAGATTTTTGAAACTTGGTACAAGATGATCGCCATGTTGGAGAACGGGCTGGATGTCTCGGGGATCATCACGCACCGCTTCGGGGTCGACGATTTCGAACAGGGTTTCGCCGCGATGAAATCGGGGCGGTCGGGCAAGGTGGTGCTGGACTGGACCTGAACCGCTCAGGGGCGCAGGCGATTGCGCCCCTGCTGCGTGAGAACCCAAACGTCCTCCCCTTCAAACACCGCCGCGCAGAGCGGTTTGCCATAGCCCGCCCCGGTGTCGAGGTTCACCCGATTGCCATAGTGCATGGCGCTGTCGACCGGCGTGTGGCCGTGCACGACCAACTTAGGATGCGGCGCGATATATTGGTGAAACTCCTTGCGGATCCACAACAGATCATTCTCGCGCTGATCGCCTAACGGCACCTCGGGGCGGATGCCCGCATGGGCAAAGAAAAGGTCGGGCGTTTGATGCGACAGGGCGAGGGTCTTGAGGAAATCCACATGGCTCTGCGGCACCGCTGCGCGGGCTTTCTCATGCACCTCTGACATCCGGTCGCGCCCGCTGACCGACACGCCGTAGGAGTTCAGCGTCGTGTCGCCGCCCAAACGCGGGTTCAGCCAGTTAAGCTCAACCAGCAGCAGCGGATCGTGGCGAGGGAAATCCTCCATGAACCAGCTGAACATCCGATCGTGATTGCCCATCAGGAAGGTCCAGTTGCGGCCCTCGGCCCTGCCCTGGGCCAGCCGTTCGATCACCGCTTTGCTGTCGGGGCCGCGGTCGGTGTAGTCGCCCAGAAAGACGATCTGCGCCTCCGGCCCGCCGTCTTCTTCGATCAGGGTCAAGACGCGCTCAAGCTCGGCGGCGTAACCGTGGATGTCTCCGATGGCGTAGATGGGGCTGGGCATGATCGTTCCTGTCCTTCTGAACCCCCTCGTGATGCCGCAAAGCGGCGGGGAAGGGAAGGCTGAGCCGCAAGATGCCCCCGAAAGCAAAAGCGCCCCACGAGGGGGCGCTTCCAGATTGTGCAGGTCGTGCGGGGCTTAGGCCACGTCGAATTGCAGCGGCTTGATCTGCCGGAACATGCCGGTGTCGCGCAGTTTGCCGATCACCGTCTCGGGCACCTGATCGTCGACATAGAGTAGGGCAATCGCCTCGCCCTTGGCGGTGTGGCGGCCAAGGGTGAAGTTGGCGATGTTCACGCCGTTTTCGCCCATGGTCTGGCCCAGCGTGCCGATGATGCCCGGCACGTCTTCATTGGTGGTA
Organism: Sulfitobacter sp. 1A15299; assembly: GCF_043556915.1. NCBI lineage: Bacteria > Pseudomonadati > Pseudomonadota > Alphaproteobacteria > Rhodobacterales > Roseobacteraceae > Sulfitobacter > Sulfitobacter sp. 1A15299. The sequence goes on along the minus strand of NZ_JBIFFJ010000001.1, from coordinate 150,176 downwards.
TAGAGCATGTGCTCCCCGATCTCGGCGTCGATGGTGATGCCCTTGATCTGGATAAAGCGCGGCTTGCCGTCCGAGAAGACGGTGCCCGCGATGGAGCGTTCGCGCTTTTCGGTCACCACAGTCACTTTCACATAGCCGTCGAAGACGCCGGATTTGTCTTGGTTGGTGGTCGAGATCTGGATGCCCTTTTCACGCGCGACCACGGGGGCGGAGACCATATTCACGTCCGGGTTGGCGCGTTTCATGATGCCCGCCACAACGCCGCAGTTCAGCGCCTTGAGGTTCATCTTGGCGACAAAGCCGTCATAGAGGATGTTGATCGCCTTGATCGGCTCGTCCGTCATCTGGCCAATGAAAGCGCCGAGGTGGCCAGCAAGCTTGACCCACGGCCCCATGACCTTGGCTTCCTCGGCGGTGACCGAGGGCATGTTGAGCGCGTTGGTCACGGCCCCGGTGAGCAGGTAGTCGGACATCTGTTCGGCCACCTGCAGGGCCACGTTCTCCTGCGCCTCGGTGGTCGCGGCACCGAGGTGCGGGGTGCAGACCACGTTGGGCAGGTTGAAGAGCGGGTTCTCCTTGGCCGGTTCTTCGGCAAAGACGTCAAAACCCGCGCCCGCCACATGGCCCGATTTCAGCAGATCGGCCAGCGCTTCCTCGTCCACCAGACCGCCGCGGGCGCAGTTGATGATGCGCACGCCTTTCTTGGTCTTCTCGAGGTTCTCACGGCTCAGGATGTTCGCGGTCTGCTCGGTGTAGGGAACGTGCAGGGTGATGAAATCGGCGCGCGAGAGAAGCTCGTCCAACTCGACCTTCTCGACGCCCCTCTTCTCGGCCTTCTCCTCGCCCAAGAAGGGGTCATAGGCCACGACCTTCATCTTCAGCCCGCGCGCGCGGTCGCAGACGATGCCGCCGATGTTGCCCGCGCCGATCACGCCAAGGGTCTTGCCGGTCAGCTCGACCCCCATGAACTTGGACTTTTCCCATTTGCCAGCGTGGGTGGAGGCGCTTGCTTCGGGGATCTGGCGTGCCACGGCGAACATCATCGCGATGGCATGTTCGGCGGTGGTGATCATGTTGCCGTAGGGCGTGTTCATCACGATCACACCCTGTTTCGAGGCGGCTTCCTTGTCGATGTTGTCGGTGCCGATGCCCGCGCGGCCAATCACCTGGAGGTTCGGCGCGTTGGCAAGGATCTTTTCCGTCACCTTGGTGGCCGAGCGGATGGCGAGGCCGTCATAATTGCCGATGATCTCGGCCAGTTTGTCTTTGTCCTTGCCCAGATCGGGCTGGAAATCCACGTCGATGCCGCGGTCGCGGAAGATCTGAACGGCAGCTTCGGAGAGTTTGTCGGAGATGAGTACTTTGGGAGCCATCTGTCTGGTCCTTCATAAACGGGGTCAGCGGTGCGCAGAGATGCGCAACCGACGAGAGGGGGAGTAGGGTGCGCGATCCTCGCGCACCATCGCGTCACGCGTTGATTTCGGCCTCGAAAGCCCATGCAAGCCACGGCAGCATCGCTTCGATGTCCGCCGTCTCGACCGTGCCGCCGCACCAGATGCGCAGACCCGGAGGGGCATCGCGGTAAGCGCCGATGTCGAGGGCTGCGCCCTCATCTGCCAGCCGCTTGGCCACGGCCTTGGCAAAGGCGGCGCCGTCTTTGATGCGCGCGTCGGTGAACTTCAGGCAGACCGAGGTGTTGGAGCGTGTCGCCGGATCGGTCGCGAGGAAGTCGATCCAGTCATGCGCTTCGACGAAATCCGCCACGGCCTTGGTGTTGGCATCGGCGCGTGCGATCAGACCTCTGAGGCCGCCCACGGACTTGGCCCAGTCGAGCGCCAGCAGGTAATCTTCGACGCAGAGCATGGAGGGCGTGTTGATCGTCTCGCCTTTGAAAATGCCTTCGTTCAGCTTGCCGCCCTTGGTCAGGCGGAAGATTTTTGGCAGCGGCCATGCGGGCGTGTAGCTTTCCAGCCGTTCCACGGCGCGGGGGGAGAGGATCAACATGCCATGCGCCGCTTCGCCGCCCAGCACCTTCTGCCAAGAGAAGGTCGTCACATCGAGCTTGTCCCACGGCAGGTCTTGCGCGAAAGCGGCGGAGGTTGCGTCGCAGAGCGTGAGGCCCGCGCGGTTCGCCGGGATCACGTCGCCGGTGGGCACGCGCACGCCCGAGGTCGTGCCGTTCCATGTAAAGCAGACGTCGTTGTCATAGTTCAACGCGGCCATGTCGACGATCTCGCCATAGTCGGCGGTGTGGACCTGCGCGTCGATCTTCAGTTGCTTGACCACGTCGGTGACCCAGCCCGCGCCGAAGCTTTCCCATGCCACCATCTCGGCCGGGCGTTCGCCCAAGAGCGACCACATGGCCATTTCGAAGGCGCCGGTGTCGGAGGCGGGCACGATGCCGATGCGGTAGTCGGCGGGCACGCCGAGCACTTCGCGGGTGGTCTCGATCGCCTCGGCGAGCTTGGCCTTGCCGGGCGCGGCACGGTGGCTGCGGCCCAGCGGTGCATCCGCGAGCTTGGTCAAATCGAATGTGGGGATTTTGGCGCAGGGGCCGGAGGAGAAACGCGGGTTTGCCGGTACGGCAACAGGTTTCGCTTCCGGGCGCGGTGCCGGTTGGTTCATAGCCATTGATGCTACCCTCTCAGATATTCGCCCTTCGTTGGGGAAGGGTGTCCCACTTGCCGGGATACGCGGGGAGGCCGGGCTGGCGCAAGTCGCAAAATGACGCTAGGACGCCGGTCATGTCGCTTTGCGCGGCGCGAATGATGCGGATCGGAAACTTATGTTCACGGCAATCTTATTGACCTCCCCCACCAAGCCCAGCCTCGACCCCGCGCTGGTGGAAAGCCTGCGCAACGCTTGGGGCGGGGGTGACGCGCTTTGGCTGGCCCCGGATGAGGCGGCGGAGTTCTCACTGTCCCAGATGCCGGAAAACCGTTGGGATGTCTGGGAAAGCTGCCAGTCTATGGGGGTCGATCTGGTGATCGTGCCGACAGAGGGCCGCCGCAAGAAGATGCTGCTCGCCGATATGGACAGCACGATGATCCAGCAAGAATGTATCGACGAATTGGCCGATGAGGCAGGCGTCGGAGAGCGCGTGAAAGAGATCACCGCCCGCGCCATGAACGGTGAGTTGGACTTCGACGGCGCTCTGCGCGAACGGGTGGGCCTGTTGAAAGGGCTAAAGGCCAGCGTGGTCGACAAGGTTTTGGCCGAGCGGATTACCCTGATGCCCGGCGGCGGGGCGCTGGTGGGCACGATGAAGGCCAATGGCGGCTATGCCGCGCTGGTCTCGGGCGGATTCACCGCTTTTACCGCCAAAGTGGCCGAGATGCTGGGCTTTGATGAGAATCGCGCCAATACGCTGCTGGTCGAACAGGCCGCGCTGACGGGCGGTGTGGGGCTGCCGATCCTCGGGCGCGAGGCCAAGGTGACTGCGCTGGAAGAGATCACGGCAAAGCTGGGCATCACCGAGGATCAGGTCATCGCCGTGGGCGATGGGGCCAATGATCTGGGCATGTTGGGGCGCGCGGGCATGGGGGTGGCGCTACATGCGAAGCCTTCTGTCGCGGCGGAATGTGACATCCGCATCAATTTCGGCGATCTGACCGCGCTGCTGTTCGTGCAGGGCTACGCGCTGAGCGAATTTGCGGGCTGAACCTGCTCGCGTGGCGCTGCCGCTTCTTTTGAGCCAAGCGGCAGCGCGAGAGGTCTAGAGCAGTCCCGCCGCCGGTTTCAGCATCCCGGTTTCAAGCCCGCGCCAGTTCTTGATCGGCGCGTTCATCCGCTTAAGCGCGGCGGGGTGGTTGGCGTCCAGCGCCCCCAGTTTGACCATCAGTGCGGTGATCGCGCATTCGGCGGCGCGGGTGGTGCCGCAGGCGGCTTTCAGTGCGATGCCCAGTTTGCGCTCGGGCCAGATGGCGATGAAGAAGCCTTCGGCCCCGGTTTTCAAGGCGACCTTGCCGTTCATCGCCCGCATCAGTTCCGTGCAGGCGCGGCCTTCGCCCGCGACGAGTTCGGGGTGCAGGCGCATGGCTTCGTGTAGGCGCGCCTCGGCAGAGCCTTCGGGGGCCGCGGCGAAATGCGCCATGGCGCGGGCCATGCCGTGCAGCGTGCAGGCGTAATTCGGGGCCGAGCAGCCGTCGATCCCATAGCCGGGGGAGGTTTCTTGGGTGACCGTCTCGAAAGCCTCAAGGCAGGCTTTCTGCACCGCGTGTTCCGGCTTTTCGTAATCCGCGCCGCCACCAAGGTGTTGGTTCAGCGTCAGGAAACCTGCGTGTTTGCCCGAGCAGTTGTTGTGGATCTGGCAGGGTTTCTCATGGGCGCGGATCAGCCCCTCCATCGCGTCGCGGTCGGCGGGCTCCTGCGGGCCGCAGCGAAAGGCGGCGTCGTCCAGACCCAAAGTATCAAGCCAGACGCCCACCCGATCGGTGTGGATGGCGGCCCCTTGGTGCGAGGCGCAGGCAAGCGCCAGTTGCTCGGTGCTCAGCCCCGCCTTGTCCGCCGCGCCGGAATTGATCAGCGGCAGCGCTTGGATCATCTTGGAGGAAGAGCGCGGCAAAATGATCTTTTCCGGGTCACCCCAAGCCTCGACGATCTGGCCGCTGGCATCGCAGATCACGGCATGGCCGGAATGCACGCTTTCCAGAAAGGGTCCGCGCCAGATTTCCGCAAAGGGGGCTGCTTTGGTCATGAGGTTCATCCTGTTTCTGGGCGAAAACCTGCCAATCAGGGTTTCGTCGGTCGCGCGTTTGCCGTTATTGTGGTTGGTGTCGAACAGATAACAGACGCCCGCAAGAGAGCAACCCGCCCGAGGTTGCCCGGTCGGGGTCTGTGGACGTGTTGAGGTCAAGGACGGCTGGAGGCTGGACAGATGGGAATGATGAAGACATGTGGTCTTGCACTTGGGGCGCTCGCCCTTGTGGCAAGCGGCGCTGTGGCGCAGGAGCAGAGCACCAACCGGGTGGCTGCCAAGACCGACTGGAGCGTCTTTGTAGAAGATAACCCGACAGAATGCTGGGGCGTCTCGACGCCGAAGGAAGTGGTCAACACGCGCGACGGGCGTGTGGTGGCGGTGAACCGGGGCCAGACGTTGCTGATGGTATTTTACCGCCCTTCGGCTGAGGCCAAGGGTCAGGTCGCTTTCACCGGCGGCTATCCTTTCGCTTCGGGCTCGACCGTGACAATGGATATTTCGGGCAGCAGCTACGAGCTGTTCACCGAAGGCGAATGGGCATGGCCCGCGACGACGGCGGATGACGCCAAGATCATCGCCGCGATGAAGCGTGGCGCGGATGCGACGCTGACTGGTCGCTCCTCGCGCGGGACGCAGACCAAGGACACATTCTCGCTTCTGGGCTTCACCGCAGCGGTGGAAGATGCGGAGAAGCGCTGCGGGGGGTGAGCCTCTGCGATTTGAGAGTTTGGGACGGCCTCGCGATTGCGGGGCCGTTTTTGTTTGGGGCGAACGTGCCACCCGGGCCCGGGACAAGCCGTAGGCGCCGGGCCATCGCCTGCCCGCCCGTCACGCCAGAGGCGTGTCAGACCATGCTGGGCGCACCTTCGGTGCGACCGGGTAGGCGATTTGGTGAAGCTGGGAGCGACTTCGCGGGCGCACATCATGGTTGAGGCATAAAGTGGTATCGAAAATATGTTGGTTCGCCGACCCGCGGGCAGGCGATGGCCCTTGCACGAAGAAGCCGCGGCTTCCTTTCGGGAGCCGCGGCTAAGGATGCGTCGTATATTTCGGCGTCAGGCCGCCCGCGACAGCGGCGCCGCCACCTCTTCCTCGATAAACGCACCGTGCAGCGCCTTGATCACCGGTTGCAGGCTCTCCCGCTCGACGATGAACTGCACGTCCACATTGCGCGGCCCTTGGCTCGCGCCGATGGCCGTCTCTCCGGCTTCGGCGATGGCCACGAGGCCACGTTGCAGCACCGACAAGCCATTCAGATCGCGCCCGATGACCGATGCCATGGACAGCGTGCGGGTGGTGATCTCGGCGGCGGGGTAAATCGCGGCCAGATCCTTCTCCACCCGGCGCATCGTTTTCAGCGAAGCGTCCAGATAATGGGTGATCGTATTGGCGTTTGAGACCTTCGAGACGATCCGCACATTGTGCCGTGTCAGCACGTCGAGGATCGCGGTGTCATAGCCTTTCACGCCGACCATGTCCTGCTCGAACAATTCCAGCGTGACGATGTCGAGGCCGGTCACGATCTCAACCGCGGGCGCTTCGGCCTGACGGTCATCGATCAGCGTGCCGGGGTCTTCGGGCTCGAAGGCATTGGTCACGCGCAGCGGCACGTCGGCCTGGCGCAGGGTTTTGGCCGCCTTGGGGTGGATCGCCTCCATCCCCATGTTCGAGAGCTGGTCTGCCACGTCGTAATTGGTGCGGCCAATTTTCTTGACGGCATGCTCGCCGACCAGTTTCGGGTCGCAGGACGACAGGTGGAATTCCTTGTGGATGATCGCCTCGCGCGCAGCCGTCAGGGCGGCGAGCTTGGAGAAGGTCACCTCGGAATAGCCGCGGTCGAACTCGCGCATCAGACCTTCGGCGCATTGCGCATAGCCGGTGACGATGGGCATTTCCGTCTGCGGGTCGATCCCCTCCATCGCCTGCGCGATGCGCTCGTCGAGCGTCACGTTGCCCTCGTCGCGCCAACCTGAGAGGTCGACGAAACGGGCGTTCACGCCAGCGCGTTGCAGCAGGATCGTGGTGACGAAGGCGGAATGCGCCTCGCCCAGACCGGAGAGCAACTCGCGAATTTGCAACATATGCTCCGACAGGCGGAAGTGGCCGTAGGCGCAGAGGCGCTGCAGGTCGATCAGACAGTTGCGGGCACCATGGGTGCGTTCGGACACGAAGGCGTTGGCCTGTTCGATGTCGCCGGGATGCTCCAGCACCTCACGGTGCACGCGCTGCATCTCGGCCGAGACGCGGGTCAGCGCCTCGTGCCAGCCGTGATCGTTGCTGGCGTTGGCCAGATGGGCGTAAACGCCCGGCTCGCCCGATTTCTTGTGCTCCAGCAACAGGTTCGTGATCCCGCCAAAGGCCGAGACCACGAAGACGCGCCCATAGATGTCCGCGCCCTTACGGTCACCGACAAAGAGCGTATCTTTGAGTTGGTTCACGCGGGACATGGACGTCCCGCCGATTTTTTCGACAGTGTGGGACGGTTGAGTCATAAAACTTAAGCGACCTCCTCGGCAGGCGCATAGGAACCATCTTCGCGGTGCACTTCGTTGCCGGTGACCGGCGGGTTGAAGCAGCACGCCATGTGCAGTTCTTCCTCTGCGCGCAGGGTGTGTTTGTCGTTCAGGTTCAGGGCGTACATGACGCCGGGGGTGATCTCATGCGTCTCGCCGGTGGCGAGATCGGTGATCGAGCCTTTGCCCTTCATGCAATAGACGCTCTCGAAGTGATGCTTGTAGTGAAACGTGTGCTCCGACCCGGCCTCAAGCACGGTGATGTGGAAGGAAAACCCCATCCCGTCATCGGCCAGAAGCATCCGTGTAGAGGTCCATTTCGCATCCGCCACGTGACGGTCTGTGCCCTGAAGTTTGTTAAAATCGCGTACAATCATCGGTATTACTCCGCTGCCAGTTTCATGTTGCCCGTCACATCGCGGGTCGCTTGCAGAAGGATATCAAAGCCTTCGCGCATAACCTTCTCCGGCGTGGTGAGCGGGGCAAGATATTTTACGATCTCGTCGTTTGCGCCCGATGTTTCGATCACGAGGCCCAATTCATAGGCACGCGCGCAGATCGCACCGGCCAGCTCGCCCGAGCCGACGTCGACGCCCTGCATCAGGCCGCGGCCTTTCAGCGTGGCGCCGTCGACCAGATCGGCCACATCTTTAAGCGCGGTGGTCAGCAGCACGGCTTTTTCGGCCAGCGACTTTTCAAACTTGTCATCGGACCAGAATTTCTCAATCGCAACGCGGGCGGTGACGAAGGCATGGGTGTTGCCGCGGAAAGTGCCGTTATGCTCGGCGGGCTTCCAGATGTCATGCTCAGGCGCGATCAGCAGGGCCGCGAAGGGCAGGCCAAAGCCGGAAAGCGATTTCGCCTGGGTGATCATGTCAGGCTTGATGCCGGATGCCTCGAAAGAGAAGAAGCTCCCCGACCGGCCACAGCCCGCCTGAATGTCGTCGACGATCAGCAGCGCGCCATGTTTGCGGGCGATCTTTTCGATGCCCTGCATCCATGCGTCGGAGGCCGCGTTCAACCCGCCTTCGCCTTGGATCGGCTCAAAGATAAAGGCCGCGGGCGCGTCGATGCCCGAGGAGGGGTTCGACAGCATTGCGTCGATCATCTCAAGCGTGTCCACGTTCTCGCCCAAGGCGCCTTCGAAAGGCATGTGGGTGACATCGGCCAGCGAGCCGCCGCCCGCGCCGCCGCGCTTGCCTTTGTTGCCGGTCAGCGCCAGCGCGCCCATGGTCATGCCGTGAAAGCCGTTGGTGAAGGAGATCACATTGGTCCGGCCTGTCACCTTGCGCGCCAGCTTGATCGCGGCTTCAACGGCGTTGGTGCCTGTCGGGCCGGTCATCATGACCTTATAGTCCATGCCGCGCGGCTTGAGGATTTTCTCCTCATAGGCTTCGAGGAAGGCCGCCTTGGTCTCGCTATGGAAGTCGAGGCCGTGGGCGATGCCATCAGCGGTGATATGCTCCACCAGTGCCTGCTTCATGTCCGGGTCGTTGTGCCCGTAGTTCAACGAAGAGCAGCCGGCGAGAAAGTCGATGTAGCGGTTGCCCTCGCCATCGAACATTTCCGAGCCGCTGGCCCGGGTGAAAACGGCGTTCATGCCACGGCAGTATGAGCGGGCCTCGCTCTCGCGGCGGGTAAAGATGGTCGTGCTCTGTGCCATATCCTTAGGCATAGGAATATCCTTTCTCTTCAAGAGAGTCTGTCGTGTGAATTGTCAGCTGCGGTTTACGCGGCGCGTTTCAGCGCGGCGGCCTCGGGCAGCGTGATCGTCACCATATGTTCGGTGTCATGCGCGCCCTCGAAATGGGCGTCTTTGGTAAAGTGGGGCGCATCGGACAGATCGCCGCCGATGTGGTTCGCAAAGCTGCGGAACAGCCCCCAAGAGGCGTCGTTATCGCGGGTGATCGTGGTTTTGAGGGTCTTGGCGTCCTCGGTCTCATCGCGGTTCACCAGTTCCATCAGCATGGTTTTGCCCAGACCAAGGCCGCGGGCCTTGGGGCTGACGGCGACCTGCCAGACAAAGAAGGCGTCTTGTGCAGGGATCATATGGCCGGAGATCCAGCCCACGATATCACCGTCCAATTCGGCCACCACGCAGGTGTCGCGGAAGTGGTCGGCTTGGATCAGGTTCGCATAGAGCGAGTTTTCGTCGAGCGGCTTACAGTCGCGAATCAACCGCCAGATGGCGGCTCCGTCCTCGGCATTGGGCTTGCGCAGCTTGGGTGTGCGGGCTTTTTTCATGTCGAGTTTATTCTGCATCCGTTCGTGGCTCCCTGATTGTTTCGATAGGCTAAATAAGTCATGCGCGGTAATACTTCAACAATCAAAGCAAATTACCTCAAAATACGCTTATAGCGTGGTTTTATCGCCATAGAACTGTGCATATTTGTTTCGTTTTTCGAACGAAATTAGGCGGTTTCGCTTAGCTATACTAAGCGATCAGGTGGGTTTTGAGCGATTGCTGAGAATGTCGCCAATGTGCAAAGATGCACCATGACGCAGAAACATCCCGACCGGGTCGACGAAAGTCTGATCGCTTTGCGCCGCATTTTGCGGGCCACTGAACTCTATGCGCGCGATCTGGCGCAGGCTGCGGGGGTGACCCCTGCGCAACTGCGCGTTTTGCAGATCGTGGGAGAGAAGAAAGACCCGACGGCCAAGACCCTCGCCAATCAGATGGGGGTGAGCCAAGCCACCGTGACCGCCTTGGTCGACAAGCTGGTGGCCCGCAGCTTGGTCTCGCGCCAGCCCTCGGCGCAGGACCGTCGGCAGACCAACATCACCCTGACCACCCAAGGCGAGGATGTCTTGGAAGAAGCCCCCGATGCGCTGCAACAGCGCTACGTCCGCGCCTTTGCGGGTCTGGCCGATTGGGAGCAGGCGCAGCTGGTGTCGTCGTTGGAGCGTGTGGCGGCGATGCTGAACGTGGACAGTCTGGATGCCGCGCCGGTTCTCGCGACGGGCGAATTGCGGACAAGCAAGAAGACCTATTGAGCGCGGTTCCAGAGCCTCGGCGGCCAAACCCTTTTGCAAATCGCGCCGTTTCTTATATAGAGACCCATCCCTAGCCAGTGAGTCTTTGAAATGTCCGCTTCCGCGCCCATCACCCAAGACGTGATGACCCTTCCCCGTAAGCTGCCCGAAGGGCCGATCAACCTTGTCGGCCTGACCCGCGACGCCATGCGCGACGCGCTGATCGCCCATGGCACGCCCGAGAAACAAGCGAAGATGCGTGTGGGGCAGATCTGGCAGTGGATCTACCAGTGGGGGGTGCGGGATTTCGATGCGATGACCAATCTCGCCAAGGCGTATCGTGCGCAACTTGCCGAGAATTTCGTCATCGAGGTCCCCGAGGTGGTGACCCGCGCGGTCAGCGAGGACGGCACCCGCAAGTACCTTGTGCGCATCGCGGGCGGCCATGAGGTCGAGGTGGTTTATATCCCCGAAGAGGGGCGCGGCACGCTTTGTGTCTCCAGCCAAGTGGGCTGCACGCTGACTTGCTCGTTCTGCCACACCGGCACCCAGAAGCTGGTCCGCAACCTTACGGCGGGGGAGATCATCGGTCAGGTCATGGTGGCGCGTGACGATCTGGGCGAATGGCCCGAAATCGGCGCGCCGAAAGATGAAACCCGGCTTTTGAGCAATATCGTGCTGATGGGCATGGGCGAGCCGCTCTACAACTTCGAGAACGTGCGGGACGCGATGAAGATCGCGATGGACCCCGAAGGCATCCAGCTTTCGCGCCGCCGCATCACGCTGTCGACCTCCGGCGTCGTGCCCGAGATTCACCGCACCGCCGCCGAGATCGGCTGCCAGCTGGCCGTGTCTTTCCACGCCACCACCGACGAGGTGCGCAACAAGCTGGTGCCGATCAACAAGCGCTGGAACATCGAGGCGCTGCTGGAGGCGCTGAAGGCCTATCCCAAGGTCAGCAACTCCGAGCGGATCACCTTTGAATACGTGATGCTGAAGGACGTGAACGACAGCGACGAAGACGCGCATCGTCTGGTTAAGCTGATTGAGGGCATCCCGGCCAAGATCAACCTCATTCCCTTCAACGAATGGCCCGGCTCACCCTACGAGCGGTCGTCGAACAACCGCATCCGGGCTTTTGCCAACATCATCTATCAGGCCGGCTATGCCTCGCCGATCCGCACCCCGCGCGGCGAAGACATCATGGCGGCCTGTGGCCAGTTGAAATCGGCAACCGAGCGCGCGCGCAAGTCGCGCAAGCAGATCGAGGCCGAGGCGGGGATGGGCGGTTAAGCCAGCCCCGCGCGGTCCCGTGCCAGCGCTTCTGCAGTGACACCCTCGGCGGCGATGTCGCCGGGGATTTCCTCTCCCCGCACCAATGCCGCCGCCGCGCGTGCCAGCGCCGGGGCGGTCTGGATGCCGTAGCCGCCTTGACCGGCGAGCCAAAAGAAACCCTCTCCCTCGGGATCGAACCCCGCCACTGGATCGCCGTCGGGCAGGAAGCTGCGCAGCCCGGCCCAGCGGCTTTCGATGCGCGGGCGCTCGAGGTCGAAGGCGGTTTCGATCCGGTCGATGCAGATCGCGATGTCCAACTCCTCGGGCTGCGCGTCGCAGGGCGGTGAGGGCGTGGCATCGGCGGGCGAAATCAGCAGCTTGCCCGCATCGGCCTTGAGGTAGAACTGCTCGTCAATATCCACCACCATCGGCCAACGGTCCGGCACCATGCCCTCGGGCGGGGCCACCGTCAGCGCCGTGCGGCGTTTCGGGGTGAGGCCCGCAGGCTTTAACCCGGCCAGTGTGGCGATCTCATCCGCCCAAGCCCCGGCGGCATTGACGATCACCGGCGCGTGGAAGGTGCCTTGGTTCGTGTCGACCTGCCAGTCACCCTCTTTGCGAAGCGCCTGCACCTCGGCCTTGGTGTGCAAAACGCCGCCCGCTGCGCGGAAAGTCTTGAGGTAGTGCTGATGCAGCCCGTTCACGTCGATATCCGCCGCCGAAGCGTCGCGCAGCCCGCCGGTGGCATAGCCTTTGCGCAGCAGCGGCACGAGGGTCTCGACCTCGGCCCCGCTCAGCGGGGTGACATGGGCGCCCAACGCCTCGGCACTGCGGGCAAGCGACGCCTGCTGGTCCTGCCGCGCGACGAAGACCGCGCTGCGGGGTTCCAGCAGCGGATGCGCCAGATGCGGGCTTTCGGGGTCGTGAAAGAAGGCGGCAGAGGCGCGGGAGAGGGCGCGGATCACCTCCGGCCCATAGGTCACCGTAAACAGCGCGGCAGAGCGGCCCGTGGTGTGATAGCCCGGCTGGCTTTCGCGCTCCAGCAGCAGCACCCGGCGGTCGCTGGACAGTTCGGCGGCGACAGAAGCGCCCGCGATGCCCGCACCGATGACGATGCAATCGAAACTTGTCGTAGAATTATCCATAACCTGCCCTCTCTGCGGGGAGGCTAGCACCGCCCGCAGCGGGGCAAAAGGGCCGAAGCGCAGTCAGTCTTTGCCCCTGCGGGCAATCGGATAAATCCGCCATATTGTTGCAATTGCATGAAGTTTTCGTCCGACGCGGCAAAGCCGTTGACCGAACGCCCCGCCCGGCGCAGTCTGTCACAAAGGGCGCAATCGGTGAGGCCGAACGCGCCCCGACCCACAGGAGTGCTGCCCCATGTCCGAACTGACCCTTTCCAGAACCCTTCCCGCGCTGACGCTGGCCTTTAGCCTGATGGCCTCGGCCTCTGCTGCCGCCGAGCTTGTCATCGGCATGCAGCAGGAGCCCACGTCGCTTGATCCCACGGCGGATGCCACCGCTTCCATCGACAGCATGATGACGCAAAACGTCTTCGAATCGCTGACCACCGTGGCCGAGAACGGCGAGGTGCAGCCGAACCTCGCAACCTCTTGGGAGGTCTCCGACGACGGTCTGACCTATACCTTCATGCTCGCCGAAGGTGTGACCTTCCACGACGGCAGCACGCTGGATGCCGAGGATGTGGTCTATTCCTTCGACCGCGCCATGGGCGAAGACAGCGTGAACCCCTCCAAGGATATCTTCGAGCCGATCGAAAGCGTCACAGCCGTCGACCCGCAGACCGTCGAGATCACGCTCAAGGCCAAGGACGCCTTCTTCCTCTTCAACATGGGGCAGGGCGACAGCGCCATCGTCGCCGCCGAGAGTGCCGAGACAAACAACGCCAACCCGGTGGGCTCCGGCCCCTTCAAGTTCGACAGCTGGACCCGGGGCGACCGGCTGACGCTGGTCAAGAACCCCGATCACCGCGATGCGGCTGACGTGGCGCTCGACAAGGTGGTCTTCCGCTTCATCTCAGACCCCGCAGCCGCTACCGCGGCGATGATGGCCGAAGAGCTCGACGCCTTCCCCGGCTTCCCCGCGCCGGAACTGCTGCCGCAGTTCGAGGCCGACCCGCGTTTCCGCGTCAACGTCGGCTCGACCGAGGGCGAAGTGATCCTCGCCATGAACAACGCCAAGCCGCCTTTCGACAATGTCGAGGTGCGCCGCGCCGTGGCCACCGCCATCGACCGCAACGAGATCATCGAGGGCGCGATGTACGGCCAAGCCGTGCCGATCGGCAGCTTCTACCCGCCGCATGGCACCGCCTATGTCGACCTGACGGACGCCTATCCGCATGACAGCGCCAAGGCCGAGGAGATGTTCGAAGCCGCCGGGGTGGCCGGAACCACCATGACCCTGCGCGTGCCGCCGTTTCCGTATGCCACCCGCTCGGCCGAGATCATCCAGAACCAGCTCGCCGAGGCCGGGATCGACGCAAAGGTCGAGAATGTCGAATGGGGCTTCTGGATCGATGAGGTCTACAAGCAGAAGAACTACGACATGACGATCATCGCCCACACCAGCCCCAACGACATGGGCAATTTCGCCCGCGGTCCGGATTATTTCTACGGCTACGACAATGCGGAGATGACCGCGCTGTGGGAGAAGATCCAGACCGAGGTCGATCCCGACGCGCGCAACGAACTGCTGAAACAGGGCCAGCAGATGTTGTCCGACCAATCGGTGCATGGCTTCCTGTTCCAGCTGCCTCTCTTGGGCGTCTTCCGGCAGGAGGTCGAAGGTTACTGGTCCTCCTCGCCCGTCCTCTACATGCCGCTGAAGAATGTGCGCATCGCCAACTGACCTGAAACGGCCGCGGCGCCCCCGGTGCCGCGGCCTTTGGACCTGACTTCGTGGCCTATTTCCTTTTCCGCCGCACGCTCGGTTTCGTGCTGACCCTGCTTGCGGTCTCACTCGTGGTCTTTGCCGTGATGAACGTGCTGCCGGGCGATCCGGCGCTGACCATCCTTGGCATGGATGCCAGCGAGGACGCACTGGCGGCGTTGCGCGAGCAGCTGGGGCTGAACGAGCCACTGGTGACGCGCTACCTCGCTTGGGTCTGGAACGCGCTGCAGGGAGATTTCGGGACCAGCCATTCCTTCCGCGTGCCGGTGTCTGAACTCATCGCCGAACGCCTGCCTATGACGATCTCGCTCGCCGTGGCGGGAATGCTCTTGACGCTGGTGCTGGCGCTGAGCCTCGGCATCACGGCGGCAGCGCAGCATGGCCGGGCGGGCGACTGGGGGGTGATGTTCCTCAGCCAGCTTGGCATCGCGGTGCCTGCCTTCTGGTTGTCGATCCTGCTGGTCATGCTCTTTGCCGTGAAGCTGCGCTGGCTGCCGCCGGGGGGATTTGCCGGCTGGGACGATCCGGGCGCCGCGCTGCGCTCGCTCATCCTGCCCACGGTGGCGCTGGCGCTGGTGCAATCGGCGGTGCTGGCACGGGTCACGCGCTCCTCGGCGCTGGAGGTGATGCGGCAGGACTTCGTGCGCACCGCACGCGCCAGCGGCCTCTCGCGGCGGCGGGTGCTTTGGGCCCATGTGCTGCCCAATGCGCTGGTGCCGATCGTGACCATTGTCGGCATGCAGTTCGCCGCATTGGTTACCGGGACCATCGTGATCGAGAATGTCTTTTACCTGCCCGGTCTGGGGCGGCTGATCTTCCAATCCATCGCCAACCGTGACCTTCCCACGGTGCAGGCGCTGGTGATGCTCTTTGCCGCCATCGTGGTGACGGCGAATTTCGTGGTTGATCTGCTTTACGTCGTGATCGACCCCCGGCTGAAGGCGCGGGCATGAAGCGGCTTCCGGCGAATTTCCTGCTGGGTGCGGTGCTGGTCAGCCTCGTTGTCGGGGTGGCGGCGCTGTCGCTGGTCTGGACCCCGCATGACCCGCAGGCGATGTCGATCGGCACCAAGTTCGCGCCGCCCTCGGAGACTCATTGGCTCGGCACCGATCAGTTGGGCCGCGACGTGGTGGCGCAGCTTATGGCGGCGGCGCGCAACTCGATGACCGTGGCGCTGGTGGCGGTGCTCTTGGGCGGCAGCATCGGCGTGGGGCTCGGGCTTCTGGCCTCGGCGCTTGGCGGCTGGGTCGAGGATGCGGTGATGCGGCTTGCGGATCTGGGCTTCGCCTTCCCGGCGCTTTTGTTCGCGATCATGCTCGCGGCGGTCTTCGGGCCTTCGCTGACCAACGCGGTGCTGGCAATCTCCTTCATCAACATCCCCATTTTCGCCCGCGTTACCCGCGCCTCGGCAAACCAGATATGGACCCGCGACTATGTCGCCGCTGCCCGCGCCGCCGGGCGCGGACGCTTTGGCATCAGCCGCGATCACATCCTGCCCAACATCGCCGCGGCGGTGATCGTGCAGGCGACCATTGAGTTTGCCGTGGCGATCCTCGCCGAGGCGGCGCTGAGCTATCTCGGCCTCGGGGCGCAGCCGCCCGCGTCGAGCTGGGGGCGGATGCTGTCGGAGGCGCAGACGCTGATGTACCTCGCCCCGCAACTGGCGATCTACCCGGGGCTTTGCATCGTGGTGGCGGTGCTTGGCTTTGGCCTTCTGGGCGACGGGCTGCGCGACATCACCGACCCGCGATTGGTGCGCGCGCGATGATTGAGCTTAGCGATCTTTCGATCCATTTCGGCACGGCCGCCGCCCTGCGCGATGCCAATCTGGTGATCGAGCGCGGCGACCGTTTGGGGGTCGTCGGCGAAAGCGGTTCGGGCAAGACGCTGCTGGCGCTCTGCCTGATGGGCATGGCCCCCGAAAGCGCGCGACTGACCGGGCAGCTGCGGATTGACGGGCAGGACATGGCCGTCGCGTCTGAGCGGGATTGGCAGAGGCTGCGCAGCCGCCGCGTGGCGATGGTGTTTCAAGAACCGATGGCGGCGCTCAACCCATTGCGGCGGGTGGGTGACACGGTGATGGAGCCGATGCTGCTGCACGACGGGCTGACGCGCCGCGCGGCCCGCGCCCGCACGTTGAGCCTGTTCGAAGAGGTGGGCATTCCCGACCCCGACCGTCGCCTGCGGCAGTTCCCGCATGAAATGTCGGGCGGCCAGCGCCAGCGGGTGCTGATCGCGCTGGCGCTGGCCTGCAACCCGATGCTGCTGATCGCGGATGAGCCGACAACCGCGCTTGACGCCAATGTGGCGCTGCGGATCACCGACCTGCTGCAACGGCTCGCGCGGGAGCGGCAAATGGCGCTGGTATTCATCAGCCACGACCTTGCCGCCGTGGCGCGGGCGACCGAAGATATCGCGGTGATGTATGCCGGCGATATGGTCGAGCAGGGCCGCACGGCAGAGGTGCTGGGCATACCTGCGCATCCCTATACCAAGGGGCTTTTAGCCGCGCGGCCCGATGCGGGCGTGGCGGGGCGGGATGCGCAAGGGAGACGGCGCAGGCTGCCGACCATTCCGGGCGCGGTCCCGCCGCTGCATGGGCTGCCGCAGGGCTGCCGTTTCGCAGGGCGCTGCCCGGTGGAACTGCCCCATTGCGCAACGCAGCGCCCGGCCTTCGTGCAGAGCGACACGGGGCGTGCCGCCGCCTGCCACCTGCTGACTGAGCAGCGCCATGACTGACGCGCCGCTTCTAGAGGTCCGCAACCTGACCCGCCGCTACAAACTGCCGCGCCAAAGCCTGCTGCGTGCGCCGCCGGTGCTGACCGCCTTGGAAAACGTCTCCTTTTCGCTGCAGGTGGGTGAGACCTTGGGCGTGGTCGGGGAAAGCGGCTCGGGCAAATCCACTCTGGCGCGGCTGATTATGGCGTTCGAGCGTCCGGACGCGGGCGCGGTGCTGTTTCGGGGGCGTGACCTGCATGGGCTCGGGGGGCAGGAGCTGCGCGGCCTGCGGCGCGATTTTCAGATGGTGTTCCAAGACCCCTTCGGCTCGCTCAACCCGCGCCGCCGCGTCGGCTGGTCCATCGCCGAGCCGCTGCGCGCCAATGGTGAGACCGAGGATATCCCCCACCGCATCGCCGAAGCTTTGGAGCAGGTCGGGCTGCATGCCGCCGATGCGGGCAAATATCCGCATGAGTTCTCGGGCGGGCAGCGCCAGCGCATCGCCATCGCGCGGGCCATCGTCACGCGGCCCGCTTTGTTGGTCGCGGATGAGGCGGTCTCGGCTCTCGATGTCTCGGTGCAGGCGCAAATTCTCAACCTTCTGATGGACCTGCAGGATGATCTGGGCCTCGGCATGGTCTTTATCAGCCATGACCTTGCCGTGGTCGGATCAATCTGCGACCGGGTGCTGGTGCTACAGCATGGCAAGACCTTGGAAAGCGGTGCGACGGCAGATGTGTTGCGCAGCCCCGAGCACCCTTATACGAAAACCCTGCTGACAGCCGCAGGAGTACGCCCATGACCCGTTTCGTCCACCTGACCGACCTGCATATCTCGCATCCCGATCTGAACGACCCGCATCTGCACAGCGACACGCCCGCCACCCTGCGCCGCGTAGTGGATATGATCAACGCGATGGAGCCGCAGCCCGATTTTGTGGTGGCCAGCGGCGATTTGACCAACCACGGCGACCAGCAAAGCTATGCCCTTGTGCGCGAGATCATGGAGCCGCTGAAAGCGCCGCTGGTGATGGCCCTCGGCAACCATGACAAACGCGACGGGTTCAACGCGGTCTTTGCGCCGGGGCTGGCCGATGCGCCCTATTTCCACGATGCGCGGCAGGGCGATTTGCATGTCATCACCTTGGACAGCAGCGTGCCGGGCAAGGTGGCCGGGGCGCTGGACGACGCGCAGTTCGAGTTTCTGGAAGCCGCGCTTGAGCGTCATGGCGATCTGGCGAAACTCTTGGTGATCCACCACCCGCCGCGCGTCGATCCCGCCGCCCTCGCATGGGGCAGTCTGGACGCGGCCAGCAGTGCGCGTTTGGCCGAGACGCTGAAGGGGCAGCGCGTGGCGGGCATCCTCTCGGGCCATGTGCATGTGAACCGGGTGAGCCATTGGCACGGCATTCCGGTGGTGATCTCCAACGGGCTGCATTCCAGCATCGACCTGACCGAAACCCGCGACCTGCGTATCGTGGAGGGCACTGGAATCGGCCTTTGCGAATGGCATCCCAGCGGGTTGAGCGTTTCTTTTGCCCCGCTTGACCCGACGGCGCGTGAAGTGGCGCGGATCGACCGGGCGCAACTAAAATCCTTTGAGTAGAATGACATCCGCCGCCGCTGACCAGAGCCGCGCGCCCTGCGCCGCGGTGAAGTAAAAAAATTATTGTTGACCCTCAACCTTTTTGATTTCACACAGCGAGACATGAAAAGGCTATACCCGGCATGAGATCGGGCCGCTGTTCACAGGGAGGGTGAATTTGCTGACTGCCAATGGCGACAGTGTATCGACGCTTGGCGCGCGTATGCGCAAGCAACGTCATCGTTTGTCCCTGACTCTTCAGCAGTTGGGCGAAGCCTCTGGCGTGTCGGTCGGGTATCTCAGCCAGGTCGAGCGGGGCCGGGCCACGCCTTCGCTGGGCACCCTGTCGCAGATCGCCGTGGCGCTTCAGGTCGATGTCAGTTTTTTCATCCATACGCCAAAGACCCAAGACAGCCTGACCCGTGCCGCCGAGCGGCCGCGCTTTGCCGTCTCGGGCTCATCCATCGAATATGAGAAGATCGGCGCGGATTTTCCGGGCCATGAGCTGTCTTCCTACATCATGAACGTGCCGCCGGGCTACGCCTCGGAAGAGGTCGTCCATGAGGGCGAAGAGGTGATCTATATCCTTGAGGGGGAGATCGCGCAGGTGGTCGATGGGGGGGAGCATATCATGCGGCCCGGCGACAGCCTGCATTACCTCGGCAGCAGCCCGCATTCGTGGTCCAACAAGACCGACAGGCCCGCCCGCGTGCTTTGGGTGGGGCGGATGCAATACGAACAGGCCGCTGGCGCCAATAGAATACGTCCGAATGAAGGGGCAGTCGCCACCGCATTCGCGTCGTCTCGCCCGTAAGGGCGTATCACCTGCGGCGGATACCCCGCTGCCAAGAAACAAACCAACCAGGAGAGAGAATATTATGTCTTTTACAACGAAATTGGCCACCGGTGCCATGCTGGCGGCCCTTGGGGCCTCGGCGGTATCGGCCCAATCGCTGGTCTATTGCTCCGAAGGCTCGCCCGAGGGTTTTGACCCCGCGCTGTACACAGCCGGCACCACATTCGACGCCTCCAGCCACCCGATCTACAACCGTCTGGCGGAGTTCAAAGTCGGCACGACCGAAGTCGTGCCCGCGCTGGCCGAAAGCTGGGAAGTCAGCGAAGACGGCATGACCGTGACCTTCAAGCTGCGCAAAGGCGTGAAATTTCACGCCAACGACCAGTTCACGCCGACACGCGATTTCAACGCCGACGACGTGATCTTCAGCTTTGACCGTCAGGGCAACGAAGAGAACCCCTATCACACCGTCTCGGGCGGCACATGGGAATACTACGGCGGCATGTCGATGCCCGATCTGATCGAAAGCATCGAGAAGGTCGACGACTACACCGTGGCCTTCAACCTGACCCGTCCCGAAGCGCCCTTCATCGCGAATATGGCGATGGACTTTGCTTCGATCGTGTCCAAGGAATATGCCGACGCGATGATGGAAGCGGGCACGCCTGAAATGGTGAACCAAGCGCCCATCGGCACCGGCCCGTTCAAGTTCCAAGCCTACCAGAAAGACGCGGTCATCCGTTATCTGCGCAACGAAGACTACTGGGGCGATGCGGCCAAGGTCGAAAGCCTGATCTTCGCGATCACGCCCGACGCCTCCGTGCGCTACCAGAAGGTGCAGGCGGGTGAGTGCCACGTTATGGCATATCCGAACCCGGCCGATGTTCAGGCGATGAAAGACGCCGAAGACATCGTCGTGATGGAGCAGGAAGGTCTGAACGTGGGCTATCTGGCCTATAACACGCAGGTCGCGCCCTTCGACAATGCCAAGGTCCGCAAGGCCCTGAACATGGCGATCGACAAACAGGCGATCATCGACGTGGTGTTCCAAGGCTCCGGCGAAATCGCCAAGAACCCGCTGCCGCCGACCATGTGGTCCTACAACGACGCCATCGAAGACGACAACTATGACCCCGAGGCCGCCAAGGCGATGCTTGAGGAAGAAGGCGTCAGCGATCTTTCGATGAAGATTTGGGCGATGCCGGTGCAGCGTCCCTACAACCCCAACGCCCGCCGTATGGCAGAGCTGATGCAAGAGGACTTCTCCAAAGTTGGCGTCGATGTCGAAATCGTCTCCTACGAATGGGGTGAGTACCTTGAGCGTTCCAAGTCCAAGGATCGTGACGGCGCGGTGCTGCTGGGTTGGACCGGCGACAACGGCGACCCAGACAACTTCCTCGCTGTTCTGCTGGGCTGTGACGGTGTCGAGAAATCCAACCGCGCCCAGTGGTGCAACGAGGAATTCGACGCGCTGATCCAGAAAGCCAAGGTTCTGCCGACCCAAGAAGAGCGCGCGCCGCTTTACGAAGAAGCGCAGGAAATCTTCAAGGATCAAGCGCCTTGGGCCACCATCGCGCATTCGGTCGTCTACATGACCATGCGCCCCGAAGTTGAAAACTATGTCGTGCACCCGCTGGGTGGCCACATCTTCAACCAAGTTGGCCTGAAGCAGTAACCCTGCCGCTTTGACCAAAGGGGGCGGCATCATGTGCCGTCCCCATTTTATTAACCTCGCCAGCCCGAAAGCCAGCCCATGTCTCCTTCGTTGAATGATCGCCTGTCGGCCTATGCCGATATCGCCGCCGACCTATCGGTCGATGCCGTGGCGCTGGTGCCCGGCCCGAATTTCACCCGCGCCGTCGACCATGCCTTTATGAGCCACGAACGCCCCTTCGTTCTGGTGATCCCCGCCCGCGGCCCCGCCGCCGCCTTGGTGCCGAACCTTGAGTTGGGCAGTTGGGAACTGATCGGTTTCGACGGGGCCGTTTTCGATTGGCGCGACCAGACAGGCTACGACGATGCCTTCGCCGCGCTGATGCAACATTTGAACATCACCTCACTCGCCGTCGAAGGCCAAGTGATGCGCGTCTTCGTGCATCACGCGCTGAAGAAAGCGCAGCCCGACCTGCGGATCATCGACGCCGAGCGCGAAATCTCCGCCCCCCGTATGATCAAGACCGAGGCCGAGGTCGCGGCGCTGCAAAAGGCCATCGACATTTCCGAACGCGCCCTGCGCGCCACGCTGGACTCCGTCGAGCTCGGCCAGACCGAGAAAGAGATCGAACAGAAGCTTGTGCAGATGGTCTTCGCTGAAGGGGCCGATGATCTGTCATTCGCTCCCATCGTCGCCGCCGGTGACGGTTCGGCCCGCCCCCATGCCAAGGCGCGTGAGGATTACCACGTCAAAGCGGGCGATGCGCTGCTGATCGACTTCGGCGCGCGCAAGGACGGCTTTGCCGCCGACATCACCCGCACCGTTTTCCTCGGCCATGTCAGCGACGAGGGGCGCGCGGTCTATGACACCGTGCTGCGCGCCAACCTTGCCGGGCTGGAGGCGACCCGTGCAGGCGTCACCGCGCATGAGGTCGACGACGTGGTAACGGGCGTGCTCGAAGCCTCTCCTTTTGCCGATCGCATCCGCACCAAGACTGGCCACGGCCTTGGCCGCGATGTGCATGAAGCGCCCTATATCATGCGCGGCAACCACATGACTTTACCCGCCGGAACGGTGTACACCAACGAACCCGGCCTCTATGAGATCGGCAACTTTGGCGTGCGCATCGAAGATGACGTGCTGATCACCGAAGATGGCTACAAATCCCTGACCAACTTTCCGAAGGAACTGATGGTGCTCCCGTGCTGAAATATGTCTTGTCGCGCCTTGCGACCTTCCTCCCCACCTTTATCGGCGTCACGCTGATATCATTTGCCTTCATCCGTTTGCTGCCCGGCGACCCGATTGTCGTCATGGCCGGTGAGCGCGGCATTTCCCAAGAACGCTATCTCGAACTGCAGCAGCAGTTCGGCTTTGACCGGCCGATCTATGTGCAGTTCTGGGATTACTTCACCGGCGTGATTCAGGGGGATTTGGGCACGTCCTTCGTGACCAAACGCCCTGTGTGGGATGAGTTCTTCTCACTCTTCCCCGCGACGCTGGAGCTGTCGCTCTGTGCGATGATCTTCGCCGTGGCCTTGGGCCTGCCCGCAGGCGTGATCGCTGCGGTGAACCGGGGCAAGTTCTTTGACCGGGCGCTGATGTCCACCGCGCTGGTCGGCTATTCGATGCCGATCTTCTGGTGGGCCTTGCTTCTGATCATCGTCTTTTCCGGCAACTTGGGCTGGACCCCGGTTTCGGGCCGGATCGACCTTCTTTACTATTTCCCCAATGCCACTGGCTTCATGCTGATCGACAGCATCGTCTCGGGGCAGGACGGGGCCTTCCTCTCGGCGCTGCGGCACCTGCTGCTGCCGACCATCGTGCTGGGGACGATCCCGCTGGCGGTGATCGCGCGGCAAACCCGGTCGGCCATGCTCGAAGTCCTGGGCGAGGATTACATCCGTACCGCCCGCGCCAAGGGCATGTCGACGGGCCGGATCAACGGCATCCACGCCCTGCGCAACGCGCTTATCCCCGTCATCACCGTGATCGGCCTGTCGGTCGGCACGCTGCTGGCGGGCGCCATCCTGACCGAGACCATCTTTAGCTGGCCGGGCATCGGCAAGTGGATGGTCGACAGCATCTTCCGCCGCGACTACCCGGTCGTGCAGGGTGGCCTCCTGCTCATCGCCGTCATGGTCATGGTCGTGAACCTCACCGTCGACATGCTTTACGGCATCATCAACCCGAAAATCAGGAAACGCTAATGGACGACGCACTCTCTGCCGAAGCCGAAATGGTGCACGACCGCCCAGGCCGCTTGCGCGAATTCTGGTTCTATTTCCGAGAAAACCGCGGGGCCGTGATCGGCCTGTGGATCTTTGCCATCTTCGCCGTGCTGGCGCTGTTCGGCCCATGGATCGCGCCGCATGACGCGACCGAGCAGTTCCGCTCGGCCATCCTGCAACCGCCCGCGTGGCAAGAGGGGGGGGCGTGGAAACACGTGCTGGGCACCGATCCTCTGGGCCGGGATATGCTCTCGCGGCTGATCGTCGGCGCGCGCTATTCCTTCTTCGTGGGCATCGTGGTGGTGACCATTGCCGCCTCGGGCGGGATCATCATCGGCCTCATCTCGGGCTTCGCGCCCAAATGGGTCGACACGATCATCATGCGGATCATGGACATCATCCTCGCCTTCCCGTCGCTCTTGCTGGCGCTGGTGCTGGTGGCGATCCTCGGGCCGTCGCTCACCAATGCGATGATCGCCATCGCCATCGTGCTGCAGCCGCATTACGTGCGCCTGACCCGCGCCAGCGTGATCTCCGAGCGGCAGAAGGACTATGTGACCTCGGCCCGCGTCGTTGGCGCCAGCACGCTGCGGCTGATGGTGGTGACCGTGCTGCCCAACTGCCTTGCGCCGATCATCGTGCAGGCCGCGCTGTCCTTCTCCACCGCGATCCTCGACGCCGCCGCCTTGGGCTTTCTCGGCATGGGCGCACAACCGCCGACCCCCGAATGGGGCACCATGTTGGCCGAGGCGCGCGAGTTCATCCTGCGCGCATGGTGGGTCGTGACCTTCCCCGGTCTTGCGATCCTCGTCACCGTGCTCGCGATCAACCTCATGGGCGACGGTCTGCGCGACGCCCTCGACCCGAAACTGAAGCGGAGCTGATTGATGTCTCTATTGCGTATCCGCAACCTCTCGGTCGATTTTGCCACCGCGTCGGGCAAGTTCCGCGCCGTGGACAGCGTCGATCAGGATGTCGACACCGGTGAGATTCTCGCCATCGTTGGCGAAAGCGGCTCGGGCAAATCTGTCTCGATGCTGGCGCTGATGGGGCTTCTGCCCTGGACCGCCACCGTGACCGCCGACGAGTTGACCTTCGACGGCCACGACCTTTTGAAAATGGACCGCCGCGCCCGGCGCAAGATCGTCGGCAACGATCTGGCGATGATCTTTCAAGAGCCGATGTCCTCGCTCAACCCCTGTTTCCCGGTGGGCTGGCAGATCAAGGAATCGCTCCGCGTGCATCTGGGCCTAAACCGGGCCGAGCGGCACAAGCGGGCCATCGAGCTGTTTGAGCAGGTCGGCATCCCGGACCCGGAAAAGCGGCTCTCGGTCTTCCCGCACCAGATGTCGGGCGGGATGAACCAGCGCGTGATGATCGCCATGGCGATTGCCTGCAAGCCGAAGCTGCTGATCGCGGACGAGCCAACGACCGCGCTCGACGTGACCATTCAGGCGCAGATCCTCGACCTGCTGACCTCGCTGCGCGACGAGACGGGCATGGGCCTGGTGCTGATCACCCATGACATGGGCGTGGTGGCCGAAACCGCCGAGCGCGTGAGCGTGCAATATGCGGGCCAGAAGATCGAAGAGCAGCAGGTGCTGCCGCTCTTCCGCGAACCGCATCACCCCTATACGGCGGCGCTCTTGGATGCGCTGCCCGAACGCGCGACCGAGAAGCGCCTGCCGACGATCCCCGGCGTGGTGCCGGGCCAGTTCGACCGGCCAGCGGGCTGCCTCTTCTCCCCGCGCTGCAAGTTCGCCAACGACAAATGCCGCGCCGAGAACCCGACGCCCTTGGGCGAGGATCTGGGCAAGGCCCGTTGCTTCTATCCGCTCAACACCGATGAAAGGGTCACGTCATGACTGCCCCCGTAATGACCGCCGACGCGCTGCAGCGTCACTATCAGGTTGGTGGCGGCTTCCTGCGCAAGACCCAGACGCTGAAAGCCGTGGCCGGCCTCGATTTCGAACTGCACCCCGGCAAGACGCTGGCCGTGGTGGGCGAGAGCGGCTGTGGCAAGTCCACGCTGGCGCGTATGGTCACGATGATCGAGGAGCCGACCGCAGGCGCGCTCACGCTCGACGGCAAAGCGGTTCGGCCAGAGGATTGGGCCGACCTGCGCCAGCATGTGCAGATCGTGTTCCAAGACCCCTACGGCTCGCTGAACCCGCGCCAGCAGATCGGCACGATCCTGCAAGAGCCGCTGGTCATCAACCGCAAGGACATGTCCAAGAAGCAGCGCGAGGAGAAGGCGCGCGAAATGCTGCGCCTCGTCGGCCTGCGGCCCGAGCATTACGACCGCTACCCGCATATGTTCTCGGGCGGTCAGCGCCAGCGGATCGCGGTGGCCCGGGCGCTGATGCTCGACCCTAAGGTCTTGGTGCTGGACGAGCCGGTCTCGGCCTTGGATCTGTCGATCCAGTCGGCGATCCTCAACCTGCTGGTGGACCTGCAGGAGAAGATGGATCTGGCCTATCTCTTCATCAGCCACGATCTGTCGGTCGTACGTCACGTCGCCGATGACGTGATCGTCATGTACCTCGGCCGCGCGGTCGAGAAGGGGCCGAAGGACGAGGTCTTCGACAACCCGCGCCATCCCTATACGGCGGCCCTTCTGTCGGCCACACCGCGCGCCGACCCCGAAGGCGGCAAGGAGCGGATCAAGCTGCAGGGCGAATTGCCCTCGCCGCTGGCGATCCCCGAAGGCTGCCCCTTTGCGCCGCGCTGCTGGAAAGTGCAGGATGTTTGCCGCAAGGAGCGCCCCCCCTTGGAGGGCGCACCGCATCCGGCGGCCTGCTACTTCCCCGTCGACGAATGAGGCGGACGCGGGTGGTTCAGACCACCTGCGCCACCACGCCGATGCAATCGCCCATCTTGACCAGCCCCGGCACATGCCGGGCGGTCAGGATACCGCTAAGCTGCGCATGGGCGAGGACCGCTGGCTGACCGCTGCGGTCGCTGGGCCAGAGCCGCGCAATCGGCTGGCCTTCGGTCACTTCATCCCCCAGATCGACCAGAGGCTCTAGCAAGGCGTTGGTCTCGCTAAAGGTGAAGCAGCGCCCGTCGGGCATGTCGAGCATCACGCTCTCGGCCACTTCCGGCTCCCCTTGCAGAATGCCCGCATGGATCAGCAGGTTGCGCGCGCCCTTGCGGGCCACGGCGACGCTTTTGGCGGTCGATGTCCCCGCCCCGCCCAGTTCGGTGGTGACAAAGACCTTTCCCTGCTCCTCGACCTCGGTGTCGAACATGCCGCGGTTGTCGATCTCTAGCATCTTCATGGAGTAGGGCGCGTTGAACGCCGCCATCGCGGCCATACAGGCGGCCTCCTGTTTCTTGTCGGGCAGGATATGCGCCGCTGCGAAGGGCAGGAAATCCAGCGTGCGCCCGCCAGAGTGGTAGTCGAGCACCAGGTCAGCCAGCGGGACCAGTTCACTGGCGATGTAATGTGCGATCTTTTGGGTCACGGTGCCGTCGGGGCGGCCCGGGAAACTGCGGTTCATGTTGCCGCCGTCGATGGGCGAACAGCGGCGTCCGGCGGTAAAGGCGGGTTGGTTCATCATCGGCAGGATGATGACGCGGCCCGTGACCTCAGCCGGATCCAGCGTGGCGGCCAGTTCCTGTAGGGCAATCGGGCCTTCGTATTCATCGCCGTGGTTGCCGCCTGTGAGCAGCGCCGTGGGGCCGTGGCCGCCATTGATCACGGTGATGGGGATCATCACAGACCCCCAAGCGCTGTCGTCGCGGCTGTAGGGCAGGCGCAGGAAACCGTGATGCGCGCCGGGTTGGTCGAGCGGGATGGTCGGGGTGATGGGATTGCTGGTCATGCGGAAACAAACAACTTTCGCGGTGTGGTGCAGAAACATTCATGGCCGGTTTCGGTGATGCGGATCGGCTCGGTGATCTCAAGCCCGCCGTCGTCGAGCCAAAGGGCGGGCATGAAATGGAAGGTCATGCCGGGCTCTAGGATCGTTTTGTCGCCACGGCGGAAAGAGATGGTGCGCTCGCCCCAGTCCGGCGGGTAGCTGATGCCGATGGCATAGCCGCAGCGGCTGTCCTTCTCGAATCCCGCCTTGTTCAGCGTGGCATTGAAGGCGTTGGCGATATCCTCGGCCCGGTTGCCGGGTTTGGCCTGTTCGAGACCTGCGTCAATCGCATCCAACACGGCGCTTTCCGCGTCGCGGTATTTCTGCGGGACATCGCCAAAGAACAGCGTACGCGACTGGGGGCATTGGTAGCGCCGATGCGCGCCTGCGATCTCGAAGAAGGTCGCCTCGTTGGGCTGCATGGGCCGGTCGTCCCACGTGAGATGCGGGGCGGTGGCGTCCATGCCCGAGGGGGCCATGGGCACGATGGCCGGGTAATCGCCCCAGAACCCCTGCGCGCCGCGAATGCCGGTGGCATAGATCTCGGCCACCAGATCGTTCTTGCGCATGCCGGGCACGGCGACTTCGAGGATACGGACGTGCATTTCCTCCACAATGCGGGCGGCGCGTTCCATATATTCGATCTCGCGCTCGGATTTGATCGCGCGTTCCCAGTTCACCAGCGCCGTGGCATCCATGAAGGTGGCTTTGGGCAGCTTGGCTTTCAGCGTGTCATGGGCACGGGCGGAGTAATAGTAGTTGTCCATCTCGACGCCGATGCGCGCCTGCTCCAACCCCATTTCGCTCAAGAGGGCCGAGAGGTCTTCCATCGGGTGTTTTTCGGGGTTCTGGACGTAGGTATCGTCATAGCCGCGAATGCAGTCGTCTTCCATGAAAACCGTCCGCCGGGCACCGAGCGCGTCCATGCCACGGCCCCACCAGACCGGCTCGCCCTCATGTGTCAGGATCACCGCTTGGTAAACATAGAACGACCAACCGTCATAGCCCGAGAGCCACGACATGTTCGACGGATCGCTGACGACGATGGCATCGAGATTGCGCGCGGCCATGGTCTTGCGCGTTCGGTCGACCCGGCGCTGGTACTCGCTGTTTGTAAAATTCGCCTCATACGTGGTCATAGGCCAGCCCCTTTCATGTCTGGTTATCCGAATAATGCGATCCGGCCAGAGGGGCCGGGATCACGGAATGATGCCTTGTGCATGGGCGCTTGGCATGTCGCAGTCGAACAGACGGCCATAGCCATCGGGGCGGCCCGAAAGCCCGCCCATCCGTTGCAACGCCCAGCACAGCGCTTGGTTTGAGGTCACGACGGGCTTGCCCAGCCGTGCTTCGATCCGGTCGATCACGTCGACGCCGCGCAGGGAGGTGCAGGAGAGGAAAAATGCCTCTACTTCCGCGCCATCCAGCGCAGCGGCGCCGTTTATGATGCTCTCGTCGTCGATCCGCGCCATGTCGCGGTCGTCTTCCAATGCGAAGGCCCCGTTGCGCATGACCTCTAGCCCCTGATCGTTGAAATAGGTGGCCAGCGGCGCGGCGGTTTCCGGCAGATAGGGGGTCAGCATCGCCACCCGCGTCACGCCAAGCGCCGCAAAGCCTGCGATGGCGGCAGAGGCGGGGGTGATGACGGGCACGCCGGGCAGCCCCTCGCCAATCGCCTCGCGCACCGCCGGGTTGCCGATGGCGACCGAGGCCGAGGTGCAGCAAAAGGCGATGGCCGAGAGCTGGATGCCCGGCACCAAGAGCGCCGCCGTGCGGGCCATATCGGGGGTCATGGCGCGCAGCCGGTCGGGCGTGGTGGGGTTCTCGAAGGCAATCCGGGCCACATGCAGCGCCGCCTGCGCCGGGTCGATCAGCCGCGCGGCGTCGCGTTCAAAGGTCATGTCGGTCGACAGCAGCATCGCCCCCAGCCGCACGGGGTCATCTTCACGCAAACGGCAATCAAGCGTCTCGCTTTGCACAGGGGGTGTCACCTGAATATTCCTTTGACCTAGACGACAAGCACGGGGCATTTCGCAAGCCCCGTAACCTTGTGAGAGACCGATCCCAAGAGATAGCTGTCACCCGTGGCCCCAAGGCCGCGTGAGCCGATGACGATCAGATCGACCTCATGTTTCTTGGCAAATTCCGTCACCGCCCGCGCGGGGCGGCCAGAGCGGACGAAGGCGCGGACATTCTCGACGCCCGCGTCTTTCATCAACTGCTTGCCATGAGAGATGATCTCGGTCGCATGGGCCTGCATCGCGTCGTCGATATTGCCCGGATCGTTCACCCGCACCATCGACAGCGACGCCTCCAACATCGAATGATGCCGGTAGATCGTCAGCAGCGTCACTTTCGCCCCGGTCAGCTTGGCCATCTCTGCCGCCTTCATCAGCGCGCGGTCGGCATTCACCGAGCCATCATAGGGGGCGAGGATATGGGTGAACATGACGCTCTCCTCTTATTTCGCAAAGGCCAGATCGCGCAGGAACAGGGCGATCTGCGGGAAGAAGATCAGGGCAACCGAGACGCTCAGCAGCATGATGATGAAGGGCGGGGTGCCGCGGATGACCTCCATATAGGGCCGTTTGAAGACCGCGATAGCGGTGAAGATGTCACAGCCGAAGGGCGGCGTGGCCGAGCCGATGGCGACTTGCAACGTGATGACGGTGCCGACCAGCACCGGGTCAAGGCCGACCGAGTCCACCACCGGGGCAAAGATCGGCACGAAGACGAGGATCACGACGATCGGGTCCACGAACATACAGCCGATGAAGAAGGCGATGGAGATGACGAAAAGCACGCCAATCGGGCCCATGCTGTCGATCCCGATGCCGGTCAGTACCGCTTGCGGGATCTGCGCGAAGGAGATCACCCAAGAGAAGGCCGCCCCCGCGGCGACGAGGATGAAGACCACGGCGGTGATCAACCCGGTCGATTTCGCGGTCTCATAGATGCCGGCAAAGTCGATTTCCCGAAAGACGATCATCTCAAGGAAAATGGCATAGAGCACGCAGGCCGCCGCCGCCTCGGTCGGGGAGAAGACACCGCCGTAGATGCCGCCGATGATGATCGCCGGGAACCCCAGCGGCCAGAGCGCTTGGCGCACCGCGCGGGCGCGTTCGCCCCATGTGGCTTTTTCCTCGGTGGGGACGTTGTGGCGGTAGGCGTAGATCACGGAATAGACCGAGAAGAGCGCGAGGATCAGCAGCCCCGGCCCGATGCCCGCGATGAAGAGTTCGGCAATCGACGTGTTGGAGACGACGCCGTAGATGATCATCCCGATGGAGGGCGGGATCAGAAAGGCGATGTCGGAGGAGTTTACGATCAGCGCCAGCACGAAACTGTCCTTGTAGCCCGCTTTGAGCATCCGAGGCCGCAGCGGTGAGCCGACGGCGACCACGGTGGCCTGCGTCGAGCCCGAGACCGCGCCGAACATCGTGCAGGCGGCGGCGGTAGAGACGGCGAGGCCGCCCTTGAGGTGGCCGACGAAAGACATCACCATGTCGATGAGCCGCCCGGCGGACTGGCCCCGCGTCATGATGTCGGCGGCAAAGATGAACATCGGCACGGCGATCAGCGAGGCCGGTCTGACCCCCGCCATCATCTGCTGCACCATCGTCTCAAGCTGGCCGAAACCGCCGAAGAGCGAATAGAAACCGACGAAAGCCCCCACGATCAGCGGGATCATCATGGGAAAGCCGAGCAGCAGCAGAACGACCATGACAGAGAAAATGGTGACGGCCATGGCTCAGACCTCC
Organism: Sulfitobacter sp. 1A15299; assembly: GCF_043556915.1. Lineage (NCBI taxonomy): Bacteria > Pseudomonadati > Pseudomonadota > Alphaproteobacteria > Rhodobacterales > Roseobacteraceae > Sulfitobacter > Sulfitobacter sp. 1A15299. The sequence continues at coordinate 119,193 of NZ_JBIFFJ010000001.1, read as the reverse complement.
CGCTCGTTGTCGTCGTAGCCTTCAAGAACGCTGGTCGACAGGTAAATATCTGGTTCGATGATGTTTTTGATCGCGGTCAGCAGGTATTGCAGCCCGGTCATGAAAAAGCCGAAAGGCACCCAGACCAGCGTCCACCACACCGGCACTTGCAGCGCGGGCAGCAGGCGGCCGCGCCCGGCTTGGGTCATGATGTATTGCAATGCGTACCAAGCAAGGCCGAACATGAAGACGGCGGTGACGAAGGCGATAAAGATCATCAGCACTTTGCGCGGGCGCGGGGGGAGGGCGTCGAAAATCGCTGACATGCGGATGTGCCGCCCATGCCGCGCGGCATAGGAGATGCCCGCAAAGGTGATGAGAATGATCAGGATGCTGTTCAGCTCTTCGGAAAAGAAGATTGAGCGTTGGAAGACGAAGCGGCCCACCACATTGGCAATCGTATTGGCGGCCATCAACAAGACACCAGCGGCGAGCATTACGGACTCAAGCCAGCTGATCGCGTTGTCGATCGTGCCCAAAGGGCCGGGGAGGGTGGATTTATAGGTGCCCACGGGGGCGTCATCGGTGCCGGTGGTATCTGTCTGAGATTGCAGTTGCGAACTGTGGTTGTCTTCCGTCACCGGCGTCATCCCGTGAATGGTTCAAATGGATCGCGTCAAAATAAGGTCACCCCCCGGCGATGCCGGAGGGTGAGAAAATCGTTTACTTGACGGCTTCAAGGTCTGCCTTGAATTGGTCAAGGATTTCCTTGCCGCTGTCACCGGTCATCTCGATGAAGGCTTCTTCGACCGATGCAGCCTTGTCTTTGAAGGGCTGACGCTCTTCTTCGGACAGGATGTTGATCTGCATGTCGGGCTTCGCCTTGGCGATGTTATCCAGCGACTTTTCCTGCAGGCCGGACTGGTATTCGAGGATGTATTCGAATGCCGCATCAGAGGCGTTCTGAACCACCTCTTTGTCCGCATCCGACAGGCCGTCATAGAAATCTTTGTTGGCCATCACAGCGGTGGTGAAGTTGTTGTGGCCGATGCAGGTAATGACCTCGGTCACCTCATACATTTTGGTGGATTCCAGATAGAAGCCGGGGTTCTCTTGGCCCTGGATGATGCCGGTCTGCATCGCGCCATAGACTTCGCCCCATGGCAGCGGTGTCGGCGTGGCACCAAAGGCTTTGTAGCTTTCGACCAAGAGCGGGTTGGTCATGACGCGGAACTTGACCTCGTTAAGGTCTTCGGGCGTTTTGACCGGCTCTTGCGTGGTCATGCAAACGTCGCCCTCGGGGAACATCTTGAGCAGTTCCAAGCCCTGCTCTGCATAAAGCTCGGGGAACATTTCGTTGATGGCCTTGGAGCTGCGGAAGAATTCGAACAGTTGCTCGTCGTCCTGCGGCAGCAGGTAGGGCACGAAGAAGACCTGCGCCTCGGGGATCAGCGCGCCGGTGAAGCCGGGGGACTGGTCCACGAACTGCAGGATTCCAGCCTGCGCCTGTTCCATCGTGTCGACGGATTCACCCAAGGTGCCATAGGGGAAGAGCTGCACTTCGTGGTCGGAGTTCGCCTCGACCTCTTCCTTGAATTTCTGGGCGTATTTGCCCTGCACCTCGTCCAGTGCCTCTTCGAATGCATAGCGCCATGTGTCGGCGGAGGCCGCGCCTGCGACGCTTGTCACGGCTGCGAGGATACCCCCGGTGATAACGGTCTTGAAATTAGCCATCTGTCTCCCTTTCATTTATTGCCCGCGCAGCACAAAGGCCGCAGCGAAACTAATGTCCTGACTGCTAGATCATTTAAACCGATCCCAATCATGTCAATGTGAATATTGATCCATGACAATTTGGGCCGCTCTCACAGTCCTTCCGCCCTACCCCTGTTGCGTAATCTTGCATCGATCATGCGAATCCCACGGGCGAATTCGGGAAAGGATTGCCCCCCGATTGAGACCCGCAGCCCCGGGTGGCGGTCGGGCGGGCCGATGGCGAAACTGGCCCCGTTGGCCACGGCGACGCCGCTTTCGCGGATGGATTTGACCAGGTCGGCCTCTTCGTAAATGTCATGACAGGGCAGCCAGAGGTGCAGCCCGTTCGAACTGGTCCGCATGTCGAGGCCGCGAAACACATTGGCGGCGAAATCGGCGCGGTCGCGCAGGGCCAATTGCTGACGGTTGAGCAAGGTTTCGGCGGTGCCTTCCTCGATCCAGCGCCCGGCGATCTCGGTCATCATATTTGTGGCCATCCAACTGGTCACCATATGCCGGTTGGCCGCCGAGGCGCAGAAGTGATCCGGCACCACCAGATAGCCGACCCGCAGCCCCGGCAGCAGACATTTGGTAAGGCTGGTGAAATAGAGCACCCGTTCCGGGGCCATCGCCGCCATCGGCGGCGGCGGCGCGTCTTGCAGCGGCCCCCATGATTGGTTTTCGATGATCAGCAGGTCATGGCGTCTTGCCACCTCGATCACCGCGGCGCGGCGGCTTTCCGTCATGGTAAAGGCCAGCGGATTGGCCCCATTGGGGATCAGGTAGACAGCCTTCACCGGTTCTTTCGCGCAGATCCGCTCCAGCCCGTCGGGGCAGATGCCGCCCGCGTCGACGGTCACCCCTTGCAGGCGGATGCCCAGAAAACGGGCGAGGGGGCGCAGGGTATGATGGCCGATGTCTTCGCTGACGATCAGATCGCCCGGTTGCGCCGCCGTCATCATCGCCACGGTCATCGCGCTGGTGCTGCCGTTGGTGGGCACCACCGCCATCCCCTCCAGATCCAGCCCGCAGAGCGAGAGCCAGCGCCGCGCCGCGCTGCTGCTGTCCCCGGCGCGGAGGTCTTGGCGAAACCCGCCCATCATCGCGCGGGGCAGGGAACGGGCCATGGCGCGGAGCGTCTTTTGCATCGCCTCTTCATGGGCGTGATCCAGCACTGGTTTCAGGATCGACATATCCAGCAACCGCCCGGCGGCCTTGCGGCTGACGAAGGGCATGGAGATCTCATCGCTCGCCGCGCGCACGAAAGTGCCGCGACCCACCTCTCCGACGATCTTGCCCGCCTCGACCAGCTTGTCATAGGCGCGGCTGACGGTCTGCACGCTGAGAGACAGGTCAAAGGCCATCTGGCGCTGTGTCGGCAAGCGGTCTCCGGGTTTGAGCACGCCGTTCTGTATTGCCGTTTCAATCGCCTGAACGAGTGAACGATAGGCAGGACGGGTCAGGGATCCGGGGTCTGGGCGCCATTTTGTCATGATCTGGATGATCACCACAATCATGACAATTGACAAGTCCGGCATGCGCTCGCATGAAGCGGATATGAGCTTTGTCAAACTCGATAAGCGCGATATCGCGGTGCTGTCGATCCTCTCTCGCGAGGGGCGCATCGCCAAATCTGCGCTTGCCGACAAGGTCAACCTGAGCGCCACCGCCTGCGGCGAACGGCTGTCGCGGCTGGAGGCTGCGGGCATTATCACCGGCTATCAGGCCCATGTCGCCCTGCGCCGCATCGCCCCGCATGTCACTGTTTTTGTGCAGGCCGAATTGGGCAACCACCGGGCCGAGGCGTTTCAGCGTTTTGAGGCCGTGATCGCGCAGCATGATGAGATCGTGCAGTGCTGGGCCTTGGGTGGCGGCTTTGACTATCTGCTACAGGTCGTCACCCGCGACATCGACAGCTACCAACGTCTGATGGATGCGCTGTTGGACCAGCAGGCCGGGCTGAGCCGCTACTTTACCTATGTCGTCACCAAATCGGTCAAATCTGCACCGCTGCCGCTGTCGCTGCTGCTGCCCGAGGGCGAAAGCTAAGCCGCCGTAGTTTTTCCGGCGGGCCGGGGGCCGCGCCGCAAAACCTCCTGCGGATCGGCTGATATTCGGTCAAACCCGCGCCGCATCCTGTCTTACCTTCGGGGCAATTCATCCCAAGGAGGTGCCCGATGACCAAGATGATCCCAACCCCTGCCGATGGTCTGCCTGCGCTGTCGCGGGGCGCACTGGCCCGCCACTTTGCCTATGTCGATGGCGCATGGGTCGCGGGGGCGCGGAGCGATGATTTCAACGTGACCGACCCGGCCAGCGGCGCGGTACTGGGCGCGGTGGCCAAGCTTAGCGCCGAAGATAGCCGCGGCGCGGTGGATGCCGCACATGCCGCCTTCCCCCATTGGTCGGGCCTGTTGCCGCAAGAGCGTGGCGCGATCCTGCGCCGCTGGCGCGACCTGATGCTGGAGAACCGCGAGGATCTGGCGCGGATCATGACCGCCGAACAGGGCAAACCCATCTCCGAGTCGCGTGGTGAGATCGACTATGCCGCCTCCTTCTTCGAGTTCTATTCCGAAGAGGCCCGCCGCCCCAACATCGAGGGCGTCACCTCGCATCTGCCCGACGCCGAGGTGGAAATCTGGCGCGAGCCGGTGGGCGTGGCCGCGCTCATCACGCCGTGGAACTTCCCCTCTGCCATGCTGACCCGCAAGGCGGGGGCGGCGCTGGCGGCGGGCTGCACCGTGGTGGCGCATCCTTCGGCAGAGACGCCGTTTTCGGCGCTGGCGCTGGCCGAATTGGGCGAACAGGCGGGGCTGCCCAAGGGGGTGTTCAACGTCGTCACCGGGGAGGCGCCCGAGATCGTGAAGCCGTGGATGGAAGACAATCGGGTGCGGGCCATCTCTTTCACCGGCTCTACCGAGATCGGCAAGCTGCTTTACCGTCAGGCATCGGATTCGGTGAAACGTCTGGTGCTCGAACTGGGCGGCCATGCGCCCTTCATCATGTTCGACGATGCCGATATGGACCGCGCCGTCGAAGAGGCGATCAAGGCCAAGTTCGCCACCTCCGGTCAGGACTGCCTCGGCGCGAACCGCTTTTTCATTGCCCGCGACAGCTATGCCACCTTCTGCGCGCGGTTCACCGCAGCAACGCAGGCGCTGACCGTGGGTATCGGTGCGGATGATCCCGACATCGGGCCGTTGATGAACGAAAAGGCCGTGGCCAAACAAGAAGAACACGTCAAAGATGCGCTTGACCGTGGGGCGCGGCTGCTTTGTGGTGGCAAGCGTCACGCGGCAGGGCCGTTGTTCTTTGAGCCAACGGTGCTGGCGGATGTGCCAGCGGATGCGCTGATCATGCGCGAGGAAACCTTTGGCCCCGTGGCCGCCATCGCGGCCTTCGACAGCGAGGATGAGGCGATTCATCGGGCCAATGACACGGAGTATGGGTTGGTGGCCTATGTCCACAGCCAAGACCCGCGCCGCATCTACCGCGCCAGCCGGGCGCTCTGTTTCGGCATGGTGGCGGTGAACCGCACCAAGGTGACCGGCGCGCCGATCCCCTTTGGCGGCACGAAACAATCGGGGATTGGGCGCGAAGGATCGCGGCTGGGGCTCGAAGCCTTTACGGAAGTCAAATACGTCTGCCGTGACTGGGCCTAAGATTTAAAGGATACGGCGCAAAGCCGCGCCGGAAGAAAGGAAAGACCAATGCTGAAGAACGATATGCTCGAACAATGGGACCGTGAGAATTTTTTTCACCCCTCCACCCATCTGGCGCAGCACGCGCGCGGCGAAAGCCCGACCCGTGTGATCAAGACCGCCAAGGGCAGCCATATCACTGACCGCGACGGCAATGAATTGCTCGACGCTTTCGCGGGCCTCTACTGTGTGAACGTGGGCTATGGCCGCACCGAGATCGCCGAGGCGATTGCCGAACAGGCGCATGAACTGGCCTATTACCACTCTTACGTCGGCCATGGCACCGAGGCGAGCATCACCCTGTCCAAGATGATCCTCGACCGCGCGCCCGAAGGCATGAGCAAGGTCTATTTCGGCCTCGGCGGCTCGGACGCGAATGAGACCAACGTCAAGCTGATCTGGTATTACAACAACATCCTTGGCCGCCCCGAGAAGAAGAAGATCATTTCGCGCTGGCGTGGCTATCACGGCTCGGGCCTCGTCACCGGCTCGCTCACCGGGTTGGAGCTGTTCCACAAGAAATTCGACCTGCCGCTGGCGCAGGTGGTCCACACCGACGCACCCTATTACTACCGCCGCCCCGATGCCAAGATGAGCGAAGCGGAGTTCACCGCCCATCTGGTGGGCGAGTTGGAAGCGCTGATCGAACGCGAAGGGGCCGACACCATCGCCGCCTTCATCGGGGAGCCGGTTCTGGGCACCGGGGGCATCGTGCCGCCGCCCGAGGGCTATTGGGCTGCCGTGCAAGAGGTGTTGAATAAGCATGACATCCTGCTGGTCGCGGATGAGGTTGTCACCGGCTTTGGCCGTCTGGGCTCGATGTTCGGCTCGGACCACTACGGGATGAAGCCTGATCTGATCACCATTGCCAAAGGGCTGACCTCGGCCTATGCGCCGCTGTCGGGCTCCATCGTGGGCGACAAGATGTGGAAGGTGTTGGAGCAGGGCACGGATGAGAACGGCCCCATCGGCCACGGCTGGACCTATTCGGCCCACCCCATCGGCGCGGCCGCGGGGATCGCGAACCTCAAGCTGATCGACGATCTGAAGCTGATCGAGAATGCCTCGGACGTGGGCGGCTATCTGAATGCGCAGATGAAGGCGGCCTTGGGCGACCACCCAAAGGTGGGCGACATCCGCGGCGAAGGGATGCTCTGCGCCGTGGAACTGGTCGCAGACCGCGATGGCCGCACGCCCTTCGATCCCGCACGCAAAGTGGTGCCGACCATCGTCGGCGATATGGTCAAGGCCGGTGTCATCGCCCGCGCCATGCCCCAAGGCGACATCATCGGTTTCGCGCCGCCCTTCTGCCTGACCCGCGAGGAAGCGGATAAAGTCGTGGGGGTCACCGCCGACGCGATCAAGGCGACCTTGGGCTAAGGCTTAAAGCTAGGAGACACTGGACCGGCCCGGCGGAAACGTCGGGCCGTTTGAATTGGAGGGAATCACACCCCGCGAGAGGTCTCGCTCTGACCGATCAGAAATGAAGAAACCGTAAAGAGGGCCGTTTGTCGGGCTAAATCGCCCCGATAAGGAAACAGTGCCCCGGTTTGTCGCCTATTTACTAAGAATTCGCCAAAATTAGGCCACAGTTCCCAGAGAAATTGGAAGAAAGCAGCGGTCCGTCCAATTTGGGGCCCAAAGATTTTGATCTGTGGAGAGATGTAATGAGAATTCTGGCGGTAGATGACGATCCGATTATCCTCGAATTGCTTGGGCAATTTGTAGAGATCATCGGCGCGCATGAACTGACGACCGCCCCATCGGCTCTGCATGCGGTTGACATGTTGGGCGATCCCAACCTTGGGCCGATCGATTGCTTCATGCTCGATATTCAGATGCCGGGCATGGATGGGATCGAACTGGCGCAGCACATCCGCAATTCGGCGCGCCATGCCGATACGCCGATCCTGATGCTCACCGCGATGTCCGACAAGCGCTATATCGACGCGGCCTTTGCCGCCGGGGCAACCGACTATGTGACCAAGCCTTTCGAGATTGCCGAACTCAAAGCCCGCATCGGGCTGGTCGAAGGCATGGTGAAAGAGCGTCAGCAGCGGACCAAAAAGATCTTCGCCGCCAAGTCCATCGCCGATCAGGCGACGCATATGGAGCTGTTCGAGCCGGTCCCGATCTATGACGTGGACAATGTGATCGACTATACCGCGATGGAGAACTACGTCGCCCAACTGTCGCGCAGCGCGCTTTTCGGCTCCACCGCCTTTGCCTTCACCATCCGCGAGGTCGACGCTTTCCACGCGACGATGACCTCTTTCGAGTTCTATAGTCTTGTCTCCGATGTGGCCGAGATCTTGGCCGACACGCTCGTCGATCATCAGGTGCTGATGTCTTACGCGGGCAATGGCACCTTCGTTTGTGTCACCGAGAGCGGCTGGCGTCCGAATATGGGCGGTTTGATGGATGCGGTTAACTTTGAGTTGTCTCAAACCGAATTGTTCGACAATAATGGCGAGCGTGTTCACCCGCGTGTCAGCGCGGGAGAGGCCGTGCGGCTGATCTGGAAGAGCGGCAATTCCGTCATGGATGCGCTGGCACAGGCCCATGCGAGTGCAGAAGCCGCCAGTGAGGCGCATACCAGATCGCTCAATGACTTTTGGCAGAATGATCAACAGGCATGACTAAAATGTTAGCGGAACTTCCCGGCATAGAGCGCATCAGGCAGCGCTTTGTCGAAATGCTGGACGAGCGTCAGACGCTGATCGCAACCCATGGGTTGGCCGCCTGGGACGGGACCACCGTAGACGAAATCAAAAGCAATCTGGCCAGCGCACAGGCCATTTTACACCAGATCGCAGGCAGCGCCGGGTCGCTCGGCTTTGAAGAGTTGGGCCGTCTGGCGCGCAAATGCGAAACGCAGATTGTCGAGCATCTGGCCGGGCCGTGCGCCAACCACGCGGATTGCCCGATCGAGATCATCTCGGAACTGGATGGGTTCGTCGCCCATTGCCGGCAGGAAATCGACACCCACGCCTAAGGGCGCGGCGACCGGTGGGTCGATCCAAAACTTACTGACAATTTATCGCAAACCCGACCGGCAGGGCAGGCCAAAGGCAAGTTGGCTCAGCCTGCCTGCATTGCCGCCTTGACCTGATCCGCCAGCGAGATCGGATCGAAGGGTTTGCTGATCACGTCAGCCGCCCCCAGATCGCGCAGCTCTTCGATCTCATTGTGCTGGGCGCGGGCGGTCATGAAGATCGCGGGCACGTCGCGCAGGCTTTCCATCTCGCGCATTTTCTCAAGCGTCTGGCGACCGGTCATGCCGGGCATCATCATATCGAGCAGGATCACGTCGGGCGTGTAGGACTGAACTTGATTCAGCGCCGCTTCCCCGGTCTCGCATTGGACGACGTCGAAATCGCCGCTCAGCTCAAGCGCCATCAGCGCGATTTCACGAATATCGGCGTCATCCTCGACGTGCAGCAGTTTGATCATTCCATACTCTCTCTAGGAGGCTTCGCGCAGCAACGCAGCCGGTTCCTCTGCCGCTACCTGAGAATTTTTCTTCGGCAGGGTAAAGTAAAATGTCGTACCAAATCCCTCGCGGCTGTCAAAACCTATTTTGCCGCCGAGATTCTCGACGATGGCTTTGCAAACGCTAAGGCCCAGCCCGGTGCCGCCTTTGTCGGCCCGGTTGGAATTGGACAGATCGGCAAACCGCTGGAACACCTTGTGCTGCTCCGAAGCCGGAATGCCGGGGCCACGGTCCGCCACGGAGACGCGCAATTCGTCGTCATTCTCTTCGGCGCGAATGGTCACGCGCTCCCCGGGTTTGGAGAATTTGGCGGCGTTCGACAGGAAGTTCGTCAGCACCTGAATGACCCGGTTCGGGTCCGTGGTGACCTTGTTCAAGTCCTCCGTCCCTTCGACCTGAATGCGCACACCATGGCGCTGTTCCAGTGAGGCATTGGCGGCGCTGGTCTCGTGCAGGAGTTCCGCGATGTCGACTTCCTCAAGATTAAATTCCAGCCGCCCGTTCGAGATTTTCTCAAGATCGAGGATGTCGTTGATGATCAGCACAAGCCGGTCGGCGTTGCGGTGAGAAATCTCAAGCAAGGCACGCGCCTTGCTGGGCAATTCGCCCGCCGCCCGCGACAAGAGCAGCCCCATGGAGCCCTTGATCGAGGTCAGAGGCGAGCGTAGCTCGTGACTGACCATCGAGATGAACTCCGACTTCATCCGCTCTTCGTCGATGATATCCGAAATATCATGCAGCATGATCAAGAACCGCCCCGCCGAGCCGCCGGTGGGCAGCAGCTTGATCGTAACTTGGAAATGGTTGCCGAACAGTTGCGTGTCGAACTGCGTCATTGCTTTGCCCGACTTTTTCAGCGCGCGGCAGGCGTCGATCAGGGCCGGGTTGTCGCTTTCCTCGGTCAGGGTTTCGAGCGTTTTGCTACGATAGCTGTCCTTGCTCCAACCCGTGTGGCCCATCGCGACGCGGTTCATGTAGCTGAACCGCTCTGTCTCGGCGTCGACGATCCAGATATCGTCGCGCAACTCATAGAGCGTTTCCGCCGTGTCGCGTTCGGCCAGAAGTTCCTTGGCGTGGGTCACATCGGTACGGGCCGAGATCGACCCGGTCCAAGCGCCCTTTCTGTCGAAAAGTGGCATCACGGTGCACTGCGTCTGGATCACCCGGCCATCGGCGCAGCGCAGCGGGGTTTCGCCCTGCCACGTCTTGCCTGCCATCAAGGCGGCCCGGATCTCTGCGGCGAGTTCGCGGAACTCTTCTTGGTAAAGCATCGACACAGGCTGGCCGATCAATTGGTCGCGGGTGTAGCCCGTCAGTTCGATGAAACGGTCGTTGACCTGTTCCAGCATCCCGCCCGTATCCACGATGTTCACAATGGCATGGCTGTCGAATACTCTAAGCCTTTGTTCGATATCTGAATTATCGGCAGGAGTCTGTGAGTTCGGTTGCAATGCGGTCGCGGCAAAGGGCGTAAGCCCCGCCAGAATGATCGCACCGACGACGGGGATAACCTCCCCCATTTGGCCCGCGAAAAGTGCGGATGTTGCGGTGTACCAGCTGCCGGAAATGGCAGTGCCCAGAAGAAATGTGGCGGCGGTACGCTTGGTAAATGGCTTTGACGACACTTGGAATTCCTCGCCCCGAAGCGGACATGCTTCAAACTATAGCATGACTTGTGCGTTGTAATTTAATCAAAATGCCAGAGCATATTGGCAATAATATGGCATGTCGCACTTTAGCGTCACTTCGCCAAAATGCCACGGTTTATGATGCGCCGGTCAGGAAGCGCGCGCAGTTGTTCCTGTGATTGAGTTGACCACCGAGCTGATCCCGCTCCGTGATTTGACAAGGTTGATCTCCACGCGGGGGTCGGGTTCGCGGTTGTTGTCCGCGGAAAGGCTGATGATCTTGGCAGCAGGATGCAGGCGAATGATGTCTTCCAGCAAAGAGCGTGCGTCGCCGTCGGGCAGGGACCAATCAAGGATCACGACGTCGAGTTCGTCTTGGCCGATCAACTGTCGGGCTTGGGCGAGGTTGGTGACATTGGTCACCTCTGCCACGCTGTCCAACCCGGTGCGGATCACCTCGGCAAAGTCGATGTCGTCTTCGATATGCAGCACGCGCAGCTTGGTGTCCCGCTCCTCTGCTTCCGCGTCGGGGCTGGCGGGCGTTTGCGCGGTCTGCGCCTCGGCGATGGGGCAGGTGAACCAAAAGACGGTGACGCCGTTGGGGATGCTTTCGAAGCCGATGGTGCCGCCTTGGCGCTTGATGATCTGCCGCGTGATGTTCAGCCCCAGCCCGGTGCCGCCCTTGGCGCGGGTGTCAGAGCCGTCGGCCTGCGAGAAAGCCTGAAAGATGCGCGGCCGGAAGTTTTCCGGCACGCCGGGGCCGGTATTCTGGATAAAGACGATGGCCCGGTCCCCCAGCCGCTCGGCGCGGATTTGCACCTCGCTCTCGGCATCGGAGTATTTACAGGCGTTCGAGATCAGATTGGCCAGCACCTGCCGGGTGCGGCTTTCATCCACCCGAACCGTCAGCGGCTTGTCGGGCAGTTGCAGGCCCAAGGTGTTGTTATGGGTGATCGCAAAGGGCGACATTTCGTTGACCGAGTCGGCGATCACCTTGTTCAGATCGACATCGTGGAAGTCGAACTGCACCTCGCCGGATGAAATCTTTTCAAGGTCGAGAATGTCGTTCACGATATGCGACAGCCGGTCGGCATTGCTGCGCGCAATGTCGATCAGGCGGATATGCGCGGGGAGGAAGCGGCTGTCGTCCGAAGTGTCGATCAGCCCCAAAGCGCCCTTGATCGAGGTCAGCGGCGTGCGCAGCTCATGGCTGACGGTCGAGACGAATTCGCTCTTGATCTGCTCCAGCTTCTTTTGGTCGGTGATGTCGTTGATCTGCACGATAAAGACATAGCCGCGCGTGTTCTTGTCAAAGGTCCATGAGACGTTGAACAGGCCCCAGCGTTCATAGCCCAGCTTGTGGGTGATGCGGTATTCGGCCTGATAGTTCTGCGAACTGCGGGAATCGACCAGCCCGCGCACCTCACCGTAGAGCTTTTTCAGATCGCCCTCGGGCATGAGATCGCCCAGTTTGGTGTTCGACAAAAGCTCTTCTTCGCTATAGCCGCAGAGGGTGCAAAGCGCGCTGTTGACGCTGTTGAACACGCCGCCTTCGCCCAAGATCGCCATGCCCACCGGGGCCGCGGCCAGCACTTGGCGAAACCGCCGCTCGCTGGTTTCAAGCGCGTTGCGGGCGTGGACGATGTCGGTCACATCGGTCTGGGTGCCGACCATCCGCAGGGCGGTGCCGTTTTCATCGCGTTCGGTCACCACCGCGTCGGAGCGCATCCAGCGCCATTCGCCGGTGCCGATTTTCAGCCGGTATTCGGTGACGGAACGTTGTTGCTGCCCCGAGATACAGGCCTGATCGGTCTGGGTCAGCAGGGGAAGGTCATCGGGGTGAACGCGTTTGAGGAATTCCCCCTGCGGGTCGGGCAGCCGCTCGAAATCCGCCATCCCCAGAATGCGCCGCCATGTGTCGGACACCTCGGATTTGCCGGTGCGCAGGTCGATGTCGAAAACCCCGATCTGCGCGCCTTCGAGGGCGAGGTCATAAAGTGCCTTGTTCCGCGCAAGCTCATCCTGCACCGCCAGTTCCGAGGTCAGGTCACGCACGATTGCGGTCACCCGCCGGTCGCCCGTGTGGGTGGTCCAATTGTTGCGTTGCAGATCAAGCTTGAGGTCTTGGCCAAAGCAGGTCTTGCCCGCCGCGTTGACCTGTTCGTGGTCGTGATCCTCAACCAGATCGGTGACGAGGTCGCCGAACTCCATCCCCTTGAGCGCCTCATGCCCATAGCCAAAGCAGACCAGCGCCGCTTGGTTGGCAAAGAGCACCCGGTCATCGCTGTCGAGCAAGAAGATGGGCGTGACCGCATTCTCGATAACGGCGCGGTTTTCCTCTTCATGGGCGTCGATCTGGCGTTCGCGCAGCACGGCAAGCTCGCTCAGCGCGGCGCTGCGCTGGCGCAGGCTGCGGAAGGCCACGAAGAACAGGATCGCCAGCAGGATGCCCGAGATCAGCAGGATTTCCGGCACCGCGCTATGGGTGGCGCGATCGAAGCTGGCGGTGCTGATATGGACAACGGTCCAAGGGCGGCCAAAGCGCTCGATGGTCTGGGTGATGCTGTGGTGGCCGGAGGCGACGCCTTCGGGCGTGCTGTCGAAGATTCGGCTTTCGGGGGCCGTGGTCAGCCCATCGTAGACTTGGATGTCATAGGACTCTCCCTGAGCCGGGGTCAGCCCCGACAGCAGGTTCGCCCCGACAAAGGGCGCATAGACCCAACCGATGAAACCGGCGGTCTCCTGCGCCGGGCTGTTCTCGGCGGCATAGACCGGGCGCAGCAGCAGGAAGCCGGGCTGGCGCGTCTTGTCCTGCACCAGCAGGATGCGCGGCGTCAGCTTCGGCTCTCGCGTCTCGCGGGCGCGCAGGGCGGCGCGGCGGCGGTCTTCGTTAAAGCTGATATCAAGGCCCACAGCCTCGGCATTCGGGCCTTGGGGGTAGATGTACTGGATCACCATCTTCTCGGCATTGCCGGTGTCGGGGTGGATGCGGAAATCCTCGATCCCGAGGGCGGTGACCTTTTCGATGAATGACTCTTCGGTGCCTCGGGCGACGGGGGCGACAAAGCCGATGCCGTTGATGCCGGGCAGAAAGCTGTCGATCTCAAGCGTGTCGACGTAATGCGCGAAGTCATTTGCCGTCACCTCGTCCGAGGCGTTCATGAAGGCGGCGATGCCATTGAGGCTTTGCAGATAGGTATGCATCCGCGCATCAAGGCTTTGCAGGCTTTCCTCGGCGATGCGGTCAAAGGCCCGTTCGGCGGCGGCATCATTGCTGCGATTGCCGTAAAGGAACACCCCAAAGGTGATGGCGAGACATCCGAGAAAGAGTATGAATTCGGGTCGCCGCACCAGTTCAAGCCTTTGTTTCTGGCCACCAATTGGCGGCAAAGTCTTTCCCCCGAAATGAACGTCGCGCATCGCGGGAGGAATATGTCCAATCCGGCCATATTCACTCATGGGTCGAAAAAATCAACAAACGGATTCGCCGCACATGCAAAGCGCGGTGAATGTGGCTTTGCGGCAAAAGCCGTAGAAGCGGGGGGCGATTTACGGCAGGGATTGTGACCCGTCGCCGCGCGCTCTACCAATGACGGGCCGGGGAGGCGGGACAGATTATCGGGAGAGAGCAGCATGAATGACGAGACCCAGCTAGAGGGCCGCTATGATTATATCATTGTAGGTGCGGGCACCGCGGGCTGTGTCTTGGCCAACCGTCTCAGCGCCGATCCGGCCAATCGGGTTCTGCTGCTCGAAGCCGGGGGGGATGACAATTATCACTGGGTGAAGGTGCCGGTGGGATATCTTTACTGTATCGGCAACCCGCGCACGGATTGGATGATGAAAACTGCGCCCGAGGCGGGGTTGAACGGGCGCTCGCTGGCCTATCCGCGGGGCAAGGTGCTGGGCGGCTGCTCTTCGGTGAACGGCATGATTTACATGCGCGGGCAGGCGGCGGACTATGACCACTGGCGGCAACTGGGCAATGCCGGGTGGAGCTGGGACGACGTGCTGCCCTATTTCCTGAAATCCGAGGATCACCATGGCGGGCGCAGCGAGATGCACCGCGCGGGGGGCGAGTGGAAGGTCAGCAAGCAGCGCCTGCGGTGGGATATTCTGGAGGCCGTGCAAGACGGCGCGCGGGAGTTAGGGATCGAGCCGCGGGCCGATTTCAACGATGGCGACAACGAAGGTTCGGGCTTTTTCGAGGTGAACCAGAAGGGCGGCGTGCGTTGGAACACGGCGCGCGGTTTCCTGCGCCCTGCGATGAAGCGGCCCAACCTGCGCGTGATCACCCATGCCCATACCGATGGGCTGGTCTTGGACGGCAAGCGCGTCAGCGGTGTGCGCTTCACCCATCAGGGCCGCGCGATGCGCGCCGAGGCCGAGGGCGAGGTGTTGCTGTCGGCAGGGGCGATCAATTCGCCCAAGATCCTTGAGCTTTCGGGGATCGGGCGGGGTGACCTTTTGAGCGGCATGGGGATCAACACGCTGCATGATCTGCCCGGCGTTGGGGAGAACCTTCAGGACCATTTGCAAATCCGCACTGTCTACAAGGTGCAGAACACCAAAACGCTCAACACGATGACCCATTCGATCTGGGGCAAGGGCCGGATGGGGTTGGAATACCTCTTGCGCCGCAGCGGTCCCTTGGCGATGGCGCCCAGCCAGTTCGGCATGTTCACCAAATCCGACCCCGCGCTGGAAACGCCGGATCTGGAGTATCACGTGCAGCCGCTGTCGACCGACAAGCTGGGTGATCCGCTGCACCCTTTCCCGGCGATCACCGTCTCGGTCTGTAACCTGCGCCCCGAAAGCATCGGCTTTTGCCATCTCACCAGCCGCGACAGCGCGGTGCAGCCCGATATCCGGCTGAATTACCTTTCCGCCGAGAACGACAAACGCGTGGCGGTCACGGCGATGAAACAGGCACGGCACATCATGACAGCCAAGGCGCTGCACCCCTATGCGCCCGAGGAAATTCTGCCCGGCCCCGCCGTTCAGAGCGACGAAGACCTGCTCGACAAGGCGCGCGACATCGCCACGACGATTTTCCATCCCGTCGGCACCTGCAAGATGGGCAGCGATCCGATGGCGGTGGTCGATAGCGATCTGCGGGTGCATGGCTTGGGCGGCCTGCGTGTGGTTGACGCGTCGATCATGCCCAAGATCGTCTCGGGCAACACGGCGTCGCCGACGGTGATGATCGCCGAGAAGGCTGCCGATGCTATTCTGGCGGGGCGGTAGGCGATGCTGACCACGCGGCTGACCAAACGGCTGGGGATTGACCATCCGATTGTCCAAGCGCCGATGGCCTTCGCCGCCGGCGGGCGGCTCGCCGCGGCGGTTTCGGGTGCGGGCGGTTTGGGGATGATCGGCGGCGCCTATGACGCAGGCGATTGGATCGCCGAGCAGATGGATATGGCGGGCAACCAATCGGTCGGCTGCGGTTTCATCACATGGAAGTTGCGGGAGCATCCGCACGCGCTGGAACAAGCGCTCGACCATGATCCGGCAGCGATCTTCCTTTCCTTCGGCGACCCGGCAGAGTTCATCCCCGCGATCCGCGCAGCGAAGGTGCCGTTGATCTGTCAGGTGCAAACCCTGCGCGATGCCGCCCATGCGATTGATCTGGGGGCCGAGATCATCGTGGCCCAAGGGGCCGAGGCTGGCGGCCACGGCGAGAAACGCGCGACCTTTACCCTTGTGCCCGAAGTCGCGGATCACATCGCCCGCCATGCGCCCGAGGTGCTGCTCTGCGCCGCAGGCGGCGTGGCGGATGGGCGCGGATTGGCGGCGGCGCTGATGCTGGGGGCCGACGGCGTGGTCGTTGGCTCGCGCTTCTGGGCCTCGGCAGAGGCGCTGGTGCATCCCGCGATGCTAAAGGCCGCGATCAAGGCCAGCGGCGACGACACGCTGCGCAGCACCGTGACCGACATCATGCGCGGCTATGATTGGCCCAAACGCTACACGGGTCGTGTTCTGCGCAACGATTTCACCGATCGCTGGCATGACGACCCCGACGGGCTGCGCGCCGCACTGGCGCAGGAGTTGCCGCGCTGGCAGGCAGCAGTGGCAGCGGGCGATGCGCGCACCGCCAACGCCTTTGTCGGAGAGGTGGCCGGGTTGATCGGCGCGGTCAGCCCCGCCGCTGATATCCTGCACGATATCGTCCGAGGGGCCGAAGCGGCCTTGGATCAGACCTTTACCCGGTGACGGGGCTGGGGGCGGGGAAAGGCGGCTCAACCGTGATCTTCGACCTCTTCGCGGCCCGGCACATGTTCGCGGGCGGGGGCGGTTTCCCATTTGTCGATCACCTCCATCGCCTCATCCGCGCTCTCGACAAAGCGGAACAGGTCGAGGTCTTCGGGCGAGATCGTGCCCGCATCGGCCAGCGCGTCCCAGTTGATAATCTTTTCCCAGAATGCGCGCCCGAACAGCAAGAAGGGCACCCGGTTCATCCGCCCGGTCTGGATCAGCGTCAGCGCCTCAAAAAGCTCGTCCATAGTGCCGAAACCACCGGGGAAGACGCAGATCGCGCGGGCACGCATTAGGAAATGCATCTTGCGGATCGCGAAATAGTGGAAGTTGAAGCAAAGCTCGGGCGTGACATATTCGTTGGGCGCCTGCTCGAACGGCAGCACGATGTTGAGCCCGATGGAATGGCCGCCCGCGTCCAGCGCGCCGCGGTTGCCCGCCTCCATCACACCCGGCCCGCCCCCCGTGACGATGACATTCTCGGTGCCGCCGCTTTCCATCGACTTTTCGGTCATCAGCCGGGCAAAGGTGCGCGTCTCGTCGTAAAAGCGCGACAGATCGGCCAGCGTCTTGGTCCGGGCGGTGTGTTTCTCGGCCGGTTCGGGAATGCGCGCCCCGCCAAAGAGCACGATGGTCGATTGGATGCCATGGGCGTCCAGCAGCAGTTCGGGCTTGAGCAGTTCCAGTTGCAGACGCACCGGGCGCAACTCGTCGCGGCACATGAAGTCATCGTCGGTAAAGGCCAGACGATAGGCCGGCGCGCGGGTTTGCGGCGTGTCGGGGGCGTCTTGGGCTTTGGCACGGTCTACATTGGCGCGGCGCAGGGGGTGGCGGTGTTCGTCGGTCATCCTCGGGTCTTTCCTTGGTCTGGGGCTTGGCTCAGGTGGCGCGATGGCCGCTTAGGTCAAGATGCCCTGTTGTTCGGTGAATGACCACGCCCCTCATCGCCCGGCAATTGCACCCTAGGCAGTGCAAGGCTATAGCCCTCAAAAGGCCTTTTCATCATTCGGAGACTTGCCCCATGTCCAACGCCCAACTTGAAACCGCCATCGAAGCCGCTTGGGATACCCGCGATCAGATCACATCCGCCACCACTGGCGAAGTGCGCGACGCCATCGAAGAGACGCTGAACGCGCTCGACAGCGGCAAGCTGCGTGTGGCGGAAAAGCAGGACGACGGTCAGTGGCACGTCAATCAGTGGGCCAAGAAGGCCGTGCTGCTGGGCTTCCGCATCAAGGACATGGAGCACCAGGAAGGCGGCCCACAGGGCGCCGGCTGGTGGGACAAGGTCGACAGCAAGTTCAAGGGTTGGGGCGATGCCGAGTGGAAAGAGGCCGGTTTCCGCGCCGTGCCGAACTGCGTGGTGCGCCGTTCGGCCTATATCGCGCCGGGCGTGGTGCTGATGCCGTCTTTCGTGAACATCGGCGCCTATGTCGACTCTGGTACCATGGTCGACACATGGGCCACCGTCGGCTCCTGCGCCCAGATCGGCAAGAACGTGCACCTGTCGGGCGGCGTCGGCATCGGCGGCGTGCTGGAGCCGATGCAGGCCGGGCCGACCATCATCGAAGACAATTGCTTCATCGGCGCGCGCTCGGAAGTCGTCGAAGGCTGCATCGTGCGCGAAGGCTCGGTGCTGGGCATGGGCGTCTTCATCGGCCAGTCGACCAAGATCGTCGACCGCGAGACCGGTGAGATCATGTATGGCGAAGTGCCTGCAGGCTCTGTCGTTGTGGCGGGCACCATGCCGTCGAAGAACAACGTGAACCTTTACTGCGCCGTGATCGTAAAGCGGGTGGATGCCAAGACCCGCTCCAAAACCTCGATCAATGAGTTGCTGCGCGACTGATCGGAACCAAATGCCCCGTCATGGCGTTGAGACCTGAATTCAAAGGAGATTGACGACATGACGGGTATCGGTTGGTTTGCCGCAATCATCGTGGGCGGCCTTGCGGGCTGGATCGCGGAAAAGATCATGAAATCGGACATGGGTCTGATCATGAACATCATCCTCGGCATCGTGGGTGCCTTGGTCGCGAACTGGCTCTTGATGCTGATCGTCGGCAGCACGCTCGGCGGTTGGTTCGGTCAGTTGGTGGTGGGTGTCATCGGTGCCTGCCTGCTGATCTGGGTCACACGGTTGGTCCGCGGCAAGACCTAAGGGTAGGGGCGTGGCCCCTTTCCAAGTCTGAGCGAAAAGGTTAGGGCTGCCGAAAGCAATCGGCGGCCCTTATCATGTCTGAACCCAAGAAAACCAAGAAACCCTCGCGCCAGCAGGTCTTTACCCTTTTGGTTCAGATTGGCCGCAAGGAGGGTGATGGCCTGCCCGACAAGGCCACCGGTGCTGCGCTGATGTGTTTCGCCTCCGGCATTGATGAGGCCGAAGCTGTGCGCGAGACGGTGGCAATCCTCAAACAGGCCGATACCAACCCGCTGGACGTGACCGGCTATGGCACGCTGGAAGAGCGCGAAGCGGAAGGTCAGGAAATCGACGCCGAGGAGCGCGCCCTGATGCAGCGCGCGCTTGAGGAGAATTCGGTTATCGTCGCGCAAATGACCCCCTTTTACGACTGACCCGCGCCCCACACGGGGAATTGCAATGCGCCCCCTTGGCATCGGCGCGATTTGCCCACACAAGTTACCGGACAAGCGATAACCCCTGAAAAGGAGCCGATATGTCCGGTCTCGACCCTGTTGATCTCACCGCGAAACTGGTGCGCTGCGCCTCTGTCACCCCTGCGAACGACGGGGCGTTGGAAGTGCTCGAAGAGGTGTTGGACGCGGCGGGTTTCGACTGTACGCGCGTCGACCGGGGCGGCATCTGCAACCTTTTTGCCCGCTGGGGCAACAAGGGCGACACCAAGTCTTTCGGCTTCAACGGCCATACCGATGTCGTGCCCATCGGGGATGAGGCCGATTGGTCGATGCCCCCCTTCGGGGCCGAGATCAAAGACGGCATCATGTATGGCCGGGGCACCACGGATATGAAATCGGGCGTGGCGGCTTTCGTCGCGGCAGCGGTGGATTTCGCGAAGGACACACCGCCTGACGGCTCCATCGTACTGGCGATCACCGGGGATGAGGAGGGCGATGCCCTCGACGGCACCACGGCGCTATTGGACTACATGGCCGAAAACGGCGAGCGGATGGATGTCTGCCTTGTGGGGGAGCCGACTTGCCCCGAGACCATGGGCGATATGATCAAGATCGGGCGGCGCGGCTCGATGAACGCGCATTTCAAGGTGACGGGCAAACAGGGCCATGCCGCCTATCCGCACCGCGCCAACAACCCGCTGCCCGCAATGGTGCGGCTGATGGATCGTCTGGCCAGCCATGAGTTGGATCAGGGCAGCGATCACTTCGACCCTTCGACGCTGGCCGTGGTCACTGTAGACACCGGCAATAAAGCGACCAACGTGATCCCGGCGCAATGCCGTGGCGCGGTCAACATCCGGTTTAACGACCACCATTCGGGCGCGAGCCTCAGCGACTGGCTGCGGGGCGAGGCGGACAAAATCGCCGAGGAGTTCGGTCTGCAAGTGGAGGTGGAGATCACCATCTCGGGCGAGAGTTTCATCACCCCGCCGGGCGCGCTGTCCGATCTGGTCGCGGGCGCGGTTGAGGCTGAGACGGGCGTGCAGCCAGAGCTTTCCACCACCGGCGGCACCTCGGACGCGCGTTTCGTGAAGGCGCATTGCCCGGTGGTGGAATTCGGTCTGGTGGGGCAGTCCATGCACCAAGTCGATGAGCATGTGCGGGTCGAACATATCGAACAGCTCAAATCCATCTACGCGCGCGTGCTGCGGAATTATTTCACGTGAAACCAACGCTCATCGTCATGGTGAAAGAGCCGCGCCCCGGCCGGGTGAAAACCCGCCTGAGCCGCGACATCGGCATGGTTGGCGCGGCGTGGTGGTTTCGCCATCAGACCCGCCGCCTGCTGCGTCGGATCGAAGACCCGCGTTGGCAGGTGGTGCTGGCCGTCGCGCCCGATGTCGAAGGGGTGCAAAGCCGGGTCTGGCCCGCGCATCTGCCGCGCTGGCCGCAGGGCGGGGGCAACCTTGGTGATCGGATGGCGCGGATGTTGCGCCACACGCCGGGGCCGGCCTGCGTGATCGGGGCGGATATCCCGGGCATCACCCGCAGGGAACTGTCACGGGCCTTCGATGCGCTTGGCAACCATGACGCGGTGTTTGGACCTGCGCCCGATGGCGGCTATTGGCTCGTGGGGCTGAAGCACCCCCGCCGCGCGCCGCCCAGCCTGTTTGACGGGGTGCGCTGGTCCGGCCCCCATGCGCTGGCCGGCAGCCGCGCGACCTTGCCGGGCTACCGCATCGCCGAAGTCTCCACCCTGCGGGACGTGGACGAAATTCACGATTTGCCATGACGACAGGGGGGCTGCGTGCTACCTGCTGAGCTATGAGCAAGATACCCAGCAAATCCGAGATCCTCGACTGGATCGAACAGAACCCCACGCTGACCGCCAAGCGCGACATCGCCAAAGCCTTTGGCATCAAAGGCGCGGCGCGGATCGACCTGAAGCGCGTGCTGAAAGAGCTGGAGGCCGAGGGCCATCTGGAAAAGCGCAAGCGCAGCTATCAGGATCCCGACCGCCTGCCGCCGGTCTCGGTCTTGCTGGTCACGGGGCCGGACAGCGATGGCGATCTTTTTGCCAAGCCGATGGAGTGGCATGGCGAGGGGAAAGAACCCATCGTGCTGCTGATCCCGCGCGACAGCGACCCGGCGCTTGGCGAAGGCGACCGCATTCTGGCGCGGCTGACGCTGGTAAAAGGCGAAGATCATCACTATGAGGCGCGGCTCATTCGCCGCATCGGCTCCAACCCGCGCAAGGTGCTGGGCATCTTCCGCAAGGCTGCCGAAGGCGGGCGGATCGTCCCGATCGACAAGGGCACAGATCGCGAATGGCGCGTCGGTGCCGACCATACACATGGCGCGAAAGACGGTGAGTTGGTCGAGGCCGAGCAGGCCGGGCCCAAGGCGCGCATGGGGTCGCCCCGCGCGCGCATCGTCGAGCGGCTGGGCGACCCGTCCGAGCCGCGCGCCGTCTCGCTCATCGCGATCCACCAGCACGGCATACCCGACGATTTCCCGGACGACGTGATCGCGCAGGCCGACGCCGCCAAGCCGCAGGGGCTGAAGGGCCGCGAAGACCTGCGCGACCTGCCGCTCATCACCATCGACCCTTCGGATGCGCGCGACCATGACGACGCCTGCTATGCCCATGCCGACGACGACCCGAAGAACGAGGGCGGCCATGTGCTTTGGGTCGCCATCGCCGATGTCGCCGCCTATGTGACGCCCGGCTCGCCGCTGGACCGCGAGGCGCGCAAGCGCGGCAACTCCACCTATTTCCCCGACCGCGTGGTGCCGATGCTGCCGGATCGGCTTTCGGGGGATCTTTGCTCTCTGCACGAGGGCGTACCGCGTGCCTGTATCGCCGTGCGCATGGTGCTGGATGCCAAGGGCAACAAGATCGGTCATACGTTCCACCGGGGTCTCATGCGCTCGCCCGCCTCGCTGCATTACGAGGAGGTGCAGGACGCCATCGACGGCAATCCGAACGACCGCACCGGCCCCCTGCGGGAGCCTGTGCTTCAGCCGCTTTACGCCGCCTATGGCGCGCTGAAACAGGCCCGGGCCGAGCGCCAGCCGCTGGAACTGGACCTGCCGGAGCGCAAGATCGAGCTTGGCGCGGACGGCAAGGTAAAGTCGGTAAATTTCCGCGACCGGCTCGACGCGCATCGGCTGATCGAAGAGTTCATGGTCTTGGCCAATGTCGCCGCCGCCGAGACGCTGATCAAAAAGAAAACCCCGCTGCTGTTCCGCATCCACGAGGAACCCTCGCCGGAGAAGCTCGAATCCCTGCGCGAAACCGCGCAGGCGGCGGGCTTCACGCTGGCCAAGGGGCAGGTGCTGCAAACCGCGCATCTCAACCGGCTGCTGGATCAGGCGGCGGGGACCAATGACGCGGAGCTGATCAACCTCAGCACCCTGCGCTCGATGACGCAGGCCTATTACGGGCCGGCGCATATCGGGCACTTCGGCCTCGCGCTGCGCTCCTACGCGCATTTCACCTCGCCCATTCGCCGCTATGCCGACCTTATCGTGCACCGCGCGCTGATCACGGCGCATGGCTGGGGCAAGGACGGGCTGACGACCGAAGAGATCGAGGGGCTGGAGCAGACCGGCGCGCATATCTCCGACACCGAGCGCCGCTCGATGGTGGCCGAACGCGACACGACCGACCGTTACCTCGCGGCTTTCCTGTCGGAGCGCGTGGGCAATGAGTTCACCGGGCGGATCAGTGGCATCGCGCGTTTCGGCGCCTTCGTGAAGCTTGACGAGACCGGCGCCGACGGTCTGGTGCCGATGCGCTCGCTCGGGCGGGAGTATTTCCACCACGACGCCGAGGCGCAGACGCTGATGGGCTCGGACACCGGCATGACCATCGGCCTCGGCCAGCGGGTCACCGTGCGGCTGGCCGAGGCGGTCCCCGTGACCGGGGGCATCGCGCTGGAACTGCTCGAGATCGAAGACCAAAAGGTCAAACAGGGCGGGGGTGGGGGCCGCCGCAGCCCGGCGGGCCGTAGCAAGCCGCGCGGCAAGGCCGTGAAGGCCAAGCGCAAGAAGGACAAGATCAAGCGCAAAGTGACCCGCACCCGTCGCTGAAGCGGCAAACCGGCGGAGCTTCGCGGATGGCCGCTCCCCTCCCTTTCCACCGGGGCGGGGCGGGCATAGAATTTGCCGCAACTCTATGAGGTGAGGCGATTATGATCCGGCATTACGCGATGATTTCAGGCATTCTGGCGACCGCTGGCATGGGGGCGCCGGCCTTTGCGTCTGGCCCGGCTGAATCCCTGCGTCCCGCGCCGCGGGCGCCGCAGGCGGTGCTGGCCTCCGTGACACCAGCGCCGCAGGAACCCGCGGCAGAGATCAGTGGTGACGATGCCGGACTGCGCGTTTGGGTGAAAGAGTTTCGCCCGCGCGCCCTGCAACAGGGCATCGACCCGGATGTCTTTGACCGCGCGCTGGATACGGTCAGCTACGATGCGGAGGTGATCCGCCGCGACCGCAACCAGTCGGAATTCACCAAAACGATTTGGGATTACCTCGACACCGCTACCTCGGACCTACGGGTGCAGAACGGGCAGAAGGCGCTCGCGCAATGGCAGCGCACGCTGGAAGAAATCGAAGCGGAATATGGGGTCGAGAAAGAGATCGTCACCGCGATCTGGGGGCTGGAGAGCGCCTATGGCAGCTTCCGGGGCGGGGATCGGGTGTTGGATTCACTGGCCACCCTTGCCTATGACGCGCGGCGGGCGGAATTTTTCGAAGGCGAATTGCTCGACGCTCTGCGCATCCTACAGGCGGGCGATACCGATGCCGAACAGTTGCGCGGCTCTTGGGCGGGCGCGATGGGGCATACGCAGTTCATGCCCTCGTCCTTTCACGCCCATGCGGTCGATTGGGATGGCGACGGACGGCGCGACATCTGGGGGGATAACCCCAGCGATGCGCTGGCCTCTACCGCCGCCTATCTCAAGCATTTCGGTTGGACCGAGGGGCAGCCTTGGGGGGTCGAAGTGGCCTTGCCGGAAGGGTTCGACTATCTGCTAGCCGACCGCGCGGTGACCAAGACCGCGGCGGAATGGGCCGACCTTGGCGTCACCGCGCGCGAAGGTGGGGCGGTGCCGGATCATGGGCCCGCGTCGATCTTGCTGCCTGCGGGCGCAGAGGGGGCCGCCTTTATGATCTTCCCCAATTTCGCGGTGATCGAACGCTATAACACGGCGGATGCCTATGTCATTGGTGTGGGCCATCTGGCCGACCGTATCGGCGGGGCGGGGGAGATACAGCAAGAGTGGCCGCGCGAAGACCGCGCGCTGAGCTTTGATGAGCGGATCGAACTGCAGACCCTGCTGACCGATGCGGGCTTTGACACGCAAAAGATCGACGCCAAGATCGGCCCGCTGACCGTCAATGCCGTGCGCAGCTATCAAAAGGCCAAGGGGATCGCGCCGGACGGCTATGCCTCGCCCCGTCTGCTGGCCCGACTGCGCAAAGAGTGAGGGGTCGCCCCCGGTAGGGGGCAGCCCGATGTTTTAGGACGCGGCTTTAAGCATGTCCTTGTCTTTCAGATCGGCATAGGTCGCATCGAGCGCCTTGGTTGCCCGTTCGGCGAAGATCTTGATCTCTTCCGGGGTGATGACCAGCGGCGGAGAGATGATCATACGGTCGCCGACATGGCGCATCACCAGATTGTTGGCAAAGCAATGTTCGCGGCAAATGTATCCGGCAGTGCCGCTATCGGCGAATTTCGCGCGGCTTTCCTTATGCGGTGTCAGCGGGAGGGAGGCCATCAGGCCCGATACGTTCACCCCGCCCACCAGCGGATGCTCACCCAGCTTGTCCAACGCCTCTTTCAGCGCGGGGGCGGCGACGTTTTGCACATGCTCGACGATGTTCTCTTCCTGCATGATCCGCAGGTTTTCCAGTGCCACGGCGGCGCAGACCGGATGGCCGGAGTAGGTGTAGCCGTGGTTGAACTCGCAGGCGTTGATGACCTCGGCCACTTCGTCACAGACAATCGACCCGCCGATGGGCGCGTAGCCCGAGCTCAGCCCCTTGGCGATGGTCATGATATGCGGCTTGATGCCCATGGTTTGCGAGCCGAACCAATTGCCTGTCCGACCAAAGCCGCAGATCACCTCGTCGGCGATCAGCAGAATGTTGTGTTTGTCGCAAATGCGCTGAATCTCGGGCCAATAGGTGCTGGGCGGCACGACGACCCCGCCCGCGCCCTGAACCGGTTCGGCGATGAAGGCGGCGACCTTGTCTGCGCCCAGCTCATTAATCTTCGCTTCCAGCTCCTGTGCGCGTTTCAGGCCGAAGTCTTCGGGCGACATATCCCCACCTTCGGCATACCAATCGGGCTGACCGATGTGATGGATGCCGGGGATCGGCAGGCCACCTTGTTCATGCATATAGGTCATGCCGCCCAGACTGGCCGAACCGACCGAAGAGCCGTGATAGGCGTTCTTGCGGCTGATGACATGGCTCTTCTCGGGCTTGCCCTTTTGCGCCCAATAGGTGCGGACCATGCGCAGGTTGGTGTCATTCGCCTCTGACCCCGAACCGGCGAAAAAGACGTGGTTCAGATTACCGGGGGCCAGATCGGCCAGTTCCTTGGCCAACGCGATGGCGGGCACATGGGTCGTCTGGAAGAACGTGTTGTAATAGGGCAGTTCGTTCATCTGCCGCGCGGCGACCTTGCCCATCTCTTCGCGGCCATAGCCAAGGTTCACGCACCACAGCCCCGCCATCGCATCGAGAATCTCATTCCCTTCGCTGTCGGTCAGGTAGATGCCCTTGGCCCTTGTGATGATGCGCGCGCCCTTGTCACCCAGTTCATCATTGGTGGTGAAAGGATGCATGTGATGCGCCGCATCCAGCGCCTGAAGGTCTGCGGTGGGGAGGTGATTCGTGATGGGCGGCATGGCTGTGCACCTTCTATTTGCATGAAAAATGAGCTTAGCCGCAGAATATGATCAAATTATAGTATGTCAATCGAATCAACGCGGAACCGGCAGCCCATCGAGGGCTGCGCGAATTTGGGTCATTCCTTGGGCAACATCGCCCGCCATGACCTCACCCGCCAAAGCGGCGTCTCCCTCGGCAAAGGCCGCCAAAAGCTCGGCGTGTTTGTCGGGCAGATTGCTGGTGCCATAGCGCCCGCAAACCACCCGAAGCGAGGGGCCGAAACGCAGCCAAAGACGGTCTACCGTCGCGGCCATGATCGGCGCTTCGGCAAGGTCGTAAATCATCCGGTGAAAGCTGTAGTTCTGCATCAAATAGCCACCGACATCGCCCCGGTCGATGGCAAGGTTCAGCGCGCTGTCGCAATCTTTCAAAGCGTTCAAACGCTCTTCCGTCATGCGGTTTGCAGCACGTTTCGTCAGTTCCGGCTCCAGCGTTTCCCGCATGAATCCCAGCTCTTCCAGCCCCGCATGGGTCAGTTCCGGCACGGTGACCCGGCGGTTGCCCAAATGGGTCAGCGCCCCTTCGGATATCAGGCGGCGGATGGCCTCGCGCACCGGCGTCATGCCCGCCTCCAAAGCGGTCGTCAGACCTTGGATCGTGACCCCCTGTCCGGGGGCCAGATCGCCGAAGAGAATCATCTTGCGCAGGCGTTCGTAGACATGCTGATGGATCGGTGTCTTGACCGCCGCATCGGCGGCGGGAAGCAATCTCGAATCGGTTTTTTCTGAACCCATGGGAGCGGTCTTTCCGTCTTGTTTTGCCGTGTCTTGCAGCATTTCATCCTGCATGAAAGCATAAACCATCTTGCCCGAAGAGGCAAAACTTGATCAAATTGACGAAAGGTGGGGATCAACCCGACCTGTCTAACGGGAGTATGAAATGAAACATGTGCTACTAAGCAGCGTCGCCGTTGCCACCTTGATGGCAGGTGCCGCCACTGCCGAAACGGTTCGGGTTTACAACTGGTCCGACTATATCGACGAATCCCTGCTGGATAAATTCGAAGAAGAGACCGGCATCGAATTGGTCTATGACGTGTTCGACAGCAACGAGGTGCTGGAGACCAAAATGCTTGCCGGTGGGTCAGGCTATGACGTGGTCGTTCCCTCGGGCACCTTCCTGCAACGTCAGATCGTGGCCGGTGCATTCCAGCCGCTGGACACCTCCAAACTGCCCAATCTCGAAAACATGTGGGACGTGGTTTCCTCGCGGACCGAACAATATGATCCCGAGAACGCCCATTCGATCAACTATATGTGGGGCACCACCGGGATCGGCGTGAATGTCGGCAAGGTGAAAGAGCTTCTTGGCGACGATGCCCCGATCGACTCTTGGGATCTGGTTTTCGACCCGGCCAATATGGAAAAGCTGGCTGACTGCGGCGTGCATTTCCTTGACGCCCCGGCAGAGATGATACCTGCCGCGCTGAACTACATCGGCGAAGACCCCAACAGCCATGACCCCGATGTGATCGCGAAGGCCGAAGAGGTTTTCATGCCGGTCCGCCCCTATATCCAGAAGTTCCATTCTTCGGAATACATCAACGCCTTGGCCAACGGTGACGTCTGCGTCGCGGTGGGCTGGTCGGGGGATATCCTGCAGGCCCGTGACCGCGCGGCTGAAGCCGACAACGGTGTCGAAATCGCCTATAACGCCCCCTCCGAAGGTGCGCAGATGTGGTTTGACCAGATGGCCATCCCGGTCGACGCGCCAAACCCCGAGGGCGCGCATAAGTTCCTGAACTTCATCATGGACGCCGAGAATATGGCCGCCGCGTCGAACTATGTGTACTACGCCAACGGCAACAAAGCCTCGCAAGAGCATCTGGTCGAGGATGTGATCGGCGACCCGGCAATCTACCCCTCTGAGGCGGCGCTGAACAACCTGTTCACCACCACACCCTACCCGCCGAAAGTACAGCGCGTGGTGACCCGGCTCTGGACCAAGATCAAATCCGGTACCTGATCTGAGACAGGGGGTGCGGCCAGTCCGGTCGCGCCCCTTTTTCTTGCCCCGTGACCCGATCAAAGCCCGAGCAGAGGAACTCTCAACCGTGAGCCCAACCGTCTTCGCCCCTTGGAACAACCCCGACGAAAAACCGCTCATTCGCTTTGAGAATGTGACCAAGAAATTTGGTGAATTCGTCGCCATCGACGATCTGTCGTTGGACATCTACGCACAGGAATTCTTTGCTCTGCTTGGGCCTTCGGGCTGTGGCAAGACGACGATGATGCGCATGTTGGCGGGGTTCGAAAGCCCGACCACCGGACGCATCGAATTGGCCGGGCAAGACATCGCCCCGGTGCCGCCGAACAAACGCGCGGTGAATATGATGTTCCAATCCTACGCGCTCTTCCCGCATCTCAGCATCTGGGACAACATCGCCTTCGGCCTGCGCCGCGACAAGATGGACAAGGATGCCATCGCCGCCCGCGTGGCCGAGATGCTTAAGCTCACCCGGCTTGAGAAATTCGCCCGCCGCAAACCGCATCAGATTTCCGGCGGTCAACGGCAGCGCGTCGCGCTGGCGCGGTCACTGGCCAAAGCGCCGAAGCTTCTGCTGCTCGATGAACCCTTGGGCGCGCTCGACAAGAAGCTGCGGCAAGACACTCAGTTCGAGTTGATGGACATTCAAGAATCCACCGGCACCACCTTTGTCATCGTGACCCACGACCAAGAAGAGGCGATGACCGTCGCCTCCCGCGTCGCGGTGATGGACGAGGGGCGCGTGATTCAGGTGGCCACCCCGGCCGAGATCTATGAGGCGCCGAATTCCGTCTATGTGGCCGACTTCATCGGTGACGTGAACATCATCGAAGCCAGCACCAAGGCCATCGGCCAAGAACAATACCACCTGAACTGGATCGAGGGGCAGCCGCCGCTGACCGCCACCTCTGCCGCGCCGTTCAGCGAGGGGCAGCAGGCCCATCTGGCGATCCGGCCCGAGAAGATCCGCATCTCGACCGAGCGGCCCGAGGATGCGCCCAATGCGCTTCAGGGCAAAGTGCTCGACATCGCCTATCTTGGGAACCTCTCCACCTATCACGTCGAACTGCCCGGCGGGCAGGTGATCAAGGCGCAGACGGCCAACACCCGCCGCATCGCGCGCCGTGACATCACATGGGAAGACCCGGTCTGGATTTCATGGAGCGCCACCGCAGGCGTTTTGTTGGCGCAATGAACATGCGTCGCTTCGCCCTGATCGCGGTCCCGTACCTCTGGTTGCTGGCGCTGTTTTTGGTGCCCTTCCTGATCGTTTTCAAAATCTCCCTTTCCGATACGGCGCTGGCGATCCCGCCCTATACGCCGACCATGAAGGACGGCATCAGCGCCCTGATCGCCCAGTTGGATTTCGAGAATTTCACCTTCCTCGCCTCCGACGATCTTTATTGGAAAGCCTACCTTAGCTCGCTGCGCATCGCCGTGGTGTCGACCGCGCTGACGCTCTTGGTTGGCTATCCTATCGCCTACGGCATGGCCCGCGCCCCCGAAGAGTGGCGCGCCACCTTGATGATGCTGGTGATCTTGCCGTTTTGGACCTCCTTCCTGATCCGCGTCTATGCGTGGATGGGCATTCTCAGCAACGAAGGGCTGCTGAACCAACTCTTGATGGGGTTGGGTCTAACGGCAGAGCCTTTACAGATCCTTAATACCAACACGGCAGTCTACATCGGCATCGTCTATACCTACCTGCCGTTCATGATCCTGCCGATCTATGCCGCGCTGGACCGTCTGGATGAATCCCTGAACGAGGCGGCGGAGGATCTTGGCTGCTCGCGTTTGCAAGCCTTCTGGCTGGTGACGATCCCGCTGTCGCGCAATGGCATCGTGGCGGGCAGTTTCCTTGTCTTCATCCCCGCCTTGGGTGAATTCGTGATCCCCTCGCTCTTGGGCGGGTCGGGCACGCTGATGATCGGCAAAGTTCTGTGGGAAGAGTTCTTCAACAACCGCGATTGGCCGGTGGCGAGTGCGGTGGCGGTGATCCTGCTGCTGATCCTGATCATCCCGATCATCCTCTTCCAGCGCAACCAGCAGAAACAGGCGGAGGCCGAACAATGAAGCGGATGACATGGTTCAACGTGACCTCGCTCACCTTGGGGTTCGCCTTTCTCTACCTGCCGATGATCATCCTTGTGATCTACAGCTTCAACGCCTCGAAACTGGTCACGGTCTGGGCCGGATTCTCGACCCGCTGGTATGGCGAGTTGTTGCAAAACGAGGCCTTCCTGAGCGCCGCCTGGGTCACCCTGAAGGTCGCGGTGATCTCATCCTCCATCGCCACGGTGCTGGGCACGATGGCGGCCTATGTGCTGGTGCGCGGCGGGCGGTTCATGGGGCGGACGTTGTTCTCCGGCATGATCTACGCGCCGCTGGTGATGCCCGAGGTGATCACCGGCCTGTCGCTCCTGCTGCTTTTCATCGGCATCGGTCTCGACCGGGGCGTGCTGACCATCGTGCTGGCGCATACGACCTTTGCGATGTGCTATGTCTCGGTCGTTGTCTCCTCGCGGCTGGTGACTTTTGATCGCTCGCTAGAGGAGGCCGCGCTCGATCTCGGGTCTTCCCCGTGGGAAGCCTTCCGCCTCGTGACCCTGCCGATCATCGCGCCTGCGGTGATCTCGGGCTGGCTGCTGGCCTTTACGCTCAGCCTCGACGATCTGGTCATTGCCTCCTTCACCGCCGGGCCCTCGGCCACGACGCTGCCGATCAAGATCTTCAGCGCCGTGCGTTTGGGCGTCTCGCCCGAGATCAACGCGCTGTCGACGATCATGATCGCCATCGTGACCGTGGGGGTCATCACCGCCTCGCTGGTCAGCAAACGCTCAAGCCTGCGTGCACAGGAGGAGGCCCGCGCGGCGGAACGGCCCGCCGCATGAAGCGCATCTACGCAGATTTCGCCTATTCCGAAGCGCCGCGTGCGGGCTGTTGGTGGGATCAGACCCAAGGCGCGCCGGAGCGTGCGGCACTGCAAGGCGACGCGCAGGCCGATGTGGTGATCATCGGCGGCGGTTTCACCGGCCTTAACGCCGCGCTGCATCTGGCGCAGGCCGGGGTCGGGGCCACTGTGCTGGAGGCCGAGCGTGTGGGTTTCGGCGCATCAGGCCGCAACGGGGGCTTTTGCTGCTTGGGCGGCGGGATGCTGGATGACGCGACGCTCGACCGGCAATTCGGGCGGGCAGAGCGGCTTGGCTGGCGGCAGGCCGAGGTGGCGGCGATCCGACAGGTGGAGGATTTCATCGCCACCCGCGGCATCAATGTCGACCGGCATTCCCAAGGGGAAACCCAGCTTGCCCATCGCCCGCGTGATTTCGAACAGATGCGCGGCAGGCTGGCTTACTATGCGGAGAATTACGGCGTCACGGCGCGGCTGACCGAAAAGGCCGATCTGGCCGCCGAGGGGCTGAACGCAGGGTTCGAGGGCGCGATCACCGTGCCGATCGGCTTTGGCCTCAACCCCCGCAAATATGTGACCGCCCTCGCGCAGGCCGCAGAAGAGGCGGGGGCCGCGATCTATCACAACAGCCCGGCCTGCGGGGTGACGGGGCGCGAGGGCGCGTTCGAGGTCACGACGCCTCGGGGCCGCATTCGGGCCGAGCGGGTGATCATCGCCACCAACGGCTATTCCTCCGAAGACCTGCCGCCATGGTTGGCCGCGCGTTACATGCCGACACAATCCAGCGTGATCGTGACCCGCCCGATGACCGAGGCAGAGCTTTCCGCCCAAGGCTGGACCAGTCAACAGGCCTGCTATGACAGCCGCCGTCTGCTGCATTACTTTCGGCTGATGCCCGACAATCGCATGTTGTTCGGCGTGCGCGGCGGGCTGATGTCCAACCCCAGTTCCGAGCGGCGCGCGCTGACCCGGGCCCGGGCGGATTTCGAGACGATGTTCCCCGCGTGGCGCCATGTCGAAACGCCGCATGGCTGGTCCGGCATGGTCTGTATCGCACGCAACCGAATGCCCTTCGTCGGGCCGGTGCCGGATCAGCCGGGGATGTTCGCGGGGCTGTGCTACCATGGCAATGGCGTGGCGATGGGCAGCTATTCCGGTGCGCTCTTGGCCGATTTGGTTCGCGGCATATCGCCTGAGCGGCCCTATCCCGCCCCCATGCGCACCCCGCTTGCGCGGTTCGAATTGGGCCGCTTTCGCCGGGCGGTCATGCCCTTTGCCTATGCGGGCTTCGCGCTGTCGGATCGCTGAGGGCGGCGGTCAGCCCTCTTCCCGCGCCGCGCGTTCCTTTGCCAGCGTCATCTGGCGCTGGCGTTCGCGGAACCGTTCCTTATCCTCTGCCGAGGTCTCATCCACACATTGATGACAGGACACTCCGGCCTCGTAAGCAGGGTGCTGCCTGTCCTCGGGCAGGATCGGGCGGCGGCAGCCGTGGCAGAGCATATGCGGCCCCTCGCGCAGCCCATGGCCGACGCTGACGCGGTTGTCGAAGACGAAACAGTCGCCTTCCCATGTGCTTTCCTGTTCGGGCACCTCTTCGAGGTATTTCAGGATGCCGCCTTTGAGGTGGAACACATCCTCGACCCCCTGACCGATCAGATAGTTGGTCGATTTCTCGCACCGGATGCCGCCGGTGCAGAACATGGCGATTTTCTTGTTGTGGAAGCGGTCTTTGTTCGCCTCCCACCACGCGGGGAATTCACCGAAGCTCTCGGTCTCGGGGTCGACTGCGCCTTCGAAGGTGCCAATCGCCACTTCGTAGCTGTTGCGCGTGTCGATCACCGCCACATCGGGGGAGCGGATCAGCGCATTCCAGTCCTTCGGGTCGACATAATGGCCCACCTTGGCGCGCGGGTCGACATCGGGCTGGCCCATCGTCACGATCTCGCGCTTGATGCGCACCTTCATCTTGCCGAAGGGCGGCTTGTCGCTGGTGGCTTCTTTCCACTCCAGTTCCGCGCAGCCGGGCAGGGCGCGCAGATGGGCGATCACCGCGTCGATCCCGGCGCGCGGCCCCGCGATGGTGCCGTTCACCCCTTCGGGGGCCAGCAGAAGCGTGCCCATGACCGAGTGCGCCTCGCAAAGCGCCAAAAGCGCGGGTTTGAGCGCGGCGGGATCGTCGAAGCGGGTGAAGTGATATAGCGCGGCGATTGTATACATGAGCGTCAAATAAGCGCTTCGGCGGCAAAGCTCAATCCGGCGCGTGCCATTGACCTACCCCATCCGCAGCCCTACCCCTTTGGTTAAGGAGAATGCCCATGACCCATGCCCTGATCGTGATCGACGTTCAAAATGATTTCTGTCCCGGCGGCGCGCTGGAAGTGCCGCAGGGCGATGAGGTTCTGCGCGGCATCAATGCGCTGATGCCCGACTTCGACGCGGTGATCCTGACGCAGGATTGGCACCCGGCGGGGCATTCGTCTTTCGCCTCATCGCATAAGAACAACGGGCCTTTCGAGGTCATCACCATGCCCTACGGCCCGCAGGTGTTGTGGCCCGATCACTGCATCCAAGGCAGCATCGGCGCGCAGTTCCACCCCGAGTTGCAAACCGACCGCGCCGATCTGATCATCCGCAAGGGCTATAACCCCGAGATCGACAGCTATTCGGCGTTTTTCGAGAATGACCACCGCACCCCCACGGGGCTCGAAGGCTACCTGCGCACGCGCGGGATCGAGCGGCTGACCATGGTCGGGCTGGCGCTGGATTTCTGCGTGAACTTCTCGGCGGTGGACGCGGCCAAGCTGGGGTTCAAGGTCGACGTGCGCGAAGACCTGTGCCGCGCGATTGATCTGGACGGATCGCTTGCCAAGGCCCGCGAAGGCATGCGCGCGGCGGGGGTGACGCTGGCCTGATCCGCCGCTTTTATCTTGCCCATCTGTTCGCCCCCTTGGCATGAAGGGGCATCCAATAAGGAACGTCTCCATGGTCGACATCGCCACCCGCGTCTATAACCACAAGTGGAAGATCGACCCCATCGTGCGGTCACTGATCGACACGGATTTCTACAAGCTTTTGATGTGCCAGTCGGTGTTCCGCAACAAGCCGGACACGCAGGTCACCTTCAGCCTGATCAACCGCTCCACCCATAACCCGCTGGCCAAGCTGATCGACGAGGGGGAGTTGCGCGAGCAACTCGACCACATCCGCTCGCTCAGCCTCAGCCGGGGGGAAAGCACGTGGCTGCGCGGCAATACCTTCTACGGAAAACGCCAGATGTTCCGCCCCGATTTCATGGAGTGGTTCGAGGGGATGCGCCTGCCGCCCTATCATCTGGAGCGGAAGGGCGATCAATACGAGCTGACCTTCGAGGGCAGGTGGCATGAGGTCATGCTTTGGGAGATCCCCGCGCTGGCGGTGCTGATGGAGCTGCGCAGCCGCGCGGCGCTCGACCCGATGGGAAAGTTCGAGCTTCAGGTGCTTTACGCCCGCGCCATGACCCGCGTCTGGGAAAAGATCGAGGCGCTGCGCGAGGTCGACAACCTTTCTATCGCGGATTTCGGCACCCGGCGGCGGCATTCCTACCTCTGGCAGGATTGGTGCGTGCAGGCGATGCATGAGGGGCTGGGCGACGCCTTTACCGGCACCTCCAACTGTCGCATCGCCATGATGCGCGAGCTTGAGGCGATTGGCACCAATGCCCATGAATTGCCCATGGTCTATGCCGCTTTGGCCGAGGATGACGCCGCCCTTGCCCGCGCGCCCTATGACGTGCTGTCGGATTGGCATGATGAGCATGAGGGCAATCTGCGGATCATCCTGCCCGATACCTACGGCACGAAGGGGTTTCTGGATCACGCGCCGGATTGGCTGGCGGGCTGGACCGGCATCCGGGTCGACAGCGGCGATCCGGCCACGGCGGCGCAGACGGCCATCGACTGGTGGCGCGCGCGCGGCGAGGATCCGACGACCAAGCGGGTGATCTTCAGCGATGGGCTGGACGTGGACAAGATCAAGGAACTGCACGCGCAGTTTGCGGGCAAGGCCAAGGTCTCTTTCGGTTGGGGGACGTTGCTGACCAATGACTTCCGCGGGCTGGTGCCGAATGATGCGCTGGCGCCCTTTAGTTTGGTCTGCAAAGCGGTGAGTGCCAATGGGCGGCCCACGGTCAAACTCTCGGACAACCCTAACAAGGCGATGGGTCCGGCGGATGAGATCGCGCGTTACAAGCGTGTTTTCGGGGTCGGAGAGCAGGCCGCGCAGCAGGTGATCGTCTGACGGTCAGTCTTTGCTAAGGGCGGCCACGGGGAACTCCGCCGTGGCGATCAACCCTTCGGGCTGCCAATCGTAGTGCAGGGTGCCGCCGACCGCGCGGGTCAAGGACTGGATGATCCGCGAGCCGCTGTTGCGCGGAGATTTGATGACCTCCGGCCCGCCGGTTTCGCGCCAGACAAACCGCAGACGCGCAGGCTCCTGCAGGATAGTGATATCCAACGATACCCGCCCGGCGCTGGAACTCAGCGAGCCGTGTTTCACCGCATTCGTTGCCAACTCATGTAAGGCCAGCGTCAGGGGCGAGACGAGGCGATGCGAGATCAGCGGGTTTGCCCCGGTGAGGTTGATCTGATCCTCGGAGGCCGAGGTATAGGCCCGCATGATCGGCCCCATCAGCGTCTCGAAATCCACTTCATGCTGGTCGCTGCGGCCAATCGTGTCGAAATGCGCCGCGCCCAAGGCGGCCAGCCGCTCGATCACCTTGTCGGCAAAGGCCGCCGGGCTCGGCTCTTCGCGGGCGGTCATGCGGACCATGGCGGTCATGACGTTGACGATATTGCGCAGCCGGTGCAGCAATTCGTCATCGGCCAATTGCCGGTGCTCCCGCTCGACCCGGCGGCGTTCGGAAACGTCGAGCTGCGAGCCGAAGAAATAGATCAGATTGCCGTCTTCGTCGTTGATCGGCCCCAGTTGCAGGGCGTTCAGGAAACGGCTGCCATCCTTGCGGTAGTTCACGATCTCGACCGTATCGACCCGGCGGGCCAGTAGGATCTCGCGCACCGCATCGACGCTCTCGGGCGTGGTTTCAGGGCCTTGCAAGAAGCGGCAGTTCTGGCCCACGATCTCGTCCAGCGCATAGCCGGTCAGATCGGTGAAAGCGTCATTCACATAGACGATGGGGTTGTCCGGCAGGGTCGGGTCGGTGATACACAGCGGCAGACGGGCATAGCGCACGACCTTGCCTAGAACGTCATCGGTCAGGGTCTGTCGAGCGGCCGAGACCGAATTGTCGTTCATGAATTGCCGCCCTTCGATCGAAACTAGCCGTCAATGTGCCTTGCGCGTGGCTTTTGGGTCAACCCGCATACTGGGGTTTGGGTTAGATTTATACACTAAATGCTGTGTGAGCCATAAGGTTTCGCGAGGTTCGATAAATGCGGCTTGTCAGGAAGGGTCGAAAATGCGTAATTGAGGGCGCTTGGTGTCCCGAAAAGCGCCTGTTGGTGTGGGACCGAAAAGGGAATTCAGTAAGGGGTCGCCAGACCCCGAAGCCGAAGCCGCCCCCGCGACTGTAAGCGGTAAGCCAATGCCCCTCGTGCCACTTGTCCATTCGGGCGGGGAAGGCGGGCAAAGGCCACGACCCGCGAGCCAGGAGACCTGCCAGGCAAATGAAACGCTAGATGCCGTCGGGTGTGACGGTAAGGAGATTGAATATGACGACGATGATTAAGACCGCCGGTGCCACGCGCAGCAAACTCGTACCGGCGCTGTTTGCCGCCGTATTGGGTGTGGCTCTGATGGCGCTGACCGGCCATGTGCAGGCCGCAGCACTGCATGATGCCGCCCATGACGTGCGCCACGCGACAGGCTTTCCCTGCCACTAAGCGCCGCGTTCGGTATCACAGGGGGTCCGGGCTGCCATGCCGCAGTCCGGCTGTCGGTGATTCTGGCTTTCTTTCCATGCCCGCCTCTTGCCGTTTCGCCCGCGTCTGCCTTTCACCGTGTGGGCAGGGTTTTGGCGCATCCTAAGGCTGGCTGATGGCTCGGCTCGCTATTGGCGCGGCGCCGGGTGTTATTTCGCATCCAAGGATCATTGCGATGTTTTCACGTTTTCTGACTTCCGCCCTGTTCGCCGGGGCCTCTGCCGGCTTGTTGACCGGTTTGCTGCAACTTTATTTCGTGCAGCCCGTGCTGCTTCATGCCGAGCTTTATGAGACCGGCGCGCTGGTGCATTTCGGGGCCGACCCCGTGAGTGCACATCCCGATTTGCCCGGTTTCGATGCCGTCCGCGATGGGCTGAGCCTGATTTTCACCATGTTGACCTATACCGCCTATGCGCTGATCCTTTTGGCCGCGATGAGCTTTGGCGAAGAGCGCGGCGCGGTGATCGATGGCCGCTGGGGCATCCTTTGGGGCGTTGCGGGCTTCGTCGCTTTTCACCTCGCACCGGGGTTCAGCCTTGCGCCGGAAGTACCCGGTGTCGCCGCCGCAGACATCACCGCGCGGCAGATCTGGTGGTTCGCCACCGCTGGGGCGGCGCTGGTGGCGCTCTGGCTGCTGGCCTTTGGCAAGGGGTGGGGCGCATGGATCGGGGCGGCGGTTCTGCTGATGGCTCCGCACGTCATCGGCGCGCCCGAGCCCGACAGCTTCAGCGGCCCGGTGCCGACCGAGATCGGCGCGCTTTTCGCTGCCCGTGCGCTTGGCATCGGCCTTGCAGCCTGGGTTCTGCTGGGCAGTTTCGCCGGGTTCTTTTGGCAACGTGAAGGCGCGCAGAGCGCCTGAGGGAGGTCGAGATGGACAGATCACTGGCGCTATTCGCCATTGGATTGGTCTTTGGCGGTGGCATCGGTTTTGCCATCGCCGCAAGCAACGGGGTGACCTTCGACGGCCATGATCACGGCGACCCTGCCGCCCATGGCGGCGGCGGGCATACGGCCATGGATCACGGTGGCGCGGATCACGCGCGCATGCATGGCCAGCCCATCACACTGGCCGCTGAAGTGGCCCCCAGCCTTGCCATCCGCGTAACCCCCGACCCGATGTCGGGCCACAACCTTTTTGTCGAGACCGAAGGCTTCGCCTTTGCCCCCCAGAACGCCAGCGGCGAAAATCAACCGGGCGAGGGCCATGCCCATGTCTATGTCAACGGCGCCAAGATCGGGCGGCTTTACAGCCCATGGTTGCATCTGGCCAATCTGCCCAAGGGTGAGGTCACGGTAGAGGTCACGCTTAACGCCAATGATCACCGCCCCTTGGCGGTGAACGGTGCGCCAATTACGGCCCGCGAGGTGCTGACGGTTGAATAATCGCCCCGCCTCCCCTTTTCATGGCGGGCCGGAGCGCATACCCGGCACGCACAAACCCGATGGAACAAGATCAATGAGCGCAACCCTACATGTCTGCATGACCTGCCGCGCCGGTGAAGTGCTGGAGGAAGACGCCCCGCGCCCCGGCGCGCAGCTTCATGCCGCCCTCGACGCCGCAGGCGCGCCCGAGGGCGTGACCATCGTGCCGGTGCAATGTCTTTCCGCCTGTTCGCAGGGGGCCGCCGTGGCACTGTCTGCGCCGGGCAAATGGTCCTATGTCTATGGCCGCTTGACCAAGGAAGACGCCACCGACATCCTTGCCGGAGCCGCCGCCTATGCCGCCACCCAAGACGGGCTGGTGCCATGGCGCGAACGCCCGGTCATCTTTCGCAAGCAAAGCATTGCGCGTATCCCCCCTTTGACCCTGCCGCAGGAGCCTACCGTATGAGCGATCTCGCCAAAATCCCCGTTACCGTCATCACCGGCTTTCTCGGCGCGGGCAAGACCACGTTGATCCGCCACCTGATGACCAATGCAGGCGGGCGCCGCCTTGCCGTTCTGGTCAATGAGTTCGGCACCGTGGGGGTGGATGGGGACATCCTGAAATCCTGCGCCATCGACGACTGCCCGGCGGAGAATATCGTCGAGCTGGCGAATGGCTGCATTTGCTGCACCGTGGCCGATGATTTCATCCCCACCATCGAAGCGCTGATGGCGCTGCCCACCCGCCCCGATCACATCCTGATCGAAACTTCCGGTCTGGCCCTGCCGAAACCGCTGCTCAAAGCCTTCGACTGGCCCGCGATCCGGTCCAAGATCACCGTCGACGGCGTCATTGCGCTGGCCGATGCCGAAGCCGTGGCGGCGGGCACTTTCGCCGCCGATGTCGCCGCCGTGGACGCGCAGCGTCTGGCCGACGACAGCCTTGACCACGAAACACCGCTCTCCGAAGTGTTCGAAGATCAGATTTCCTGCGCCGATATCGTGCTGATGTCCAAAGCCGATCTGGCCGGTCCCGATGGCCTCG
The DNA here is from genome assembly GCF_043556915.1 of Sulfitobacter sp. 1A15299. Taxonomy (NCBI): domain Bacteria; kingdom Pseudomonadati; phylum Pseudomonadota; class Alphaproteobacteria; order Rhodobacterales; family Roseobacteraceae; genus Sulfitobacter; species Sulfitobacter sp. 1A15299. The sequence goes on along the minus strand of NZ_JBIFFJ010000001.1, from coordinate 79,599 downwards.
CCAAGGCCCGCAAGGTGATCGAAGCGGAAAGCCCGCGTGAGATTCCGATCCTTGAGATGACCGAAGGCGTGATCGACCCCAAGGTCGTGCTGGGCCTCAACGCCGCCGCCGAAGACGACCTTGCCGCGCGCCCCTCGCACCATGACGGCCACGACGATCACGAGCATGACGATTTCGAAACCGTGGTGATCCCGATGCCGGAAGTGTCGGATGTAGATGCGCTTGTGGCCTCGATCGAGCGGCTCGCGCGCGAGCAGAACATCCTGCGCGTGAAGGGCTATGTCGCGGTTGAGGGCAAGCCGATGCGCCTGTTGGTGCAGGCCGTGGGCGCGCGGGTGCGCCAGCAGTTCGACCGCCCTTGGGGCAGCGACACGCGCGCCGGGCATCTGGTGGTGATCGCCGAGCATGACGACATCGATCTTGCCAAAATCCGCGAGACTTTGGGAGCCTGACCGCCCATGCATGTCGTCTTTCGCGAAAGCCACGGGTTGGAGGATACCGACACCCCCTATGATCCGGGTCAAACCCCCGCCGATCTGGTGGTGCTGTCGTTTTCCGACAGTGACCTCGGCGCTTTCGCGGCAGGCTGGCATCGCGGCGGCGGCAAGGAGGGCAAGCTGCCCTCGCTGCGGCTGTGCAACCTTGTGGCGCTGCGGCACCCAGCCTCGGTCGACAACTATATCGAACAGACGCTGACCGGAGCGAAGGGCATTCTGATCCGCCTCATCGGGGGGGAGAATTACTGGCCCTACGGCATCATGCAGGTCCAAGACTTCGCCCGCCGCCATGACATCGCGCTGGCCATCTTGCCCGCCGATGGGCGCGAGGATCCGGGGCTCGATGCGCATTCGACTTTGCCGGTTTCCACGCTGCGCCGTCTTGCGCACCTCTGTGACGCGGGCGGGCCGGTGGCGGCGCAGGCCGCGCTGGCGCAGATGGCGCTGGCGGCGGGCTTTTACGCCGGGCCGGTCATGGGCACGAAAACGGTGCCGGATTGCGGCTATTACGACCCCGATCAAGGGGTGCTCCCCCTCGCCGACGCGGCGGGGGAGACCGTCGCGGTTACCTTTTACCGCAGCTATCTTCTGGCTGCCGATACCGCGCCGGTCGATGCGCTGATCCGGGCGTTGCGGGCGGCGGGGCTAAACGCGATCGGGCTTTTCGTGCCCTCGCTCAAATCCGATCCTGCGCGGGGCTTTCTGGACGATGCCTTGGCGGCGATGAAACCCGTGGCCATCGTCAACGCCACCGCCTTTTCGGGCCGCGGGGATGACGGCACCTCCCCGCTCGACGCGGCGGGCTGTCCGGTGTTTCAGGTGGCCCTCTCCACCGCCCGGCGGCGCGACTGGGACGAAAGCGAGCGCGGCCTTTCCCCTGCCGATTTGGCGATGCATGTGGTCCTGCCCGAGGTCGATGGCCGCATCTTTGGCGGCGTCGTCAGCTTCAAGAGCCCCGGAAAGCGCGACCCCGATCTGCAATATTCCCGCTTTGCCCACCGCGCCGAAGAGGCGCGGATCGAGGCTGTCGTCGCCCGCGTGCTGGGCTGGCATCGGTTGGCGCAGACCCCGGCGGCCACGCGCAAGCTGGCGCTGGTGCTCTCGACCTATCCGGGCCGAGACGATCAACTGGCCCATGCGGTCGGCCTCGATGCGCTGGCCAGCGTCGAAGACATGCTGATGCGGCTGGCGGGCGAGGGCTATGGCGTGACCCCGCAGATTGGCTTTGGCCGCAGCCTGACCGAACAGCGCATCACTTGGCCCCTTGCCGACTATGAGGCGGCGCTGGCCGCTCTGCCGCAGGCGCTGCGCGATGATCTTCGCGACGCGTGGGGCGCGGCGGCGGATGATCCGCTGGTGCAGGATGGCGCTTTTCACTTCGCGGCCCAAACCTGCGGCAACGCGCTGGTCGCGCTGCAACCCGAGCGGGGCGATCTGCAAGACCGCGAAGACAGCTATCATGACCTCGCCCGCACGCCGCGGCATTCCTATGTGGCCTTCTACCTCTGGCTCCGGGCGCAGGGGCATCACGCGCTGGTGCATATCGGCGCGCATGGCACGCTGGAGTGGCTGCCGGGCAAGGCGGTGGCCCTGTCGGATGAGTGCTGGCCCGAGGCGCTGACCGGCGATCTGCCGGTGATCTACCCCTTCATCGTCAACGATCCGGGGGAGGCGGCACAGGCCAAGCGGCGCATCGGGGCGGTGACGCTGGGCCATCTGCCGCCCCCGCTGAAAGACAGTGAAACACCCGATGGGCTGTTGCGGCTGGAGCGGCTGCTGGATGAATATTCCACCGCCGACGGGCTCGACCCCGCGCGCCGTGACCGGCTGGTCGATACGATCCGGGCCGAGGCGCAGGCGGCGGGGGTGGAAGATGACCTTGGTCTCGACGCCGCCAGTTCCTCGGCCGAGGCGCTGACCCGGATCGACGCCTTTGTTTGCGACATCAAGGAAAGCCAATACGGCGATGGTCTGCACGTCTTTGGCGCGGGGGCGGGCGAATGGGACGGTTTGCTGACCGCGCTGGCGGGGCGGCGCGTCACCTCCGGGCCTTCCGGCTCACCCTATCGCGGGCGGTCCGACGTGTTGCCGACGGGGCGCAACCTCTATGCCGTCGATCCGCGTGGGGTGCCCAGCCGGGCCGCCCATGCGCAGGGGGTGAAACTGGCCGAGGAATTGCTCAGGCGGCATCTGCAAGACAATGGCGACTGGCCGCGCGGGCTGGTGATCGACCTTTGGGGCTCGGCCACCATGCGCACGGCGGGCGAAGAGGTCGCCATGGCGATGCATCTCGCCGGACTCGCGCCGAAATGGGATCAAGGCAGTGAGCGGGTGTCGGGCTTCGAGGTGATCCCGCTGACCCTGCTGGACCGCCCGCGCATCGACGTGACCCTGCGCATCTCGGGCCTGTTCCGCGATGTCTTTCCCGGTCTCGCACAGCTCTTCGAAGCCGGGGCGGCGGCGCTGGCCGAGCGCGAAGAAGCGCCGGATATGAACCCCTACCTCACCCGCACCCCCCGTGTCTTTGGCCCCAAGCCGGGCCTTTACGGCGTGAATATGGAAGCGGCCTTGCAAGACTATTCCGATGCCGGTCGCGCCGCGGCGGGAGAGGCGTGGCTGGCGGGGTCGGAATGGGCGATTAACGCCCAAGGCGAGGCGCATCAGGACCGTGCCGCGCTGGAGGCACAGTTGCAGCGCGCCGATGGCTTTGCTCATGTGCAGGACTTGGCCGAAAGCGATATCCTGCTCGCCTCGGACTATGCCAGCCACGAAGGCGGCTTTGCCGCCGCGATGGCGCATCTGGGCGCGCAGAAACCGGCGATGTACCACCTTGACCACACCCGTGCGGGCAGCCCCCGCGCGCGCTCAATGCCCGAAGAGATCGCCCGCGTCGTCCGCGCTCGTGCGGCCAATCCCAATTGGGCCAGCGGCATGATGCGCCACGGTTTCCGCGGCGCGGCAGAGGTGGCGGCGACGCTCGACAACCTTGCTGCCTTTGCGCATCTGACGCGCGAGGTGCCTGCGCATCTCTTCGACCTTTATTTCGATGCTACATTGGGGCGTGATGATCTCGTTGCCTTTATGGAGGCCGAGAACCCCGCCGCCTTGCAGGCCATGCGCGACCGTTTCGCGGCGTTGCGCGAGTCCGGCCTCTGGTTGACCCGCCGCAACTCGATCTCGGCCACATTGGACGGGGTGACGTGAGCGCGGCCCCGGCGATCAAGGGCTGGTGTCCCGGCGCGCTGCGCCCGATGCTGTCGGGCGATGGGTTGGTGGTGCGTCTGCGGGTGCCGCAGGGGCGTTTGACCCCGGCCCAAGCGCGCGGCGTGGCAGGGTTGGCCACGCGCTATGGCAACGGTATGCTCGACCTGTCGAACCGGGGCAATCTGCAACTGCGCGGTGTCGATCCCGCGCGGCACGAAGGGCTGATCGACGCGCTGCGCGCGCTGGCACTGATCGACGTGGATGAGCGGACGGAGCGGCGGCGCAACATCATGGTCAGCCCCTTTTGGCAGGCGGGCGATGATACGGATTTCCTTTGCCAAGCCCTCTCTGCCGCCGCGCAGGCCCATGCGCTGCCGGATGTCTCCGCCAAATTCGGCTATGCGGTCGATGCGGGGCCGCAGCCGGTGTTGCAGGCCGATCCCGCCGACATCCGGTTCGAGCGGTCGGCAGAGGGGCAACTGCTGCTCTGCGTCGAAGGGGCAATGCGGTGCAAGCCTGTGACCCGCGCGTCTGCGGTGGCCGAGGCCATCACACTGGCCGAATGGGTGCGCGCGCAGGGGGTGACCCGCGCTGCGCGCGCCACGGCCACGGGGGCGCCGCTTCCCGCCGGTTTTGACTGCCCGCGTCAGGCGGGGCAGGGCACACCCGCCCCCGGCCTCTACCCCTCCGGGGTGCTTGTCGCCTGCGCTTTCGGGCAGATGGAGGCCGAGACGCTGGCCGCACTTGCCGCGCTTGGCCCGCTGCGCCTGACCCCGTGGCGACGGGTGCTGATCGAAGGTGCCCCGCGCCTGCCCGAACTGCCCGGTCTCATCACCGCCGCCGATGACCCGCTGTTGCGCGTGGTTGCCTGTATTGGCGCGCCGGGTTGTGCACAGGGCCGGGGTGAGACGCGCGGGCTGGCGCGCCACCTTGCCGCCATGGTGCCAAAGGGGCAACGCCTGCATGTCTCGGGCTGCGCCAAGGGCTGTGCCGCGCCGCGCGCGACCGACCTCACCCTGTCCGCCACCGCGCCAGCGCGCTATGACCTCATCCAAGAGGGCCGCGCCGATGCCCCGCCTGATCTGCGCGGGCTGACCCCCGCCGCCATCGCCTCTCACCTTAGAAAGTCCGCCGATGCCCCATAGCTATATCACCGACGGTGCCGAGATTTACCGCCAGTCCTTTGCCACCATCCGCGCCGAAGCTGCGCTGGCGCGATTCACCCCGGAGGAAGAGATCGTCGCCGTGCGCATGATCCACGCCGCGGGCATGGTCGGGCTGGAGGAGCACATCCGCTTTTCCGAAGGCATGGCCGTGGCCGCGCGGGCGGCGCTGGAGGACGGCGCGCCGATCCTCTGCGACGCCTATATGGTCAGCGAAGGCATCACCCGCAAACGCCTGCCGCGCGAGAATGAGGTGATCTGCACCCTGCGCGACCCTTCGGTGCCAGCACTGGCCGCGAAGATGAGCAACACCCGCTCTGCTGCGGCGTTGGAACTGTGGCGGCCCCATCTGCAAGGTGCCGTGGTGGCCATCGGCAATGCGCCCACGGCGCTGTTTCACCTGCTCAACATGCTCGAAGACCCCGATTGCCCGCGCCCGGCGGCGATCATCGGCTGCCCGGTGGGCTTCATTGGCGCGGCGGAATCGAAAGAGGCTTTGATGCAGGATCTGCCGGTGCCCTCGATGATCGTGCAGGGACGTTTGGGCGGCTCGGCGATCACCGTGGCGGCGGTGAACGCCTTGGCCAGCAGGGTGGAATGACGATGGGCAAGGTTATCTGCGCGGGCCTTGGCCCCGGCGACCCGGACTTGATGAGCGTGAAATCCGACCGTGCCATTCGCGGCGCGCGGCATCTGGCCTATTTCCGCAAGAAAGGTCGCGCGGGCCAAGCGCGCCGCATCGTCGAGGGGATGCTGCGCGACGACGTGGTGGAATATGCGATGGAATATCCCGTCACCACTGAGTTGCGCTTTGATTCGCCCGAGTATCGCGCCCAGATGGTCGCCTTTTACGAGGAATGGGCCGACCGGCTAGAAGCACTGGCGCGCGATCACGAGGTGGTTGTGCTCTGCGAGGGCGATCCCTTCTTCTACGGCTCCTTCATGCATCTGCACACCCGGCTTCAGGGTCGCGCCGAGGTTGAGGTGCTGCCTGCGATCCCCGGCATGGTGGGCTGTTGGAACGCACTGGATACGCCCTTCACTTGGGGTGACGACGTGGTGTCCGTCTTGATGGGCACACTGCCAGAGGCCGAGTTGACCGACCACATGAGGCGCGCCGATGCGTTGGTGGTGATGAAGACGGGCCGCAACCTGCCCACCGTGCGCCGCGCGCTGGCGGCGGCGGGCAAGTTGGAGGACGCTTGGCTTGTCGAACGCGGCACCATGCCCGACCAGCGGGTGGCGCGGCTATCTGACGTGGCGGATGACGACTGCCCCTATTTCGCGATCGTCTTGGTCCATGGCCAAGGCCGCAGGCCGGAGGCGGAGGGATGAGCGGTATTCTCCATATCGCGGGGCTTGGCCCCGGTGACGATGCGTTGGTCACGCCCGAGGTGTCTGAGGCGTTGGCGCAGGCCACCGACGTGATCGGCTATATCCCTTACGTCGCCCGCGTCGCCCCGCGCGACGGGCTGACCCTGCACCCCAGCGACAACCGGGTGGAGTTGGACCGCGCGACCCATGCGCTGCAACTGGCGCAGGCGGGCGCGCGCGTGGTGGTGGTCTCTTCGGGTGATCCGGGCGTCTTTGCCATGGCCTCGGCCGTGTTCGAAGCGGTGGAGCGGGATCCGGCGTTTGAAAGCGTCGACATCCGCGTGCTGCCCGGCATCACGGCGATGCTGGCGGCGGCGGCGCGACTCGGGGCGCCCTTGGGCCATGATTTCTGCGCGATCAACCTCAGCGACAACCTCAAGCCCTGGGCGATGGTGGAGCACCGTTTGCGGATGGCCGCGCGGGCGGATTTCGCCATGGCCTTCTACAACCCCCGCAGCAAATCCCGCCCACATCAATTCGCCGAGGCGTTGGACATCCTGCGCGCCGAATACGGGCCGGACCGGCTGATCACCTTCGCCCGCGCCGTGACCACGCCGGAAGAGGCGTTCAACACCGTCACCTTGGGCGAGGCGACGCCCGAGATGGCGGATATGCGCACTGTGGTGATCGTCGGCAATGCCGCGACGCGGCGGGTCGGGCGCTATGTCTATACGCCGCGCAGCGCGGTATGATGTAACCAATGCATCACCTCGGTCACATCATTGGCGGCCACTTCGCCCGGCAGTTTCGGCCGCTCAGCCAAGATCACCGGCAGGCCAAGGCTGCGGGCGGCATCCAGCTTGGCCCGTGCGCCCGCGCCGCCGGCGTTCTTGGCGACGACATGGGTGATCGCATGGGTCTGCATCAGCGCGGTATCCCCCGCCACGTCGAAAGGCCCGCGCGCCAGCACGACCGTCGCCCTTGGCAGCGGCAGCGGACCCTGCGGAGGGTCAACGAGGCGCAAGAGGTAGCGGTGCTGCGGCTTTGTGGCGAAAAGCGCCAGTTGCTGCTTGCCGATGGCCAGAAACACCCGCGCCGGGCTGTCGGGCAGGGCGGCGGGAAGCGCGGTGAGGTCGGGCACGAAGGTCCAGTCATCGCCTTCCTGCGGCTCCCACGCGGGGCGCTCGAACCGCACCAGCGGCAGGTCTTGCCGGGCGCAGGCGACGAAAGCATTGTGGCTCATCCCCGCGGCGAAAGGATGGGTGGCGTCGACGACATGGGTGATCGCCTCGGCATCGAGATAGGCCACCAGCCCCGCCACGCCCCCGAAGCCGCCGACGCGGGTGGGCAGGGGCTGGGCCACAGGGCTGTCGGTGCGCCCGGCATAGGAAAACACCGCGTCGATCCCGGCTTTGGCCAAGGCGCGGGCCAAGGCGCTGGCTTCGGTGGTGCCACCCAAAAGAAGGACGCGCATGATGGGTGATCCTTGGCTCAGCATCATCGGAATACCCGACGATAGCGCGGATACCTTACCCGCAGCAAGCCGCGCGGCGCTGGCAGAGGCCGAGGTGATCTTTGGCGGGCCGCGGCATCTGGAGCGGGCAGGCGCAGGTGCGCGGGGTCGGGCTTGGCCGGTGCCTTTCTCAGTCGCGCCGGTGCTGGCCGAGCGCGGCAAGCGCGTGGCGATGCTGGTGTCGGGCGATCCCTTCTGGTTCGGCGCGGGGGGCAGCATCATCGGCGCATTGCGGCCCGACGAATGGCACAGCCTGCCCGCGCCTTCGACCTTTTCGTTGGTCGCCAATGCGCTTGGCTGGCGGTTGGAGGCGGTCACCTGCCACGGGCTACACGCCGCACCGCTGGCGCAGCTGCGCGGGGCGCTGCGCCCTAAGGGGCGGATGATCTGCCTGCTGCGCGATGGGGAGGCCCCTGCGGCGCTGGCGGAGTTTCTCTGCAAACAAGGCGCAGGTGCGGCGCAAATGCATGTGGCCGAACGGCTTGGCGGCCCCGATGCGCGGGTCCGCGCGGTGCGTGCGGATGGCTTCGATCTGGCAGATGTGCAAGCGCCGGTGGCGGTTGGGGTGGAATTGCCCAAGGGCATCGGCCTGCCGCGCACCCCCGGCCTGCCGGATGACCATTTTGCCAGCGACGGCCAAATCACCAAGGCGCCGGTGCGGGCGCTGACGCTATCGGCCCTCGCCCCCCGGCCCGGCGACTTGCTGTGGGACATCGGCGCGGGGAGCGGCTCGGTCTCGGTCGAGTTCTGCCTCGCCGGGGGGCATGCCATTGCCTTTGAGCAGCACGCCGCACGGGTCGAGAATATCGCCCGCAACATCGCGGACTATGGCCTGAACGCGCGTATGCAAACAATTCATGGCCGCGCGCCAGAGGTCTGGGCGGGGCAGCCTCTGCCGGATGTGGTCTTTGTTGGCGGCGGTGGCAACGCGGCGCTTTACGACGCCCTCTTGCCTGCGCTACCAGCGGGGACGCGGCTGGTCGCCAACGGTGTGACGCTGGAAACCGAAGCGCTTTTGGCGCAGTTGCAGGCGGCGCATGGCGGCACCCTGCTGCGGATCGAACTGGCACAGGCGGCGCCCTTGGGCCGGATGCGCGGCTGGCAGCCGCTGCGGCCCGTGGTACAATGGAGCGTGACAATATGAGGATGGCCGGGATCGGATTTCGGGGCGCGGCGAGCGTCGCGTCGCTGCGCGATGCGCTGGCGCGGGCCAACCCCGAAGGCCTCAAGATCGACGCGCTGGTGACCGAAGCCGCCAAGGCCCGCGCCACCGTGTTTCGCGACTTTGCGCAGGAGTTGGGCGTGCCGGGGCTGGGCATCACCACCGAAGACTTGGCCCGCATGATAACCCCCACGCAATCGGCCCGGATCGAAGACCGTTTCGGCACCGGCTCCCTGTCCGAGGCTGCGGCATTGGCCGCCGCCGGGCCGGGGGCGGTATTGGTTGCCGAACGCGTCGTTTCGGGCGATGCCATGGCCACCGCGGCGATTGCCGAGAGGAAAGGATAGATACCGTGACTGTACATTTCATCGGGGCCGGGCCGGGGGCGGCGGATCTCATCACCCTGCGCGGGCGCGACCTGATCGCGGCCTGCCCGGTCTGTCTCTATGCCGGATCGCTGGTGCCCGAGGCCTTGCTGAGCCACTGCCCCGAGGGGGCGCGGATCGTCAACACCGCGCGGCTGTCGCTGGATGACATCATGGAGGAAATCGCCGCCGCCGATGCCGCGGGCCATGACGTGGCGCGGCTGCATTCGGGCGACCTGTCGGTCTGGTCGGCGATGGGCGAACAGCTGCGCCGCCTGCGCGAGATGGGCATCGCCTATGACGTGACGCCGGGGGTGCCGTCCTTTGCCGCCGCCGCCGCGGAACTGGGGGCCGAGCTGACCCTGCCGGGCGTGGCGCAATCGGTGATCCTGACCCGGACCTCGGGCCGCGCCACGGCGATGCCCGAAGGCGAGACGCTGGCCAATTTCGCCCGCTCCGGGGCGACACTCGCCATCCACCTGTCCGTGCATGTGCTCGATAAGGTCGTCGAAGAACTGACCCCGCATTACGGCGCCGATTGCCCCGTCGCCGTGGTCTGGCGTGCGAGCTGGCCCGATCAGCGCATCGTCAAGGCGACACTTGCGACCCTGCGCACCGAAGTGGGCGAGGAAATGGCCCGCACCGCGCTGATCCTCGTGGGCCATGCCATCGGGGCCGAGGATTTCGGCGAGAGCCGCCTTTACGCCGCCGATTACGACCGCCGCTTCCGCCCCGTCGGGGCCGCGCCGCGCTTTCCGGAGACTTCTTCATGATCCCCCCCGGCCTGCTGATCTCCGCCCCGGCCTCCGGCACCGGCAAGACAACCTTGATGCTAGGGCTGCTGGCCGCGCTGCGCGCCGAAGGTGTCGCGGTGCAGCCGTTCAAAAGCGGCCCCGATTACATCGACCCGGCCTTTCACACGGCGGCCTCGGGGCGGGCGTCTTTCAACCTCGACAGTTGGTCGATGGACCGCGCGCGGATCGAAGGGCTGGTCGGCAATGCCGATGGGGCCGAGTTGATCCTCGGCGAAGGGTCGATGGGGCTGTTTGACGGGGTGGCCAAACCTGGGGCTTGTGGCAATGGCGCCAGCGCTGATATCGCGGCGCTGCTGGGCTGGCCGGTAGTGCTGGTGCTCGACGTGTCGGGAGCGGCGCAATCGGTGGCGGCCACAGCGCTCGGCTTTCGCGAGATGCGGCCCGATGTGGAACTGGCGGGCGTGGTGTTGAACCGCGTCGCCTCCCCCCGGCATGAGACGCTGGTGCGCGCGGGGATGGAGGCTGTCGGGATCAAAGTCTTCGGCGCGCTGCCGCGCCGGGTCGAGATCGAAATGCCCGAGCGTCACCTCGGGCTGGTGCAGGCCGGGGAGCAGGAAAACCTGCCCGATCTGTTGGGGCAGGCGGCGGCCTTCGTCGCGGCCCATGTCGATGTTCCCGCCCTGCGGGACGCCGCGCGGGGCACGTTGCAGAACCCGCCCGCTCCGGCGCAGATCACCCCGCCCGGACAGCGCATCGCGCTGGCGCAGGACAACGCTTTCGCTTTTGTCTATCCGCATCTTTTGGCCGGATGGCGCGCGGCGGGGGCAGAGGTTCTGCCCTTTTCCCCGCTTGCCGATGAAGCGCCAGACGCCAGCGCCGATTGCTGCTGGTTGCCGGGCGGCTACCCTGAACTTCACGCCGGCAGGCTCGCCGCCGCCGCGCACTTCCGCGACGGGCTGCGCGCCTTTGCCGAGACCCGCCCCGTGCACGGCGAATGCGGGGGCTATATGGCGATGGGCGCGGGGCTCATCGACAAGGAAGGCGCCCGGCATGAGATGGCGGGGCTTCTGGGGTTGGAGACCTCTTTCGCCAAGCGCAAGATGCATCTGGGCTACCGTCAGGCCGATCTCAACGCGCCGATCCCCGGCCATTCGGCGCGGGCCGAACTGCGGGGGCATGAGTTCCACTATGCCACGATCCTTGCCGAGCCGGATGCCCCTCTGGCGCGGATCACAGACGCCAATGACCTTGAGGTGCCCGAGACCGGCTCGGTCCGTGATTTCGCCGGGGGCGGGCGTGCCACGGGCACGTTCTTTCACATGATCGCGGCGCTGTGATGGCGGGCTTTGTTTCCTTCGTCTCCTCTGGCCCCGGCGACCCGGAGCTTTTGACCGTCAAGGCCGTGGCGCGGTTGCAAGCGGCGGATGTGGTGCTCTTCGATGACCTCAGCGCGGGCCCGATTTTGGAGCACGCGCGGCCCGATGCGGACCTGATCGGGGTCGGCAAACGGGCCGGGCGCGCCTCGCCCAAGCAAGACCATGTGAGCCGCGTGCTGGTCGATCATGCTGAGGCCGGGCTGAAGGTCGTGCGGTTGAAATCCGGCGACAGCGGCATGTTCGGACGGCTGGAGGAAGAGATCATCGCCCTGCGCGCGGCGGATATCCCTTTCGAGATCGTGCCGGGCGTGACTGCTGCCTCTGCCGCCGCCGCCACCGCGGGCATCCCGCTGACCCGCCGCATGACCGCGCGGCGCGTGCAATTCATCACCGGCGCGGATGTGACCGGCGAACTGCCGCGCGACGTGAACATGGCCGCCTTGGCCGATCCGATGGCGACCACCGTGGTCTATATGGGCAAACGCACCTTTGCGGGCCTCGCCGCGCGCTTGATCGAACACGGGCTGCCCGGCACCACGCCCGCGCTGCTGGCCGAGGCGGTTTCGACCCCGGCGGAGAAGGTGCAGCGCTTCACGATCGAAACGCTGGCGCGCCATCTGGAGAGTACCAGCAGCACCACGCCCGCGCTGATCTTTTACGGACCATTGGCCGAGTTCGAGACGTGAAGGCGTTCGTCTGCACCTCCTGCACTGCCGATGGCGGCTTTCTGGACGTGGTCCGCGCGGGTCTGTCCGAGGTGGAGGTCGAAGGCATCGACTGTATGTCAGGCTGCACGCGGGCGCAGACGGTGGCGTTTCGCGCGCCAGGCAAGGTGGCCTATCTGTTTGGAGAGATCACCGAGGCGGATATGGATGACCTGCGCCGTTTCGTGGTGCTCTACCGCGCGTCGCCGGATGGCACATTCCCCGATGCGAGGGTGCTCGGCGGGCTGCGGCTGAAAGCGATTGCAAGGATACCGGGATGAGCGCGCTTGAACTTACTTTGATTGGCATCGGCACCGGAAACCCTGAGCATCTGACGCTGCAAGCGATCCGGGCGATGAATGCGCAAGACCTGATCCTGATCCCGCAAAAGGGCGCGGGCAAGGATGATCTGGCGGGGCTGCGGCGGAGCATCTGCGACGAGGTGTTGACCAATGAGGCGGTGCAGATCGTCGGCTTCGATCTGCCCGTGCGTGACCCGGCGATCGAAGATTACCGGGCGCGCGTCGACCACTGGCACGATGCGATTGCCGAGGCGTGGCGCGGGGCGATGGCCCAGCATCCGACCGCCCGGCGGGTGGCGCTGCTGGTCTGGGGCGACCCGTCGCTTTATGACAGCACCCTGCGCATCGCCGCGCGGCTGGAACCTGCGCCGCGCATCGCCGTGATCCCCGGCATCACCTCATTACAAGGTCTGACGGCGGCCCATGCGATCCCGCTGAATGAAATCGGCGCGCCCTTCCTAGTGACTACCGGGCGGCAACTGCGCGATCACGGTTGGCCCGAAGGGGTCGATACGCTGGTGATCATGCTCGATGGTGATTGCGCCTTTCAGACCTTGCCGCCTGCGGGGGTGACGATCTGGTGGGGCGCCTATGTCGGCATGGCCGAAGAGATCATCCGCCACGGCCCGCTGGCCGAGGTCGCCGAAGACATCATCGCCACCCGTGCCGCCGCCCGCGCGGCGCATGGCTGGATCATGGATATCTACCTGCTGCGGCGCGGCTGATCCTTAACCGTCGGGATCGACCTTACCGCGCATCGCCTTGACTTCGCCGCGCACCTTCTTGGCCTTGAGGCGGCGCTTTTTCGACCCCAGCGTCGGGCGGGTGGCGATGCGGCGTTTCGGCGGGGTGAGGGCGCGGCGGACCAACTCGGCCAGACGCTCGCGCACCAACTCGCGGTTGCGGGCCTGACTGCGGGTCTCGTCACATTGCAGCACCAATGCGCCTTCGGTCGTCCAGCGCCGTCCGGCCAGACGGCGCAGCCGGTTCTTGACCGGTTGCGGCAGGGAGGGCGAGGTGGCGGCCTCGAACCTCAATTCCACCGCCGAGGAGACCTTGTTCACATTCTGCCCGCCGGGGCCGGAGGCGCGCATGAAGCTTTCCGTCAGCTCCCAATCCTGAATGGCGATGTCATCGTTGATATGCAGCATGGGCTCTCCTTGCCCCGCAACATGCCAGCCCTCGCGGTGAGGGTGAAGGGGGAATGCGAAATGGGCCGCCCCTTGCGGAGCGGCCCAATCGAATGGTTTCAGGAGGGGGGTCGGTTAGACCGACGTCCACCAGGTGGTTGCATTGCCAGGGGCTGCCCTAGCAGGAAACCCCGCTGGCTGTTCCGACACCTCGCTCCAATACCTTTCTTGACACTGGATCACCTCCTTTACATTTGTTGAACTCACCCTGAGCGTTGCACAGGTTTTGAAATTCGCAAAGCGTTTTTTTAGGAGGGGTGCGGCGGCAGGGGGCGGCCCCCTGCGCCGGTATCATGCGCGGGCGGTCAGCCGTGCGGTCAGCAGCCGGAAGGGGATCAGCGCGATCAACGCGATGGCCAGTTTGACCGACCAATCCGCCACGGCGAGCGAGACCCAAAGCGGCGCGAGCGGACCGGCACCCAAAAGCGGCAGCGTCTCGCCCGCCCAAGCCACATCGGTGGCGGGGTGAATGAACGACAGGCTGGCCGAAAAGGCGATGGAGAAAAACAGCGCCGTGTCGATCGCGCTGCTGATCAGCGTGCTGATCAAAGGCGCGCGCCACCATGCGCCCTCGCGGAACCGGTTGAAGATCGTCACGTCCAACAGCTGCGCGACGAGGAAGGCGGTGCCCGAAGCGACTGCGATGCGGATCGTCACAAGCGGGCCGAATTCGCCCATGATCTGCGTGCCAATGAGCGAGCAGATCAGGCCCACGACGAAGCCCACCAAAACGACCCGGCGCGCGGCAGAGGCGCCGTAGAGACGGTTCATCACATCGGTGACGAGGAAGGCCAGCGGATAGGTGAAAGCCCCCCAAGTCAGCCATTGGCCAAAGAGGAACTGAACAAGGATATTCGAGGCCACGACGATGGCGGCCATGGCAAGAATGCCGGGAAGATAGGTGCGTGTCATATGTGAACCGTTTTGTGCAAGGGTGCGGCGACTTGGCCTGCGGGGATCGCAGACCGGACGGCTTTAGCCCTCGGAACCCGGTTTGGCAAGGATCAGCTCGACCACCTCATTGCGTTGCATGACAAAGAAATTGTCGTCCGACAGCAGGGTCAGCCGGGTTTGCCCCGCCGCATCCTGCCACGTGCTGAGCGCTTCGAGGTTGTCATATTGACCGGGGCCGGAGGTCAGTAGCGTCTCTTCGCCAAGCCCGGGCGCGGTGAGGTTGAAGCGGCGGATGCGGCTGCGAAAGCCCAGTGGGGTGATCGTCCGCTCCAGCAGGTAAAGCGTGCCGTCCTCGGCAAAATCGGCATCTACCGGCAGGAACGGCCCCCGGCGCGGGATCTCTGCGGTGATCGTCCAACTGTTGCCGTCAAAGGCATAGAGCGGGAAATCACCCGAGCCCGGGCCGCCGCCTTCGGGAGTCGCAAAGAGCCGCCCATCGGGGTGGGCGGCCAAAGTCTCCATCCCCGCGTTCGGCTCGAACTTGGCAAAGTCGTCATGTCTGGGCAGCGGGGTGGTGACGCCGCTCTCGGGCGACAGCCGCGCGACATGGTGGTCGTGCTCGAACGAGACGTAGAGTTGCCCGCTGCCGTCACGCGCCAGCGCTTCGGCATCGCGCATCTTATCGCGCAGGGGCTTGCGGTCGGCCCCTTTCAGCGGAGCATTCTCCTCAACTTCAAGCGCCACCAGACGCCCCGCCTCGCGCAGCATGCGCGCTTGCACCACGCGGCCCCGGTCCGACACCGCCGTGAGGCGGGTGCCATCGGCATTCACCTCGACCCCGGAAAAGCCGCCGAACCACGGCGCAGGATGGTGCCATGTCAGCACGCTGTCCACCTGCACCACCGGCCCTGTCTGCGCGGCGGGGGCCACGCAGGCGATGAGCAGGAAGAACGGGAGGCAGGCGCGGATCAGTTTGCGTTCAAAACGGCGTTGCATTGGGCAGGCAGGTCCGCAAGCAGAATGTCGCGCTTGGGCTTCGGTTTGACTTTGGGCGCATTCGGATCGGGCTTTGGCGGGTTCAGGATATTGGCCTGCCACTGGCGCGCATCGGCGCAGCCGTCACCGGGCGGGGGCGGGGCTTGATCCACACAGCCGCGCGCGCCCTTGGGGCAGGCAATACGGATGTGGAAATGGTAGTGGTGCCCGTACCAAGGCCGGATTTTGCGCAGATAGCTGCGGTCGCCTTTCTCATCGGCGCACATCTGCACCTTGGCGCCGGGGAAGACGAAGATACGCGCGGTGCGGGGGTCTTGGGCCGCGGCCTTGATCACCTCGTGATGCGCAGGGGTCCAGGAGGAATTGACATAGGCTCCGCTGGCCCGGCGCATGGAGATCGACGAGATGTTCTCGCGCTGCGCCCGGCTAAGGTTCAGGGATTTGGGCGGCAGCATCCAGATGTCGGCATCCAGCCCGATCTGGTGGCTGGCGTGACCGGTCAGCATCGGCCCGCCGCGCGGCTGGCTCATATCGCCGACATAGATGCCTTCCCAACCCGGCTGCTGTGCCGCCTTGCGGCTGAGTTTCTTGACCATGTCGACCATCTCGGGATGGGCCCAGTAGCGGTTGCGCGACAGGCGCATGGCCTGCCATGTCGGCCCCGTCTCGGGCAATTGCTCGGCCCCGGCAAGGCAGCCTTTGGAGTAGCTGCCGAAAGCCGCGGGAGACTGCGTTGAGGCAAAGCTCTTGGCCCCGAAAAGCCGCTTGGCGGCAACCGTGCTCAAGGCGCCGCCCGAAGAGCCGATGGTCGGCAGGGCGACCTTCTCACCGCTGATGTCGGTCTCGGTCCGGCCGCCCCCGCAAGAGGCAAGCGCAAAGGCCAGCGCCACGGAGGTCAGGGTGCGAAGCAGCGTCATGTGGCGAAATCTCCCTTGGGTTTGACCCAGGCTAACAGGATCAAACCGACGATGAAAAGCCCCACGACGGGGGTGATCCCCAGCCGTTGGCTGCCGGTGAGGTCGCTGCTCAGGGCAATCAGCGCCGGCGCGAGGAACGAGGTGGCCTTGCCCGACAACGCGTAAAGGCCAAAAGCCTCGGTCATACGCTCAGGGTTTCCTTGCCGTGTCAGCATGTTACGCGATGACGCCTGAAGCGCCCCGCCCGCCGCCCCGATGGAGGCACCGGCGACGTAGAAGAGGATATCGGGCAGGGCAGACCCCTCAGGCAAAGAAACGCCCATGACCGAATTCGGCCCCAGAGAGATGATCAGGCAGGCGGTGGCGATGAGGATGACGCAGCAGGCCACGATCACAGGCATCGGCCCGATCCGCCGGTCGATCCGCCCGCCCAACACGCAGAACACCGCGCCCGAGATGGCGGCGAGGATGCCAAAGATGCCAATCTCTTGGATCGACCAGTCCAGCACGCCAAGCGCATAGACCCCGCCAAAGGTATACATCCCGTTCAGCGCGTCGCGGTAGAACATCGACGAGCCGAGATAGGCCAGGAGCGACGGATGCTTCGGCAAGCCCCGCAGGGTGCGCGCCAGATCCGCAAGGCCCGCGCCCACGCGATACCGCACGGCACCGGGTCTTGGCCTGTCGCGCACATAAAGAAAGAAGGGGATCATAAAGACCGCGTACCAGATCGCCGCAAGCGGCCCGACGAACCGGGTGTCGGCCTTTGTTGCCGGGTCCAGCCCGAAAAGCGGCGTCAGCCCCGCCATGGTCCGCCCATTCGCGCCACTTTGAAACAGGGCGATCATCGCGATCAGCGCCAGCACCCCGCCCGCATAGCCAAAGGCCCAGCCATCGCCGGAAATGCGCCCGCGTTCACCCGGGTCGGGGTGCAGTTCGGGCAGATAGGCATTGGTAAAGATCGTCGCGAACTCCATCCCGATCAGGCCGATGCCGAAGAAGAACAGCGCCCAAAGCAGAGAGAAATTTGCCGGAGCCGTCCACCACAGCGCGCCCGCGCCGACCACATACATAGCCGAGAAGAGCCAGATCCAAGGCATCCGCCGCCCCGAGGAATCCGCCACCGCGCCCAAGATCGGGGCCAGCACCGCAATCGCGACGCCCGCCAGCGCCAGACCATAGCCCCAGTATGCCTGCGCTTGGGCTTTGGCGGCGCCAAGCTCCATCCCGCCTTCGACCAGCGCATTGGTCGCGGTCTGGGCAAAATAGGGGCCGAAGATAAAGGTCAGAAGCAGGGTATTGTAGGGCTGGCTGGCCCAGTCAAAGAAATACCATCCCCAGATGCGCTTGCGCCCGCCTGTCTGTGCCATGTTGCGCCCCCTCGCGGCCTGCTTTTTTCAAGTTAGAGCAGGGCGGGGCGCAAGGCGCAAGCGTCAGTAAGGGCGGGGGTGAGGCAGGGGAGGGCGGTCGGCTCAGGCCGAAAGCGGCCCTGCCGCTCCGGGGGCCGCTGCCGCGTCCTGCATCGGCGGCCAGGGGCGGTGCGCATCGGCGCGGATCCATTCGGCCACCCAGCTCGGCATCTGAGGCGAAGCTTGCCGCCGCCCCATCGCTTGCAAGACCTTTTCCGGCGGGATCAGCCCATTGCGATCTGTCACGGCGGAACGGTAGAGCACATGGCTCGCGCAGTCGCCGTTCTTCTTCCACATGGATTGCTCTAGATAGATAAATTTGTCGTCCCAACACAGGGTCCGGCTGCGCATCTCAAACTTCTCGAACATGCGGATGCGGCGGCGGAACCGCGTGCTGGAGCCTGCGATGGTGATCGCCCATTTGTTTTGCCGCAGCAGCGTGATCAGCCCGGCCCGCTGCGCCATGGCGGTGCGACCCAGATCATAAAGCGACAGCGCCCGCCCGTTGTTCAACTCCATCCAGATATCGAGGTCATGCGGCCAGCAGATGTGGTGGCTGACATGGGTGTCGGTCAGATTGTCCAGCGGCGCCTGCCGCGCGGCGACGATGACGTCTTTGACCATGCGGATGATCGGGAACATGGGGCTTTCCTTTGTCGTGACGCCGCGGATCTGCGGCGGAAGCGCTGCGCGGTCAAGCATATACGTCGCGGCACTCTTGCCCTTTGAGGGCGGGGCGCTTAACTGTCTTGCGTCAAACCAAGGGGATATTCCATGACGTCGCTGTTTCAGATCCTGATGCTGCTTTTGAACATCGTTTGGTTCATCGTCATCGCCCATGTCATCATGTCTTGGTTGATCAACTTTCAGGTGCTGAACCTGCGCCAACCGCTGGTGGCGCAGATCTGGGACGGGCTGAACCGCATTCTCGAGCCGGTCTATAGCCGCGTGCGCAATGTGATCCCTCCGATGGGCGGTCTGGACCTCGCCCCCCTGATCGTGTTGATCGCCGTCGCCATGGCGCGGATCGTACTGACCAATAACGCAGCGGCCTTCTACTGACCTGTCCCCCCCCCCGGCCCGCCCGCGCGCCGATGTCGCGCCTATCTGGCCTTGTTCACGCTTTGTTAGTGTGGGAGTCTGCATAAAAAGAGCAGACAATCTTACAGGTTCTCCATGACAGGCGCTGCCACGCTTCTTCGTGATGTATTTGGTTTCGACGGGTTCCGCCCCGGCCAACAAGAGATTGTCGAGGCCGTGACCGAGGGCGAGAACGTGCTGGCCATCATGCCCACGGGCGGCGGCAAATCCCTGTGTTTCCAACTGCCTGCCCTGATGCGCGACGGGGTGACGGTGGTCATCTCGCCGCTGATTGCCCTGATGCGCGATCAGGTCCGCAGCCTGCAGGAAGCAGGCGTGGCGGCAGGGGCGCTGACCTCCGGCAACACGCCCGAAGAGACCGATGCGGTCTGGGAGGCGCTTGAGGCGGGCACGCTCAAACTGCTCTACATGGCGCCGGAACGGCTCGCGGCAGGCTCTGCCATGGGGATGCTGCGGCGCGTTGGCGTCACCCTCATCGCCGTGGACGAGGCGCATTGCGTAAGCCAATGGGGCCATGACTTCCGCCCGGACTACCTGCGCATTGGTGAGCTGCGCCGCACGCTCGACGTACCGCTCGCGGCCTTCACCGCCACGGCGGACGCCGAAACGCAGGCCGAGATCGTGGAAAAGCTGTTTGACGGCACCCCGCCGCGCGCCTTCCTGCGCGGTTTCGACCGGCCCAACATCCATCTCGCCTTTGCCGCCAAGAACAAGCCGCGCGACCAGATCCTCGCCTTCGCCGGAGCGCGGCGCGGCCAATCGGGCATCGTCTATTGCGGCACAAGGGCCAAGACCGAGGGGCTGGCCAAAGCCCTGCGCGATCAGGGGCAGGAGGCGCTGCATTACCACGGCGGGATGGAGGCCGAGGACCGCCGCATCGCCGAGCGCCGCTTCCAGCAGGAGGACGGGCTGATCGTCTGCGCCACCGTGGCCTTCGGCATGGGGGTCGATAAGCCTGACATCCGCTGGGTCGCCCATGCCGATCTGCCCAAGTCGATCGAGGCTTACTATCAAGAAATCGGCCGCGCCGGGCGCGACGGGGCCCCGGCCGAGACGCTGACACTTTTCGGCCCCGACGACATCCGCCTGCGCCGATCCCAGATCGACGAGGGGCTGGCCCCGCCCGAACGCCGCGCCGCCGATCACGGACGGCTCAACGCGCTGCTGGGGTTGGCCGAGGCGCTGGAGTGCCGCCGCAAGACGCTGCTGGGCTATTTCGACGAGGCCGAGGTGACCTGCGGGCGTTGCGATCTCTGCGATACCCCGGCGGAGGTTTTCGACGGCACCACGGCGGTGCGCAAGGCGCTCTCGGCCATGCTGCGCACCGACGAATGGTTCGGCGCGGGCCATCTGATCGACATCCTTCTGGGCAACGAGACCGACAAGATCCGCCAGCGCGGGCATCAATCGCTGCCGACCTACGGCGTCGGCGGCGAATACAGCCGCAACGAATGGCAGGCGGTGTTCCGGCAGATGATGGGCCATGACCTCGTGCGCCCCGACGCCGAACGCCACGGCGCCCTGCGCATGACCGACGCGGCCCTGCCGATCCTGCGCGGCGAGGCCAGCATCAACCTGCGCCGTGATACGATCAAGGCGGCGGGCGCGAACCGGCGGCCTGCGGTCAAGGCCATGGTCAGCGACGAGGACGCGCCGCTCCTGTCGGCGCTCAAGGCCAAGCGCCGTGCGCTGGCCGAGGCGGCGCGCGTGCCCGCCTATATCATCTTCACCGACCGGACGTTGATCGAGATGGCCGAGGCGCGGCCTGCCGACCTCGACGCCATGGCGCGGATCGGCGGGGTGGGGGCCAAGAAGCTGGAAAATTACGGTGCGGCCTTCCTCGAAGTCATCAACGGGGAGGCGCAGCCGATGCATAAGGCGCGGCGCAAGTTGGCGGGGCGTGAGGCGGGCAATGTCTATGACCAACTCTTGCAGGTGCAGGCCGATCTGGCGCGCGGCGCGCAGGGCACCGAAAAGCCGCTGAGTTGCTCTGCCGCGATGCTGGCGAAAGTGGCGCAACTGCGCAGCGCGGACCCTTCGGCCATCGAACGATTGCTCGGCGACAAACGCGCCGAACGCTTTGGCCCCGCCTTTCTGGACGTTCTGCGCGACGCGGGCTAGATCACCCCGAAACGCCCCAAGGAGACTGCCATGCTCGTCGTTATTTCCCCCGCCAAACGCCTTGATTGGGCCGAGCGCGATGTCGCCCTGACGCAGCCTGATTTTCAGGAAGACGCCGTGCGGCTGGCGACACGGGCGCGCAATCTCACCTTGGGCGATCTCAAGGGCCTGATGGGGCTGAGCGACGATCTGGCCCGCCTCAACCGCGACCGCTTTCAGGCGTTCGAGGCTGAGCCCACAGCCGAAGTCACCCGCCCCGCCGCGCTGGCCTTCGCCGGCGACACCTATCAGGGGCTGGAGGCCACGAGCCTTGATGCCGATGAGATGACCTATGCCCAAGATCACCTGCGCATCCTGTCGGGTCTTTACGGCGTGCTGCGCCCGCTGGACGCGATCCAAGCCTACCGGCTGGAGATGGGCAGCAAGTTGAAAACCCGCCGCGGCGGCACCCTCTATGACTATTGGCGCGACAGCCTGTCAAAGGCGTTGAACGCACAGGCCGAGGCGACCGGCAGCGATGTTCTGGTGAATTGCGCCAGTCAGGAATACTTTGGCGCGGTGGACCTCAAGGCGCTGAAACTGCGGGTGATCACCCCGCAGTTCACGGAAGATAAGGGCGACGGCAAAGGGCCCAAGATCGTCAGCTTCTTCGCCAAGAAGGCGCGCGGTGCCATGGCCCGCTATATCGTGCAGCACCGGGTGAACGACCCGGAAGGTTTGCAGGATTTCGACAGCGGCGGCTATGCCTATCAGCCCGATGCCTCGACGCCCGAGCGTCCGGTCTTTGTCCGGCCCTACCCGTCGACCTGATCCGCGGGCGGGGCGGCGATGCGCGCCTTCCCGCCTTGCGCCGCCCACCGGGCGATTGCCGCGCTTGGCGAAGGAGCGTAGACCTGGCGCCATGAAATACCCGCTCGTCACCGCCATTCTCCTCGCCTGCGCCACGCCGCTTGGCGCGCATCCGCATATCTTCGTCGATACCGGGTTCGAAGCTATCGTCGATGCCGAGGGGCGGTTGACCCATCTGCGGATCACATGGGCCTATGACGAATTCTACTCTCTCTTGGTGACCGAGGATCGCGGCCTCGATCCCGATTACGATGGCGTGCTGACGCAGGCGGAAGTCGCCTCTCTCAACGGGTTCGACATGCAGTGGATCGAAGGGTTCAACGGCGATACGGTCTTGCTGGAGGGGGGCGAAGAGATCGCGCTCTCGGGGCCGCAGGACGTGGAAACCCGCTTTGCCGAAGGGCGGATCATCACCAGCCATCTGCGCGCGGTCGAAGGCCCGGCACCGGCGGCGGATGGGCTGGTCATCAAACCCTATGACCCGACCTATTACACCGCCTATGAGGTGACCCAGAAAGTGACCATCCAAGGCAGTGACACCTGCCGCGCGCGGGTCAAGATGCCGGATATGAGCGCCGACCTGCGCGCCCTTCAGCAGGACTTGAGCGCGCTGGATGCCAATACCGACCCAAGCGATGTGGGCCTGCCGGAGATCGGCGAAGCCTTGGCCAATGAAGTGGTGATCACATGCGACGCATCATAGCGCTGGCAGCATTGGCGACCCTTCTGGCGCTGGCGGCGCTGTGGTGGTCGGGCGGGTTCAACGCCCTTGCCCATTGGGCCGCAGGGCAGCAGCGCGGGTTTCAAAACAGCATTGCCAGCGGGCTGCGCGCCACGCGGGGCGGCGATACGGCGGCGTTCTGGACGGTGCTTTTGGCGTCTTTTGCCTACGGCGTCGTCCATGCGGCGGGGCCGGGGCATGGCAAGATCGTGATCGGCGGCTACGGGCTGGCGCGGGCGGTGCCGGTGCTCCGGCTCTCGCTGATTGCGCTGGCGGCCTCCCTGGGCCAAGCGGTGACCGCCGTGGGTCTGGTCTATGCGGGGATCCTCCTCTTGGGTCTTGGCCGTGAAGCGCTCGTCGGCGTGACCGAAGACATCATGGCCCCGGCAAGCTATGGCGCGATCGCCCTCATCGGGCTTTGGCTGATCTGGCGCGGGCTGCGCCATGCGCGGCAGGACAGATCGGCGCGTTCCGACGAAATATGCAGCCATTGCGGCCATGCCCATGGGCCCAGTCTGGCGCAGGTTCAGCGCGCGGGCAGGCTGAGCGACGCGCTGCTCTTGATCGGGGGGATTGCCATACGGCCCTGCACCGGGGCGCTGTTCGTGCTGGTGATCACTTGGCATATGGGGATCGGCGGGGTCGGCATCTTGGGGGCCTTTGTCATGGCGCTCGGCACCGGCTTGATCACCATCGCCACCGGCTTGGCCGCGACGGGGCTGCGCGCCGGGGTCTTGGGCGGGCTGGCCGGATCGCCGAGGCTGGCCCAAGCCGCAGCGGTGGCCGAGCTGACGGCGGGGCTGGTCGTGGTGACACTGGCGGGCGGCTTGCTGCTGCGCGCGCTTTAGCGGCGGCCCTCGCGGAGCCATGCGGCAGTGATGAAGAGCGCCGAGAGCACGAGCACCAGCCACCCTGGCAGCAGCGGCGTTTGCCGCACATCGCGCGTTTCGTAAGCGCCGCGCGGGGTCAGCCCCAGCCAGCCGCGCCCGGCGGCGGGGCGGCCAAGGCGCACATCACGCAGGCGCGGCAGCCCATCCTCCACCCGTGCCACCCCACCGCGCAGGCTGTCGATCGCCGGACGCAGGGCCGCATCGCTGGCAATGGTCTCGACAAACTCGCGCGGGGCGGCGGGGCCGAGGCCGATGACGGTGACCTCATCGCCGTTCTCCAGCCGGTAGAGGCCGATCTCTTCGCCGGTATACTCCGCCTCGAACCGGCCCGGCCCGGCGGGGGTGAGGGGCAATTCGACGGTGCTGCCATCGGGGGCGGTGATCGTGACGGGGGGCACGGTTTCATCTAAGGTGCGTCGGGTGATGCGCATGGTCCGGCCTTGGGCGGTGGCCATCAGCGCCTCCTCCTCAAGCTCGGGTTCCTTCATCATCCAATGGGCCAGACGGCGCAGCAATTCCAACTGCGGGCCGCCGCCTTCATAGCCACGGTTCCACAGCCACGCATGGTCGGACGCGAGCAAGGCCACGCGCCCCTCATCCACCCGGTCCAGTACCAGAAGCGGGCGGTCGTCCGCGCCGGTCATCACCACGTCGCCGCTGTCAGCGTTCACGTCGATCTGGCGCAGCCAGCGGCCCCAATCGCCCCTGCCGGGCAGGTCTGAGGTGACGGGATGGCGCTGGCCGATGTCGGTGACGACCGGGGGGAAGGCTTCCTCCAAGACCCGCGCGGTGGGAGTGGCGGGCAGCACCGTGCCGAGCGGCGACCGGTAGAGGCTGTCGGCACTGGCGAAATCCGGCCCGGCGGCGACCAGCACCGCACCCCCCTTGCGCACATATTGCGCCACATTATCGAGGTAGAGCGCCGGCAAGATGCCGCGCCGTTGGTAGCGGTCAAAGATGATGAGATCGAAGTCGCCGATCTTTTCCATGAACAATTCGCGCGTCGGAAAGGCGATGAGCGACAGCTCGTTCACCGGCACCCCGTCCTGTTTGTCGGGCGGGCGCAGAATGGTGAAATGCACAAGATCGACCGCGCTGTCGGACTTCAGCAGGTTGCGCCACGTGCGCCCGCCGGGATGCGGCTCGCCTGAAACCAAGAGCACGCTGAGCCGGTCGCGCACGCCGTTCATCTGGATCAGCGCGGCATTGTTGCGGTCGGTCAACTCCCCTTCGGCTTCGGGCAGGGAGAAGCGGATCACGTTGCGCCCGCCGTGGGGCAGAGCCACGGGCAGTTCGAGGTCTTGGCCAATCGGCACGTTGAAACTCTGCGGTTCTTCCCCGTCGACAGAAATATCAAGCTGGGTCAGCCCGCCGCCCTCGGGCGCGGCCCCCAGATCGTCGATGCGCAGGGTCAGGGTCACCGGCTCTCCGATGATGGCAAAGGCCGGGGCGTTGCGCACGGTCAGGCGGCGGTCCCAGTCCTCGGCCCGGCCGGTTTGCAGCAGATGCAGCGGCGCGGGCAGGTCGAGCGGCAGATCGGCGTCATGCACCCGGCCATCGCTGAGCGCCAGAATGCCCGCGATCCGCGCGCGCGGCTCTTCGGCCAGCGCGTCTGCCAGCGTGGTCATCAGCCGGGTGCCGGCATCTTCGGCCCCATCGGGCACGGTGATCCGGCGCAGATCGGTATTGGGTCGCGCGGCGATGCGGGCAGTGAGCGCCTCTGCCGCCGCGTTGGTCTGGGCGGCACGGTCCGAAAGCCGCTGGCTGGCGCTTTCGTCTTCCAAAAGCAGCACGATGTCCGACAGCGGCGCGCGGTCTTCGGTCTGGTAGGATGGCCCGGCGAGCGCGGCCAGAACGACTGCCGCCGCCAAGCCCCTCAGAGCCCAGCCCGACAGGCCGCGCCACAGCGCCAGCAGCAGGCCAAGCCCGGCCAGCACCGCAAGGCCGATCAGCAGCGGCAGGGGGATCAGCGGGTCGAACAGCACGGTTCCGGTCATTGGCCCAACCTATCCAGCAGTGCAGGCACATGGACCTGATCGGATTTGTAGTTGCCGGTCAGCACATGCATGACAAGGTTCACGCCAAAGCGGTAGGCCAGTTCGCGCTGCCGCTCTCCGGCAAAGCCGCGCCCGATGGGCAAAAGCGGCGCGCCATCGCGGCGCACGGCCCAAGCGGCGGCCCAGTCATTGCCGCCGATCACCACCGGCGTCACCCCGTCGTTGAGGTTGCGAAAGGGCATCCCCTCGATGCGTTCCGCATCGGGCGGCGCGGCCTCCACCCAGACATCGCGGCTGCTGTAGCGGCCGGGGTAGTCTTGCAGCAGGTAGAAGGTGCGCGTCAGGACGTGATCGCCGGGCAGCGGCTCCAGCGGCGGAATGTCGAGCGGTGCGGCCAGTTCTTGCAGTTTGCGCCCATCCGGGCTGGCGGCACCGTAGCTCGCGATATCCGCGTCGCGCGTATCGAACAGGATCAGCCCGCCCGAGCGGAGGTAGTCGTTCAGCTTGCCATAGGCCTCGGACGAGGGCTGCGGTTGGTCTGGTGTCACCGGCCAATAGAGGATCGGAAAGAAGGCCAGTTCGTCCTGCTCAAGGTCAACGCCGGTGGGCAGGTCGGGCTCGACCGTGGTGCGGAAATAAAGCGTGTCCGACAGGCCGATCAGCCCGGCGCGGGCGATCTCGTCAACGTCGCTGTTGCCGGTGAGCACATGGGCCAGCGTCACCTCCGAGGCCGAGCGTATGGCAAAGCTTTCGGGG
This sequence comes from Sulfitobacter sp. 1A15299, assembly GCF_043556915.1. NCBI lineage: Bacteria > Pseudomonadati > Pseudomonadota > Alphaproteobacteria > Rhodobacterales > Roseobacteraceae > Sulfitobacter > Sulfitobacter sp. 1A15299. The sequence continues at coordinate 53,403 of NZ_JBIFFJ010000001.1, read as the reverse complement.
TCGGTCTCCTGCGCGTCGCCCATCTGGGGGGCGATGATCAGCCCCAAGGCCAGCGCCAAGCTGGCGGTGGAGCGGCGCAGCAGCAGCCCTGAGAGGGCGAGGGAGGCCAGCACATCGGCCATGAGCAGCAGGATAGCGAGGCTCAGAAGCGCCCCGGCGAGCGGTTGTTCCGGTGGCAGAGCAAGGCCGCGCAGCGGCACATCGGCGGGCCATGTGGCGGGGGTGAGGGCGGTCTCGGCAGTTAGCACATTGCGCGCAAGCCGCCGGTCTTCGGTGCCGTAGATGCCGGGCGGCAGGGCGGGCCCTGCAGGGGCCGAGATCAGGTCCGGCCCCGCAACGCCGGGCAGTGTGCCCGCGTCGGACAGACTGCCGAAACCGTCCATCACCCGCAGCGGGGTCCATGTGGTGCCCTCAAGGCTCTGGGCCTCGGGGGCGCTGGCACCCGATGACACGGCCAGCCGTTCCATCATCTGCACGAAAAGACCCGACAGAGGTAGGGTTGACCATTCCGCCGTGGCGGTGACGTGGAACAGCACGATCTGCCCCTGACCCACGGCTTTGCGCGTCACCAGCGGGGTGCCATCGCTAAGCGCGGCGATCACCCGGTCGGCCAAAGTGGGGTCGGGTTGCGCCACGACCTGGGCCGAAACGGTCACGTCATCGGGCACCGTCAGCCCAAAGAAAGGCGACCCGTTGCGGAAAGGGGCCAGCGCCTTGGGCTCGCCCCAAGACATCGCGCCGCCGACGCTGCGACCCCCGGCGCGCAGGCGCACGGGCATCAGCGGGTCTTCGTCGATGCGGCTGACATCGCTTGCCGCCACGCGCGGTCCGGCGAAACGGATGAGCATGCCGCCCGCGTCGATCCACTCTTGCAGCGGCTCGGCCTCGGCGGGGGCGAGGGTGGCCACATCCGCCAGCACGATCACATCGGGGTTGGCGGGCAGCACCTCGGTCAGGGTGCCGTCGATCAGATCGGCGCTCGGGGCCAGCGCCTGTTCGATGTAATGCAGCGGCGAGAGCAGTTGCAGCCCCTCCTGCGCCCCGCGCCCTCGGATCAGCGCGACTTCGCGGCGGCGCAGCCCGTCATCGACCAAGGTGCGCGCCCCGGCGGAGCGTTGCCCCGCGATGTCGAAAGAGGTGAGCCGCGCGCGCATCTCGGCAGGCAGCGAGAGGGAGGTGCTGGCCTCGGTCGCGCCCGCCGCGAATGTCGCGCTGGCGGTGGCGAGCACCCGGGCGTTGCCCGCCGGATCGCGGCCATGGGCCTGCACCACCACCGCGCGTTCCGGTCCGGGCGCGGCGCGGCGCAGGGTCAGGTCGATCGCGCCGTCTTGGTAGACTGCGGGGGCGATGCCGATGACATTGCCCGCGGGTTGATGCACCTCTACCGCGCCTTTGGATTGCAGCGCGGCAAGCAGGTCATCGCGGCCCGGATAATCCAACCCATCGCTGAACCACAGGGTATCGAAGGCAGGCAGGGTCGCCATGATCTCGGTCGCGCGGGTCAGTTCTGCCGGGGCCGGTTGCCATGGCGCGGGGGTGAACCCGGCCAGACGGCTGCGCCACGCATCGGCGGATTGGAAGGTCGGCACCTGCGGGTCGGTGAGGCTGAGGATACCCACCGTCCGCTCGGCCCGTCCGGCGCGGGTGAGTTGGGCGTCAACGGCGGCCATCTGCCGGTCCCAGCCGCTGGCCCCGGCCCATGAGCCATCGAGCAGGATCAGCAAGGGGCCGCTGCCCTGTTCCGTCTTTGCCTGCGGGTTCAGCACCGGCCCGGCAAGGCCGATGATGATCGCGGCCACGGCCAGCATTCGCAGCAAAAGCAACCACCACGGGGTGCGGTCGCTGGTGCTGTCGTCATCCGCCAACCCCAAGAGCAGCGCCACACCGGGAAAACGGCGGCGGACCGGGGCGGGCGGCACGGCCCGCAGGATCAGCCATAGGATCGGCAGCGCCAGCAGGGCCAGCAGAAGCCAAGGCGCGGTGAAACCGATGCCGCCGAAAACGCTCATGCCGCGCTCCCCTGTCGCGCGTCCAGCGCGCCATAGAGCCAGAGCAGCGCCGACTGCGCCGTGGCATCGGTGTGGTGCAGCCCGTAGCGCCAGCCGGTGCGGGCGCAGAGTTGCTGCAAGGCGTCTTTGCGCGCCGCCAGCCGGTCGAGGTAGCGGTCGCGCAGGTCGTTTGCCTTGAGCGTCTCATGTCGCAGACTGCCCCCGACGCTTTCGAAAACGGTGCGGCCCGCGAAGGGAAAAGCCTCCTCCGCCGGGTCCAGCAGGTGATAGAGCACGCCGCGCACGCCGCGGTCGGCGGCCTTGGCCAGCGCGGTCTGCACCGGGTCGAGATCGCCCATGAAATCCGAGATGAAGACCGCCCGCGCATGAGGGATCATGCCGCGATGTTCGGGCGGGGCGTAGTCTCGGCCATCCTCTTGGCAGAGCCATTCGGCCAGCCGCAGCACCTGCGGATTGCCGCGCCGTGGGGGCAGGGCGGTGCCGGTCAGGCCCACCCGCTCCCCCCCGCGCAGCAGCAAGATCGCCAGCGCAAGGCCCAAAAGGCGGGCGCGATCGGCCTTGTCGGGCAGCGCCTTGTCCGAGGCAAAGCGCATCGACGCCCCCTGATCGACCCAAAGCATGACGGACTGCGCGATCTGCCACTCGCGCTCGCGCACGAATTCCTGATCGCCACGGGCCGAACGGCGGTGGTCGACCATGCGGCGGCTGTCACCGATCTGCGCCGGACGGTATTGCCAAAAATCATCCCCCGTTCCCGCGCGGCGGCGGCCATGGGCGCCGGGCAGCACCGCACCGGCCAAATGCTCGGCCCGCGCCAGCAGGGCGGGCAGCCGGGCCGCTTCGCCCTCGGCGCTGGCTCTGAGGGACAGGGGGCTATGGGTCACGCGGCGGCCTTTTTCCCGATCAATTGACCGGCGGTGGCGTCGATCAGGCTTTGCAGGCTTTCGCCCCGCGCGCGGGCGGCAAAGTTCAGCGCCATCCGGTGGCTCAGCACCGGGCGGGCCATGGCCAGCACATCCTCGGCCGAAGGAGCCAGCCGCTCCTCCAGCAGCGCCCGGGCGCGCACGGTCAGCATCAGCGCTTGCGCGGCACGGGGGCCGGGGCCCCAAGCGACGCTGTCGCGCACGGCATGGGTCGCCTCAGGCTCATCGGGGCGGAAGGCGCGGACAAGGTCGAGGATCAGTTCCACCACGCTGTCGCCCACCGGCATCCGGCGCAGCAGGGTCTGGGCAGTGATCAGGTCTTCGGTGGTGAAGACCGGGCGCACGGTGCCCTCTCTGACACCGGTGGTGGCCAGCAGAATGTCCCGCTCTGTCGCGCGGTCGGGGTAGGCCACGTCGATCTGCACGAGGAAACGGTCAAGCTGCGCTTCGGGCAGGGGGTAGGTGCCTTCCTGCTCGATCGGGTTTTGCGTGGCGAGCACATGGAAAGGCTGCCCAAGCGCGCGGTCCTGCCCTGCGACGGTCACGGTCTTTTCCTGCATCGCCTGCAGCAGGGCGGATTGGGTGCGCGGACTGGCGCGGTTGATCTCATCGGCCATCAAAAGTTGGCAAAAGATCGGCCCTTCGACAAAGCGAAAGGCGCGGCTGCCGTCTGGCGCGGTGTCAAGCACTTCGGAGCCCAAGATGTCAGCGGGCATCAGATCGGGGGTGAATTGCACGCGGTTGCCATGCAGGCCCATAACCGTGCTCAACGTCTCAACCAGCCGCGTCTTGCCCAAGCCGGGCAGGCCGATCAGCAGGCCGTGCCCGCCGCAGAGCAGCGCCGTCAGCGCAAGGTCGACGACCTGCTCCTGCCCGACGAAACGCCCGGTGATCGACTGTTTCGCCGCGGCCAGCCTTTCGCTCAGCGCTTCGATTTGCGCGATCAGATCATCCGCTTCGGCCATGACATTTCTTTCCCCGGAGTTATATCTTTCAGGTGTAAGTGTATCGCGACCAAAGGGAATGGCAAAAGCAATGAGCGGACAAAATACCGTGACACCCACGGCAGACAGTTTGATCGAAGCCGCCAAGGCCGCAAAAGCGCGCGGAACCCCGCCGCTTGAGAAGTGGAACCCAGAATTTTGCGGCGATCTGGACATGCAGATCAAACGCGACGGGACGTGGCTCTACCAAGGCACGCCCATTGGCCGGATCGAAATGGTCAAATTGTTCGCATCGATTCTCTGGCGCGAGGGGGATGACTATTTCCTGAAAACCCCGGTGGAGAAAGTGGGCATCACCGTCGAAGACGCCCCCTTCGTCGCCGTGGATTTCGAGGCCGAGGGCGCGGGCGCGGCGCAGCAGTTGCGGTTTTTGACCAATCTGGGCGACGTGGCCGAGGCGGGGCCAGCCCATCCGATCCGCGTGGTCCGCGATGAAGAGACGGGCGAACCTGCGCCCTATGTGCTGGTGCGCCGCAATCTGGAGGCGCTGATCGACCGCAAGAGCTTTTACCGCTTGGTCGATCTGGGCCAGCACCGCGATGGCTGGTTTGGTGTCTGGTCGGGTGGGGAATTCTTTGGCATCATCCCTTCGGAAGACCTGCCGTAAGTTCACCGAAAGACCCGAATGCCGATCACCCCCGCCGCCAATCTGTCGCTGCTTTGGTCCGAACTGCCCTATCTGGACCGGTTCGACGCGGCGGCAGAGGCGGGGTTTGGCGCAGTCGAGGTCTTGTTTCCCTATGACATGCCCGCGAAAGAGACGCAGCGCGCCTTGCTGCGCAATGGGCTCACGCTCGCCCTGATCAACGCGCCGCCGCCGAATTATACGGGCGGTCTGCCCGGTTTCGCCGCCCTGCCGGGAGGGGAGGCGCGTTTCGCCCATGATATGCGCCGGGTCTGGCGCTATGTCGACGCGCTGCGGCCCCGGATGGTGCATGTCATGGCCGGGGAGGCCGAAGGGCCAGCGGCGGCAAAGGCTTTCGTGGCAAACCTGCGCCATGCCGCGGCAGAGGCGCCGCCGGGGGTCACCCTGATGATCGAGCCGCTCTGCCCGCAAGCCAAACCGGGATATTTCTTGAATGGCTACGCGCAGGCGGCGGATCTGCTGGCGGCGGTGGATGCGCCCAATGTGGCGCTGCAATTCGACAGTTTTCACGCGCAGATGATCCATGGCGATGCCGTGGCGGTTTTCCAAGAGTATCGCCCCCTGATCCGCCATGTGCAGCTAGGTGATGCGCCAGAGCGCGCCGCGCCCGGCAGCGGTGATGTCGATTTCGACGGGCTCTTTGCCGCGCTGCGGGCGGGCTATGACGGTTTCGTCAGCGGGGAGTATAGTCCGGGCGGCCCGACAGAGCAGACCTTGGGGTGGGTGACTGCTTTAGGGGAATGACACCGGCGTATCGCCGGGCTGCCACTGGGGGTATTTATCCATCACGCTTTCGAAGCGGGGCGAGGCCAGAAACCGGTCGAGCCAGCCGCGCAGGGCGGGCCAATCCTGTGCGTCGAACCAAGCGCGGTCGATAAAGGCGAACTGCCGGACGAAGGGCAGGATCGCGTAATCCGCCAGCGTGGGGCGGTCGAAAATCCAATCGTCCAGTTGCGCATCGAGGGCGCGGAGGAAGGTTGCCGCCTTGGCGCGTTGCTCTTCGGGGTCCACCTCGGGATAGCGGGTGGCGTATTTGGTGCGGTCCAGCGCGTCTTTGAACGGGCCGTCGGCGCGGGCGATCCAGTCGTGCCCCTCGGGCGGCATGTCGCGCCAACCTTCGGGATCGTTCAGCGCCAGCGCCCATTTCATGATGTCGAGGCTTTCGTCGATGGGGCCGGTTTTGGTGACGAGGCAGGGCACGGTGGCACTGGGCGAGGCATCGAGGAAGGCCTGCGGTTTGTCCCGCAGCACGACTTCGCGCAGGCGGACGGGGGTTTGCGCGGCAGCAATGGCGAGGCGGGCGCGCATGGCGTAGGGGCAGCGGCGGAAGGAGTATAGGATCGGGGTCATGCTAGATGATCTAGCGCAAGGGGGACGGGTGTACAAAGGGCCATCGCCTGACCGCGGGTGGGCGATCTGACATGGCCTCGTGCCACTTTATGGCTTAACCATGATGTGCGTCCGCAAGCTCGGGCCCAGCCTCACCAAATCGCCTACCCGGGGGGCGGGCAGGCGATGGCCCGGCGCCTGCGGCTTGATTCCGGGCCCGGGTGGCCTGTCTCACCGACCCGCGGGCAGGCGCTGGCCCTCAACCCATCACTGAAACGGCGTCGGCGGCAGTCCCTTCCCAGCAAAGCGCGCCACGTCATCCACCCGCTTTGACCGCGCCGCCGTGGTCCGCGCCGCGTCGATCCACGCCAGCGCGTCGGCCTTGAGGGTTGGGCTATAGGCGGCCCAGCCCGCCTGTGCCCCGGTCTCTTCCAGCGCCTGTGCGAGATCGTCGGGCAGGTGCAATTCGCTGCTCATCAATGCGCCTCGGCCCAATTGGCACCCACACCGGCATCGACGATCAGCTTCACGTCGAGCTTCACCACCGGATCATTGGCATTCTCCATCACCTCGCGCGCGGCGGCGATCAGCGCGTCTTCGGCGCCCTTTTCGACCTCGAAGAGCAGTTCATCGTGCACCTGCAACAGCATGGTCGCGGGCAGATCGGCGATGGCCTCGGGCATCCGCACCATGGCGCGGCGGATCACATCTGCGGCGGTGCCTTGGATCGGCGCGTTGATCGCGGCGCGGGCGGCAAACCCGGCCTGCGGACCCTTGGCGCCGATGTTGGGCGTGTTGATCTTGCGGCCAAAGAGCGTTTGCACGTAGCCATGCTCTTTCGCAAAAGCCTTGGTGTCGTCCATATAGGTCCGGATGCCGGGGAAACGCTCGAAATAGCGGTCGATGAAACCCTGCGCCTCGGCCCGGGGGATGCGTAGGTTGCGGGCAAGGCCGAAGCCCGAGATGCCGTAGATCACGCCGAAGTTGATCGCCTTGGCGTTGCGGCGAATCTCAGGGGTCATCTGATCCATCGGCACGTCGAACATCTCCGACGCGGTCATGGCGTGGATGTCGTCGCCGCGGTGAAACGCCTCCTTCAGCGCGTCGATCTGGGCGATATGCGCAAGGATGCGCAGCTCGATCTGGCTGTAGTCCAGCGCCACCAGCACCTTGCCCTCGGGGGCGACGAAAGCCTCGCGGATGCGGCGGCCCTCCTCAGAGCGGATCGGGATGTTCTGCAGGTTCGGATCGGTCGAAGCCAGCCGCCCGGTTGCCGCCCCGGCGATGGAATAGCAGGTGTGCACGCGGCCCGTTTCGGCGTTCACATGGTCTTGCAGCGCGTCGGTATAGGTCGATTTCAGCTTCGACAACTGCCGCCAGTCCAGCACCCGACGGGCGAGGTCATGTTCGGTCGCCAGATCCTCAAGCACATCCGCGCCGGTGGAATATTTCCCGGTCTTGCCTTTCTTGCCGCCCGGCAGCCCCATCTTGCCAAAGAGGATTTCGCCAAGCTGAGCGGGTGAGCCGACGTTGAAACTCTCGCCCGCCAACTCGTGAATATCCGCCTCCAGCCCGGCCATCTTCTGGGCAAAGGCGTTGGACATGCGGCTGAGCGTATCGCGGTCGACCTCGATGCCCGCCCGCTCCATCTGCGCCAGCACGGGCACCAGCGGGCGCTCCAGCGTTTCGTAGACCTTGGTGACCTCGGCGCGGTGCAGCTGCGGTTTGAAAAGCTGCCAAAGGCGCAGGGTGACATCGGCATCCTCGGCGGCATAGGCGACGGCATCGGACAGCGGCACCTTGTCGAAGGTCACTGCGGATTTGCCGCTGCCCAAAAGCGGCTTGATCGGCATCGGTGTGTGACCGAGATAGCGCTCGGAAAGCGTGTCCATCCCATGCCCGTGCAGGCCCGCGTGCATCGCGTAGGACATCAGCATGGTGTCGTCGATGGGTGTAACCGCGATGCCCAGTTGGGCGAAAATCTTGCTGTCGTATTTCATGTTCTGCCCGATCTTGAGGATCGCGGGATCCTCCAGCATCGGGGTCAGCAGTTGCAGCGCCTCTTCGACCGGCATCTGACCGGGGGCCAGCCCCTCTCCGCCGAAGAGGTCATCGTCGCGGCTGGCTTTATGGGTCAGCGGAATGTAGCAGGCCTGCCCGGGCTCCACGGCCAGCGAAACGCCGACCAGTTCCGCAGTCATCTCATTGAGGCCGGTGGTCTCGGTGTCTACCGCGACATAGCCCCGCTCGTAAATTCGGTTGAGCCAGACGCGCAGCGCTTCGGCGTCGCTGACCTGTTCGTACTGGCTGTGGTCAAAGGCCACCTCGGCCACCTTTGGCGCATCGGCCACGGCGGGGGCGGGCGCGTCGGGGATGGCGGGGGCCTCGCGGCCCAGCACCTCGGCCACGCGTTTCGACAGGGTGCGGAACTCCATCTCGGACAAGAAGCCCAGCAGGCGGTCCGCATCGGGGTCGCGCACTTCGAGATCGTCGATGGTGAAGTCGAGCGGCGTGTTTTCATCCAGCAGGACAAGATTGCGGCTCAGGCGGATTTGCTCGGCGTGGTCGATCAGGGTCTGGCGGCGCTTGGGCTGTTTGATCTCGCCCGCCCGCTCAAGCAGCGCATCCAGATCGCCGTATTCGTTGATCAAAAGCGCGGCTGTCTTGATCCCGATGCCGGGCGCGCCGGGCACGTTGTCGACCGAATCGCCCGCCAGCGCTTGCACGTCGACCACGCGTTCGGGGTAGACGCCGAACTTCTCGAACACCCCATCGCGGTCGATGGTCTTGTTCTTCATCGCGTCGAGCATTTCCACCCCGTCGCCTACAAGCTGCATCAGGTCCTTGTCGGAGCTGATGATGGTGCAGCGCCCCCCGGCGGCGCGGGCCTGCACGGCGAGGGTGGCGATGATGTCATCGGCCTCATAGCCCTCAAGCTCTTTGCAGGCGATGTTGAAGGCTTCGGTCGCGGTGCGGGTCAGCGGGATCTGCGGGCGCAGGTCTTCGGGCATCGCATCGCGGTTGGCCTTGTACTGGTCGTACATGTCGTTGCGGAAGGTGTGGCTGCCCTTGTCAAAGATCACGGCGACGTGGGTGGGCGCGTTGGGGCCGGTGTTGCCCTCGACATAGCGGTGCAGCATGTTGCAGAACCCGGCGACCGCGCCGATGGGCAGGCCATCGGATTTGCGCGTCAGCGGCGGCAGGGCGTGATAGGCGCGAAAAATGAAGGCAGAGCCGTCGATCAGATGCAGGTGGTGGCCTTTGCCGAATGTCATAGGAATGCTCCGCTGGATTGGCGACCCTTTTGCCACGAAGCATGGCCCACGGCCAGACGCCATTGCGCCGCGCGGGCAGGTTCGTGCCGTCGGTTCAGATGTTCAGATGGGGGCCGGAAAGGTTCAGACTTTGCCTTCGAAATCCGCGTGGACGAATTTGCAGTCGCAATAGCCGCATTCGACCCAGCCGCGCTCCTGGGGGATTTGCAGCCAGACGCGCGGGTGGCCAAGCGCGCCTTCGCTGCCGTCGCAGGCCACGCGCCAAGTGTTCACGATGCGGGTTTCGGGCGCTTGCAGGGTCATGGAGTTGGTCCTCGGCTCAGGCGAAAGTTGCCACTCGTTATGACCAAAGCGGGCGCGCGGGGCAAGGGCTCAGCGCGGGAATGGAAGGCTTGTGCACAAAGTGGTTCAAGTGCCAGCCCACAAGGGGTAAAAGGCGCTGAACAGCCACCAAGCCGGAGCAGCAGTCTGATGAGCGCCCCCAAACCTGTCGTATTGTGCATCCTTGACGGTTGGGGCCTGAGCGAGGTGCGGGAAGGCAACGCGCCCTTGCTGGCCAAGACGCCGAATTTCGACCGGATCATGCAGGCAGGGCCAAAGGCGCAGTTGATCACCCATGGCCCCGATGTGGGGCTGCCGCGCGGGCAGATGGGCAATTCCGAGGTTGGCCACACCAATATCGGCGCGGGCCGGGTGGTGGCGATGGATCTGGGGCAGATCGATCTGGCCATCGAAGAGGGCAGCTTTGCCGAGAATGAGCGCCTGCAAGATTTCATCGCCAAGCTCAAGGAAACCGGGGGCACGGCGCATCTGATGGGCGTCGTCTCGGACGGGGGGGTGCATGGGCATCTCAGCCATATGATCGCCGCCGCCCGCGCGCTGGATGCGGCGGGGCTGCCGGTGGTGATCCATGCGGTGACCGATGGGCGCGACGTGGCGCCCTCCTCTGCCCTTGGCTTTTTCGAGACGCTGGAGGCGGCGCTGCCCGAGGCCGTGAAGATCGTCACCGTGACGGGGCGCTATTTCGCGATGGACCGCGACACCCGTTGGGACCGGGTCGGCAAGGCTTCGGCGGCGATCCTGCATGGCGAAGGGGAGGGGTTTCCCGATCCTCGCGCGGCGGTTGAGGCGGCCTATGGGCGGGGCGAGACGGATGAATTCATCACCGCCAGCGTGATCGAGGGCTACGCGGGGGCGGCATCCGGCGACGGGCTCTTCTGCCTCAACTTCCGCGCCGACCGCGCGCGGGAGATCATGGCGGCCTTGGGCGACCCGGGCTTTGACGCCTATGACACCGGCCCGCGCCCCGATTGGGCAGCGCTGATGGGCATGGCGGAATATTCCAAAGACCACGCCGCCTATATGACCACGATGTATCCCAAGCCGGACATCAAGAACACGCTTGGCAATTGGGTGGCGCAGCAGGGTCTGCGACAGTTCCGGCTGGCCGAGACCGAGAAATATCCCCATGTGACTTTCTTCCTCAATGGCGGGGTTGAGACCCCGGCCACGGGGGAGGACCGCAACATGCCCAAATCGCCGAACGTGGCAACCTATGATCTGCAGCCCGAGATGTCCTCTGCCGAGGTGACGGACCAGTTCGTACAGGCGATCGAGGCGGGCTATGACCTGATCGTGGTGAACTACGCCAATCCCGATATGGTCGGCCATACCGGCGATCTGGAGGCGGCGATTGCAGCCTGTGAGGCGGTGGATGCGGGGCTGGGCCGGGTGCTCAAGGCGCTGGAGGCCGCAGGCGGCGCGATGATCGTCACGGCGGATCACGGCAATTGCGAGATGATGATCGACCCCGAGACCGGCGGCGCACATACGGCCCATACGCTAAACCCCGTGCCGGTGGTGGCGGTGGGCGCGCCCGAAGGGGCGGCGCTGCGCGATGGGCGGCTGGCCGATCTGGCGCCCACGGTGCTCGATCTGATGGGCCTGCCGCAGCCCGAAGAAATGACCGGGAAAAGCCTGCTTTCATGAAACATCTTGCCGCGGCTGTCCTTTTTGCCTGTCTGCCCCTGATGGCACAGGCGCAGGCCGATGAGGCCGCCGCGGAAGCACGCGCGGCCGCAACCGCCCTGGAGGCCGCATCGGCGCGGTTGGATCAAGCCGATGGTGCGCGCGACCGGGTCAAGGCGCTGACCGAGACGATTCAGGCCTTCGAGGCGGGGCTCGCGGCGATGCGGGCCGGGCTGCGGCAGGCCGCGATCCACGAGGCGCAGCTCAGCCGCAAGCTTCAGGCGCGCGAGGGCGAGGTGGCGCAATTCTTGGGCGTCTTGCAAAGCATCGGCGGTGACCCGTCGCCCGTGGTGCTGCTGCACCCCGACGGCCCGATGGGCACTGCGCGTGCCGGGATGTTGCTGGCTGAATTGACGCCTGCGCTCAACGCCCGCGCCGATGCGCTGCGGCAGGACTATGAGGACATCAAGACCTTACGCGCGTTGCAAACCGACGCGGCGCAGCGCCTGCAAGACGGGCTGACCGAGCTTCAGGCCGCGCGCGCCGCGCTCAATCAGGCGATGGCCAACCGCACCGATCTGCCGATGCGCTTTACCGAAGACCCGGTGCGCACCGCGATCCTCATCGCCTCGACCGAGACGTTGGATGGTTTTGCCAGCGGCCTGTCCGAGATCACCACCGGCGCGGTTGAGCCTGCGCCGGTGAACCTCGATGGGCAGGTGGGTGAGCTGCCCTTGCCCGCGCAGGGGCTTGTGATCCGCAAGGCCGGAGAGACGGATTCGGCGGGTGTGACACGGCCCGGGATGATCCTTGCCACCCGCCCGCGCGCCATCGTGACCAGCCCTTCGGCAGCGACGATCCGCTATGTTGGGCCGCTGCTCGATCTGGGCAATGTCGTGATCCTTGAGCCGCAGGTCGACACGCTTTTCGTGCTGGCGGGGCTCGATGTGGTTTACGGTCAGGCCGGGCAGGTGATTGCCGGTGGCACGCCCATCGGGTTGATGGGCGGGCCGGAAAGCGGCACAACATCTCAGATGTCACCAAATGGTGAAGCCACTGGCACTGACCGGACGGAAACGCTCTATATAGAAGTCAGGCAAGACAACACACCTCAGGATCCGGCAGACTGGTTCCGCACCGACAAGGATGGATAGCAGATGAAGAAATTCGTGATGGCAGCCGTTGCAGGCACGGTGGCGGGAGTGGTCGCCACCACTCAGATCGCCGGGCCGCTGCTGGCGCAAGAGGCCGAGAAGACGACCAATGTTTACGAACAACTTGATCTTTTCGGTGATATTTTCGAACGCATCCGCGCCCAATATGTCGAAGATGTCGATCCCGGCGACCTGATCGAAGCCGCGATCAACGGCATGCTCACCTCGCTTGATCCGCATTCGTCCTATCTGTCGCCGAAAGACGCCGAGAAGATGCGCGAACAGACGCGCGGTGAGTTTGGCGGTCTTGGCATCGAAGTCACCCAAGAGGAGGGTTTTGTCAAAGTCGTCTCGCCCATCGACGGCACGCCTGCCGCCGAAGCGGGGATCGAAGCGGGGGATTTCATCACCCATGTCGATGGTGAAAGCCTGCTGGGGCTTGGCCTCGATGACGCGGTCGAGATGATGCGCGGGCCGGTGGGGTCCGAGATCCTGATCACCGTGGTGCGGGAAGGGGAGCCTGAGCCCTTTGATGTCTCCATCGTGCGCGACACGATCCAATTGACCGCCGTGCGGGCCCGCACTGTGGGCGATACCGCCGTGCTGCGCCTGACCACCTTCAATGAGCAGACCTATCCGAAGATGAAGGAAGGGCTTGAGCAGCAGATCGAAGAGGCGGGCGGCATCGAGAACCTTAACGGCATCGTCATCGACATGCGCAACAACCCCGGTGGTCTGCTCAACCAGGCGATTGCCGTGTCGGATGCCTTTCTTGAGGAGGGCGAGATCGTCAGCACCCGGGGCCGTGACATCGAAGACGGTGACCGGGTGAACGCCACGCCGGGGGATCTGGCGATGGGCAAGCCGATCGTCGTGCTGATCAACGGCGGCTCTGCCTCGGCTTCCGAGATTGTCGCGGGCGCTTTGCAGGACCACCGCCGGGCCATCGTCATCGGCACCAAGAGCTTCGGCAAAGGCTCGGTTCAGACCGTCATGCCGCTGCGCGGGGAAGGGGCCATGCGCCTGACCACGGCGCGTTACTACACGCCCTCGGGCCGGTCGATCCAAGCGCTTGGCGTATCGCCCGATATCGTCGTGGCCCAGCCCCCGGCGACACCCGAGACCGAGGAAGACGATGACGCATTGTCGGCACGCCCCCTCCGCTCCGAAGCCGATCTGCGGGGCCGGCTGAACAATGACAGCCTGACCGACGATCAGATCAAACAGATCGAAGATGACCGCGAAAAGGCCCGCAAGGCGGCAGAGCTGCGCGAAGAGGATTACCAACTGGCCTATGCCATCGACATCCTCAAAGGGCTGTCGGCTCTGGGTCCGAACGAGTGATGTCTTTCACATAAATGCACAAAGCCCCGCTGGAGACAGCGGGGCTTTGTGTTCGGGCGCGGTGCCTGCGGGGCGGCGTTTCGCTTATTTCGTCTCGCGGCAATGCCGCCGAAAGGCGCGTTTCAGCAAATCGAGTTCGGCGCGCAGCAGGTCCATTTCGGCCCGTATGTCATCGCCAAGCGCTTCATCCGCGATCAGGGTCACATGACCCAAATGCGCCCCGCTGGCCGTTTCGGCGATGACGAGGGTCTGCACCCCATCGGCAATCGCCTCTGCCGGGACGGGGAAGGAAAGATGCCAGCGCCCTTCGGACCCTTCGGCCTCTAACGTGATATCCGTCACCTCCTTGCCCTCATGGGTCACGCTGATCTGCGGCGTCTCTGCGCCCTCTTCGGCGGTCAGCACGCCCTGCCAGACGCCTTGGCGCAGCACGGTTTTGGTCAGGTCATATCGGCTCATCACGGGGTCCTAGATCTGGGCGCGGGGGGAGCGGGAAAAAGTGAGGTCGCGCAGCACGACTTGGTTCATTTCCGGCCCTTCAAAGATCAGGTCGATCCATGCCGCCTCGATCCGCTTTTCGTTGAGCTTGCTATAGGCCAGATCGAATTCGACGCTGATCTGTTCCTGACCGACGGGCAGTTCGCGGACGATCTGTTCTGTGTTCGGCCCGTGGCGGATGTTGAGCCGGGCAAAGATCTCCAACGGGTGCTCAAATTGCACGATCGTATCCATGCGGATCAGGTGACGGCGTTTCAATCCGGTGGTGGCCTCGGGCGGCAGATCGACCACCAGCGACAGGAATGACCCGTCGAATTTGAACACGTCGAGTTGCAGGCCAAAGGGGGCCAGATCGGTCTCGCGCAGGTTACGCAACTGGCGCAGGGTCAGTTCCGACTGCGCGCAATCGTGGAACAGGGTCACCTCTTCGCCCAGTTTGGATTTGGTCGCGACCGAGGACAGCCCCGGCGTGGCAAGCGGGCCACGCCACAACTCGGGCCGCCATGCCCAATCGGCGTTATGTGGTTTCGGGAACCCGCTGGCCTCGATGGCGGGCAGGGCAAGGCGGTCTTCGGCGCGGTGGATCAGTTGGTTCAGTTCAGCGCGCAGCAGTCGGGCGCGGCTGCGTTGGCGGCGTAGGGTGGCGAGGTCAGCCGTGGCCGCTGTGCGGGCCGCAACCGCCCAGCGTTGCAGCGCGCGGGCAAAGAGCTTGCCGTCAAGATATCCGCGGCGGAAGTTGACCATGGAGCTGCGCCTTTCGTTTGCCGGCAGTCTATGCAAGGCGGGGAGTTCGTTCAAATGAATAGCCCCCGTGATTGTTTACGGCCCCGGGCAGTGTTGCCGATATGGAAACAGCGAGCCGGGTTAGCTGCCCGCGTCTGCGGGGGTCGCGCTTTTGTTGCGGCTTTGCTGGATCAGCTCTGCCACCAGCGCGCGGCCCTCTTCGGAAATGGCCCGGCTTTGCGGCGCGCCGTAGAGGGTGACGCTGGCGACATGGCCGCCGATCCGCGCCATGCCGCGCCAATGGCGGGGGGACATGCCCTCGGCGGGCGCCGGCCCTTGGGCCACAAAGATCGACGCCCCCTCGATGCTACCGGCCTCTTGCAACTGGCTGAGCCCCGCCGCCTCGGCCACCTGTTGCGGTGTGGGCAGGGGCGCCTCGGCCTCGGCTTCGATCAGCGCGAGGGTGAGAATGCCGCGCGGCGCGGCGCTGACCACATCGGGCAGGCCAAGCGCATCGCAGCGCGCCATCAGCGCAAAGCGGCGTTTGAGGCTTTTGGGGTCGATGCAATAGCCCTGCGGCGGCACCACCTGCACCGCGCCCCCGGCCAAAGCTGTTTGCAGCAGCGGTTTCTCGGGGGTGGCGGCTCTGCCGCCAAAGGAAAAACCCTGACCGCCTTCGCAGGCGGACAGGGTGAGCATGGCAAGCGCCGCAAGCGGGCTTTTAGAGGTCCATGTAATCATGGGTCTCCGCCTTGGCGCCGGGATGTGTTACCGCGCCAAGGTAGGTGGGGCCGACGAGTTTCGCGTATTTCCACAGCGCGCCGCTTTCGTAATTGGTCGCGCGCGGCCCGGTCCACGCCTTGCGGCGCTCGGCCAGTTCCTCGTCCGTGAGGTCCACGGTGATGCTGCCCTTGACCGCGTCGAGGGTGATCATATCGCCGTTCTTCAGCAGCGCGATGGGGCCGCCATGGGCCGCTTCGGGGCCGACATGGCCGACGCAGAAGCCACGCGTCGCGCCCGAGAAGCGCCCGTCGGTGATCAGCGCCACCTTCTTGCCCATGCCCTGACCCGAAAGGGCTGCGGTGGTCGCCAGCATCTCGCGCATGCCGGGGCCGCCTGCCGGGCCTTCGTTGCGGATCACGAAGACATCGCCTTCGGAATAGGCGCGGTTCTGCACCGCCTCGAAAGCGTCCTGCTCGCATTCGAAGACCAGCGCCGGGCCGGTGAAGACGATGTCCTCCTCGGCCATGCCTGCGATCTTCACGATGGCGCCTTCGGGGGCGAGGTTGCCCTTCAGGCCCACGACGCCGCCGGTCTTGCTGATCGGGGTGGCGACCGAGTGGATCACCTTGCCGTCGGCCTCGCGGTCGATGCGGTCAAGCTCCTCGCCGATGGAGCGGCCGGTGGCGGTCAGGCAGTCTGTGTGCAAAAGCCCTGCCTTGCGCAGTTCCTTCATCACCACCGGCACGCCGCCGGCGTCGTAAAGATCCTTGGCCACGTATTGGCCGCCCGGCTTCATGTCGACGAAGTAAGGCGTGTCGCGGAAGATCTCGCAAACGTCTTCGAGGAAGAAGTCGATCCCGGCCTCATGGGCCATCGCCGGCAGGTGCAGGCCCGCGTTGGTCGAGCCACCGGTGCAGGCGACAATGCGCGCCGCGTTTTCAAAGGCTTCGCGGGTGCAGATGTCGCGGGCGCGGATGTTCTTCTCGATCAGGTTCATCACCGCGGCACCCGAAGCCTCGGCATAGGCGTCGCGGCTCTCGTAGGGCGCGGGCATGCCGGAGGAGTTCGGCAGCGCAAGGCCGATCGCCTCGGACACGCAGGCCATGGTGTTGGCAGTGAACTGGCCACCGCAGGCCCCGGCGGAGGGGCAGGCGACGCGTTCCAGCACATCGAGTGCTGCCTGCGACATGGAGCCGTTCTGGAAGCGGCCCACGGCTTCGAACATGTCCTGCACCGTAAGATCGCGAGAGGCGAAATCTTCCGGCACGTCGGCGCCCGCAGGCGCCTTGCCCGGCAGGATCGAGCCGCCATAGAGGAAGACCGAGGGCACGTTCAGCCGCAGCATCGCCATCATCATCCCCGGCAGCGACTTGTCGCAGCCCGCCAGCCCGACGATGGCGTCATAGCAATGGCCGCGCATGGTCAGTTCCACCGTGTCGGCAATCGCCTCACGCGAGGCCAGCGAAGAGCGCATGCCCTCGTGCCCCATCGCGATGCCGTCGGTGACGGTGATGGTGGTGAACTCGCGCGGGGTGCCCTGTTCGGAATGTACACCGACCTTCACCGCCTGCGCCTGACGGTTCAGCGCGATGTTGCAGGGGGCAGCTTCGTTCCAGCAGGTGGCGACGCCCACCAGCGGCTGGTGAATCTCTTCCTCGGTCATGCCCATGGCATAGTAGTAGGACCGGTGCGGCGCGCGGGCCGGGCCTTCGGTCACATGGCGGCTGGGCAGCCGGGATTTGTCGAAGCGGGGCGTGGTGGACATCGGTGGGCTCCTTGAAACGTCTCGAATGGAATAGAGGGGCGGCGGCTATGCTGCAAGGCTTTGGCGCGTATGAGGCGGGGGAACTGTTGTATTGCAGCGTGTTAGGGCATAGGTTCTGACCTTCTGGCAAGCGTGAAGGCCCGGCATATGCTCTGCAAGCACCACCCCCGATCTGAACGGCGCTGCTGATGAACTGGCGGCCCGATTACAGCGCTCACGCGGCCTTTGTCGCGCCTGCGCGGAGCGCCTCGGCACTGTGGCGGTTTTTGCTGGGGCTTTTCGTGGCGGTGGTGGCCTATGTCGCGCTGAACGAGCTTTACTTTCAGACGGTCTATGCGCTGGCGGGGGCGGCGGCCCCCTCGCTGCATGGCAACCTGCTGAAAGGCGCTACGCCGCAGGCCATGTATCTGCTGTTGTTCAGCTTTGGCACCATGGCGATGGCCGTTGCCGTGACCCTGCGGATCGTGCACCAACGCCACGCAGGGAGCCTTTTTGGTCTCCCGGGGCGGCTCTGGCCCAGCTTTCGCGCGGTCTCCGGGGCCATGTTGCTGCTGGGCGTTGCGCTGGCGGTCCTGCCGCCCTGGGACATGGGCGGCGAGTTGACGCCGAACCTGCCCCTAAGCCGCTGGTTGCTGCTTTTGCCGCTGTCGCTGCTGGGCGTGCTGGTGCAGGTCAGCGCCGAAGAGATCGTCTTTCGCGGCTATGTGCAACAGCAACTGGCGGCGCGGTTCAACTCGCCGCTAATCTGGATGGTGCTGCCGTCGGCGCTGTTCGCGGCGGGCCATTACCTGCCTGCCGAGGCGGGGGAGAATGCGCTGATGGTGGCGCTTTGGGCCGGGGTCTTCGGCATCCTGATGGCGGACCTTACCGCGCGCTCCGGCTCGCTTGGGCCGGCCATCGCGGTGCATCTGTGGAACAATGTCTCGGCCATTCTCATTGTCTCTCTGCCGGATGATCTCTCGGGGCTGGCGCTCTATCTTACGCCCTTTTCGATGGATGACGCCGCGGCGTTGCGCTCATGGTTGCCGGTGGACTTCGCCTTGATGCTGGTCTCATGGCTGGCGGCGCGGCTGGCGATACGCCGCTGATTGCAATTTCCCCATGCGGGGATTATCTGGGACGGAACCACAGCAGAGGCCTGCCAATGAACTGGATCACGAACTACGTCCGCCCGCGAATCAACTCGATCTTCTCGCGCCGCGAGACGCCGGACAATCTGTGGACCAAGTGTAACGAATGCGGCACCATGCTGTTTCACCGCGAGTTGGCGGACAATCTGAACGTCTGCACCAACTGCGGCCACCACATGCACATCAGCCCCCGCGCGCGCTTCAAGGCGCTGTTCGACGGTGGCATCTTTACCGAGGTAAAGGTCCCTGCGCCCACGCCCGACCCGCTGCATTTCAAAGACCAGAAGCGCTACCCCGACCGGATGAAGGCCGCGCAGAAGCAGACCGGTGAGCATGAGGCGATGCTGGTCGTCACCGGCGATATTGGCCGCACGCCGGTCGTCGCCTGCGCGCAGGACTTCTCCTTCATGGGCGGGTCGATGGGCATGTATGTCGGCAATGCGATCATTGCCGCCGCCGAAGAGGCGGTGAAGCTGAAACGCCCGCTGGTGCTGTTCTCTGCCGCCGGTGGCGCGCGCATGCAGGAGGGCATCCTCAGCCTGATGCAGATGCCGCGCACCACGGTCGCCGTGCAGATGCTGAAAGAGGCGGGGCTTCCTTATATCGTCGTGCTGACCCATCCCACCACCGGGGGCGTCACCGCGTCCTATGCGATGCTGGGCGACGTGCAGATCGCCGAGCCGAATGCGCTGATCTGCTTTGCCGGGCCGCGCGTGATCGAACAGACCATCCGCGAGAAACTGCCCGAGGGGTTCCAGCGGGCGGAATATCTGCTGGACCATGGGATGCTCGACCGGGTGACCAAACGGACCGAGATGCGCGATGAGTTGATCACCATCATCCGTATGCTGATGGGCCTGCCGCCTGTCGTGCGCGGCGACCTGCCCGCCCCCGAAGAGCTTGAGGTGGCCGAAGCCGCCGCCGCCGTTCAGGCCGCAGCGGACCTGCCCGCCGAGACGCCCAAGAAGAAATGAGCACGCCTTCATCCGATGTCATCCTTGAACGGATGATGGCGCTGCACCCCAAGATCATCGACCTGACGCTTGACCGGATGTGGCGGCTGCTTGATGCTCTGGGCAATCCGCAGAATGACCTGCCGCCGGTGATCCATATCGCGGGCACCAATGGCAAAGGCTCGACCCAAGCGATGATCCGCGCAGGTCTGGAGGCGGCGGGAAAGACGGTGCACGCCTATACCTCGCCGCATCTCGCGCGGTTTCATGAGCGTATCCGGGTCGCGGGGGCATTGATCTCGGAGCCCGACCTCGCCGCCGTGCTGGACGAATGTCACGCGGCCAATGGCGGCAAAGAGATCACCTATTTCGAGATCACGACCTGCGCCGCGATCCTTGCCTTTTCGCGGGTGCCTGCCGATTACACGCTTCTTGAGGTGGGTCTTGGCGGGCGGCTCGACGCGACGAATGTGGTCGATCCCGCCCTGACCGTGATCACCCCGGTGTCGGTCGATCACCAGCAGTATCTTGGGGAAACTCTGGCCGAAATCGCGGGCGAAAAGGCGGGCATTATCAAGCGCCGCGTGCCCTGTGTGGTCGGCCCGCAGGAAGACCCCGCGCTTGAGGTGATGGAAGACCGCGCTGCGAAACTTGGCGCACCGCTCTTGGCCTATGGTCAGCAGTGGCATGTCGCACCCGAAGCCGGGCGCATGGTCTATCAGGATGAGCGCGGCCTGCTTGATCTGCCGCGCCCCAATCTGCCCGGTGACCACCAGATCATGAACGCCGGAGCCGCGCTGGCCGCGCTGCGCCAACTTGGCGTCGATGCAGAGGCCTGTGAGGCTGCCGTGACGCAGGCGCAGTGGCCCGCGCGGATGCAACGGCTGTCAGACGGCCCGCTTGCCCGTATGGCGCCCGAGGGTGAATTGTGGCTCGACGGCGGCCACAACCCCGCGGCGGGGGCGGCTTTGGCGGCCACACTGGCCACCCTGCCGAAGCGCCCCACGCATCTGATATGCGGCATGTTGAACACCAAGGACATCGCCGGATACCTGCGCCCGTTGGCGGCAGAGGCGGCTAGCCTTACCGCCGTGTCGATCCCCGGCGAGGCGGCGACCCTGCCCGCCGAGGCGACGGCGAAAGCGGCGCGCGATGTGGGGTTTGAGACGGCAGCGGCCGAGACCGTCACGGCGGCGCTTAAGGCGATCATCGCCCGCGAACCCCATGCGCGTGTGCTGATCTGTGGCTCGCTCTACCTGGCCGGTAGCGTGTTGCGTGAAAACGTCTAATTAACCATATTTGGGTGTGCCGCTGCTGCGAGGTGCAGATGTGGTGTATCTTGGTCCACGGAAGTCTCCCCTTTCGAATTTGACCGAGGTGTCCCCATGCGCAATTTCAGCCGGTCCGCGCGTCACGATCAGGACGATGCACGGAAATTTCAATTTATCTTCATGGCCGTAGGTCTCGCCATTATCGCGGGCGGCCTGTGGTGGCTCTATGAGGTCGAACGGCCCTACCACCCTTTCCTGCAGGGCAATGACCTGCATATGCAGCCGGTCAGTGATTCCTGATCGGGCAGGAGGGGGCGGTCAGCGCCCCCAGTCTTCACCTTGCATCTCTCGCAGGCGGGAGGCTGTACGCTCGAATTCAAAGGTGCCTTCACCTTCGAGGTAGAGCATTTCCGGCGCGGCGGCGGCGGAACAGATCAGCCGCACCTTTGCCTCGTAAAGGGCGTCGATCAGGGTGACGAAACGCTTGGCCTCGTTAAAGTTCGACCGGCCAAGGGTGGGGATGTTGTCTAGCAGCAGCACCCGCACGGCCTGCGCCAGCGCGAGGTAGTCCGCCGCGCCCAAGGGCTGGCCGCAGAGCGCGTGAAAACCCGCGCGGGCCATGCCGTTGTGATACTGTGGAATGGTCACTTCGCGGCCCTTGACGTGTAAGGTCAGCGGTTCGCCCTCGACGCCTGCAAGATCGTCCCAGACCGCGTCCATCGCGGCGCGGCTTTCGGCGTTGACGGGGGTGAAATAGACCTGCGACCCTGCCAGCCGGTCCTGGCGGTAGTCGGTCGGGCTGGCCAGTTCATGCACCACCATCCGCTCTTTGATAAGGTCGATGAAGGGCACGAAAACCTCGCGGTTGATGCCGTTTTTATAGAGGTCATCGGGCAGGCGGTTCGAGGTGGTGACCACCACGACGCCCGCGGCAAAGAGCGCTTCGAACAGGCGGCCCACGATCATCGCATCGGTGATGTCGGTGATCTGCATTTCGTCGAAAGCAAGCAGGCGCACGCTTTCCGCCACGTCCCGGGCCACGGGCGCGATGGCATCGTCAACGCCGGTCTTGCGGGCTTCATGCATGGCGTTGTGGATTTCCTGCATGAAGGCGTGGAAATGCACCCGCCGCGCAGGCACGTCGGGCAGATGCGCCACGAACATGTCCATCAGCATGGATTTGCCGCGCCCGACACCGCCCCATAGGTACAGGCCCTTGGGCGGCTCTGGAGCCTTGCGGAAGAAGCTTTTCTTCGGCGGGTTGGCCAGCGCATCGCGGATGCGGTCGAACTCGGCCATGACGGTTTCTTGGGCCGGGTCGGCCTGTAGTTTACCCCCGGCGACAAGCCGGGCATAGGTTTCGCGCATGTTGCTCATGGCGGGAGAGATAGCGTGCTGGTGGGGGAGAGGAAAGGTGGTCTTGTGAGAGGGCCATCGCCTGCCCGCGGGTTGGCGATCAGGCGGTGCGGGGGGCCACTTTATGGTGCAACCGTGATCTGCGCTCGCGAAGGCAGACCCGGCCTCACCCAAACGCCTACCCGGTCGCACCAAAGGTGCGCCCAGCATATTCTGGCACGCCTCTGGCGTGACGGGCGGGCAGGCGATGGCCCGGCGCCTGCGGCTTGATTCCGGGCCGGGTGGCAATATCGGCCGGGGGGGCAGTCATGTGATGGCCCGGCGCCTGCTACTCGTTCCGGCCGGGTGGCACGCGCTACCCTTACCAGGCCGCAGGCCCCTTCTCGGCGAACTCATGCACTAGAAAGTCGATAAATGCCCGGACTTTGGGCTGGGTGAACCGGCCCGGCGGATAGACGGCGTAAATGCCCTGCGTTTCCAGCGGCAGATCGGGGATCGCGTCCTCGACCAACCCTTTCTCCATCGCATCGGCGTAGAGGAAGCTTGGCAGATAGGCGATCCCCAGCCCCGAAATCGCGGCGTTCAAAAGGCTCTGCCCGTCATTGACCGACAGCCAGCCCGCCGTGCGCACCTGCCGCTTTTCACCCGAGGGGGCGGTCAGTTTCCACACGTTGCCCGACGACTGGTTCGAGTAATGCAGCAGCTTGTGATTGTTGAGATCGTCGATCTTTTCCGGCCGCCCGTATTGCTCGAAATACTTCGGGCTGGCGATCATACGTTTGGTGGTCTCGGTCAGCTTGCGCGCGCGCAGGGTGCTGTCTTCCAGCTCCCCGATCCGCACGGCCATGTCGAAGCCTTCGGAGATCAACTCGACGTAGCGGTTGTTCAGCACCATGTTCACGGTGATGTCCGGGAAGTCCTGCAAAAAGTCCGACAGCGCGGGAGAGAGGTGATTGACCCCGAAATCCGTCGCCACTGAAATGCGCAACAGTCCCGAAGGCGCGGATTGCATCGAGGTGACCAGCGCATCCGCTTCGCCTGCATCGTTCAGCACCCGGCGGGCGCGGTCGTAATAGGCAAGGCCAATCTCGGTGGGCGAGACGCGGCGGGTGGTGCGGTTCAGCAGCCGCGCGCCCAAGCGCGCCTCAAGCGAGGAGACATGCTTTGAGACGGCGGATTTTGAGATCCCCATCTTCTTGGCAGCATCGGTAAAGCCGCCTTGATCCACCACAGTGGCAAACGCTTCCATTTCCGTAAGGCGGTCCATTGCCTGTCCCTTCGCATTGATCTTGTTGCGTTCAGGTATGGGCGGCAATTCGGGCAGGATCGGGGCGGAGGCAAGACAGTCCCGTGGTCTTTGCGGGGATCGTTCATGGCATGGAAACGGCAGAACAATCCGTTTCCCCGCCCGTCACAGCCAGCGCAGCCATTTCAGCACGGCCAGCATGATGGCGGCGAGGCCGACCATGGCAAGGCACAGGATCGCGAAGGCGCGCGGGTCGTCCACCCCCGGCATCCCACCGACGTTTACACCGAAGAGCCCCGTTAAGAACCCGAGCGGCAGGAACACGGCGGCAGCGATGGACAATACGTAGCCATGCCGCGCCTGTCGCTGCGCGACTTGGTTGTCGTGTTCGTCCTGTACGGTGACGATGCGTTCTTGCAGGGCGTCCAATTCCTCGACCACGATGGCGGTGCGGTTGGCCAGTTCGCGCAGCTTCATCGCGTCCACGTCCGGCACCAGCGGCAGGTCCAGCGTGGCAAGCCGCTCAAGCGCATGGCGCTGCGGCGCGAGGTAGCGTTCCAGCCGAATCGCACTGCGGCGGGTGACGGGCAGGTCTTTGGGGGGCGGTGTGCTATGGTCCTCCAGATCGGCCTCGTAAAAGGCCGTCCGGTCCGCCAGCCGCGCCACTTCGATCTGCACCCGCGCGGTCAGCCGAGAGACCAGCGCCTCGACAAAGGCCGAAGGCCGGGACGGCGCGTTGCTTTCGGCGGCCAGCGCGCGCAGCTCATCTATGGCAAAGACCCGGCGCATCCGCACGGTGATCACCACCGCATCCGTCACCCACATCCGGACCGAGACCATCTGGTCGGCCTGTTGCCCCTCGTTGAGGTTGATGCCCCGCAGGTTCAGGATCAGCCCGTCGTCATATTCGTCGCAGCGCGGGCGGGTTTCGGGTTGGAGCAATGCGCCCGCCGGGATCTCGGGCAGATGTTCGGCAAGCCATGGTTCCAGCGCCGGGTCAGCCATGTCGAAATGCCACCAACGGTAGCGCGCAGGCCCGGTAAGCTGGGTATCTTCGGGCACCGTGGTCGTGCCGTCATCGAATATGTCAAAGACGCAGAGGGGCATGGTCACCTATCGGCTGGCAAAGCGGTCAGGTGATTTTGCGGGTTGCGCGCGCCGGGTGCAAGGGCGCGCGCAGAGCGAAGGTCAGAGGGTCGCGGCCAGACGTGTGCCCTGATTGATCGCGCGTTTCGCGTCGAGTTCCGCCGCCACATCCGCGCCGCCGATCACGTGGCAGGTCTGGCCCCGCGCTTCCAGTGCATCGGCAAGGCTGCGTTCGGACAACTGCCCGGCGCAGAGCACGATGGTGTCGGCCTCGATCAGCGTGGGGTTCTCGCGCGCTTCGCCAAAGGAGATATGCAGGCCCGCGTCGTCGATCTGTTCGTAGTTCACACCCGCGATCATCTTGACGTTGCGCATGGTGAGCGAGGCGCGGTGAATCCAGCCCGTTGTCTTGCCCAGACCCTTGCCGGGCTTACTGGTCTTGCGTTGCAGCATGGTGATCTGCCGCGCGGGCGCCGGGGGTTGCGGCCCTTCGGGGGCGAGGCCGCTGCGGTGCGCGCCCGGATCGGTAACGCCCCATTCGCGCATCCACTCGGGCAGGTTCAGCGTGCTGCTCTCGCCGTCGTGGACCAAATGCTCCGAAACATCGAAGCCGATGCCACCCGCGCCGATCACGGCGACCCGATCGCCGACCTTCGCCGAGCCGTTCAGCACGTCGATGTAGCTGACCACGTTGTCGCGGTCCTGACCGGGAATCTGCGGATCGCGCGGCATGACGCCGGTGGCGATGATGACCTCGTCGAAACCCGACAGCGCCTCGGCCGTTGCTTCGGTCTCAAGCTGCACGGTCACGCCATGCACGTCGAGCATGGTGCGGTACCAATCGACCAGACCCCAGAACTCCTCCTTCCCCGCCACCTGTTTGGCGAGGTTGAGCTGACCGCCGATCTCGGAGGCGCGGTCCATGAGGGTGACCTTGTGGCCACGCTCCGCCGCCGTAATGGCTGCCGAGAGACCGGCAGGCCCGGCGCCGACAACGGCGATGGATTTGGGGCTCGCGGCGGGTTCGATCCGCAGTTCCGTTTCGTAACAGGCGCGCGGGTTGACAAGGCAGGTCGAGATCTTGCCGCCGAAAGTATGGTCGAGACAGGCTTGGTTGCAGGCGATGCAGGGGGCGATCTGGGCGGACCTACCCGCCTTCGCCTTGGCGAGGAAATCGGCATCGGCCAGCATCGGGCGGGCGAGGCTCACCATGTCGGCGCAGCCCGTCGCAAGCACCTCCTCGGCCACTTGCGGCGTGTTGATCCGGTTCGAGGTGATGAGCGGGATGCCCACCTTGCCCATCAGCTTTTTCGTGACCCAAGCAAAGGCCGCTCGCGGGACCGAGGTGGCGATCGTGGGGATGCGCGCCTCGTGCCAGCCGATGCCGGTGTTAATGATATTGGCGCCCGCCTTTTCGACCTCTTGCGCCAGTTGCACGACCTCCTCGAAGGTCGAGCCGTTGGGCACGAGGTCGATCATCGACAGGCGGTAGATCAGGATGAAATCCTCGCCCACCGTCTCGCGCACCCGGCGCACCACCTCGAGCGGCAGGCGCATGCGGTTCTTGTAGGAGCCGCCCCAGCGGTCCTCGCGCTTGTTGGTATGGGTGACGAGGAACTGGTTCAGGAAATAGCCTTCGGACCCCATGATCTCGACCCCGTCGTAACCCGCCTCGCGGGCGCGCAGGGCGCAGGCGGCGATGTCGCTGATCTGTTTCTCGATGCCTTCCTCGTCCAACTCCTTGGGCGCGAACATGGAGATCGGGGATTTTACCGCGCTCGGGGCCACGCATTCGGGGGTGAAGGCGTAGCGGCCCGCGTGCAGGATCTGCATGGCGATCTTGCCGCCCGCCTCATGCACCCGCCGGGTGATGATGCTGTGGTTGTCCACGTCCTTCTGGCTGACCATCATCGCTGCGCCATGGGCCACGGCGCCCTCGCGGTTCGGCCCGATGCCGCCGGTGACCATCAGCCCCACATCGCCCCGCGCCCGTGCTGCGTAGAACTCGGCCACGCGGTTCCAGTCGCCAGTCTCTTCCAATCCGGTGTGCATCGAGCCCATCAGCAACCGGTTCTTCAGCGTGGTGAAACCCAGATCGAGCGGGGCAAGCAGGTGGGGATAGTCGGACATGGCTTTACCTTTCTGGGTGGGCTGGGTCACTGTGACACCATCGGAAACGGCAGGGCAAGTCACGCGAAACGCCGCGTCAAGGATGCGGCTGCCGAAACGTCAAAGCCGCAATGTGATCGCTTTGAGCCGCCCCGTGGTCGTGCTAACTCCGTCATGAACACCACTTAGGAGACCAGCCTTCATGACCCCCGAAGAGATTGCCAAACTGCCCTACCGCCCCTGCGTCGGCGTGATGCTGGTGAATGCCGAGGGGGAGGTCTTTGTCGGCCAGCGGCGCGACCGGGATCAGGACGCGTGGCAGATGCCCCAAGGCGGGGTCGACAAGGGCGAGGCCGCGCGCGATGCGGCCCTGCGCGAGTTGGAGGAGGAAACCGGCATCCCGCGCGATCTGGTGCGGATCGAAGCCGAGACGACAAGCTGGCTGCCCTATGATTTGCCCCATGATCTGGTGCCCAACATCTGGAGGGGCCGTTACCGGGGGCAGGAACAGAAATGGTTCCTCATGCGTTTTCTGGGGCAGGACGATCAGGTCAATATCCAGACGGCCGAACCTGAATTCTCGGAATGGCGCTGGATGCCCGCAGATCAACTGGTTGCGAATATCGTGCCGTTCAAACGCGCGGTCTATGCGGCGGTTCTTGAAGAGTTTGAGGAGAAGTTATGAGACGGATTATCGCCTGCACCCTCGCCACTTTGGCCCCGCTGCCCGCGCTTGCGCTCAGTTGCCTGCCCCATTCGGTCGAGGCGACCTATCAACGCGCGGCCAAAGCCGAGGAAAGTTATGTCGTGGTGCAGGGGCGTCTGACCTTTGATGCCAGCGCCCTGCCAAAGGGTGGCTCCATTGGGATCAACCCACCCGAAGAGACGCCGATCCGGGCACAGATCAGTTGCAAGGCACTGTCGGAAGGGGGCTTTGACGTGCCCTTTGACCAGCCCTTGACGCTCAACGTACAGTGTTTCGGCCCGTGGTGCGGCTCTGCCGAAGAGGGGGATGTTTTGGCCTTTCTCGAACGCAAGCCGGATGGGGCCTATGCGCTGGAAAGCAACCCCTGTGGGGGCGACCTCTTCGGCTCTCCGAAGCCTGCCGTGGTGGATAAGGTGATCGCCTGTTTCCAAGGGGCGGAGTGCACGCCGGTTCGGTGATCCGGCGGCAGTCTCATGCCTCGATAAGAGGCACTTGCGGTGCCGCGTCGCGCGGCAACAACCCCGTAAGGCGCGGATCGTCGTCAATCTCGACCTGACGGCGCACCGGGGTGAAACCTGAGCGCACATAAAAGCCAAGCGCCTGCGGGCTGTCGTTGGTGCAAGTGTGCAGATGCAACCGGGTGATTGGTTTTTCCCATGCCAGCGTGATCGCTTGGTTCATCAGATACCGCCCCGCGCCGCTGCCGATCAGCGCAGAGGTCAGCCCGAAATAGGCCAACTCGCAGCTGCCGTCTTCGGCAAAGTTCAATTCGAGCAGCGCCTCATCCTTGCCATCGCGGGTCAGCGTATAGAAGTCCCGCGCCGGGTCTTGCAGCAGCGCGGTAAGTGCCGCGTCATCCAGCTTGAGCCGCCCGTACCAGAGCCAATCCATCCCGACGCGCCGAAAAATGTCGCGGAACCAGTCGGGCGTCGGTGTGACCTTCCGAAAGGCGACACCCTCAGACAGGGGCACCTCCCGCAGGCTGGGTTTGGCGTCCATCTCAAGATGCGTCACCACCACGGCGAGTTTGCCGGGGGGGACATCGTGAAAACCGTTCTCGATCATGGTCAGACCAGCCCTTCGGCCTTGAACAGGGCCATGATGTCAGTCTGGGGGCGGGGGCCGATGTGGCGGATCACCTCGCCTGCGCAAATGTTGCCCATGCGGCCACAGGTCTCCAGGTCGCGGCCCGTGGCGAGGCCATAGAGGAAGCCCGCCGCGAATTGATCGCCCGCGCCCGTGGCATCCACCGGCACGACCTTTTCGACCGGCACGTCGACCCGTTCCGCGCCCCGGACCAATGTGACCCCGTCGCCTGACCGGGTGCAGACCACCAGCGGGCAAATCTCAGCGGTTTTGGCCAGTGCCGCTTCGGTATCGTCGGTTTCCCAGAGGGCGCGAATCTCGGCTTCATTGCCGATGACATAGCCTAGATCGTTTTCGATCAGCGCGAGGAAGTCGTCGCGGTGACGCTCCACGCAGAAGGGGTCCGAGATGGCGATACCCGCCATGCCGCCGCCTGCCGTCGCCGCCCGGGCAGCCTCGCGAAAGGCGGTTTTGCCCGCCGCGTGGTCGAAGAGGTAGCCTTCGAGGAACATCAGCTTGGCCTTCTCCGTCACCGCCTGCGGCACGTCTGCCGAGGTCAGCCCGGTCGAGATGCCGAGGTAGGTGTTCAGCGACCGCTCCCCATCGGGGGTGACGAAGATCATGCAGCGCGAGGTTGGGTTCTCCCCCTCGGCCACGGGGGCATTGACGAAGTCGATCCCGATATCGGTCATCGCCTTGGCATAGAACTGGCCCAACTCATCATCGCGCACCCGCCCGATAAAGGCGGTCTTGAGGCCCAGCGCGCCCGCGCCCGCGACCGTATTGGCGACCGAGCCGCCCGGCGTCTGCACCCGGTCTTGCATCGCGGCATAGAGGTCTTCGGCGCGGTCACGTTCGATCAACTGCATGATGCCTTTCTCGATACCGTTCTCGGCAAGGAAATTGTCATCAGCATGGGAGATCACGTCGACGACGGCGTTGCCGATGCCAACCACTTCGTATTGGGTCATTCTGTCTTGTCCTCGTATTGGCACAGGTCACGGATGATACAGGTGCGGCACAGGGGTTTGCGGGCTTTGCAATGATAGCGGCCATGCAGGATCAGCCAGTGATGGGCATGGCGCTGGAAGTCTGCGGGGATGTTGTCTTCGATAGCGCGCTCGACCGCGTCGACCGTCTTGCCCGGTGCGATCCCGGTGCGGTTGCCGACGCGGAAGATATGCGTGTCCACCGCCTGCGCGGGCTGGCCCCACCACATATTGAGCACCACATTCGCCGTTTTGCGCCCCACGCCCGGAAGCGATTGCAGCGCGGCGCGGGAGTTCGGCACCTCGCCGCCATAGTCATCCACAAGGATTTGGCTCAGCTTGATGACGTTCTTGGCCTTCTGACGGTAGAGGCCGATGGTCTTGATATGGTCAATCAGCCCCTCGAGCCCCAGATCGAGCATCTTTTGCGGCGTGTCGGCGATTTTGAACAGCTCGCGCGTCGCCTTATTAACGCCCGCGTCGGTCGATTGCGCGCTCAGCGCCACGGCGACGACAAGCGTATAGACATTCACATGTTCCAACTCGCCCTCGGGCTCAGGCTCGGCCTGTTGGAAACGTGCAAAGATCTCGCGGATGGTATGATAATCAAGTTGGCGGGCCATGGCTCAGGGTATGCGATGAATGGCGCGGCAGGGCAAGCGGCGGCGGGGCTTGGGCTGCGATGGCGCAAGAAACGGGTCGCGCGGAGGCAGGGGCGCGGCTAATCTTGCGGCATGACACAGATCGCAAAACTCTCTCCCGCGCCCGAAGATCAGGGATACCACTATCAGGTGATGCGCCGCGCCATCGCCCTGATCGACGAGGCCGAAGACCCCAAGCAACTCGATTGGATCGCGGGCGAAATGGGCATGTCCGCCGCGCATTTCCAACGGCTGTTCTCGCGCTGGGTGGGGGTCTCGCCCAAGCGTTACCAGCAGTATCTGATGCTGGATCAGGCCAAGGTCATGCTGCGCGACCGTTTCACCACGCTGGCGGCGGCGCATGAACTGGGGCTCTCGGGTAGCGGGCGGTTGCATGACCTCTTCCTGCGCTGGGAGGCGATGAGCCCCGGTGAGTTTGCCCGCAAGGGCGCGGGGCTGACGATCTACTGGGGTTGGTTCGACAGCCCCTTCGGTCCGACACTGGTGATGGGCACCGACAAGGGCATCTGCGGGCTCGCGCTGTCGTCGGAAGTGGGGGAGGATGCGGCGATGGCGGATCTTTGCAGCCGCTGGCCGCTCGCCGATTTCGTGAAGGCTCCCGCGCGGTTGCAGGCATGGGTCGACGCGGCCTTTGGGCGGCGGAAAGACCCCGTGGCGAAGGCGCCGCTCTACCTCATCGGTGCGCCCTTTCAGATCAAGGTCTGGGAGGCGTTGCTGAGCATTCCCTCGGGGCAGGTGACCACCTATTCCGAAATCGCGCAGAGCATCGGCAGCCCCCGCGCCGTGCGCGCCGTGGGCACGGCAGTTGGGCGCAATCCGGTCAGTTGGCTGATCCCCTGTCACCGGGCGCTGCGCAAAAGCGGGGGCTTGGGCGGCTACCACTGGGGCTTGCCGGTGAAACGCGCCATGCTCGCCTTCGAAGCGGCGCGGGCAGAGGCGCAAACGGCTCCCTCTGGGCGGGTTTCTGCCGAATAACGGTTATATGTAATGTTCGTGGGAACTTTGCGTGCCTATATTGCGTTCACGTCAAGATGCCCCGCCCGAACGGGGCCGCAAACATGAAGGCAGTAGACATGATTTCTTCGAAGATGACTTTGGCCGCCGCTCTGGCTGGCGCGATGACACTGGGTGCCTGTACGCAGCCGATGCAACCCGGCAATGGCGATCCCAACCAGCGGACCAAGAATGGCGCTTTGATCGGTGCGGGCGTCGGGGCCCTTGCCGGTGCGATTTCCGAAGGTGACGGCAAAGGCGCGCTGAAGGGCGCTTTGATCGGGGGCACCATCGGTGCAGGCGTCGGCTATTCGCTCGATAAACAAGAGGCCGAGCTGCGCGCCGCGATGGACAGCCGTGTGGTGATCACCAACACCGGCGACCGTCTGATCGTAACCCTGCCGCAAGACATCCTCTTTGCGACCGACAGCACCAGCGTATCGCCCGCCCTGCGCGACGATCTGGCCGCGCTGGCGCAGAACGTGAACATCTATCAAAACTCCACCCTGCAAGTCGTCGGCCACACCGACAGCGATGGCGAAGCGGCCTATAACCAGCAGCTTTCCGAGCGTCGCGCGCAGGCCGTGGGAAACATCCTTCTGTCCAACGGTGTGCCGCAGCAGCGTTTGCAGACATTTGGCCGTGGCGAAAGCCAGCCCGTGGCAAGCAACCTGAGCGCCGCTGGCAAAGCGCAAAACCGCCGGGTCGAGATCGTGATCCTGCCCAACGCGCGCTAAACCGCACGTTGCGAGTGACAGAGAACCCCGGCCACTGGCCGGGGTTTTTTGTTGGCCTAAAGGTTGTCCTCGACCCTGAAACCCTCGGGGATGGCATCGCGCCCTTCGAGCAGAAGATCGGCTATCACCCCTGCCACTTTCGGGGCCATGCCGAAGCCGATTTTGAAGCCGCCGTTGGCGATGTAATGCCCCGGCTTGCCCGGCCACGCCCCCAGCATCGGCGCACGGCTGCGGCTGCGCGGGCGCAGCCCGGCCCAGCGTTCGACGATCGGCGCGTCTTGCAATGCGGGGACCGCCGCGCGGGCCTTGGCGATCACCGCGTCGAGCTGTGCATCGGTGCTGTCGGGGCTGTCGTATTCTCGCTCAGTGGTGCCGCCCACGGCTAACGTGCCATCCAGATGCGGGATCACATGGACCCCATCGGCAAAAAGCTGCGCCGCGCCGCTCCGGTCCAGCCGCAAGAGCGCGGCTTGCCCTTTGATGCCCGCGCCGACCAAACGCGGATGTCCCGCATTCAGCGCCTCCAGCCCCGCGACCCCAGTGGCCCAGAGGGTCAGACCCTTCTCGGGCACCTCGGCCACGATCTCAACGCCTTTGGCCGCCAGCGCCGCGACCAGTGCCGCGCAGGCGTGGCGCGGGTGGACGAGGGCGCTTAGCGTGTCGCGGATCAGCCAGCCCGTGGGGCTCTGCGGGGCCCAGTCGCTGCCCTTGGCGCGGATCAGCTCCCACCGGGCGCGGCCTTGCCAAAGCTCGGCTGCCGTGTCCTGCCGCTGCCGCGCCAGCGCGAGGGCTGCGTCATCTGCCACCGGCTGCAACCGCCCGCTGCGGATATAGCCGGGCGCGCGACCGCCCACGGCCTCGACCTCGGCCCAGAAGGTTTCGGCGCTGAGCAGGCTTTCCAGTTGAAAGGCTTTCTTGGCGTTCCAATTTTCCGGGACATGCGGCGCCAGCGCGCCCACGATCCCGCCCGACGCCCCCGCCGCCGGTCCTGACGGATCGACCACCCGCACTGTCGCGCCGCGTTGGACGCAGGCCCAAGCCACCGACAGGCCAAAAATCCCGGCCCCTCTTACGGTTACATCCACCATTGCCATTCCTCGCCAGCTTGCGCAGTGTCTGCGCGACTTCTTCCCCCTCTAGCAGGACGTGCCGTGCCAGACCAGAATGCCCAAATCACGTGGCGCGCGGGCCAAGTGCCCGTCTCGACCCAGTTCGATGACCCCTACTTCAGCTTGGAGGATGGCGCGGCTGAGACGGCCTATGTCTTTCTGGCGGGCAATGACCTGCCTGAAAGGTTCCGCCCCGGCTTTCACATCGCCGAGCTTGGCTTTGGCACCGGGCTGAACCTGCTGCTGGCTTGGGATGCTTGGAGGCGGGCGGGCCATGACGGGCCGCTGCATTTTACAAGTTTCGAAGCCTACCCGATGCGGCCTGAGGATATGGCGCAGGCCCATGCGGCTTTTCCCGCGCTCGACGGGCGGCGCGATGCGCTGACGGCGGCGTGGGATGGCACGGGTGGCGTGTTGGAACTGCCCGGCCTGCGGGCCGAGATCATCATCGGAGACGCACGCCAGACCCTGCCTGCGTGGCAGGGTCTGGCCGATGCTTGGTTCCTTGATGGGTTTTCACCGGCCAAGAACCCGGAACTGTGGGGCGATGAACTGATGGCCGAGGTGGCACGCCATACCGCACCGGACGGCAGTGCGGCGACCTATACCGCCGCAGGCTTCGTGCGCCGGGCGCTCGCCGCGGGCGGTTTCGAGGTTGCCCGCATCCCCGGCTATGGCCGCAAACGCCATATGACCCGCGCGCGGATGCCCGCATGAGCCAGTCCAACAACATCCCGCTCGGCATCATGCTGATGATCGCCACGACGATGGTCTTTGCCGTTCAAGACGGGCTGTCGCGCCATCTGGCCGAGAATTACAACGTGCTGATGGTGGTGATGATCCGCTATTGGTTTTTCGCGGCCTTCGTCATCGCGCTGGCGCTGCGCAAGGCGGGTGGCATCCGCCGCGCCGCCGCCACGACACAGCCTGCGGTGCAAATCCTGCGCGGCGTGCTGCTTTCGGCGCAGATTTGCACGATGGTGCTGGGCTTCACCATTCTGGGGCTGGTCGAGAGCCATGCGGTCTTTACCTGCTACCCGCTTCTGGTGGCGGCGCTTTCTGGTCCGATCTTGGGCGAGAAAGTCGGCTGGCGGCGGTGGGCGGCGATTGGTGTGGGCTTTGTCGGGGTGCTGGTGATCCTGCAACCCGGGCTTCGGGTGGTGGAACCGGCCGCCGCGATCCCGCTGGCTGGGGCGGCGATGTTCGCGGTCTATGGCCTGCTGACCCGCTATGTCGCGCGGCGCGACACGACGGCGACGAGTTTCTTTTGGACCGGCGTTACCGGCGCGGCGGTCATGACGGCGGTGGGCATCTGGTTTTGGGAGCCGATGACGCCGGGCAACTGGCTGTTGATGGGCACGCTTTGCATCACCGGGGTCACGGGCCATTGGCTGCTGATCCGCTGCTACGAGGTGGCCGAGGCCAGCGCGGTGCAGCCCTTTGCCTATACGCAGCTGATCTTTACCGTGATCATCGGACTGTCGGTCTTCAACGAGGTGCTGCGCCCCAGCGTGGTGCTGGGCGCGGGCATGATCGTGGCGGCGGGGCTGTTCACCCTATGGCGCGAACGCCTTCAACGTCGACCCGGTTAACTCTTCGCTAAAGGGGATCGGCAGCGGGTCTTTGCCCAGACGGGCGCGATAGACCGGCAGGCTTTCGGTCACCCGCATGACATAGTTCTGCGTTTCTCGAAAAGGGATCATCTCGATCCAATCGACGATGTCGATCTCGCCTTTACGCGGGTCGCCATAGGTCGACATCCAGCGGCGCGGGCGGCTGGGGCCGGCGTTATAGGCCGCCGACATCATGGAGACATTGCCGTCGAAAAGTCCGGCCATCTGCGACAGATAGGTCGCGCCGAGCCGCGCGTTGTAATCGGGGTCGGCGGTCAGCCGGTCCGTCGTGTGCTGGCCTGAGATGCCCAGATCGCGCGCCACGTCCCGCGCCGTGGCCGGCATGATCTGCATCAAACCCCGCGCGCCGACGCCGCTTTGCACATTGGGGTCGAATTCGCTTTCACGCCGCGCGATGGCGAGGGTCATCTCGGTCGCCATTGGCAGGTCTTTCTCCACCAGACTGTGCAGCGCATAATAGGGGGCGGGCACCTCCAGCCCGCGCTGCGCCGCGCGTTTGCCGATCATCACTGCGATATGAGGCTGGCCCACGTCGATGGCGGCTTGCCCCAGCAGGGCGATGTCTTCCGGGACGAGTTGCTCGGCCAGATGGGTCCAGAACCGTTCGGCGGTGGAAAGCTCGCCCGAGGCTTGAAGCAGCAATCCAGCCTCGAACAGCGGCGCACGGGCCAGCGGGGAGCTGCGCCAGTCCTGATCAGGTGCCGCGCCTGCGAGCTTTTCGTCAAAGGGAATGCCGCCCCGTTCGGCGGCCAGCAACCCGTAGAAGGAGGTTTGGTATTTGGCTCCCATGGCATAGGCTTGAGCCGCGCCTTCGGCATCGCCCATCGCCTCCAACGCGCGGCCCTGCCAATAGCCTGCGCGGCCTTGGCTGATGGGGGAGTCCACGGCAGTGTCATGGCTCTGGAAATGGCCCAGAGCGGTGGTGGGATCGTCCAAGAACCGCAGCGCGATATAGCCGGAGAGCCATTCGAGATCGGCATAGTCCGAGCCATCGGTCAGGAAATGCTGCGACGCGAGCCGGTAGGCCCTCTGCGCATCGCCATTGCGCATTTCATCCCGCGCCAAGGCGCGGCGGCGGTTGGCCCATTTGGGGGGCTGGCCCAGAGCGGCAGCCGAGGTCGAGCGCGCCAGCATCAAATCCTTGGCATCCTCGCGCAGCCCCTTGCGGATGCGCCATTCAAAGCGGTCATGCGCCAACCCCGGTGCATCGGCTTTGGAGGCGGGGAGCGCGTCGATCTTGGCGTTCACGTCGCTTTCCAGCTTTTGCAGGGCGATGCGGGTTTCGGCCAGCGCCTTATCGGCGCTTGAGACCAGATCGAACATCTGCCGCGCTTCGGAATGCTCGCGCTGCCAGAGCATCTCTTCCAGCCGAGCCGCGTGATGCGGGGCCAATAGGCTGCCATGCGCTTCGACAAACAGCGCCTGACTGGTGGCGTTCATCGGCATGGTGCGCCACGCCAACACGAGATTCGCCTCGGCCTCACCGCGCTGGCCGCTGTTGATCAGCGCCGCGGCATGGGCCAGCACGCCGCGCGGGGTCTGTGGCGCCATGGCCGAGAAGAACTCCAGAATATCGCTTTCGGATTGTTCGATGGCCGCTTCTTCGGTCTGTTTGCGCAGATATGCCTCACCGGGCCAATCGGGTCTGCGGTTCAGGAAGTCGCGCGTGTCGGCGTAGGTGCCGCGCCCGGCGCGCAGCCGGTGCCATTCGATCACATCGGCGGCGACCTGCCCATCACGGGCGGCCAGTGCCGCGGCGGCGTCCCAATTGCCGCTGCGCATCGCATCCATCGCCCAGCCCAAAGGCCGTGGCCGCTGCGCCTCCGCAGGCACGGTCAGGACAAAAACACTCATGAGGATCGCCATCAGGCGCGTCATCGCTTGCATTTCCTACGTCTCCGAGGCTAGAGCCTTGCAACATATGGCTTGGGCACCGTTTATCAAACGGTAGCGCCCGCAAAAGCCCTCATCCAGTCCGGTTTCCGCCGGCCAGCACTTAAGGAGCGTGCACATGTTCAAAGGCTCTCTGCCTGCCCTCGTCACGCCGTTTCGCAACGGCGCGCTGGATCTGGATACGCTCAAGAAACTTATCGAATGGCACATCGGCGAAGGGTCGAGCGGGCTTGTCCCCGTCGGCACCACCGGCGAATCCCCAACGCTGAGCCATGCCGAGCATGAGACCGTCGTCGAAGAGGTGGTCAAAGCCGTCGCGGGCCGCATTCCGGTCATCGCGGGCGCCGGGTCGAACAACACGGTCGAAAGCATCCGTCTTGCCCGCCATGCCGAGAAAGTCGGCGCGGATGCGCTGTTGGTGGTGACGCCCTATTACAACAAGCCGACGCAGCGCGGGCTGGTGGCGCATTTCACCGCCGTGCATGACTGCTGCGAGTTGCCGATCATCATCTACAATATCCCCGGCCGTTCGGTGGTGGATATGATGCCCGAAACGATGGGCGAACTGGCCCAGTTGCCGCGCATCGTCGGCGTCAAGGACGCGACTGGCGATCTGGCGCGCGTCTGCGATCAGCGCCTCGCCTGCGGCCCGGATTTCTGCCAACTCTCCGGCGAAGACGCCACGGCGCATGGGTTCAACGCTCAAGGCGGCGTCGGCTGCATCTCGGTCACCGCCAATGTCGCGCCGCGCCTTGTGGCGCAGATGCAGGCCGCCTGCCTTGCGGGCGACTATGCCAAGGCGCTTGAATTGCAGGACCGTCTGATGCCGCTGCACAAGGCGATCTTTACCGAGCCGGGGCTCGTGGGCGTGAAATACGCCATGTCGCGTCTCGACCTCTGCTCGGACGAGGTGCGCCTGCCGCTCACGGAGCTGACCGACCCGACCAAGGAACTGGTCGATGCGGCCCTGCGCCATGCGGGTCTGATGAATTAAGCCTAATCTAAACGGGCTGGCCGATACGAAGAGGGGGTGGAGACACCCCCTCTTTTGCGTTCAGCGTTTGCCGTAGTAGAGGCCGACCACATGTTCGGCTTGGGCAAAGAACAGCCAGCGCGCGGTCAGCACCCCTGCCACATGGCTGAGCACCGCAAGACCGGCGGCAAGGTGGTGAAACACGGGCGACAAGAGCAACAGTAGCGGCAGCAGCACCATCAGCGCAATCGCGATCACCCGCAGTTTCAGCGCATGTTTGCGCCCGATCTGATAGACGAATTCCCGCAACAGGTAGTTGGTGCCGGTATGGGGCGGCTCAAAGGCGCGGACGCTGCCCCGCGCTCCCAGCCGCGTCGCGCTCGCAATATCGCTGGCGGAGGCGGCAAACGCCCGATCCCCGCGCCACCATGTGGCGATCTGCACCGCCCCGGCGAGCGCCAGCAGGACCATCGCCGCCGTCACCTGCCCCGCCAGCAAGGCACCGCCCGCGATGCTGAGCGATAGGAAATTCAGCGGCGTCATGACACTATGCCAGCGCGGCACGGTTTTCATCTGGGTATAGATCATTGCCGTGGTCAGCACCGTCAGTAGCGACAGCGCCGCACCGATCACCCCCAAGGGCCAGAGCTGCGTGTCGTAAAACACCAACCCCGTGCCATAGGCTGCCATGGTCAGCAAGGCCGCGACCGAGGCCCAAGCCTCCCGGCTGAGCCAAGAGCTGCGCCATTGGGTGAAGGCTTTGAGCGCACGCTCCGGGTGGCCAAGGTGAAAGGTCGAAGCGATCAGCCCGCCCACGGCCAAGAGATAGGCCAGCGCGAAGAAGACGAAAGCGACCCAGCCGGTCACCGCAGGCAGGCCGATCCCGAGCCACGCCAGCAGGCCAAAGCCCATGCCCGACAGGCTGCTGAACAGGATAACGGAAGGCGCCGGATGCATCAGAGCTTCTCCAAAGTGCGGTCGAGCCAGCCGAGGAACCCCTTGGGGCCGCTGTCGATCGGGGCGAGGAAGGGGGCCAGCACGTCGATCTCGCCCTCGGGTGGGCCAAGCGTGTCGCGCGGCCGCGGCGGGAGGTATTTGTTGACCGGTTTCGTGCCCTGTTCGGGCATCAGGTCCACGCCACCACGCTCTGCCACCAACTGGCTGACCGCGCTGTCGGGATCGCCCAGGTCGCCGAAATGCCGCGCGCCGGCGGGGCAGGTGCGCACGCAGGCAGGCTGGCGGTCTTCTTCGGGCAGGTTCTCGTTGTAGATACGGTCGACGCAGAGGGTGCATTTCTTCATCACGCCCGCGGCCTGATCCATCTCGCGCGCGCCGTAGGGGCAGGCCCAAGCGCAGAGGCCGCAGCCGATGCAATCGCTTTCATTGACCAGCACGATGCCATCCTCGACCCGCTTGTAGCTCGCCCCCGTGGGGCAGACGGTGACGCAGGGCGCGTTCTCGCAATGCAGGCAGGATTTGGGGAAATGGACCAGCTGCGCCGCGCCCGCCTCGGGTTGGACCTCGTAGCTGTGCACGCGGTTGAGGAAGGTGCCCGAAGGATCGCTGCCATAGGCGTCTTGGTCCGACAGGGGTGCGCCGTAATTCTCGGTGTTCCAGCCCTTGCAGGAGATCACGCAGGCATGACAGCCGACGCAGGTGTCGAGGTCGATCACGAGGCCGAGTTTGCGGTCGGTCTGTTGCGGTAGCGTCGTCATCTCTGGCGGTCCTGAAGGGCCGTTCTCGCGGCGTGGGTTGTCATTTGCCTACCTTCCACGCGATGTCGCGCGGCGCAGGCGGCACAGGGGAGCGTTGCGGCGGGATTTCTGGTTGAGCCTCCGCCGGGGCCGGGGTCTTTTCAATATGGACCTTGAGGTCGAACCACGCGGCCTGTCCGGTGATCGGGTCGGAGTTGGACCAGCGCAGGCCATCGCCCTTGGGCGGCAGAAGCTCGTGGATCAGGTGGTTGAGCAGGAAGCCCTTCGTCGCCTCTGGCGCGTCGCGGTCCAGCGCCCAAGCCCCCTTGCGCTTGCCGATGGCGTTCCACGTCCAGACGGTATGGGGGTTCAGTGCGGCCATCTCCATCACCGGCACGGTGATCCCGCCATGGGGCGAGGTCACGCGCGCCCAATCGCCGTCCTTCAGACCCTTTGCCCGCATGATCGCGGTGGGCAGGTAGAGCGGGTTGCGCCCATGCAACTGGCGCAGCCAAGCGTTCTGGCTGCCCCATGAATGGTACATCGCCATGGGGCGTTGGGTGAGGGCGTGAACATCGTAGCCCTGCGTGCCCTCGGGGTCGCTTTCGTACCAATGCGGCAGCGGCGTCATGAACTGCTTGATGCGCGCGCGCAGATACTCGGGGGGCTGGCGGTCGCCGTGACCCTCGGCGGCGAGCTGGAAACGGCGCAACGGCTCCACGTAGAGCGAGAAGAGATAGGGTTGCGGCGCGTCGTAAATCCCCATGCCCACGGCCCAGTCCTGATAGGCGGCGTTCCACGGTTTGTAGTACTGCGCCTCGGCGGGAATATGATGGGTCGAGATGCCGCCGTTCTCAATGTAGCGGTCAATCTGCTCGGGGTTCGGGGCGCCGCGGCCGCTTTGACTGCCGTCTTCCCCTCGGAAACCGGCCAGCGGTCCGACACCGGGGCGGCGTTCGTGGGTGGTGATGTAATGCGCGTAGTCGCGGTATTTCTGACTGCCATCCTCGGTCACGAAACCGGGCATGTCCAGCCGCGCGCCAAGGTCGCAGAGCACCGATTGGAAGCCGCGCACATCGCGGTTGGGTTCCACCACCGGCCAGCGGATCGCGTCGGCGGCGGCGTCGGCCTCGCTGATCGGGCGGTCCAGCAGCGAGATACAGTCGTGACGCTCCAGATAGGTCGTGTCGGGCAGGATCAGGTCGGCATAGGCGACCATTTCCGACGAATAGGCGTCGGAATAGATGATGCGCGGGATCACGTAGTCGCCGTTCTCATCCGTATCGGTCAGCATCTCCATCACCCCGCCGGGGTTCATGGAGGAGTTCCACGACATGTTGGCCATATAGAGAAACAGCGTGTCGATCTTGTAGGGATCGCCCGCATGGGCGTTGGAAATCACCATATGCATCAGCCCATGGGCCGACATCGGGTTCTCCCATGTAAACGCCTTGTCGATCCGCGCGGGGCTGCCATCAGGGCACAGCGCCAGATCCTCGGGGCCTTGCACGAAACCCAGATGCGGCCCGTCGAGCGGCCCGCCCGGCGTGGCCTTGCAATGGGGTTTGGGATGCGCCGTGGCGGGCTTGGGGTAGGGCGGTTTGAAGCGGAAGCCGCCGGGCACTTCCACGGTGCCGAGGATGATCTGCAACACATGCAGCGCGCGGCAGGTCTGGAACCCGTTGGCATGGGCCGAGATGCCGCGCATGGCGTGGAAGGACACCGGGCGCCCGGTCATCTTCTCATGGCGTTCGCCACGGAAATCGGTCCAGGGCTGGTCGATCTCGAAAGCCTCGTCGAAGGCCACCCGCGCCAGTTCGGCGGCGATGGCGCGGATGCGGGGGGCGGGGATGCCGCAACGATCTGCCACGGCCTCGGGGGTGTAGGTCTCGCCGAGGTATTCTTCGGCCATCTGGTGGAACACCGGGCGATGCGTGATCCCGCCCGCGCGGTAGGTGGCCGACAGGTCAGGGCGCACGCCGGGCTGGTCGAAGGGGGTGAGCTTGCGGGTCTTGCGGTCGATCACCAGCGCCTTGCCCTCCGCGTCGCGCAGTTGCAGGCCGAATTCGGGCGACTTCGGGTCGCCGTTCAGCAGCACCGGCGCGTCGGTGTAGCGCGCGAGGTAGTCAAGATCGATGCGCCCGGCCTTCATCAGGCAATGGATCAGCGACAGGATGAACAGCCCGTCGGTGCCCGGCGTGATGCCGACCCAATCGTCGGCGATGGCGTTGTAGCCGGTGCGGATGGGATTTACCCCGATCACCCGCGCGCCGCGCGCCTTCAGCTTGCCCAGCCCCATCTTGATCGGGTTGCTGTCGTGGTCTTCGGCCACGCCGAACAGCATGAAAAGCTTGGTATGGTCCCAATCGGGCTGGCCGAACTCCCAGAAGGCGCCGCCCATGGTGTAGATCCCCGCCGTGGCCATGTTGACCGAGCAGAAGCCGCCGTGTGCCGCGTAGTTCGGCGTGCCGAAGGCCTGCGCCCAAAGCGAAGTGAAGCTTTGCGACTGGTCGCGCCCGGTGAAGAAGGCGAGTTTCTCCGGCGCCTCATGGCGTAGCGGCTCCAGCCAGTCGGTGGCGATCTGCAGCGCCTCCCCCCAGCTGATGTCCTCGAATTCGCCCGAGCCGCGAGGGCCCACGCGTTTCATCGGGTTGCGCAGCCGCGCGGGGGAATTGTGCTGCATGATCCCGGCCGAGCCCTTAGCGCAGAGCACGCCGCGGTTCACCGGGTGGTCGCGGTTGCCCTCGATATAGGCGACCTTGCCCTTCTTCATATGCACGTTGATGCCGCAGCGGCAGGCGCACATGTAGCAGGTCGTGCGGCGGACCTCGTCCGAGACCTTTGGCGACAGATCGAGCGGCGGCTGGGAATGCGTCATGAGGGGGCGGGGGCTTTCAGCAGGGCAAGCGCTTGACGCGCGATATGTTTCTCTTCGGCGGCGGGGAGGACCCATAAGGGAATATTTCCCGCCCAGCGAAGGTTTGCAAGAACCTTTTCCCTCACCTCGGAATCGTTCTCGCCAATGCCACCGGTGAAGGCGATGCCATCGACCCCGCCCATGGCGGCGATCATCGACCCGGCCTGACGGGTGATCCAGTAGCAGAAATGTTCGCGGGCGAAGCGGGCACTTTCGCAGTCGCTCTCCGCCAATTTCCGCATGTCGGCGGTCTGGCCTGACAGTCCGAGCAACCCGCTTTCGTGGTGCAGCAATCGCTGCGTGGCTTCCAGCCCGAGATCGCCCACCAGATGCAGGACCGCGCCCGCGTCGATTTCACCCGCGCGGGTGCCCATCGTCAGCCCGCCCAAGGGCGAGAACCCCATGGTCGTGGCCATCGATTGCCCTTCGTGGATCGCGCAAAGCGAGGCGCCATTGCCCAGATGCAGCGCCAGCAGGCGGTCGGGCAGGGGGGCGCCGGTTTGGGCGGTGAAATTCCGCACGAGGCTTTCGTAGCTGATGCCGTGGAAGCCGTAGCGGCGCAGATCGGCGGTCGCGGGCCTTTCGGGCAGCGCGTAGCGCCGCGCGACTGCCGGGTTGGTGCGGTGAAAACCCGTGTCGAAGGCCGCGAATTGCGGCAGCTCGGGCATCAGCGCTGTCAGCGCGTCGATGGCGCTGAGGTGATGCGGATTGTGCAGCGGGGCCAGTGGCACGGCGGCGGCGATGGCGGCACGCACGGCGGGGGTGACCTCCGTCGTCTTGGCCAAGTCCGGGCCGCCATGCACCACGCGATGCGCGGCAGCGCTGAGGTCAGCGGAGGCGATCCCCGCGTCACGCAGCCCCGCCAGAATGGCGGTGAAGGCGGTGCGATGATCGGGCAGCGCAAGCGGCTTTGGCGGAGCCTTTCCCACACGCAGCGCGCCGGTCTGGCCGATGCCCTGCGCTTCGATCCGCAGGGTTTCAAACAGCCCGCCGTCAAAGACCGCCGCCTTGATCGACGACGACCCTGCATTGACGACGAGCACCAGCGCCATGGCTCAGACCCGTTGCGGGCGCATGTCATCCCGGCTGATCCCGGCGACGGAGACGGGTTTCTTCATCGCGTCGCGGCGGAAGGGCTCGCCCAGTTCCTGATTGAGCAGCACCTCGATGAAGGTGGTCTTGCCCTCCGTCATCTGCGCCTTGATCGCGCGGTCGAGCGCCTCGGTCAGTTCCTCCATGGTCGAGACCTGAACGCCTTCGACCCCGCAGGCCTTGGCGATTCCGGCGTAGGACACCTCCTGCGCCAGTTCGGTGCCGACGAAATTGTCGTCGAACCAAAGCGTCGTGTTCCGCTTCTCCGCGCCCCATTGGTAGTTGCGAAAGATCACCATGGTCACGGCGGGCCAGTCGTCGCGGTTCACGCTGACCATCTCGTTCATCGAAATGCCGAAGGCACCGTCGCCGGCAAAGCCCACCACCGGCGTGTCCGGGCAGGCGATCTTGGCGCCGCAGATCGCCGGGAAGCCGTAGCCGCAGGGGCCGAAGAGCCCGGGAGCGAGGTATTTGCGGCCCGCCTCAAAAGTCGGGTAGGCATTGCCGATGGCGCAATTGTTGCCGATGTCGGAGCTGATGATCGCCTCGGTCGGCAGCGCCTTCTGGATCGCGCGCCATGCCATGCGCGGCGACATCTTTTGCGGCTCGCGGGTGCGGGCGCGTTCGTTCCATGTGGTGCCGGGGTCGTCCTCTTCGTGGTCCATCGAGGTCAGTTCCTGCGCCCATGCCGATTTGGTCTGGGCGATCAAGTTGCGGCGTTCCTCGCGGCCCGCGTCACCGGCGCTCTCGCCCAGCTGGTCGAGCAGGCTGCGGGCCACCTTGCCCGCATCGCCGACGATGCCGACACTCACTGGCTTGGTGAGGCCGATGCGGTCGGGGTTGATGTCGACTTGAATGATCTTGGCATCCCGCGGCCAATAGTCGATGCCGTAGCCCGGCAGGGTCGAGAAGGGGTTGAGCCGCGTGCCAAGCGCCAGCACCACGTCGGCCTTGGCGATCAACTCCATCGCCGCCTTGGACCCGTTGTACCCCAACGGTCCGACCGAGAGCGGGTGCGAGCCGGGGAAGGCGTCGTTGTGCTGGTAGCCGCAGCAAACCGGGGCATCGAGCCGCTCGGCCAACTGCCTCGCGTCGTCGATGGCTCCGCCGATCACCACGCCTGCCCCGTTCAGGATCACCGGGAATTTTGCCTTTGAGAGCAGTTCCGCCGCCTCGGCAATCGCCGATTCACCGCCCGAGGGGCGCTCGAACTCGACGATGGCGGGCAACTCGATGTCGATCACCTGCGTCCAGAAATCGCGGGGCACGTTGATCTGCGCGGGCGCGGAGTGGCGCTTGGCCTGCAGGATCACGCGGTTCAGCGTCTCCGCGATGCGGCTGGGGTCGCGGACCTCTTCCTGATAGGCGACCATGTCGCGGAACAGCGCCATCTGCTCGACCTCCTGAAAGCCGCCCTGGCCGATGGTCTTGTTCGCCGCCTGCGGGGTGACCAGCAAAAGCGGCGTGTGGTTCCAATAGGCGGTTTTCACCGGCGTCACGAAATTGGTGATGCCCGGC
This sequence comes from Sulfitobacter sp. 1A15299, assembly GCF_043556915.1. NCBI lineage: Bacteria > Pseudomonadati > Pseudomonadota > Alphaproteobacteria > Rhodobacterales > Roseobacteraceae > Sulfitobacter > Sulfitobacter sp. 1A15299. The sequence continues at coordinate 8,888 of NZ_JBIFFJ010000001.1, read as the reverse complement.
CCGTTTTGCGCCACCATCATCGACATCCGTCCCGAGGCGCGGGTGTAGCCATCGGCCATCATGCCCGAATTGCACTCATGCGCGCCGTCGTAAAAGGTGATCCCGGCGGCGGGGAAGAGGTCGGAAATCGGCATCATGGCCGAGCCGATAATGCCAAAGGCCGTGTCGATCCCATGCATCTGAAGGGTTTTGACGAAGGCTTCTTCGGTGGTCATTTTCATCGCGTGATCCTTTGGGCATGGGGCAAAGCTCTCGGCAAATTACGGGCAGGTGCAGGCCGGGGTTAGGGCCAGAAATGCGCCAGCCCTAAGGCCAGATCAGCGCAGGCGGTCAATCTCTTGCGCGATCAGCCCGACGCCCTCTTCGATCCGCGCGGCGGGGATCGAAGAATAGGCCAGCCGATAGTAATTCGTGGCCCTTTCAGCCCCGGCGAAAAAGGCATGTCCCGGCTCCAGCAACACATCCTGCGCGCGCAGGTTCTCGGCCAGTTCCGCCGTGTCCACGCCCTCCGGTGCGCGCATCCAGAAGGACGATCCGCCATAGGCCCCTCGGCCCGACACGCGCAGACCATGGGTCTCTAGCGCCGCGTCCATGACCCGGCGGCGTTCGTGCAGCGCGAGCCCCATGCGGCGGATCTGGGCGTCGTAATGGCCGAGCGACAGGAAATAGGCGGCGGTGCGCTGGATATGCCCCGGCGGGTGCCGCAGGACCGAGGCGCGCAGCGCGCGGGCCTCCCGGATGAAGGGTTCGGACCCCACCAGATACCCCAGCCGCAGCCCCGGAAAGAGCGATTTGGAAAAGCTGCCGACATAGATCACCCGCCCCTCGTCATCGAGCGATTTAAGCGCGGGCGAGGCGGGTTTGAGAAAGGACATCTCGAACTCATAGTCATCCTCGACGATCAGCGCCTCCAGCGCGCGGGCGCGGGACAGCAGCGCGCGGCGGCGGTCCATCGGCATGGTCGCATTGGTCGGGCATTGATGGCTTGGGGTTGCGAAAATCACATCCGTATCGGGGGGGATCGCCTCGGGCGGGAGGCCGTCTTGATCCACCCGCACGGGCGTGATGTGGCAGCGGGATTGGCCGAGAATACCGCTCAGCGCCGGATAGCACGGGTCTTCGAGCACGGCGCGGCGGCGTTGGGTCAGCAGCACCTGCGCGGTCAGCCAAAGCGCGTTCTGCGCGCCAAGGGTGATGAGGATCTGCTCGGGCCGGGCCGAGACGCCGCGCCGGGGCAGGATATGGCGGGCAATGAACTCGATCAGTTGCGGGTCGTCCTGATCGTAGTAATCGGTCGTCATCGAGGTGAAATCGCGCTGGCCAAGGGCTTGCAGGGCGCAAAGCCGCCAGTTGGCATGGTCAAAGAGCGTCGGGTCGGCTTGGCCATAGATGAAGGGGTAGCGGTAGCTGGCCCAATCTTGCGGTTTGGCGGCCAGCCCGTTGGCGCTGAACCGCTGCCCGATGGCGCGGGTCCAGTCGATGGCGTCATCCGCCTCGGCCCGGGGGGCGAAAGCGGGCGGAGCGGGCGCGTTGTCCGAGACGAAATACCCCGACCGCCCGCGCGAGGTGAGGTAATCATTCGCCAAAAGCTCGGTATAGGCGATGGTCACGGTGATCCGGCTGACGCCGAGATGCGCGGCGAGTCTGCGGGTCGAGGGCAGCTTCTCCCCCCGCTGGAACCGGCCCGAGAGGATGCCTTGGGCGATCATCTGCTGGATCTGCTGTTGCAGGGTGCCTTGCGCATCGGGGCGCAGGAAAAAGGTTTCGACGGGCAGGGCCATGGGGCCGAGGTTAAGCTGGCCTTAGGGGGAGTTCAATCTGGCATTACGGCTGGCCCAATTTATCCCCCGGGGCCGCGCCCCACTTCCGTTCGCTTGGCCCCTCGCCTAAAACGATCGCATGAGCATTTCCGCCCCCCTTTTGATCGCCGTGGACGGCGGTGGCACCGGTTGCCGTGCGGCCATCGGCACGCAGCGCGACGGTATCCTTGGCCGGGCCTCTGGCGGGCGGGCGAATATCGGCAATGACCCGGACCAGACACTTGTGAATATCCGCGCCACGGTCGAAGCGGCGGCGGCCTCGGCTGGGCTGCCTGCCGCGGCGCTTGCCGGGGCCACCGCCTTTCTCGGCCTCGCCGGGATGAACGTCGCCCGCGACGCAGCGCGGCTGCGCGCGGCGCTGCCCTATGGCCGGATCATCGCGGAGGATGACCGCCCCGCCTGCGTGGTCGGCGCGCTTGGCGAAGGCGCCAGGGGCTGGGTCTTGGCCATCGGCACCGGCACGATCGTCGCCGCCACGGATGGCGCGGCGTTTCGCTATGTCGGCAGCTGGGGGTTTCATCTGGCGGATCAGGGATCGGGCGCTTGGCTGGGGCGCGGAGCACTGGATCTGGCGTTGCAATGTCATGATGGGGTGTTGCCCCATAGCGACCTGACCCGCGCCTTGATGGCGGATTTCGGAGACGATCCTGAGGTTTTCGTGGCCTTCAGCCTGACGGCGCAGCCGGGGGATTACGCGGCATTCGCGCCCAAGGTCATCGCGGCGGCTGAGGCCGGGGACGATCACGCGCAGGCCTTGATACGTGAGGGTGCCGCCTATTACACCCGCGCGTTGAAGGCGCTGGATTTTGCGCCCGGCGATCCGCTCTGTCTGCTTGGCGGGGTCGGCCCGCATTACGCGCCTTTCCTGCCGGAAGACCATTTGGCTGGCCGGATCGCGGCGCGGGGCACGGCGCTGGACGGGGCGTTTCATCTGGCCTGCAAGGCCGCGGCGGAAGAGGTTCTGTGATGAGCGAGATCGCAAAGGTTTTCACCGGGGCGCAGATCCATGACGGCAAGCGGTTGCACCCCGGCAAGGTGCTGGCGCAGATGCAGGACGGCAGCCGCCGCATCCTCACCGCCGAAGAGGTGCCGCAGGGCGTTGTAAAGCAGCGGTGTGCGGGCGGCGTGCTCTGCCCCGGCTTCGTCGATCTTCAGGTCAACGGCGGCGGCGGGGTGATGTTCAATGACAGCCCCGATGTGGCGACCCTGCGGCGGATGGCCGACGCGCATCGCAGCACTGGTGTCGCGGCGCTGCTGCCCACATTGATCACCGACACGCCCGAGAAGACCGAAGCGGCCATCGAGGCCGCTGTCGATGCCATCGCAGAAGGGGTGCCGGGCATCATTGGGCTGCATCTGGAAGGCCCGCATCTGGCGCTTTCGCGCAAGGGCGCGCATGACGGGGCGCTGATCCGCCCGATGCGTGAGGCGGACCTCGCCCTGATCCTACGCGCCGCCGCGCGTCTGCCGAACCTTATGGTCACGGTCGCGCCGGAGAACACCAGCACCGCGCAGATCGCCGCGATGGCCGAGGCGGGGGTCATGGTCTCGCTTGGTCATAGCGATGCGGATTTCGAGACTTGCATGGCGGCCTTCGACGCGGGCGCGGCCTGCGTGACCCATTTGTTCAACGCGATGAGCCAGATGGGCAATCGCGCGCCGGGGCTGGTCGGGGCGGCGCTGTCTCGGAAGGGGGGCCATGCGGGGCTGATCGCCGATGGTATCCACGTGCATCCCGCGACCATGCGCACCGCGCTGGCGGCCAAACCTTCGGGCATTTTCCTTGTCAGCGATGCGATGGCGACGGCGGGGTCGGATATCACGGGCTTCACCCTCAACGAGCGGGAGGTTTACCGTGCCGAGGGGCGGTTGACCTTGGCCGATGGCACGCTGGCGGGGGCGGATCTTGAAATGGGCCGCGCGGTGCATGTGCTGACCCATGCGGTGGGGGAGCCGCTGGAGGGGGCGCTCGCGCGGGCCACCTCGGGGCCGGTCGCGCTGTTGCGCAATGACATGGGGCTGGGCCGGATCGAACGGGCGGATCACCCCTTGGTGCTTTTCGATCCCGAAAGCGGCGCGGCGCGGGTGGTGGGCTAGCCCGCCACGAGGCGCCAAAAGAACACCGCGCTCATGCCGAACCCGATGGCGGCGATCAGCCAGCGGACGGTCTGTTTCGGCAAGGCCCGCGCCAAGGGCGCGCCAGCATAGCCGCCCGCCGTGGCCGCCAGCATCATCAGCAGCGCCTGCGGCCATGCGACCAGACCGGCCAGAGCAAAGACCGCCACGGAAATCGAGGAGAGCACGAAGCTCAGCCCGGTCTTGAGCCCGTTCATCCCGTGTAGATCGGTCATCCCCCAAAGCGCGAAGAGGGCCAGCAGAACGATGCCCAAACCCCCGTTGAAATAGCCGCCATAGACACTAACCACGAAAAGGCCGAGCGCGCCCTGAGGCGTCACAGAGCGGGCATGGGCGGCGGCGAAGGCGCGGATGCGGTCGCCCAGTAGAAACGCCAGCGTCGCCGCAAGCAGCAGGAAAGGTACGACGACGGAAAAGGCCGCGTTGGAAGAGATCAGAAGCAAGCCCGAGCCGACCACGCCGCCCGCCAGCGTGATAAGGCACAACCGCAGCAGGGCGCGGCGGTCGATGCAGCCAAGCTCGCGGCGAAAGCCAAGAGCGCCCGCAAGGTAGCCCGGAAACACCGCTACGGCGCTGGTCGCATTGGCGGCCACGGGGGGCATGCCGGTAAAGACCAGTGCGGGAAAGGTCAGAAAGGTGCCGCCCCCGGCGATGGTGTTCAACACCCCCGCGCCAAAGGCCGCGATCAGCAGGATCGCGATATCGGTTAATGTGGTCATGGTTCCTCCCCACGCCCTTGGGCGCTTGACCCCTGTTAGGATCAAATCATGCCGATGCCAAGATGGGGGAGAGGCGGAAACGAAAAAGGGCTCCGACCGATGGTCGAAGCCCTGATAACGCGAAAACGCGCGATGTCAGCCGATTACGGGCAAGCCGCGACGTAGCGCTGGCCATTGGCGTTCTGATAAACGCATTTGCCGGATTGTGTCTGGCCGATGTAGTTGCCAGCTGCCGCACCTGCGAGACCGCCGATGATTGCGCCTTGAACCTTGTCGTCACCGCCTGAAACAGCAGCACCTGTTGCTGCGCCGAGGGCTGCACCTGTCAGGGCGCCTTGGCTGGGCGTGGTGCCGTTACAAGCGGCAAGCGTGGCGACCAGCGGAACGGCGATAAGGAATTTCTTCATGTCTTTCTCCCAAGTTACTCATTTGCCAACGCGGGGGGATTGGAAGAGGTTCCCGCGAAAGCGATGGATGTTAAGAAAAATTTTCAACGCGGATATGCGCGGAAATTTTCCATCTGTTGTCATGTTCGGGCAAGACAGGGGTTTAGATAGACGAAGGCGGCACCGGGTCAACCGATGCCGCCTGTCACACGCCTGAAAGCGCGGTTTTACGCCGAAGTGAAAACCCGGTCCAATGCACCATCCACAGCGGCGATGATCTCATCAATATCATCGCGGGTGGCGATCAGCGCGGGCGAGAAACACAAGGTGTTGTTCTTGCCGGGCAGGGATCGGTTGGTGGCGCCGATGATCACCCCTTGGGCCATACAGTCTCCGACGACGGCCTGAATGCGCTTTTCCTCGACCGGGGCGCGGCTGTCGCGGTCGGTCACCAGTTCGGCCCCCAGAAACAGCCCCTTGCCGCGCACGTCGCCGATTACTTTATGCTTGTCGGCCAGCGCGTGAAGCTGCTCCAGCATGTAGTGGCCCATCTTGGTGGTGTTCTCGAGCAGGCCCTCGTCCTCAATAATGCGCATGTTCTCGATCCCCGCGGTCGGCCCCGCGGTGCAGCCGCCAAAGGTCGAGATGTCGCGGAAGTAGTTCAGCGGATCGCTGGCATCGTCCTTAAACATGTCGAAGACGGCGTCGGTCGTGACCAGACAAGCGATGGCGGCATAGCCCGAGGCCACACCCTTGGCCATGGTCACCATGTCGGGCTGCACGCCGTATTGCTGGTAGCCGAACCACGTGCCGGTGCGGCCCACCCCGCAGACGACCTCGTCGATATGCAGCAGGATGTCGTATTTGCGGCAGATCTCCTGCACGCGCTCCCAATACCCCTCGGGCGGGGTGATGACGCCGCCGCCTGCCGTGACCGGCTCAAGGCAGAGCGCGCCGACGGTTTCCGGTCCTTCGGCGAGGATCACCTTTTCGATCTGATCGGCGGCCCAGATGCCGTAGTTTTCCTGCGGGGCGCCGTCCTGCTCGAAGGCGCGATACTCAAGGCAGTGCGGCACCCGCACGAAGCCCGGCGCAAAGGGGCCGTATTGCGCGTTGCGCTCGTCCTGACCGCCGGCGGAGAGGCAGCCGATGGTGGTGCCATGGTAGTCGCGGTCGCGGTAGAGGATCTTGTGCTTCTTGCCGCCGTAGCGCTTATGCGCGATCTGGCGGACCATTTTGAAGGCTTTCTCATTCGCCTCGGAGCCCGAGTTGCAATAGTAGACGCGGTCCAGCCCCGGCATCTTGTCGAGCAGCTTCTCGGCGAAATGGGAGCCGGGGATCGAGCCTGCGGAGCCCGCGAAATAGTTCAGCTTGATCAACTGGTCGCGCACGGCGTTGGCGATGCTCTCGCGGCCATAGCCGACGTTCACCGTCCAGACCCCGCCCGAGACGGCGTCGAGGTGTTCCTTGCCCTTTTGGTCCCAGACCCGGATGCCGCGGCCTTCGACGATGATGCGCGGGTCGGTGGTTTCATAGGGTTTGTGCTGGCTCAGGTGGTGCCAGATATGCGCGCGGTCGGCTTCGACAACGCGGGAGATGTCGTTCTCGTTGAAATTGCCGTCCATGGGGCAAACCTTTCTCTACGGGTGGGGCGAGCCCACGAATGAAGCCCGCGCAAAGGCGGGAGATACTGTTCCAAGAACACCGCGAATGGATAGGATCCAGTAGTGCCAGTTTGCCCCCTTCGGTGAGGCCAGAGGGGGCGATTTCTTTCAGGAAATGGCGCGGGATGCAAAAACGCCGGGGTGAGGCCCCGGCGTTTGATCTTATTTCGATTTCGGGCCGCCCTTGCCGCCCTGTTTGCCGATCTTATTCGGCGGGGTGAAACGTTTGGACGGGTCGGAGGCCCGTTTGTAGGTCTTTTCGCCGCCCGGCGTGGTGGCCGAGGTGGTCGGTTTGCCTTTGCCCTTGCGCGGCGCAGCGCCCGCGGGCTTTTCCTTTTTCCAAACGGCCTTTGCCTTGGGCTTGCCGCTCGTGTCACCGCCCGATTTGGGCTTGGGCGTCGCGCCGGGTTTCATCGGGCTACGCTCAGTCTTGTGCGACTTTGGTGGGCGTTCGCCTTTTGGCGCGCGGGGTTTGTCGAATTTGGGCTTGTCGAATTTGGGCTTGTCGAAAGACGCGGCACCGGGGCCATCGCTGGATTTCGCGCGGGGTTTGCGCGGGGCGGGGGCGGCATCCGGGTCATAATCGCCGCGCGGTTTGCGGGGGCCGCGGTCGCCTTTGAAGCCGCCGGGTTTCGGGCCGCGTTTGCCGCCGGGCTTGGGGCCGCGCGGCAGATCGGGCGCTTTGTCCAGCTTGGTCAGCACCACGCCGTCTTCCAGCTTCATGTCGCCGCCGAGCGTGTCGAGCAAGCCGGGCACCGAGGCTTCGGCCACCTCCACGAAACTGTGGCTGTCCTGCACGCGGATCGCGCCGATGTCGTCCTTGGTCAGGTCGCCCCGGCGGCAGAGCATCGGCAGCAACATGCGCGGCTCGGCCCCGTCCTTGCGCCCGGTAGAGACCGAGAACCAGACCGATGGGCCAAAGTCGCGGCGCGGCTTGTCCTCGCCCGGCGCGCCGGGGTCGCTCAGCTCTTCCGGGGCGGATTGCCGCTTGCGGTAGAGGTTGACGAAGGCGGTGGCCAATTGCTCGGCGCTGAACTTCTCGACCAGCGAGGTGACGAATTCCGCCGCATCCTCGGGGGCAGGCTCAACCCATGCGGAATCGGCCAGCAGGCGCGCCTCATCGGCGGCGTTCACTTCGGCGGCGGAGGGCGGGGCGGCCCATTCCACTTTCAGCTTGGCCCAGCCCAGAAGCCGGTTCGCCTTGCTGCGCATCTTGGGCGGTACGATCAGCGCCGAGACCCCCTTGCGCCCCGCGCGTCCGGTGCGGCCCGAACGGTGCAACAGCGTGTCGGAGTTGCTGGGCAGGTCGGCGTGGATCACCAGTTCGAGGTTCGGCAGGTCGATGCCGCGGGCCGCCACATCCGTCGCGATACAGACACGGGCGCGCCCGTCGCGCAGCGCCTGCAGCGCATTGGTGCGCTCGGATTGCGTGAGCTCACCCGAGAGCGCCACGACCGAGAAGCCGCGGTTGGTGAAGCGCGTGGTCAGCCGCGCCACGGCGGCGCGGGTGTTGCAAAAGACGATGGCGTTCTTGGCCTCGTAGAAGCGAAGCACGTTGATGATTGCGTTCTCGGTGTCGCGCGGATGCACGTTCAGCGCGCGGTATTCGATGTCGCTGTGCTGCTTGGTCTCGCCCACGGTGGTGATCCGCTGCGCGTCGCGCTGGTAGGATTGCGCCAGCTTGGCGATGGCCGCCGGCACGGTGGCCGAGAACAAGAGCGTGCGGCGCTCCTCGGGGGATTCCGACAGGATGAACTCAAGGTCTTCGCGAAAGCCGAGGTCGAGCATCTCGTCGGCCTCGTCCAGCACCACGGCGCGCAGGGAATCGAGGTCGATGTTGTTGCGCTTGATGTGGTCACACAGACGCCCCGGCGTGGCGACGACCACATGCGCGCCCCGCTCCAGCGCGCGGCGCTCGGTGCGGCTGTCCATGCCGCCGACACAGGTGGTGACCACCGCGCCCGCCTTGCCGTACAGCCATGTGAGCTCGCGGCTAACCTGCATGGCCAATTCGCGCGTGGGCGCGATGATCAGCGCCAGCGGTGCGCCCGCTTGGCCGAAATGCGTGTCCTCGCCCAGAAGCGTCGGCGCGATGGCAAGGCCGAAGCCCACCGTCTTGCCCGACCCGGTTTGGGCCGAAACCAGAAGGTCTTGATCGTTCAG